>NZ_JBQSXM010000002.1:0-555695 GCF_052378285.1 Brachybacterium sp. AOP3-A1-3 | reverse complement strand
GGGGCGGTGTTCGTCGCTGCCGCCTCGACGATGCTGATCGTCGTGAGGTCCCGAACGGGGCTCCTGGTCGCGCTGAGTCTGGTGTTCGCGGCGTTGGTGACGAAGTCGATGACGGGGCACGCCTCGGGTCAGACCTCTCATGAGGCGGCCACGAGCGCGATGATCGTGCACCTTGTGGCTGCCGGAGTGTGGCTGGGTGGGCTGGCGCTGCTCGTGCTGGTTGCGGGCCGGCTCGGGGCACGTCTGGGGGATGCCGCCGAACGGTTCAGCGTCCTGGCGCTTGCTTGTTATGGGGCGTTGGCCGCCAGCGGTATCGCCTCTGCCTTGGTTCGGCTCTCCGCGCCTCTGGATCTTGTGACCACGGCGTACGGGTGGATGCTCGTGCTGAAGATGGTGCTGCTGGTGCTTCTGGGTGGTGCGGGCTGGTGCCAGCGCCGACGGGTGCTGGTCCGGTTGCGCACGTCGGATCGCCGGAGAGACTTTCTGTGGCTCGCCGCGGGGGAAGTCTTCCTGATCGCGGCGGCGACCGGGATCGCTGCCGCGCTGTCGAACACGGCGCCTCCGGTGCCGGACGAGCCCGAACCGGTCGCCTCGACGGCTGAGGCGCTGACCGACTACCCCCTGCCTGCTCCGCCTGAGCTGACGACGCTGCTGACGACCTGGCGTGTGGACGTCGCGGGGATGGCGCTCGCCCTCGGTCTCGCGGTCATCTACCTCTGGGTGAGGGTGCTTCGCCCGGTGACGGGCAGGGGCGGGCGACGCTGGCCCGTGGGCAGGACATCGGCGTGGGTCGCGGGGTGCGCGGTCATCGTCTGGGTGACGAGCGGAGCACCGGGGGTGTATGCGCCGGTGCAGTTCTCCGTGCACCTGGGCCAGCACGCGCTGCTTGCTCTGGTGGCAGTGCCTCTGCTGGTCGCCGGTCGTTTCGGTGACCTTGTGCGGGAGCGGATCGCTCCTCGGTCGGATGGTTCTGCGGGGCTGCGCGAGCTCGTCGACTGGAAGCCTCGCTCCCGTGCGGGTCAGTGGATCGTGCATCCGGTGGTGTTGGCGCTGCTCGGCGCGGTGGGATTTGCGGCGATCTACCTGACCCCGGCTCTCGGTGCGGGCCTGCAGACCGCGCCGGGCCGACTGATCGTACTTGCTGCCGCTGTGGTGGCCGGTGCTGCTGTGGCGCTGCCGATCCAGGGCAGGGCGCTGGGTGGTGGCACGGTTGCTCGGGCGGAGCGCTGGGTGGCCCTGGCTGTGGGGACCGGGGTTCTTGCTGGCGTGGCGCTGCTGTTCGCGCTGGCGCTCCCGGTCGTGGAGCCCGACTGGTTCGCGGTCATGGGGCGGACCTGGGGCGCCGATGCGCTCGGGGATCAAAGACTAGGTGGCTGGGTCCTGCTTGCGCTGGTCCTGGTGCTGGCAGTCCTGCACGGCGCGGTCATCTCGCGGTCGCGGCGGAGCAGCGAAGGACTCACCGTACGTCGTTCCGCCTCAGCGCGGCACTGAGCCGGTTCTGTTGCTCGCCCCGGCGTGCGTCACGTGCCGTCGTGATCGGGTTCGTGATGGTCAGTCGGTGTTGTTCCCGGAACTGCGGCGCATACGAACGATGATCGCGCCGATGGCGGCGAGCAGCAGGAGCAGGGCGACGCCGCCGAGGAGCATGCCGAGGGGTAAGCCGCCCTCGCTCTGCGGGGCATCTGCCTGTTCGGCAGCGGTGGCTTCCGTGCTCGGTTCGTCCGTCCCGGCGGTCGGCTCCTCGCTCTCCGTCGGCTCCTCCGCTCCGGAGTCTGCTGCGGCCGAGGCCGTGGTCTCGGCACCGACTGTGACGGTGAAGTCGACTGTGCCCTCGATCGGGTGGCCGTCGGAGGAGACGACACGCCATAGGACCTGATAGTCATCGGCGGGCAGCGGCGGCAGGTCGATCGTGGCCGTGTTGCCGGACACGGTGGGCGTCTCGGTGAAGATCTCCTCGCCGGCGGAGGTGGTCAGTCGCACGGCCGGGGAGAGGTTGAGGACCTCGTCGCTGTAGGTAAGCTCAAGCGCCTCGGGCGCCTGCTTGAGGCTTTCGCCTGCTGCCGGGTTCGAAGAGGTCAAGGTGTCGTGTGCTGACGCTGCGGGCAACAGTGCTGGGATCGCCAGCGGCATCAGCACGGCGGTGAGCAGCCCGGCCAGGCTGGTCAAGATGATCCGCACCGCAGCCCCGGTGGTTGCGCGAGCAGCCGTCGTGTCCGCCGTCATGAACTTCTCCTCCTCGGGTGGCCCTCGTGCGGGCGGGTGTGTCTCCGTGACTGGGGCGCATCGAGTGTAGCGGCGTGCCACGAGCAAACTCTTCGCTCTTCTCCCAGGATCGACTCGCCCCGCCACACCCCCTTTACAGAACCCCATACGGCGATATCATCGCCACATGACGATTGATGCGATCCCGGCCGAGCCCCAGTTCGAGGTGGCAGACAGTCATGCCGCGCTCTTCCACGCTCTCGCCGAACCCACACGCTTGGCTCTTCTCCAGCATCTCTCGACCGGTGAGCACCGAGTCCGCGAGCTTGTCGAACACATGCACCTTGCCCAGTCGACCGTCAGCAAGCATCTCGCGTGCCTGCGCGACTGCGGCCTGGTCACCGCACGCACCGAAGGCCGCGCCTCCTGGTTCGCCCTCACCGATCTGCGCCGACTGAGCGACCTGCTCGAGGCGGCGGACGACCTGCTCGACATCTCCGGGACCACCCTGTCCCTGAAGAACCACCGCGATCACGAGAACCTCGAGGACGGGGACCTCTGATGAACTCAGGACACGACCATTCGCACGGTGGCAGCGGACGGAGCACCGCCCGGACGCGACTGGCCATCGCGTTCGCCATCACCACCGTCATCGTGCTCGCGCAAGCGATCGGGAGCGTCGTCACCGGCAGTCTTGCTCTGCTCACGGACACGGCGCATGCCCTTGTCGACGCCTCCGGGCTGCTGGTCGCGCTGATCGCGGCGACCATGATGCTGCGCCCAGCCAACAGCAGCCGAACCTGGGGATTCGCTCGCGTCGAGGTACTGGCAGCCTTGGCCCAGGCCACGCTCCTGATCGTGGTCGGCACCTACACCGCCGTCGAGGGCATCTCGCGACTGACAGACCCCCCGGACGTCCCCTCGGGAGAGCTGCTCATCTTCGGTGTGATCGGGCTGGTCGCGAACGTCACCGCGATCCTCATCCTGGCCGGAGGCAAGAACTCGAGCCTCAACATGCGTGCCGCGTTCCTCGAGGTGCTCAATGACGCTCTCGGTTCGCTCGGCGTGATCACGGCCGCGATCGTCATCCAGCTGACCGGATTTCAGCAGGCCGATGCACTGGCCGGTCTATTCATTGCCGCGCTGATCGTGCCTCGGGCGTTCCGGATCTTGGCCGAGACGCTGCGGATCCTCATGGAGTACACCCCGAAGGGAGTGGATCTCGATCAGGTGCGCGAGCACATCCTCGCGCTCGACCACGTCCAGGACGTCCACGACCTGCACGCCTCAGCGATCGGGAGCAATCTGCCGATCATCTCGGCGCACGTCGTCGTCGGGGAGGAGTGCTTCGAATCGGCCCACGCCCTGCGGATCCTCGAAGAGGTCCATGTCTGCGTCAGGACGCACTTCCCGATAGCGTTCGAGCACGCCACGATCCAGCTGGAGAGCCCGTCCGTGCATCGAGGGGAATCCGAACGTCTCTTGCACACCTAGCACCCACGGATCCGCACGTCTCCTGGCCGCGAGGTGACGAAACGGCGCGCACCCCACTCGATGGTGGAGTGCGCGCCGCGGGTCGTCGCTGGACTCAGCGGAAGGAGACGAAGGTGGGGTTGCCCCAGATGGTCCGTTCCTTGACGGAGCCAGCGCTGTTGCCGGCGTCGATGACCGTGTCGCCACCCGCGTAGATGCCGAGGTGGCCGGGCCACACCACGAGGTCGCCGGGCTGGGCCTGCGACTTCGAGATCGTGGTGCCGGCCGCCTCCTGCTGCGACGAGGTACGGGGCAGGTCGATACCGGCCTGTGCGTACGCGTACGAGCTCAGACCGGAGCAGTCGAAGCTAACGCCCGGCTTGGAGGTGCCCCACGAGTACGTGACGCCAACCTGGCTGCGCGCGGCGTCGACGATCGCCTGCCCCGAGCTGCTCGTGGAGGATGCGGGCGCAGGAGCTGACGCACCGCCACCGCCACCGCCTGCAGCCGAACCGTTCAGGGAGCCGCGTGTCTCAGGGCCCACGACGCCATCGACCTGCAGGCCCTTGGCCTGCTGGTAGTCCTTCACCGCGCCATGGGTGCGCGGGCCGAACTTTCCGTCGACGGTCAGTGAGGAACCCTCATCATTCAGTGCGGACTGGAGCTGCTCGACCGAGGCTCCCTGGGATCCCCAGCGAAGCTTCTCGGAGGAGGACAGAGCCTGCGCCGGCGCCGGAGCAGCAGGTGCAGCGGCCTGCGTGGCCGTGGACGGTGCGGTTGCCGGGGCGGCGGGTGCTGCCTGTGCTGCACCACCGGCGAAGGCGGATCCGAGGAGGACGGTGCCGAGGACGGCGGCGCCTCCGGTGCCGCGCAGGGCGCGTCCACTGTGGCGAAGGGGGGTGATTGCGCGGCCGGCCGCGCGATGGGAATTGCTCGTGGCCATGAATGTTCTCCGTGAATATCCCCGCGTGTATCCACGGGGTCGTCTGGCATTTGGTCGCGGCAACGTCGACAGCAGAGTTAACGTCGGGAGGGAATCTTGCACCTCGTCACCGGTGGAACCAACGTACCGACCGAAACGGCCTCGCCATAGCGTCATGAGCGACCCCGACCGACGATTTCTCCTTCTCTTGAACACTCTCCCCCCACGGGCCCCGGGGTCAGACCCTCTCTTTACCAAACTCCGATGTCGCAATGGGGCCGAGGTCACGTATCCCGGTGGAGCCGGCGGTGCCTCGTCGGTCGCATGGGAGCGAGTCGGCAGGGGAGGGCTCTTGCGTGAGGTTCACACGACGGGTTGGAACGTGGCGATGGATCCTTGCAGCTGATCCATCCATGAGGCCCACATTCCCGTGAGCAGCAGCACGCCGATCGCGATGAGCAATGCCCCGGATAGGACTCCGATGAGTCGGCGATGTCGCGCGAGTGCCCTGCTCATTCCCATCGCTCTGTCGAGCAGCAGGGCGCTGAGGACGAAAGGGATGCCCAATCCGAGCGAGTACGCCAGTGCCAGGATCGCGCCCCGGGGCGCAGATCCTCCGTCGGCGCCGGCGTCGAGGGACAGCGCGATGATCGCGGCGTAGGTGGGTCCGATGCAGGGGGTCCAGCTCAGCCCGAAGACGAAGCCCATCAATGGAGCTCCGAGAAGGCCAGCGTCAGGGCGTTTCCTGGACACCTGGATATTTCCTGTCAATCGAGGGAACACGCCCATGAAAATGAGTCCCATGAACACGACGATGAGGCCCGCGACTCGATTGATCCATACTGCGTGCGCCTGGAGGAGATATCCCATCGCGCCAGCAAATCCGCCCAGCGCCATGAATACCACCGCGAAGCCCGCGACGAACAGCAAGCTTCCCCCATCATTCTCCCAGTTCCCTCACGGAATAGGGTCGCCGACCGTCGCGCCTTCCCAGTGCTCCCAGGCGCTTGCCCGGTTGACTTGGTGGTCTTCAGCCCTTGTCCTGCGAGCCCAGAGACGTAACCGAGGTAGCCCGGCACGATGGGCAGCACGCATGGTGAGAGGAACGCGATCAGGCCTGCGATCGCGGCGACGGTGATGGCCAGCAGAAGGGACCCGGACAGGGCGATCGACTGGAAGGTCTCTGCGAGGCCGGTGATGCTCACGCGGCTCCTTCGGCGAGAACGGCGTCGAGCATCGATCTGAGGATGGAGGGGTCGATCGCTCCGGAGATCCGGCCTGCGACTCGGCCGTCCTGGTCGAGGACGAGCGTGGTGGGTACCGCGTTGGGTGCGACTTGACCGCGCAGCTGGTACATGATCTCTGCGTCCGAGTCCGGCAGCGACGGGTAGGTGATGCCGTAGGACTCCTCGAAGGCCGCGGCGGGTCCTGCCGGGTCACGGACGTTGATCCCGATGAACGAGACGCCCTGGTCGGCGTACTCCTCGTGGATCGCTTGCAGATCCGGGGCCTCCACCCGGCAGGGCGGGCAGGAGGCGTACCAGACGTTGACCACCAGCATCGCTCCCCAGTGGTCTGTGGAGTCGAAGGGTTCGCCGTCGTAGCTGGTCCCGGTGAACTCGACGGGTTCTGTGCGATCGGCGGGAGCGATCTCTGTGGTCACGCCGTTGCCGGAGACGTATCCGGCGTCCTCGGAGTCGTAGCGATCCCCGGTGTCAGCGCTGCCGCAGGCAGTGAACAGACCGGTAGCGGCCAAGAAACCGGTGGCGTACAGAATCCGTCGCCGGGAGTGGGCGCGCATGTGCTCGCTCCTTCAAGATGTTCGAGGGGGGACAGGGGAGGGGCCGGAGGTGAGCTCGTCCGGGCCTAGATCAGCGTGGACCAGTAGTCCCAGAACCTCACGGCGATGAGGGTCAGGATCACGAGATACCAGGCCACAAGCACTGGGACGCGGAACTCGATCGCGAGATCGGTTGCTCGCCGCACGGCCGGGGTGGAGCTGTCTGCTACGGCGCGGAGATGGTGCAGGGTGGTGAACAAGAACAGCGGGATGGTCACTGCCCACACGACCATGCAGTAGGGGCACAGTGCCCCGATCTCGTACAGGCTCTGCCCGATCAGCAACTGCACGAAGAGCACCGCGAAGGTCACGCCCGCCTGGATGAGCACACTCATCCAGCGCGCCACACGGGCCCCGGCGAGGAACGTGACTCCGAGCGCGAGAACGGCCGCGAAGCCGGCGATGCCGAGAATCGGATTCGGGATGCCGAAAGCTGAAGCCTGCGGGGTGTTCATCACGGAGCCGCAGGAAAGCACTGGATTGAGGCTGCACGAGGGGACGTAGCTGGGATCCTCGATCAGAGCGATCTTCTCGACCAGCAGCACAACAGCCATGACCAGGCCGATTGTGCCGGTGACGGTGAAGAGCATCCCCAGACCGCGCGGCTTCCTCGACTCCCGAGGCGTCCCGGCGGCCGGGCCGTCAGCCTTCAAGTGCGGCATCGAGAGGGTCCGTGAGGTCCTCGACGCGGGTGGGCTCCAGGCGCTCCCCGTCGACGAAGAAAGTAGGAGTGCTCGTCACACCGAGCGCCTCGGCGTCCGCAGCGCTCTGCTCGATGCGCTCGAGGGTGACCGGATCGTCGTAGACCTGCTCGAAGCGTTCCATGTCGAGTCCGAGCTCTTCGGCGTACCCGAAGAATGCCTCTCGCTGGGAGGTCTCCTGATGACTCCACTGGTCCGCGTTGTCGAACAGCGCCTTGTACATGGCTTCGAACTCGCCCTGCGCGCCGGCGGCCTCTGCCGCCTTGGCGGCTTCGACGGAGTTTCCGTGCAAAGGCAGGTAGCGGACCACGAAGGTCACCTGGTCGCCATACTCGGCGCGGATCTCCTCGATCGAGGGGTACAACGCCAGGCAGGCCTCGCATTCGAAGTCGAGGTACTCCACGAAGACGACGTCGCCGCCGTCGGACAACCGAGGACTGTCTTCGCGCACGAGCTGGGCTGAGGTGGAACCCGACGCCTCAGCCGGTTCCGTCTGCTTCTCCTTGGGGTCGAGGAAGATGACGAACCCGGCGAGGACCAGCGCAGCTGCTGCGATCAGCCCCAGGGTGAATTTCATGCTCCTGCTCATGCGGCGGGTCCTCCTACGCTTGATGTTTCACGCAGATCCTGCCGGATCGGCCTGGACGGCTCCTGCGCGCCCACCGCTTGAGTGCGTGCGGCCCGCATGCCGTTGGCGATCACCACAACCTCGGCGACCTCGTGCACGAGCACCACCGCGGCCAGGCCCAGCACCCCGAACAGCGCCAGCGGGAACAGCACCACGATGATCGCCAGCGCGAGGGCGATGTTTCCGGTCATGATGCGGCGGCCCCGGCGAGCATGTGCCAGAGCGGCAGGAATCTGTCGCAGATCGGTGCCGGTGAAGGCGACGTCGGCCGACTCCACAGCGGCTGCCGTGCCGGTCGCTCCCATCGCGATGCCCACGGTCGCTGACGCGAGGGCCGGCGCATCGTTGATGCCGTCTCCGATCATCGCGGTCGGGGCCTGCTCCGAGAGGCGACGGACGTGGACGGCCTTGTCGGCGGGCAGCTGCTCGGCATGGACCTCCTCGATACCGGCCTCTGCCGCGATCGCACGAGCGGTCAGGGCGTTGTCACCGGTGAGCATGACCGTGCGGATGCCCTGGGCGTGCAGCGCTGCTACCGTCGCGGCAGCCTCCGGGCGGAGCTCGTCGCGGATGCCGACAGCGCCGATCACCCGGCCGTCCTCTTCGATCATGACGACGCTCATTCCCCGTGACGCCATCTCGTGGGTACGGTTCTCGAGCTGGCCGGGGGAGATCCAGCGGGGACTTCCTACGCGCATCAGCCGGCCATCGATGGTGCCGGTGATGCCGTGTCCAGGGGTTTCCTGGACCTCGTCGGCGTCCACCGTGGTCTGTGTCGCGGCGAGGATGGCGGCGGCGAGGGGGTGGGTGCTGGCGGATTCGAGAGCAGCGGCCGCTGCGAGGACGTCCTCACGGCTGCGGCCTTCGCTTGTGGCGACGTCCACGACGCGGGGTTCGTTGCGCGTGAGTGTCCCGGTCTTGTCCAGAGCGACAGTGCGGATAGTTCCTAGCTGCTCGAAGGCGGCGCCGGACTTGATGACGACGCCGAGCTTGCTCGCGGAGCCGATCGAGGAGATCACGGTCACCGGCACAGCGATGGCCATCGCGCAGGGCGACGCGGCGACGAGCACCACCAGGGCGCGCTCGATCCAGATCGCCGGTTCTCCGGTGAGGACGCCGATCAGTGCGACCAGTGCGGCGACGATCAGCACCACGGGGACGAGGGGACGGGCGATGCGATCAGCGAGGCGTGCGCGTTCGCCCTTGGCGGCGTGAGCCTGCTCGACCAGGCGCACGATCTGGGTCAGCGAGTTGTCTCGACCGTCAGCAGTAGCACGCAGCGATAGCGAGCCCGAGCCGTTGACCGAACCTGCATGCACCTCATCCCCAGGACCGACCTCGACCGGTATCGACTCGCCCGTGATCGCGGAGGTATCCATCCAGGAGCGTCCAGAGACGATGACCCCGTCCGTGGCGACCTTGTCTCCCGCGCCGAGCAGGAGCACATCGTCGGTGCGGACATCCGCAGCCGCGATGGTCTGAGTCCCTTCCGGGCGTGAGACGCGGGCAGTCTCGGGGATGAGGGCGAGCAGTGCCCGCAGGCCCTGCTTCGCACGATCCATCGACCGGTCCTCGAGCGCCTCTGCGAGGGAGAACAGGAACGCCAAGGCGGCGGCTTCACCGATATGTCCCAGCAGCACCGCACCGAGCGCGGCAATGGTCATCAACAGACCGACGCCAAGCCGACCACGTCCACGGCCCTGCACAAGGCGACGCAAAGTACCGGGGACGAAGGTCCAGGCCCCAGCCAGCAGGGCGAGAACGTGGGCCGCGAGACCGATTGCGTCGAGCCCCGCCCAACCGATCAAGAGCCCCACTGCCCACAAGGCACCGGATGCGACCGGCAGTAGCAGTGCGCGATCGCGCCACCACGGTGTCAGCTCTTCTAGCTCGAGCTTCTCCGACGGATCTGTCGGACCGCTGCTTCCGCAGCATGCATCCTCCACCACGGGGATTGCGGGCCTCTCGGGGCCGCAGCACTCGTCGCTCATCGCGTACCCGCCTCGGAGCGCACCTCAACGGAGGCGTCGCAGCACAGCGGGACATCACAGTCCTCGTCCGTGCACGGAAGGCCGTCATCAACCGCCAGCACTGTATCGACCAGGACCGAGAGCGCCTTGGTCAGGTGCGCGTCGGCGATCTCGTAGCGTGTGCGTCGACCCTCGGGGGACGCGACCACGATGCCGCAGCCGCGCAGGCAGGAGAGGTGATTGGACACGTTGGTACGGGTCAGCGACAGGTCCTCCGCCAGGACGGCTGGATAGCCGGGATGGTCGAGGAGCGATAGCAGGATGCGGGACCGGGTGGGGTCGGCCATGGCGCGGCCGAGACGGTTCATGACCTCAAGGCGCGAAGCTTTAGTCAGCATGCACTGACCATACAGCACACGATGACCAGTTGCGGAACCAGCAGTCGCCCGACGGGCGAAAGCTCGTGCCACTTTGGAAGAGCGAGCATCGTTCCCCGGTTCGAACCGTGAAGCGAACCCTGAGTGTTGTTCCGAGGGAGGAAGTGCCCATCCCGGGAGCGGCTACTCGACCGCCGCACGTCTCGTGCGCCGAGAGGTGGTCTGCACCGGCCGAGTCTCGGGTCGCAGGTCGTGGCATCCGAGGAGCCAGTGCAGCCACGTTGCCCCGCGACCGAGCGCGACCGAGAGCGTCTCCATCGGCACGCCATCGTCGACGACAGTTCGGCACGCCTCTGCCAGGGCTCGCCCTTCGGCGCCGCGGACTGCTCGCGATCCTTCGCGGTTGCGCGGTGCCTGTGGGCACGCCTCGTAGAGTCCGCGCAGTTCAGCGATCTCGTCCGCGGTGTGATCTCGACGCTGAGACAGACGCGGGTAGCGGGTCACTGGGGCGGACTGCGCGGTCTCGCGGGCGGTGCGGATTGCCTGGCGGGAGCAACCGAGATCTTCGGCGATCTGATCGAGGGTCTGCCCGTCGTCCCTTCGCCTGGCTACCTCGTCGACGTCCGCGAGCGGTTGCTGACCCCAGCGGCGGAAGCGGATGTCATGGCGGGCGACCGTTAACCGACGAACGTAGGTGGATGTCAGTCCGTAGCTCTCAGCGATCATGGCCCACGTCTCGCCAGCCCGGTACCGAGTGGCCGCGTCAGCGGCGACGGCAGCGCGCTGCTCGTCGGTGAACTTCATCCTGCTGCCTCCCGCCTTCGCTGGTGGGTGTCGAGACGAGAATACGGCGGTCGCGTGGGTCCGGTGCCACGTCGTGAATGCTTGCATCCGGGACTGACTCCGAGGGGCGACATGTCCTCACCGGGGTGGGCTGTCGGGCCCGTCCGGCATGCTGGTCGAAATCGACGAAGGGACCCCCGATGAACGCCCCCGCACTGGACGATGCCGAGGTCGAGACCATCCGCCTCGCCCTGAGCTCTTGCGCCGACGACCTGACGTCCACTCCGTCCGACGGATTGGCGCCTGAGTACATTCATGCGGTGGAAAACATCGCCAAGGGCTCCGTGGCGGAGTGGCCGTACACCGAGACCCTGGGGCGCGAGCTCATGAGCGTAGGGTCGCGGCTTGCACCGGGAGAGTCACGGTTTCCCGAGTCGATCGAGCCGTACTTGCGACCACTCGCGGCTTCTGCGCTGCAGCGTTATGTGATGGCGATCGAGCGGGAGTCAGGCGAAGACTTCGATGGGGTGAGCGCGGAAGCTGTTGAGGTGGAAAGGGCTGAACGTCTGGCGAAATTGCTGCTTGGACTGACGGTCCGCGTTGATGCTCGGCGATGGAGTGGGGGCTGGGAGCTGTACGCCCTCGGCAACGAAGACCTCGTGACGCAGGTCGAGAACATCGATGGCGCTCCGGCGATGGTGCGGGACCTGCTCGAAACAGAGTTCCCCGGCGCGGACTTCAGCAAGGTGGTCTTCGACGTGCGCACGGTTGACTGATTCCGCTCGTCCCGCGACGGCTACGGGGCGCCCACTTCCTCGGGTACAGGAGCGTCTCGAGGAGGCAGGCGATGGGCGGCATCACGCGTAAGAGGGACACCGGTGAGGCGGGCAATGCAGGGGAGTTCGGCTCCGTGGCGCGCCAGGAAGTGGACGTCGAAGTGAGTCCACGCCTCGGTGAGCACAGCTCCGATGACGTGGCTCTGGTGGAGCGGTTCGGGTTCGATGTGCGCTCTGCTGATCCAGTCGAGTTCGATGAGCATGCCGCGGAGGTCGACCAGGCTCTCGCAACTACCCGGTCTCGCCTTCGCAGTCGTTTCGACGAGCTGCACCGGGCCGTCGGGGATCGGCGCAGCCCAGGTGAAGGCTGGGCTAGGACTGATGAGCAGGTGCTCACGGCGGCCCGCGACTGGGTGATCCTCGCCGATGGCGGTGCCGCATCTGAGGCGACCGGGTTGCAGATCCGCGGGCCCCTGCGTGATGTTGAGGCTGCCCAGGCGGAGGTGGATCGGACCCGGGAGAAGGTCGACGGGCTCGAGGAGGCGTTCCGGATCCGTGGCGGCTGGAACCGCGCATTCCTTGTCGCGAACGGCAACGGTCACGTGCATTCGAGCATGGGCTGTTCGACGTGCCGGCCCACGACTCAGTACGCGTGGCTGACTGACTATTCCGGCGCCGATGAGGATGCGATCGTCACGGCTGCTGGCCACCGCGCCTGCACCACCTGCTACCCCTCGGCGCCCGTGGGTGACGCGACGTCGCTGCCGACGAAGATGTACACGCCGGATGAGCTCGCGGCTCAGCGGGATCGGGAGCGGCGGGAGGCGTGGGCGACGCTGACCCCAGCGGAGAAGCGGGCACGAAAGCGGGCGGAGAAGCTCGCGGCCGCCGCGTCGAAGGATGGGAAGCCGCTGCGGTTCGAGGAGGACCTGGGCGATGCCGGGAAGGTGCGGGAGGTGATCTCCACCGAACGGGACGCGGAGACCGCCTGGGCCCGTGGCATGGGCGACGCCATCAACCTCAGGAGGACGACAGGGAAAACATTGCCCGAGTTCGCCGAGTACCGCCGGGACCAAGAAGCGCGGGCAGACTGGCGGGCCAGGATGCGTCCCGTGATCGCCAGGACCCTCGCCGAGAAGCACGGCACCACAGCGCTCGAGGAAAAGCACCGCCTCGACGAAATGACCAGGACCTCATACGAAGAGAAGCACCCCGAGCTCGCCGAGTATTTCGAGGCCGATGCGGATGAGGACTACCTGAACAAGTGAGGGCGCGTCCCACGAGGCGCAGCTGTCGCCCACTGGGGCGGACATGAGCAGCAGGAACCCTCAGTCCCGCTTCTCGCGCGCCCGCACAGTATTAGTCGGCCTGCTCGCGATCAGCCTCGTTGCGCTGTACGGGTACCACCACCGCACCGAGCTCGGACAGATATTTGACGAGCTTCGGGCCGCGATCCCGTTTGCCAGCCGTGGCGAGGCTGATCTGCCCGGTACGGGGCTCGAGTCCGACAGTCCCTGAACCCCGGCACGCAGAACTCTGCCCGGGTTACGGGTTGACGGCGAGGAGGAACCCCATGATGGCTACGAAGGCCCGGACGGCAAGCAGTTTCAGCTCGAAGGTGCGGAAGCGAGATACCGGCGAGCAGGGAAACTGGGGTGAGTTCGCTGCCATGTCCCGCGGCGAGGCGGACATCCCGATCCCGGCACCACACGCCGAGGCCCGCCCGATCATCGGGGAAGATTCCCAGATCGCGGCCAGCGCCAAGTTCGGAGAGGGCGCGCGCATAGGCGGCGGTGCCCGCATCGGGGAAGACGTCACGATCGGCGCCGGCGCGAGCATCGGGGAGGGAGTCGTGATCCACGCTGGGGCTCAGATCGGGGCCGGCACGAGCATCGAGGATGATGCCTCGATCGGAGAGGGCGCCAGCGTTGGGGAGAGGGCCACGATTCGTCAGGGCGTGGTCTTGCAGGCCAGCTCCGTGCTCGGCGACGGGGGTGTGCTGGATGAGGAGGTCTCGGTGGGTGAGGGGGCGCGGCTCGGTCGGGATGTGCAGGTCGAGCAGTCCACGCGCATCGGTGCTCAGGTGATGATCGATGAGGGTGCTGTGGTCGGGGAGGACAGCGTGCTCGAGGATCGCTCGTCCATCCGACATTCGAGCCGAGTCGGTGACTCGGTCACAGTCGGGAAGAGCGCGGAGATCCATGCCGGTTCGATTGTGGGTAGCGGGGCGCGGATCGGCAGCCGCAGTCGACTCGAGGGTACGTTCGGCGATGAACTCGAGGTGGGCTCCCGATCGAGGCTGCTCGGTGGCAGCACCTGGGGTGACAACGTCCAGGTCGGTGATGGTGTGAAGGTAGAGACCGGTGCCAGCTCACGGTTCGCGGACGACGCGCAGCTCGGCGACAAGACCCTCCTCACTGCGGCCGTCGTCACCGGAGAGCTGTCCACCGGGGAGGGAGTCACGATTAAAGGTGGGAGCGGAGCCGGTGAGCTGTACGGCACCATCGCGATCGGCGCCGGCTCGACGCTCGACGGAGCGATCGCGCTCCAGGACGGGACGGAGATCGGAGAGTCCGTCCAGATCCACGGACCCAGCGGCGCCCACCGCGATGAGGTGGTCACCCAGATCGACCGGGATTGCGAGGTCCTGGACCGCGCCATCATCCGCTCGGGCGTGAGGCTCGGTGAGCGCACCCTGGTCGGCTCGGCGGCAGAAATCGGCCAGGCTGTGGTCACCGGAGCGGGCACGGACATCTGCGATCGGGTGCGAATCAGCGACTTCTCCGTCATCGACGGATCGATGGTCGGTGAAGGTGCGACGGTCGGGCACGGTGCCCAGACGGGCTACGGCGCGGAGCTGGGGGGACGGTCGGTCATCGAGGACAACGTAGTCATCGAGCCGTATGCCCACGTCGAAGACGATGGTTACGTCCCCCGCGGGGCGGTCGTGACGGAGACTCCTCGCTGATCGTCCCGTGACGGCAGGGGAGCGCCCACTGGGCGGGCATGACCACCACGACGCCGCACCGCACGCTCAAGGCGACTCCACTGTCGGTCCCGCCCCGGCGCGCGGACACCCTGTTCGGACAGACACCGACGGTCACCTCCGAGGGGACCTCGTGCGACCGCTGCCCGTCCGCGGTGGCCAAGGTGAAGGCGATCTACGTGACCGGCCAGATCTACCTGTGCGGGCACCACGCCCGCCAATCCTGGCGCGTGCTCGAACGCACCGCGCTCCGCATCCGCGCAGACATCCCGAACGGCTCGTACTACCTGCCCATGTCACCCCACTGACCGAACCCAGGACGAAGGAGAACCCGCCATGATGACGCCGACTCTTGCTCCGTTCGAGCAGCTGCACGAGGACATCGAGCTGCTCGATGCCGCCGGCTGGCCGATGGAACGCGTGCGAGCCGAGCTGTCCCATGAGCAGATCGAAGAGATGATCGATGCCTACCTCGCCCGAAGCGACGACGCCGTTGCGGGAGCGCTGAGTAGCACTCTTGGCAGGTGAGGATTAATGCTGCGCCGCGGGGAGACGCCTCGTAGCCCTGGCACTACGGCGGTACGTGGCCGCCAAAACGGTAATCAGCTGGAGGTCCTCTCGGCGACTCCGTCGCGGAGGGAGAGTGCGTGAAAGAGTCGGATACGACGAATCAGTGGTGACGTCACCTCGTCGTAGCGCCGAGACGATCGAATCCGGGTCGTAGTTTCCGTCGACGACCACGCGGACTGTGCAGATGGCGTCGGCGATCTCGACGTAGGCCCGTTGAAGCCTTGCCGGCGCGGAGAAACTCTGCACCGGTAGGTGGAAATCTTGGTCCGACAGCTCAATCATGCGGCGCCAGAGGGGACCGAGGCGTGTGAGCTGGTATCGGGACATCAGCTCGTCGTACAACCTTTCTCCGACACCTAACATCGTGGCACCGGCAACGCAGATACCCAAGCTCAGTGGCGAAAGGGCAAGGGCCCCTTCGCTTTCCGATGCCCGACCAGTGTTCATGTAGATCGCTGAGGTGGCGTTGGTCCAGATGAAACCACCGCAACCGAGCGCGATCAGGAACAGCGCAATCGTATTGATCGGCCGACGTTTGATGTCTCGGGGAAATCTATAGATACTTAAGGCGATTACCTGAGACAAAGCCCAAATGGTATACGCAGGGAAAACTAGAAGGGTGACCGCGGAGGTAAAGTCATGTTGCGAGAATTTGGATACACCTATCGAGGCTTCGTGCGCTGTTCCTAGAGGCCAAGCAACTAAGATGAGAGTGACAACGAAGCTTGAACGGGCAACTATCCGCCGAGTCGCCCTAGACGAAACGATTTCCGATCGAAGGGTGGCGATAAGCACCTCGAGTGCGCCCAGTATGATCACAGCTGAGCAATGCCACGCGAGGCGCCCAATGTTGTAAAAATGTTCCGTTCTGTCAGCCGTACCGTACGCGAGTGCACCGACACCGATGGCGAAGAGCGCGACGATGATTGCCCTTTGAGTGAGCGAAATTGGCTCGCCTCGCAGGCGCCACGAGCGCTCCATCCCAAGGATGCCTGCGCAAAGACCGAGTACAGCGAACGCCCAGTTCATCCTGTGGGGTCACCACCAGAGCTCGTCATAGTATGTGTGCCCGCCGCGCATGACCCTCCGTCGGAGCTGGATTGAAATGTGCGTAGCTACCGTCTCTGCATCGAGTTCCGTGGTGTGAGCGTAGGCATGTCGACCTGCGACGACCGAGCGAACCAGATCCGGGTTGAGCCCCTGAAGTAGGCCTGATTCGATGAGACCAGACGACAACGACCGGTTGTCGTCATGTCCCAACAGTAGGTGCGCCACTTCGTGACAGACGATCGCGACCTGGCGCTCCGGAGATGCCTCGTCGCCGACCACGACATAGTCAGCCTTGCCGGTGGAAATCAGCAGGCCCGACAGAGGCGATGCCAGGGACGCAATCAGGATGGAGATTCGACGATCGCGAGTCTGGGACATGTTTGTGAGGAGGTCTTCGACATCGCCGCTTCGCGGCATCATGGAGTCCGCCATGCGAATCGCATCCCGCACCTGCATCGAAAATCTGCGGCCCATGCTTAAACACTCCTACAGCGTCGTGACAGTCTCACGGACGGCGTTGACGATTGCCTGCCTGGCGCGTTTCCCTTCGGGCGTCGGGAGCAGCGGGTACACATGAATGTGTCCAGGTTGTTCGTGATACTCGACCTCTGCTCCCGCCTCTGAGCTGCGAGCGACGAAGAGGCGAGTGTCGGGGTTCAAAAGGTCTCGAGTCCCGCTGAAGATGACGAGTCGGCCAGCTCCGCGGACGTCGCCCAAGAACGGGTTGAGGATGGGGTCTTCTCCGTGCTCACCGATCCACATTTCGGTCAACATCAGCTGACCCTTCTTCACGAGCCAGGGGTCTCGGGGTTGAACTTCATCGATCTCGGGGTTCTCCATCCGCATGTCGAGCGCGGGGGAGATCAGGAGCGTGAGATCGGCCGGGCGCCCGCGTTCCTTCAGTAGGAGGCTGGTGGACAATGCGATGGTGCCACCAGCTGAGTCGCCCATCAGCACCAATGGGCCCTGTTCGTTCGTGCTGAGCTCCGCAACGATGGGCACGACGGACTCGGCGGTACCTCCGGTGTGGACCAACGGATAGACCGGCATCAGCACGGTGGTGCCAGCTTCGGCGGCGATCTGTTGGGCTAGCCACCAGTGTTGCTGTGCGGCCTCATCGATCCACCCGCCGCCGTGGAGGTAGACGACGACTCCCTGGGGTTCGATATCGGTGGGTGTGATGGTGTGGATCGTCCAGCCGTGGTGATCTTGAGTGTCGACTCGAACTCCGCGGCGCAACCGCTTAGGCGGGTCGTACGACTGCGGCTGCTCTGTCAGCTCCGCCAGGTGTCTGCGCACATGGTCTCGTGTCAGGTGGTTCCGATTGGATCGCCGTAGACGCATGATGCTTGGCATCAGGCGACCCATGAGGCTCAGCTTCGTCGGGGAGTCAGTCATTTTCACCTGGCCGGTCGTTGCTGGCGTCCAGCCCTTCAATGCGGCGGATCTGATCGAGTAGCGCGAGAACCGGTCCTAGGCTTTCAGCGGAGACGCCATGAGCTCTCATCATGAGCTGTTGTACACCGGTATCCCGCATGGCGACCACCGTTTTCAATGACTCCTGGATCTCGGCCGAGACGGAGTCGTTGACGAAGTAGTCGAGGGGCACCTGGAAGATATCGGCGAGACCCGCGAGGAGCCGAAACGAAGGGTTTCGTCGACGTCCGGTACGTAGGGCTCGGATGTGGTTCGGCGTCACGGAGATGTTTTTCTGCTCGAGCTCCTCGGCAACGGAGGCAGAGGTGTGAAGCTGGGAGCTTCCGTGGTCTCGGGGAACCGTTCGGAACAGCAGGTCAAGTCGTTCGGCCAGGCCTGGAACATCGTCGCCAGCTGGCTCTTTGGACTGCGGCTCGTTGGGCATTGCGGCCTCAGCTCCCCGTTCCGGTGGACATGGCGGGCGAGCGGCTCCTGCTTCCCGCCTCGCGCCGACCGTACCGCACGTGAATCAGTCGGGCAATCCATAGATGCGCTCGTGTCGCCTTCCCGCATCTGAAGGTTGTCATCCATGGATGCGTGTGTGAACCTGGGCGCATCTACAGATTCGCTCCAGCGTCGACTGAACTTCGATGGTTGTCTTCGGTCAGCGGTGGGGCCGAGTCCGAGCGGGTCGGGCAGTCTCGCTCGATGTAAACGACTGCCTTCAGCTTGTCAGCCAGGTCAGGAACCAACAATGACGCCTCAGTCCAATGGCCCCACAGATGCTGTAGACCAAAAGCGATTCTCGAGGGTTGGCGCCTACCGGTACTACCTGGCGCATTGGCACTTTGGCTACCGACACCCATCCTCGATCAGAAGATCTTGCTGACGATGGTCCAGGCCCGAGCTACAGCGACCATGCGCCTCGCGCAGCATCATGCCTGGTGCGAGTGCGATCGGGACACGCTCGACACGCCCTGGAAGGCAGAGCTGTGCACGGTGTTGCATGCGGCCAGCGACCCGGAGATGCTGCTGCGCCTGGAGGAGTTTCTCGAGGACCAGATACAAGATGTCCGCCGCATCCTCGGGCGAGTCAAACGGATTGCGCGCCTGCAGTGGGATGACGACGACCTGGCTCTGTCGTACTTCGGCGAAGCCCTGTTGCGGATGGTGAACCAGCGCTGGCGGGCTAAAGATGGCCCCGGAACGAGCCCAGTGTTCAACTACACCGCCAACCTCCCGATGATCCTGGAGTCCGAGACGAGATCCTGCATCCGTGACGACCGGCGCCAGGGATTGCTCGACGGCACTGCAGGCGTTCCCGGCGGCAGTGCGCAGGACCGCAAGTCGGCCCAAGTCGGCAAGTCCCGTCAGCTGTTTGAGGTCGAGCACGGCTGTCCACCGTCTGACGAGGAACTCGTGGTCTTCCACAACGATCGCATGCGCTCCACTCGCAAGGACGCAGCACGTCAGGGGGTGCTGATCTGGCGGAGTGACCTGCGCGCGGCGCAGGCCGTGCCGCTTGACGATGCCACCGTGGAGACCGATGTACGAATGGCGACGAGGGCGCCAGCGGACGCGGGGCCGTTGAACTGGTCGGATCGGATCAGAGCCGTGATCTTCCGGTGCGAGCAACTAGACCGGGCGCGGGAACAGTCGCGAACTCGGCGACTGAAGCGCGAACCGGTCAGGTCAGCCGACGTTGCGCGCGCGTACTTCGCTCACCACGCGATCGGAGAGTTCCCCACCCGGCGCGAGCTCCTTGAGCGCCTCGAGATTTCGGAGCCCGCCGCGCGGCGCGAGCTCACCGCACGCCTACAGGAAGCGCTGTCTGTGGCCCGCGACTTCTTCGACGACTATCAGCGCACCACGTGACGCGCCTCAGCGAGTCGCTGCCGCGCTCGTGGGAGGCGCCGCCTTGAGCTGACTGCGGTTCATGACTATGAGCGACCCTTGGGGCCGTCCTGGGTGGTCACGGGGAGGCGGAGGGCGCCGAGCTGACTCACCAGCGCCGCAACTAACGCGTTGTCGGCTGTGCTCGCGGCGTTCATGATTAGTGCATCTTCGTCGGTCGGCGGCTCGAAGCTTAAGCGATGCTCTTGCAGGACAGCATCCTTGACGTCGGGGCGCTCGTCGGACTGTCTGTTCGCGCGAATGCGTTGGTTTTGCAGGTCGACATCGATCTGCACCCAGACGACTGCGAAGGGGGCGCCGGCTCTCTCCGCGACATCCCGCCAGTCGTCCCGGATGAAACGAGGCGAGCCGGTGTCATTCACGACGACGTGGTGCCCTGCCTCGAGAAGAGCTTGGCCACGTTCGTGTGCCAACTGGTTCGTCCGAGACCACTCTTCCACTGGAATGCCCTGGCCCCCGTATAGGCCGCGCTCCTCGTTGATGAGATCGAGGCTGATCACGCTTGCGGGTAGACCCTCCGCTAAGCGGGCCGCCAGGGTGCTCTTGCCGGAGAAGGAGAGTCCGCACATCAGCGTCAGAGTCATTTCTGCAACCTACCGCTGACTCAGCCTTCCGTCGCCTTGAATAGGGCAGCCATTAACGGCCACGAGCGGGCCATCGACCGCGCCCCATTCCCTCAGACCAACAGGGACATGGACTCCAGCGCCCGGTGACGAAACAGCGCGTTAGGCCGATCGAGGCTCGAGGCGGTATCGGTGCCAACAGCATCGATCACCTGGGTGAGTGAACCGAACGAGATCCCATCGACCGCCTGAACCGCCGGCGGAATGGTCGAGAGCTGCGTCGGTATGACGTAGCCGTGGACGTCGGCGCCTCGGCCGTATCGCGCGCGGAGGGCCTGCACTTCGTCGCGGACGACGTTGCGATGCACCTGGCCGTCGCTGATCACTTCGGACCCGGAGATCTCCAGGCCTTCGGCGCCGAGTGGCGGGATCGCGATCAGGTGCATGGACCGGCCGACGACAACGGCGACCTGCGACCGCACCATGGATACGCCGCCCTTCGGCGTTACGCGATCGGGCAGCAGGATGACGCGCACCCCGTCACGGTGACCGAATGCACCGGTCAGGGCGCCGAGCAGTCGCTCGACGTCAGCGTTCCGCGGACCAAGCGAAGTGGCGCCGACCTGGGTGATGAACGAGGAGTCGATGATGCTCTCGTCCCGGGAGCCGCGGGCCAGCACGACGCCGAACGACGCATAGGTCGTCAGCGAAGTCGCGACGAGGCACAGGACGCTGCCGAGCATGGGGAGGGGAGTGCCGGCGTCGAGGTAGATGAACACGGCACCTGCTGCTGCGACGAGTAGAGCCGCGAAGATTCCCCACCGGTGGAGCAGGCTTCGCGTGATTACGAGCAGCGACCAGAGCAGATGCGCACCCGCGCCGCACAGGAGCGCCACCAATGTCGAGACCAGCCCGATGCGAGCCAGTGGCAAACCGAGAGTCGTCGCGGCAGCCGTACCGGCCAGGGTCCAGGCCAGGAAGGCGATCACGAGCAAGATCCTGCGTCCATGCCGGCGGGGCGGCGATTTCTTGCCCGGTCGAGCTGCAGCCTCCTCGGCGGGGTCGTGCCAGTCCCACTGGGAGGGATCGACATCCAGGATCGACGCGGCCGCGGTCCCGGCGTCGGAGTGGACCACGCGCCGCCGCGCGGTCGTCGAGGCTGGCGCAGGCTCGGGTACGGAAACAGGGGCATCGGGTGCGAGCGTGCGGTCGTAGGTGGCCCGCCGGGACGCATTGGCCAGGACGTTGTATGCGGAGCTGACGTGCTTGGCGAGCTCGTCGTCCCCGCCGGCATCACCATGTAAGGCCCGCATCTGTGACCGGAACGCAGCAGTGATGTCGGCTCTTGAAGCGTCCCTGGGTACGCCGAGGGTCTCGTAGTGCGTCAGCGCCACGTCGCCACCTCCGTCCGTCCACCCCTGTGCTTCGCGCCAGTGGGCGAAGTCGTGCTCTGGCGGGACGATCACGCTATCGCGGACAGTCGCCGCACCCTTGCTTCACTGTCGCGATGGTGTGCGAGCCGAACGGGGCGCCGTTGTGTTTATGGTGTTTAGCGGTAGAATGGCGACATGACCACCAATGACTGGCTGACCACCGGCGAGACGGCGACCATGCTCGGCGTCTCGCGTCAGCATGTTGTCGACCTGTGCGATCGCGGGGAGCTGCCCTGCACCCGCGCCGGTACCCACCGACGGATCCGACGTTCCGACGTCGAGCGCATGATCACGCCTTTGCTCACGCGCGAGCAGGAGAAGAGCCTGTGGCTGCACCGCGCGCTGCTCGGCCACCTCATGATCGAGCCCGCGTCCGTGCTCGACACGGCGAGGTCGAACCTGAGCAGCTGGAAGTCCATCCACCGTGAGGACGGGATGGCGACTAGCTACCTCAAGCGGTGGGAGCAGGTCATCGAAGGCGGCGTGGACTCTGTCGTTCCGGTGCTCGTCGGCACCGATGAGGTCTCCAGCGAACTTCGTCAGAACAGTCCCTTTGCGGGTGTGCTCTCCGATATCGAACGACGCCTGGTGCTGCGGTCCTTCCGTGAGCACTGGGATTGCGAGCACGCAGCCGCGTGAGACGCACCGATCTCGCCCACCTCCTGCGCGCCGCGTGCGACGTGGCTGGCGATCGCGACGTCCTAGTCATCGGCTCCCAGTCCATCCTGGGTACCTACGACGAGGACGAGCTTCCGGCCGCAGCCACCGCGTCCATCGAGGCCGACATCGGGTTCCTCGACGATCCTGACCGCGCCTAGGCAGATGACGTCGAAGCCGTGATCGGCGAGATGTCCCAGTTCCACCAGGCCAATGGCGTCTACGCGGAAGGCGTGCACGTCGACACTGCAACTTATCTGCCATCAGGCTGGCGCGACCGGCTGATCAGCTGGCCGCTGCGATCATCTGACCCAGCCGATCCTCACTTCTTGGAGCCGCACGATCTCACGATCGCCAAGCTCGGAGCGCACCGCCCGAAAGATCTGGCCTTCGTCGACGCACTCCTCCAAGCAGACATGCTGGGACTCCCAATACTCCAGGCGCGATGCGATTTGTTGCCCGATCAGCATGCGCTCGTGAAGAACCGGATTCGCGGCTTCTTGAGCAGCTACGAGACCTAAGACGAGTCAGCGGACGGTTCGAGCAGCCGAGCGCGGTCTACCGTCTCTTCCCTGTTCCCCAGCCCTGCATGGTCACGAAACGGAAGTATCGCCCGCGCCGAGACGCTG
Source organism: Brachybacterium sp. AOP3-A1-3 (assembly GCF_052378285.1). Classification (NCBI taxonomy): domain Bacteria; kingdom Bacillati; phylum Actinomycetota; class Actinomycetes; order Micrococcales; family Dermabacteraceae; genus Brachybacterium; species Brachybacterium sp. AOP3-A1-3. The sequence continues at coordinate 532,805 of NZ_JBQSXM010000002.1, read as the reverse complement.
AGTGACGGTCTCTGTGGTGGCCGGGGGAGCGGACGGGTGCCCCGCCAGGTAGTGCAGGGTCTCCGGGGAGGCGTTCGGGGCGCTGGAGGCGTGGAAGATCGCGTTGCGGTCTGTGAGCCGGCGGGCGATCCGGTCGATGAACGCGGGGGAGAGGTCGCAGCGGCGCGTGACGGGGAAGGTGAGCCACCGCTGGTCGAGGTCGATCAGATGCTCGAGCGTGGCCTCGGACGTCGCCGGGTTGTGCGCGATCTTCCGCAGCACCTCGCCGGGAACCTCGGAGCGGGCGAGCTGATCGAGGGCTTCCACGTCGTCGCTGAACTCGGCGGTGCGCAGGCGCGACTGCACGGTCCGCGGGTACCCGAGACGCTGGGGCTCGGCGTGCTGGGCGATGGTGGTCATGGCGGCTCCTGCTCCTCGTGGCCCGGCTCGTCCGGATACTCGTGCAGTGGGCGCGAGGACGAGCTGGCAGGACAGGAGGCGTTAGGACTTCAGGGGCAGCACTGCGCCACCGGTGCCGACACGGGCGCGCCGGCCGAGCCACCGAGCATCCTCGACCGCCTTCGTAGGCCGAGAGGTGAGAACGCCCAGTCGGTGAGTGATGCGGACGGAGACTGTGCGTCCGGTGATGTCGCGACCTCGTCGATCGGTGACCAGCGGGATCGGATCTCCCAGTTCCTCGAGGGTCCCCGTGGCGATGACGAATGAGCGCACGCACAGCAGCACGTCGCGGCCGAGCGAGGACCCGGGGAGACGATAGGGTCCTTGGGCGCTCTGGGAGAGCTCGTCCTCGCTCATGTCCACGATCCGCTGCACGGCGGGGTTGACATCCAGGCGGATGACGAGAGGGCTCGGCGACTCGGAGCTCTTCGCCACGACCTCGCCACTGGTGGCCAACGCTCGTACGGCGTCGACGTCGAGGCGGGGCACGAGCCCGTGATCAACCAGGTGCGCCAGGGAGGAGCGATCGATGCCGACGATGCGCGCGGCGAGAGCGACCGGGATCTGCTCGTCGGGATTCGGCTTGGTGCTGCGGACTATGGGCATCAACAAAGCATTCCATACCCGAATCGCCAATTCGAGCAGCAGACACTTTCTGCGTGATGGCTTCGAAGTGAGTGTGCCGCAGAATGTGACCGTCGCACCACGTATGGTGGAGGTCAGAAAGTGTGGAATCCACGCCGGCAGACTCTTCAGGATCATTCAATGTCCGGTAACACCCATTATCGGACGTTGAGTTCACGTGTCATACGAAATCCATTAACAGAGGGCCGGACACCTCTTCAGCAATCAGCTGGAGGAGCCTGACGCATAGAACTCGAGCACTCCGCAGATGGTGCCCGCACGGCTAAATATGCGTTTCGGTGCAGCGGGATGGTTTCCCACCGCGGCGTTGGTCCAGCTCGCCCTGACTGGTAGCCGCGGTGCAGGGGCACTTCGAGCCGCACGTGGGAGGTGACCCAGTGGATGACCCGTGAGGGCGCAGCGCTATCGATGCCTGGGCAGCCGAGAGTGGCCGTGCCGACACCGCCGCAGTTCTTCCCCACGTGGGAGCTCCGACGGGAAGGGCAGACTTGCGACGGGCGAGACGGCCTGCCTGGTCTTGAGTCGCGGCGAGAGAACATGGGGGAGACTCTGGCCCTGGCCACCAGCCGGCCCCGTTCTGTGCTCGCCCCGCGCGCCCTTGGTCCAGGTGCGGCACTCGAAGGTCGATCGCCAACGTGATGGTGACCCCGTGCTCGTGCGGTCTCCAGCCGGCGCGACTCTAGCGGTCACTCTAGCGGTCACATCGCGGCTAAAAAAGACAATGCCCTGGTGAGAAACTTGTTCTCACCAGGGCATTTGTCGGGCTGACAGGATTTGAACCTGCGACCCCCTGACCCCCAGTCAGGTGCGCTACCAAACTGCGCCACAGCCCGAAACCCTCCGTCACCGGAGGACCGTGGATAACCCTACCCCGCCCCATGCCCTGGGAGCCAATTGAGACGGGCGTGACCTGCGGCACTCCGCCGAACCGGCTCGGAATCCCATGCTGTCGCGAGCCTGGGCCGGGGAGCGCGTGGCAGAGTGGGGCGGTGACCGGCACCACATCGTTTCCGTGCCGGCACCGTGGCCGAGTTTCCCGAATCGCAGGAGGGGACCGATGTCCGAGGATCCGACGCGGCAGTGCGACCGCGAGGTTCCCGGCGAGCAGGAGCTCCCGTGGAGCTGGATCACGCTGGTGGGGAACCTCGCCCCGATGTCGGACCGGGTCCTCGACCTCGGGACCGGGGATGGGGAGACCCTCGCGACGCTGGCCGATGTGCTGCCCGAGGGCACCGTCGCCACGGTGGGCCGTCGGTCTCACCTCCCCGTTGCTCGGGATCGCCTGGCTACGCTGGGGATCGAGGTCCACGACCACGGCTTCGACCGTCACGGCTCCCGCCTCCCGTTCCCCTCGGACAGCGTCGATCTGGTGCTGTGCCGACAGGAGTCCTACGACCCCCGGGAGGTGGCCCGGGTGCTCGCCCCCGGCGGCACCTTCCTCACCCAGCAGGTCGGCGGGGATGATCTGTGCGAGCTCGACGGCGCCTTCGTCGCCGAGCCGCCGTACCCCGGGGCCACCTTGGAGCGCGCGGTGCACGACCTCACGCGGGCCGGCCTGACCGTGGAGCGCTCCGATGCCTTCCACGGCACCGTCCGGTTCGACGACGTGGAGAGCCTGCTCGGCTACCTCCGTCGCGTCGCGTGGCAGGAGCCCGACGGCTCCGACGGGCTCGATCCGGACCATCGTCGACGCGAGCTCGAGGCGCTCGCCCAGGAGCTGCCTGCCGCGCCGCTCTCCCTGAGCATCAGCAGATTCCTCGTCCTCGCCCGGGCCCCGAGCGCTCCCGACGTCGGCCGCACCGATTTCGCCGACCTCCTGCGACGAGCCGACCTGATGCCCGAGATCCCGCGGGTCTGAGCGCGGCCCGGGACTTCCGGCACTACCCTGCTGATATGCGTGCTCCGCGGCGGTCGACACCCCACGGCGAGACCCCCTACTCGCCGACCTCGCTCCTGCGCGCCCTGACCGCGAACCCCTACGACGTGGACACCCTGCGCGACGAGGACCCGTCCTGGGCGGAAGAGGCGCCGCCGGACAACCGGATCACCCGCACCATCACGGTTCTGCTCGCCCTCCTGCTCGGCTTCGCGGTCGCCGTGGCCGTCACGGAACTGCGGCGGGACGCCGCCGCGGACGACAATCCGCGTGCGCTCCTCAAGCAGGAGGTGCTCGACAGCCGTGGGGACATCGACACGCTGGAAGCACGGCAGGGAAGTCTCGAGAGTGACATCGCCGCAGCCCAGGAGACCGTCCTGGACGGCACCGACTCCGAGGCCGCGCAGCGGCTGCGGGCGCACGAGGTGGCCGCGGCCGGGACCGCGCTCAGCGGCACCGGGGTGGTGCTCTCCCTCGACGACTCCGCCCCGCTGCCCGCGAGCCCCGGGGTGAAGGAGGGGACGATCAATCATGTGACCGACGGGGATCTGCAGATCGCCGTGAACGGGCTGTGGGCCGCGGGCGCCGAGGCGGTGTCCATCAACGGTCAGCGGCTGAGCGCCACCAGTGCGATCCGTACCGCCGGCTCCGCGGTGCTCGTCGACTTCCGGCCCCTGTCCCCGCCCTACGAGATCACCGCGCTCGGGGACCCCGAGGCCCTGCAGTCCGGTGTCGAGGCGGCGGAGAGCGGGGACTACCTCTCCGAGCTCTCCACCCGCTTCGGCATCCGCACCTCGTGGGCTCCCGGTGCGGAGCTCAGCGTCCCCGCCCGCGCGCTGGGCACGCTGCGCGAGGCCTCCCCGCTCGATCCCATCGACCCAGCAGACGGCACGGCCTCGCAGGACGGCGCCCGGAAGGACTCCGAATGAAGGACTACGAATGATCGCCATCATCGGCCTCGTCGTGGGCGTCGTCCTGGGCATCGTCGTCCAGCCCGACGTCCCGGTCGTGCTGCAGCCCTATCTCCCGATCGCGGTGGTCGCCGCGCTGGACACCCTCGCCGGGGGCCTGCGGGCGAGCCTCGACGGAGCCTTCGACGCGCACGTCTTCATCACCTCGTTCCTGTTCAACGTCGCGATCGCGGCATTCCTCGTCTTCCTCGGCGATCAGCTGGGTGTCGGAGCACAGCTGTCCACCGCGGTGATCGTGGTGCTCGGGATCCGAATCTTCTCCAACGCGGCCGCGATCCGTCGGCTGCTGTTCCGCTCATGAGCGACGGCACCCGCATCCCGGAGAGCCCGGAGCAGCAGAAGGCCGTCTGGCACCGCCTGCGGGACACCCTGCGCCCGCAGGCGACCTGGTCCCAGCTGATCGTGGGTCTGCTGTGCGTGCTGCTCGGGCTCGCGATCGCCGCCCAGCTGCGGCAGACGGACGACTCGCTCGAGGGTGCGTCCCAGCAGGAGCTGGTGCGGCTCCTGGACGAGTCGGGACGGCATGCGGCGGGCCTCGAGGTGGAGAACGCCGAGCTGGACCGCACCTTGGAATCGCTGCGCTCGGGCCAGGGCGACGACGCCGCGGCGCGGGCCGCCGCCGAGGAGCGCCTGGCCAATCTCGAGATCATCGCGGGCACCTCCCCGGCGCACGGGCGCGGCATCGTCGTGTCGATCGCGGACCCGGGCAGCGGGGTGCGCGCGTCCACGCTCCTGGGAGTGATCCAGGAGCTCCGCAACGCCGGGGCGGAGGTGATCCAGCTGGGCTCGGTGCGGGTGGTGGCGTCGACCTCGATCACGACGGACCCCACCGGGCGTCTCCTGGTCGACGGCACCGTCATCGCCGCTCCGTACACCGTGCGCGTGATCGGCGATCCGGAGGTCATGGAACCGGCACTGCGGATCCCCGGGGGCGCCGCCGACTCCGTCGCGGCCGACGGCGGCACCCTGGCGATCGCCACCGAGCAGGACGTGGAGGTCACGGCGACGGCCGAGCTGAAGGAGCCGGAACACTCGGAGGTGGTCAAGTGATCGTCAAATCCTCGCCTGTGCGGTGTGGATACGCGTTTCGGACGTGTCGAGCATGCGAGGATGGGCGGGCTGGATCCTGATCGTCAGAGACCTGGGTCCACCGCTGGCCAGGAAGGGGTGCGGAGTGTCCGGTAACACCGCGTGGAACGACGAGAATCTCGACCACACATCGAAGCTGAGTGCGATCTCGCCCAGTGATCCGGTGGAGGACCGCGAGCCCGGACTCTCCTCACAGGATCGTCGGGCGATCGAGAATCTGCCCCCGCGCAGCGCTCTGCTCATCGTGCGGAAGGGCCCCAACCTCGGGGCCCGCTTCCTGCTGGACTCCGAGACCACCCTCGCCGGGCGGCACCCCAACAGCGAGATCTTCCTCGACGACGTCACCGTCTCCCGCAAGCATGCGGCGTTCGTCCGCGAGGGCGAGGGCTTCCTCGTGCGGGATCTGGGATCCCTCAACGGCACCTACGTGGGCAAGGATCGGGTCGACGAGGTGCTCCTCCAGCCCGGCCAGGACGTGCAGATCGGCAAGTACCGCCTCACCTACCACCCCTTCCACGGGACGGCCTGACCAGATGGCGGCCTCCGCAGAGCGCAGGCCGAACTCGTCCGGGATCGCACGGCTGAGCATCGGTCAGGTGCTCGCCTCCCTGCAGGACGAGTTCCCGGACCTCGCGCACTCCAAACTGCATTACCTCGAGTCCGAGGGGCTGATCACCCCGGAGCGCACCCCGGCGGGGTATCGCAAGTACACCCGAGACGATGTCGATCGGCTGATGTTCGTGCTCCGCGCCCAGCGCGACCGCTTCTGGCCGCTCAAGGTCATCAAGGAGCATCTGCTCGAGCACGGCGTCGATTCCGAGGTCACCTCGATCGCCTCCCGGCCGGGACCGACCTCGGCGATCCAGGCCGTGCGGCTCGATCGACGGGGGCTCGCACGCCGGGCCGCTGTGGAGGAAGGTTTCCTCGAGGAGCTCGAGCAGTACGGGCTCCTCGCGGAAGGTCTGCTGTTCTACGGTTCCACGGAGCTCGAGATCGTCACCTCGGCGCGCGACCTCGCGGAGGAGGGCCTCCATCCGCGCCACCTCGTGATGCTGCGGACCTCGGCGGAGCGTGAGGCGCACATGATCGGCTCGGTGGCCAAGCCGCGAACGCGGGCAGGAGATTCTGCCGCTCGAGGGGAGGCCGAGGACTTCGCGCGGGATCTCGGCGAGTCGATGATCTCCCTGCACAGCGCCGTTCTGCGCACGAAGCTCCGGGATTCCTGACCAGGAACAGCAGCAGGCCCCGCCGGTGGGGCGCAATCTATCCGTGACCTCCGGGCGGCGCGTTGCTGCCGACCGGCGGCAGGGACACGCTACTGTGGGGGGAGTGCTCTCACCTTCCCCCTCGGAGAGCCGGAACCCGGAGGTAGCTGTGAACGTCTCACCTGGTGAGGATCGCACTGGACAATCGACCGTGCCCGCTGAACCCGTGCAGGGTGTTCTCTTCGACGATGTCGTGGACACCCCCGGCGAGCTCGGCTACCGCGGTCCTGCTGCCTGCAAGGCCGCCGGCATCACCTACCGCCAGCTGGACTACTGGGCCCGGACCGGCCTGGTGGAGCCCGGAGTGCGGGCGGCATCCGGCTCCGGCAGCCAGCGCCTCTACGGCTTCCGCGACATCCTCGTGCTGAAGGTGGTCAAGCGCCTCCTCGACACCGGCGTCTCCCTCCAGCAGATCCGTGTGGCCGTGAATGCTCTGCGTGAGCGCGGCAGCGACGACCTCGCCGGGATCACGCTCATGAGCGACGGAGCCTCGGTGTATGAATGCACGTCCGCCGAGGACGTCTTCGACCTGGTCCAGGGCGGGCAGGGCGTGTTCGGCATCGCCGTGGGCCGTGTCTGGCGCGAGGTCGAGAACGACCTGGCCGTGCTGCCCGGCGTGAACCCCGCCGACGACGCGGCACTCGCCCTGCAGGACGAGCTGGCGGCCCGCCGCCGCTCCCGCCAGGCCGGCTGAGCAGCAGCCTTCCTCACAGCACGACGGCGAGCCCCGGGAAGGGACTCGCCGTTTCTGTGTCTCCCAGTGGCTCTGAACCCGGTGCAGCGACGAGAGTGCGCGGACGGAGATCGCCGCCGCCCTCGAGCGTTCACGAGTGCGGGGGAGCTCAGGAGTGCTGGCGCGACTCGAGCACGGTCTTCAGCAGTGCGTCGAAGTCCTCGGTCAGCCTCTTGCCGGATGCGCCTTCGTACCGGTGGAGCGGGACTGCGCCGCCCTGCGCCTGCTGCAGACCCACACGCTCCTCGATGACCGGCTCGAGCACGGCGTCCCCGAAGAGGTCCCGCAGTTCGGCCAGGCGGTACTGGTGCTCGACCGAGCGGGGCCGGTAGCGGTTGACCACGAGCCCGAGGGGCTGCAGCCGCGGAGCGGTGCCTGCCTCGTGCATCTCGGTGGCGAGCTTGAGGGCACGATCGGCGGCGGTGACCGCGAAGAATCCGGGCTCGGCGACGACGAGGGCCCGATCCGAGGCGGCGAGCGCCATCTGGGTGAGCCCGTTCAGCGACGGCGGGCAGTCGATCAGCACCAGGTCGTACTGGTGGGTGCGCTTGTCCAGCGCCTCATGCAGACGACGCGCGTCCTTCGCGCTCGGTGCGGGGGAGTCCATCACCGAGGAGCGGCTCGAGCCGGGGATCATGTCCAGATGGGAGGCCGCACCGGTGGACCACGGCGTGGGCAGGATCGACCTGTCGATGGTCTCGGTGCGCGGCGAGGAGAGCACCTCGGCGATGTCGACGGTGGAGGCGGGCTCGCCCAGCAACCCCAGCGTCGTATCGCCTTGAGGGTCCAGGTCGATGACGAGAGTGTTCACCTCCTGATGCAGGGCGGCAGAAGCCAGGCCCAGGGTCACGGACGTCTTGCCGACGCCGCCCTTCAGGGAACACACACTCACGATGAACACAGGACGAGTCTACCGACCCGAGCCTGATCATCGAGCACGCCACGGGCGGTAACCTGCGTGAATCGTGTGCAGAACCCGCCGAGGAGGAGGAGACGATGTCGCAGATCACGCATGAGCTCGTGCTGGAGGTGCTCGACGGCTGCGGAGACAGCGCCCTGGAGGAGGCCGGCCGGCTGGGCCCGGCCCGTCAGGTCACTCCCACGGAGCTGTCCCTCGTCACGGACGACCTCGACGGCGTGCGGGGTCTGCGCCGGGTGGTGGCCGCCTCCTCGGGGCTCACCGTCCCTGCCCGGCGGCCGCGGGAGCTGCTCGAGACCTCCGTGCAGCAGCAGCTCGCGGAGCTCCTGGCGGACATCGGCCGGCAGCGTCCCCGCCAGCGCTTCCACGGCCTCCGGCTCGAGGCGGCGGGGTCGCAGACCCCGGACATGCGTCGCATCGCGGAGGCGATTGCGGAGCTGGCCGGGGTGGAGGTCTCCGAGGACGGGGACCTGGTCGTGCGGGTGCGCCGCGGCGTCCCCGAGCACACCTGGCAGATCCTGCTGCGGACCACCCCGCGCCCTCTGTCGACCAGGCCGTGGCGCACGGTCAACTACCCGGGCGCGGTCAACGGCACGATCGCCGCGACCGTCCTGGACCTGCTCGAGGTGGGGAGCGAGGACAGCGTGCTCGACATGACCTGCGGGTCCGGGACGTTCCTCATCGAGCAGCTCCATGACGTGGTTCCCGCTCGTGCGCTCGGCGTGGATCTGGACCCGTCCGCCATCGAGGCCGCGCAGCAGCACCAGCGCGCCGCCCGCCGCAAGGGGAGGATCGACTGGATCGCCGGGGACGTCCTGACCGCCGAGATCGATCCCGGCTTCACCCGGATCCTCACCAACCCGCCCTGGGGAACCCTCCATGGGGAGCACGAGAGCAACGAGCAGCTGCTCGCGGATCTCCTCGCCCGGGCCGCACAGCTGGCCGCGCCGCAGGCGCGGATGGGTGTGCTCACGCACGAGATCACGCGGATGCAGCGCGTGCTCGAGGAATCTTCCAGCGGCTGGCGCCCGATCGAGGAGCACCGGTTCTTCCAGAAGGGGCACCATCCGCGCCTGTTCCTGCTCGAGCGCGGCTGACTCAAGCGCGGCGGAGACGACGCCAGGCACGTCCCGCGCACGGTCGTCAGGAGGTCAGAGTCCCCGTCGGCCCTCGCGCAGGGCCTGCTGCCCGGCCTGGTCGCCGTGGATCCTCACCCGGGCCACGTCATCGCGCCCGGAGGCCCACAGCAGCAGCTCGAGCGGCTCGCCGTGCACCCGCACGCTCCCGGCGGAGCGCCGTGCCCGCCGCAGCAGTCCACCGCGCGACGAGACCAGCGTGACGTCGACCGGGACGCGGAGGACGACCCGGGACAGCAGCCCGAGCGCCTTCCACGCCGACGCCTCCTGCGCGGCGGAGAGTCGCCGGGGCTCCCAGCCGTCCTGGGCACGGCGCAGATCCTCATGATGGATCAGCAGCTCGCCGTCACCGCTGAGGGAATCCATGGTCCCGGCGGGGGAGAGACGCCCGGGCCCGGCGCGGAACCGCTCCACGAGCTGCTCCCACGGCGTGGCCCGCAGATCCTCCCGGGCCCGGACGGCGCGCCGACCGAGGGGTCCGGGCAGCGCCGAACCGACCATGAGGTGGGGGAGGCTCTCCCGCATCAGCAGGTGCTCCAGGAGGTCCGGAGCGTCCCATCCCGGCAGGATTGTCGGCGCGTCCTGACCGAGCTCGAGGAAGCTCGCGGCGAACTCTGCACGTTCCTGGGCACCTGCTGCGCTCATGCGATCACTCCTGGTTGCTGAAGGCGTCGTCGAAGGAGCCCTGGGCGACGGGATAGTCGAGTCCCTCGAGTGTGGCCAGGGCTTCCTTCGCCCCGTGGAGACGGTCCATGCCCGCATCCTCCCACTCGATGGAGATCGGGCCCTCGTAGCCGATGTGCCGCAGCGCGCGGAATGCGGCATCCCACGGGACGTCCCCGCGCCCGAAGGAGACGAAGTCCCAGCCGCGCCGAGGGTCGCCCCAGGCCAGATGCGAGCCCAGGCGCGTGTTGCGCCCGGTGATGCGCACCCGGATGTCCTTGCAGTCCACGTGGTAGATGCGGTCGGCGAAATCGGTGATGAAGGAGACGGGGTCGATGTCCTGCCACATGAAGTGGGAGGGATCCCAGTTCAGGCCGAAGGCAGGGCGGTGGCCGATCGCCTCGAGGGTGCGCTGGGTGGTCCAGTAGTCGTAGGCGATCTCGGACGGGTGCACCTCATGCGCGAAACGCACGCCGCACTCGTCGAAGACGTCGAGGATCGGGTTCCACCGGTCGGCGAAGTCCTGGTAGCCCTCGTCGATGACCTCCTGGGACACCGGCGGGAACATCGCCACGTACTTCCAGATCTTCGAGCCGGTGAAGCCGATGACGGTGTCCACCCCGAGCTTCTGCGCGAGGCGGGCGGTGTTCTTCATGTCCTCCGTCGCACGCCCGCGCACGCCCTCGGGATCTCCGTCGCCCCAGATCGCGGAGCCGACGATCGCCTGGTGACGGAAGTCGATCGGGTCGTCGCAGATCGCCTGGCCCTTGAAGTGGTTCGAGATCGCCCAGCACTTCAGGCCGTGCTTGTCGAGGATGCCCAGACGCTCGGCGATGTAGGACTCGTCGTCCCAACGGGAGGCGTCGAGGTGCTCGCCGCCCACGCAGATCTCGAGTCCGTCGTAGCCGATGGACGCGGCATGGGCGGCGACCTCGTCGAGGGTGAGGTCGAGCCACTGCCCGGTGAACAGGGTGTGCGGGTGGGACATGGTGGAGATGCTCCTTCTCAGCGGTGAGCGTTGGTGCGGGTCGAGGGGATCAGAAAGGGTCAGAGGGTGCGGTGTCGTGGCCGCAGGTCAGAGGGCGACGCCGGCGCCGTCCGCGGCGTCGGACGCGATGATCGCGTCGAGCACGCGCTGCAGAGCGAGCCCCTCGGCGAAGCCGGGCGAGTAGGCGGCGTCCTCGTCGCGGATCGCGAGCAGCAGATCGCGGGCCTGGTTGGTGAAGGCGTTCTCCCAGCCCAGCACGTGCCCCTGCGGCCACCAGGCCTCGAGATACGGATGCTCGGGCTCCGTGACCAGCACCCGGGTGAAGCCCTGCTCGGCGACCGGCACGGTGGCGTCGAGGTACCAGAGCTCGTTGGGGCTCTCGAGGTCGAAGCGCAGCGCGCCCCGGGTCCCGAAGAGATCGACGGTCAGCCGGTTCTTCGCCCCGGTCGCCATGCGGGAGACCTCGACGGAACCGATCCCCCCGCCATCCAGCTCGAGGGTCGCCCAGGCGGCGTCGTCCACGGTGACATCCTCGAGCCCGTCCTCGCCCGGGCGCTGGGGGACCATGGTCGCCAGGCGCCCCCGCACGGCGGTGGCCCGCTGGCCGGTGAGGAACTGGATCTGGTCGATCGCATGGGAGGCGATGTCGCCGAGCGCGCCGGAACCGGCGGTCTCCCGGCGCAGCCGCCACGACATGCCGGCCTCGTCGTCCACCAGCCAGTCCTGCAGGTAGGCGGCCTTGGCCTGACGGATCGTGCCCAGCTTGCCGGCGGCCACGAGCTGCTGGGCCAGGGCGAGCGCCGGGACCCGGCGGTAGGTGAAGCCGAGAGCGGCGATCTGGCCCCGCGCAGTGGCCGCCTCGGCCGCGGCGACCATGGCCTCCGCCTCGGCGGTGTCATTGGCCAGCGGCTTCTCGCACAGCACGTGCTTGCCCGCGTCGAGGGCCGCGATCGCGATCTCGGCGTGGAGGAAGCCGGGGGTGCAGATGTCGACGATGTCGATGTCGTCGCGGGTGATGACCTCACGCCAGTCGGTGGCGTGCTCCTCCCAGTCCAGGCGTCGGGCCGCGGCGGCGACCGCGTCCTCGTCGCGGCCCACGATCACGCGTCGGGCGATCTCGGGCACCTCGAAGGCAGCGCCGACGGTGCGCCAGGCCTGGGAGTGGGCTCGCCCCATGAAGGCGTAGCCGATCAGGGCGACGCCGAGCGGGCGGTCTGCGGGCAGGCGGGGCACAGTGGCCACATCGGTCTCCTGGGGTCGGGGAGCGGTCAGACGGTCAGAAAGTCAGGCGGTCGAGCGGTCAGCGTGCCCGGTGTCAGGGTCAGCGCCTCACAGGGTCGCGGCGAGAGGGTCGAAGTCCTCGGGCAGCAGCTCCGGGACCTCGACGCTCGAGTCGATCGCCGCGGAGCCGTCGCCACGGGAGGCCTCGTCCAGACCGATCATGATGTCCAGCACGTGCCCGGCCAGGTCGCCGGTGAGGCGGTGGGGGCGACCCGCGCGCAGGGCCCGGGCCATCTCGAGGGTGCCGAGTCCCCGGCCGCCGACGGCGCCGACGGCTTCCCGCTCGGTCCAGTCCTCGTCGCCGCGCTCGGCCCTGCCGGTCTCGCCGACGAAGCCGTTGGGGTCGGGCAGGGACAGGGATCCGGTGGAGCCTGCGAGCTCGAGCACATGGGGCTGTCCCGTGGCGTCGTCGAAGGAGAACTCGACGGCGGCGACGGCGCCGCTCGCGAATCGCAGGAGGCCCTGCACCCGGGTGGGCACCTCCACCTCGAAGGTTTCTCCGGCGCGCGGGCCGGAGCCGATGGTGCGGGCAGGCACGGACTGCGAACCGACCGCGGAGACCGAGGTGACGGGACCGAGGGCGAGCACGAGGCTGGTCAGGTAGTAGGGGCCCATGTCGAAGAGCGGGCCCGCGCCGATCTGGAACAGGAAGTCGGGATTGGGGTGCCAGGACTCCGGACCGGGGGAGCGGAACTGCGCGAGCGCGGAGCGCGGCTCGCCGATCTCACCGTCGCGCAGCGCCCGCAGGCCCGTCTGCACCCCCGCGCCGAGCACCGTGTCCGGGGCGCCGCCGACGCGAAGCCCCTTCTCCCGTGCGGCAGCGAGCAGGGAACGGGCGTCCTCACGCGTGGTGACCAGCGGCTTCTCGGTCCAGACGTGCTTGCCGGCCTCCAGGATGCTGAGGGAGACCTCGTAGTGCGCCGCCGGGATCGTCAGGTTGACGACGATCTCGATCTCAGGGTCCTCCAGCACGACCTCGGCCGGTCCGTGCGCCGGGATGCCGTACTCCTCCGCGCGGGTGGCGGCGGCCTCGGGCCGCAGGTCACCGATGGCGCGCAGCTCGATGTCCGGGTAGGTGGTGAGCTGATCGAGGTACTGCGTGGAGATCACGCCGGCCCCGATGATGCCGACGCCGACGGGTCCTGTGGATCGGGTCATGAAGGTTCTCCTGGAGTGCTGGGTATGAGGGGGTACGAGGTCGACGTCCGTCGTGCCGCGCCGGGGAACCGGGGAAACGGCGCAGTGCGCCACGGGGGTCGAGCAGGTCCGGAGGGACCGTGCCGACGATGACGATGCCGACGATGACGACTGGGTCACAAGCCTATGTCGCGGATCACCCGGCGGCAAAGGCGTCCGGGCCTCGGCCAGCCGGCGGATGCCACACTGAGGAGGTGAAGAGACACGTACGCGCATGGATGACGGCCGACGTCGCCGAGGGCACCGACGTGGCCCTGCTGATCGCGGTCTCCGATGCCCCTGCCCGGCAGGAGTCCCTGACCGTGGTCGCCGGTGGCCGCGAGCACCCGAGCACGGAGACCCGCGACCGTTTCGGCAGCAGGATGCACCTGGTCACCGGTCTGCCGGAGGGGCGGGTCGAGATCACCTACGAGGCCCACGACGTCACGGCCGCCCGGACTCCCAGCGCGAGCGAGGCCGACGCGGTGCTGCATCTGCGGCCCTCGCGCTACTGCGAGGTCGACGAGTTCACGAAGATCGCGGAGGAGGTCCTCGACGGGCGCACCGGGAACGCGGCGGTCGACGCGGTCGTGCAGTGGGTGCACGAGCATCTCGACTACGTGCCCGGATCCAGCACGATCACGGACTCCGCGAGGAGCACCTACGTCTCGCGCCAGGGCGTGTGCCGGGACTACGCCCATCTCACGGCCACGCTCCTGCGTGCGGGCGGGATACCCGCCCGCTGCTCCTCCGTCTATGCGCCCGGGCTCAGTCCGATGGACTTCCATCTGGTGGTCGAGGCGATGGTCGACGAGGCCTGGACGGTCGTGGACTCCACCCATCTCGCCCCGCGGAGCTCGATGGTGCGCATCGCGACCGGGCAGGACGCCGCGGACACGGCGTTCATGACCACCCTGGCCGGGAACGTCGTGCTCACCGGCATCCAGGTCACTGCCGTGGCCGACCCGGACCTTCCTGTCGAGGTCATCGGCGCGGCAGTCGCTCTGCGCTGACCTGTCGACGGGGTCGACGGATCAGTGGTGGCTCAGCCCTGTGCGGGCGGCTCCTGCTCGTCCGGTGTCTCGTCCGGACCGGCCGGTCCGTCCTCGGGCGTGTCCTCGATCGTCCCGTCCTCGGCGATCCCCGCCAGGTAGCGCTCGACCTCGGCCGCGATGTCATCGGCGGTCGGGACCTCGGCGGTGGCCCCCGAGGTGATCATCCGGTCGTAGCGCTGCTCGAGACCGGAGACCATCTCCTGCAGCTGCTCCTGCGAGGCGATCTGGGCGGCGACGGCCTCGCGCACCGGCGCGGCCAGCGCTTCGAGCCCCTCGACGGGGATCATCGGACCCTTCTCCTGGCCGATCGCGGCGAGCAGCGCGATCGCGGCGTCGGGATAGGACATCTCGTGGAGGTACTGCGGCACGTGGACCACGAGCCCGACGACGTCGTGGCCGGCGTCGGCCAGCCGCAGCGTCAGGAGCGCCGTGAACGGGGCGCGGAGGCGGAAGGTGCCCGGCATCGTGCGACGGACCTCGATGGAGTCCGGATCGCCCGCGAAGCGCGTCACCGGCAGCTCGCGGGTATGGGGGACCGGTGCGGGGAAGCCCTGCACGAGCAGGGTCCGCTCGATGCCCAGCTGCTCGACGATGATCCGCAGGGACGTCGCGACCCGCTCCCACTGGAAGGACGGCTCCGGTCCGGTGAGCAGGAAGAACGGTTCGCCCTCGGGGTCGGTGACCTCGTGCAGCAGGATCTCGGGCTTCTCGTAGCCGTCGAAGTGATCGAGCTCGAGGGTGACCTCGGGGCGGTGGCCCGCGTAGTCGTACACCTGGTCCATGTCCAGGCGCCCGACGATGCGGCTGGGGAGGGTGTTGAGCAGATGGTCGTCGATGAGGTCCTGGGCGTTCCCGGCATCGGTGAACGCTCCGAGGCTCACCACGAGGGTGCGTCCGTGCAGCGAGCGCGAGTCGACGTGGCGCTCGTAGCTGAACAGGGTCGTCGGATCCATGGTGACCTCCAGGCAGACGGGCCGCAGGCAGGAGCGGCGAGGGTGACGCATTCTTCAACGACCTGCGGTGGAGGACTATTCCCCGGCTCGAGCAGAGGGGTCAGGTGAGCAGCGCCACAGAATCCGCCGCAAGACGCACGGCGAGAGCTCCGGTGACGAGGAGGAACACGATCCGCACGAACCGCGAGCCGAGTCGGAGCGCGAGGCGGGCCCCGAGGAAGCCGCCGAGCACGTTGGCCACGGCCATGACCCCGCCGAGCACCCACCACACCTCGCCCTGCAGCCCGAACACCAGCAGCGCCCCGATGTTCGTGGTGAGGTTCGCGAGCTTCGCGTGCACGCTGGCCTCGAGGAACCCGTACCCGAGCAGCGCCACCATCGCGATGATGAAGAAGCTGCCGGTGCCGGGACCGAGCATCCCGTCGTACACGCCGATCACGGCGCCGATCCCGCCGGAGCGCAGCACGTGGCCGCGCCCATGGTGGCGCGGCTCGTGCACGAGTCCCATCGCCGGGCGCAGCAGGGTGTAGAGCCCCACGGCGATCAGGGCGACGAGCACGATGGGGGAGAGCCACGGCTTGGGGACGAACGTCGCCAGCCCCGCCCCGAGCGCGCTGCCCGCGAGGGCGCAGAGCACGAGGGGGATCGCGGTCGCCGCGATCGGCATGATCCGTCGGACGTAGGTCCAGGAGGACACCGCCGTGCCGGCGGCAGAGGCGAGCTTGTTCGTGCCCAGCACGGTCGACGTCGAGGTGTCGGCCGGGAGCGCGGTGAGCAGCGCCGGCAGCTGGATCAGCCCGCCGCCGCCGACGACGGCGTCCACCCAGCCCGCGACGAAGGCCGCGCCGACGAGCAGCACGAGGGTCAGCACGGAGAGTTCGAGGATCTGGTCGGTCAGCGGCACCGGACCAGTGAACACCGATGCCGCTCCCGTCGACGAATCCGGCGCCCCACTGTCAGAATGGCGGACATGGAGGCAGTGATCTGGGACCTGGGAGGCACCCTCCTGAACACCTATCCCGATGTGGACCGGGCACTGGCTGCGGTGATCAGCGCGGAGCCGGGGGAGAGCCTCCTCCAGGAGGTCGCGCAGCTGACACGGCGCTCGAGCGGCGAGGCGATCAGCACCCTCGCACGTCGCTACGACCTGCCCGAGCACGATCTCCGAACGGCCTATGACGGCACCAAGGCCCGCTGGGTCGACCACCCGCCGCCGGTCATGGACGGAGCGCGGGAGGTGCTGGCCGCCGTGCGCGCCGCCGGCGGGCTGAACCTGGTGGCGACGCATCGCGATCGCGACAGCGCCGAGGCTCTCCTGGCCTCCCTCGGACTGGCCGTGGACGACCTGGTCTGCGCGCCCGACGGATTCGCCCGGAAGCCGGATCCGGCCATGGTGCATGCGTTGCTCGAGCGGCACGATCTCGCGCCGGGGGAGTGCCTCGCCGTCGGCGATCGCCCGGCGGATGTCGCGGCGGCGCGGGCCGCGGGTGTGCGCGGGGTTCTCCTGCGGACTTCCGGTGTCGCGCTCGATGCCGGGAACGCGGGGCACATCGATCATCTCCCTGAGCTGCTCACGCTGCCGGACCGGTGACGGACGGCCATCCGCGGGCCATACTGACGCCATGGCGATGATGCTCTCGGACCCGCCCGTCCCTGCCGACTGGGCACGTCACGGCCCCACGAGCGACCCGGGGAGGTTCGCGACGCTGCTGGACGGCGTCGACCCGGACCCTGCGGCGATCGGGCCGGTGGTGCGCAACCTGCTCGCCCATTACCGCGCTCAGGCGGAGGATCTTCCCGCCACCAGCCGTCACGACGTGGACCTGCGCTGGGTGGAGGAGATGCTCGCCGTGGATCAGCAGCGCCACCCCGGGCTGGCCCTCTCCGCACCCCGGGAGATCGGCGAACGGCTCCAGGGCTGCTGCCGGGACCATACGCTGCTGGCCGTCTCGATCCTGCGCCATCACAGGGTGCCGACGCGCAGCCGGGTCGGCTTCGCCGACTACTTCCTGACCGACTGGCACAGCGACCACGTGGTGCTGGAGATGCACGACGGGAACCGCTGGCGACGCGTCGACACGGAGGTCGAGCAGGGGTTGGGGCTGCTGTCGGACCCGCTGGATCTGGAGACGGGCCCCGGTGCCCCGTTCCTCACCGCGGCGGAGGCGTTCCGTGCGCTGCGCGCGGGGACGCTCGATGCCGCCTCGTACGGTGTGGCCCCCGGACACCCTCTCAGCGGCGAGTCCTTCGTGCTGTCCGAGGTGTTCTGGGAAGTGGCCCATCGCTACGGCGACGAGATGCTGCTCTGGGACGGGTGGGGCGCGATTCCGGCGCCCGACGAGACCATGGGCGAGGAGCTGCTCACGGTGCTCGACGAGGTCGCCGAGCACCTGATCGCGGCCGATGCGGGGGACATGGCGGCGGAGCGCGGCCTCTATGAGCAGTACCTGCGCGACCCGCGGCTGCACCCCGGCACCGCTGTGCTGCAGTTCTCGCCGGTCGGCGACGGTCCGGTCACGGTCGCGCTGCGCTCCTGAGGCGCCGTCCTGAGGTGCGGGGCCTCCCGCGCTAGCCTGGACCCATGGCGATCATCTATCAGGCCGAGCTCACCCCGTCCAAGCCCGAGATCCTGCATCGTTTCCTCGAATCTCGCTCCTGGGGCGAGGCGGGTGAGCTCGAGGTGCTCGGTGCCTACCGCTTCGACGACCCCGCGGGCGAGGTCGGCATCGAGTGCCATCTGGTGCGCGCCGGCGACACGATCTATCACCTGCCGTTGGCCTATCGTGCCGAGCCCGTCGAGGGCGCGGAGGCGAGCCTCGTCGGCACCCTCCAGCATTCGGTGCTGGGGGAGCGCTACGTCTACGACGGGCTGGCCGATGACGTGGTCCTGGACTGCTTCCGGCGTGCGATCTGCGGCGAGCAGGAGCAGGCGGAGCTCGAGATCCATGCGCCCGACGGAGAGCACGTCGAGACCAGGCCCCAGAGTGTGACGCTCCGCCTCGAGGTCGACGAGGGCGAGGAGCCGCCGAGCGCCGACGAGCTGCTGGACGGCGAACCCTTCACGATCGCTCGCACCGTCGGCGGGCTCGACGGCACCGTGCGCCTCGTCGCCACCTGGGCCGACGGGAACGGCGTCATCGCGGCGTACTGAGTGCGTTCCGCCTGTCAGTCGGGACCTCGACAGGGGAGCCTGGAAGAGGGACTGTGCTGAGCCGTCCTTCCCTGACTTTACATAACGTACATTATCGGCGTTGCCGCAGGAGGGATTGCTGACCCCTTCCGGCCCTGCTCAGGGCGACTGCGACGGCTCTGGGCGCTGAAGGTCCGACCGCTGCGGCATCGCCGTGAATCCCGCCGACTCGTAGGTCGCGACCGCCGCGGTGTTCGCGCTGGGAGTGGCGACCAGTGCCCGCGACGCACCGAACTCGCGCAGCATCGCGACACCGGCGCGCGTGATCGCCGCGCCGTATCCGTGGCCGCGCTGCTCACGACCCACGCCCAGCGGCTCGATCAGCCCGGCCCGTCCCATGCCTGCCGTCCAGACCGTCGTCGCCGCGACGGCCGCGCCGTCGACGTCCAGCGCCAGCAGACAGCGTGATTTCCCAGCGCCCGTCGCGGTCCGCAGGGTGCGCCAGTGCTCCTCGGTGAACCGTGACCCGTCGAACGACTCCCGGTGCACCGTGGCGCGCATGCCCGCGAGCTCAGGGCCGACGACCTCGATGCGCAGGCCCGGATCCTCGACAGGCTCGGCCAGGTCCATCTCCAGCGGCGTCCAGACCTCGCCGGTCGTCCATCCGGCGGCTGTCAGCGCCTCTCGCAGCCGTACTCCGTTCGGAACCTCGAGGCTCGAGGGGCTGGCTCTCAGCACGCCTCTCCCCTGGTCAGCAAGACCTTGTACCAGTACAAGTGCGAGCTCATCGTCCTGCTGCACGGTCGGATCGATCGCCAGGCGCAGCAGCTCCGGTCCGTCGAGCATCCCGATCGCCAGGAGCTCGCCGTTCCGGCTCCAGGTGCGCACCGCCGCTGCGGTGGCGTCGGCTCCCAGCCGCAGGTGCCAGCCGATGTCCCCCCGGGTGCAGCTGCAGGGGTGCGCCCTCCCTCTGCCAGGTGGCGAGCGTGCTCACGACCTTCGTGAGCTCGTCGGCGCGCGGGGTGTTCGGAAGGGTCTGCATGCCACCGACTATCGACCTGCACGGATCGGCCGGCTCGACCAGGAGCTCAGACCGCGCCGGTGTGCGGGTTCGGGGTGCCGCTCCCCCGCCCGGCCAGGATGAAGAACGTCCCGGAGATCAGGCAGCCGACGACCATCGTGATCGCCATGGGCAGCGACGAGTGGGTGCCGGCGATACCCACCAGCGGGGCGGCGATCGAGGCCGAGAAGGAGAAGCCCAGGCCCAGCATCGCCGAGCCGGTCCCGGCGAACTCGCGGGCCTGGTCCGAGGCCAGCGCGCCGCCGTTGCCGAAGATCATGCCCTGCGGCGCGACGGTGAAGAAGAACGCCGGCAGCACGATCCAGGCCGGGGTATCCAGGAACAGGCTCCCGATCAGCAGCGAGAAGCTCGCGAGCGTCACGACGATCAGTCCCACCCGGATGAGCTTTCGCGGATGGATGGAGCGGGTCAGCCGCGCCGAGAGCAGGGACATCGACATCATCCCCATCGAGTTGATCGCGAAGCTCACCGAGTATTCCGTCGAGGTGAAGCCCAGCATCTCCTGGACCACGAAGGACGACGCCGACACGTACGCCATCAGGGCGAACGCCGAGAAGGCGTTGACCAGCATGTACGCGACGAAGGTGCGCCGGTGCAGCAGGGTGCGGACGTTGCGCAGGAAGGTGCGGAATCCTCCGGCATGGCGCCTGGAGACCGGCAACGACTCCGGGATCAGGAAGATCACCCCGATCAGCGAGATCAGGGACATCGCGGCGATGACCAGGAAGATCTCGCGCCACTGGCCGAAGACCAGGATGATGCCGCCCAGCAGCGGCGCGACGATCGGGGCCACCCCGCCCACGCCCTGCATGATGTTCATGATCCGGAACAGCTCGGGGCCGTCGGTCAGATCGATGAGCACGGCGCGGCCCAGGACCATGCCGAAGCCGCCGCCGATCCCCTGGATCACGCGCAGCACCAGCAGGATCTCGGCCGACGGCGCCAGGGCGCAGCCGATCGAGGCCAGCAGGCACAGGATGATGCCGATCAGCAGCGGGGCGCGCCGGCCCATCCGGTCCGAGAGCGGGCCGGCGACGATCTGGCCGCTCGCGGTGCCGAGGAAGAACGCGGTGATGGTGAGCTGCATCCGGGACGCGGTGGTGCCGAGGTCGTCCGCCACCTCCGGGAAGGCGGGGATGTACATGTCGGTCGCCAGCGGACCGATCGCGCTGAGCGTGGTCAGCACGACGATCACCAGCACGGTGACCTTGCTGCGCGTGCGACGCAGCTCCTCCTCCGTGGGGAGATGGGCGAGGTCGTGGTCGGCGGGGTCCTCCATCACGGGGATGGCGCCGGTGATGGTGGGGATCGAACCGGTCTGGGTGGGGATCGACCCGGTGTAGGTCGGGAGGGAGCCGGTCTGCGTGGGGACGGAGCCGGTGGAGGTCAGGGGTTCGTCGCGGTGGTCATCGCGTCGGGGATCAGGTGCGGCGGGAGCCACGGGGGTCCTTTCAGGCGGTCATGGATCGAGCCGGGCGGATCACGCGGATCGCGCCCGGCTCGATCGGACCATCCTAGGGACGTCGTGAGCGTTCACGGAAGGGGTGGTCCCGGATTGGGACGGGGACGTCCGGGCTCAGGCGGTGGCCGCGTCGGCCAGTCGTGCCTGATAGGTCGGATCGGTGCGCTTGAGCCACCGGATCACGGCGGAGGTCACCGGGATCATCGCGTACTGCACCGCGACCTTGTAGACGAAGCCGAGGATCGTGTACTCGGCCCACTGCTCGAGGGTGGTGATGCCGATCGCGGTCGCGGCGATGGAGCAGAAGATGATCGTGTCCACCAGTTCGCCCAGGCCGCTCGAGGTGAACAGGCGGGCGACGAGGCCCCGCTCCCCCGTGCGCCGCTTCATGCGGCTGACCACCAGGGAGTTCAGGGTCTGCCCGGCGAGGAAGCCGGCCAGGCCGGCGAGCACCACGATCCAGACGGGCCCCAGGGCGAGCTCAAGGGCCTCCTGCTTGGCCAGGCCGTAGTCGTCCGGGAACGGCGGCAGGGCGATGATCACCTGATAGCAGATCGAGGCCAGGATGCTCACGGCGAAGGAGGTGAGGATCGCGCGGCGGGCGGCGCGCGGGCCGTACAGCTCGGTGACGATGTCTCCGAGCACGTAGGCGAGGGGGAAGAGGAAGAATCCGCCGTCGGTGAGGATCTCGAAGCCGGTGCCGGGAACCGTCCCGAAGCTGACGCCCTTCGCTGCGCCGATCCCGGACAGCACGACCACGGTGACCATGGCGGCGAGGAGGATGTCGAAGTGAGAGGTTCCCCGGTCGGCGTAGACGGCGCCGGCCGGGCCTCCAGAGGTCGGAGCGGTGCGCGGGGTGGGTGTTCTGGGTGTGTTCACCGGGGCAGGTTACACAGTGTGCCGGGCATGCCGAGGGCCGGGCCCCCGTCGGCGTGACGAGGACCCGGCCCCTCGCGGATCGCGCGGCGCGCGGTCGGCTCAGATGCCGATCGCGTGGTAGTCCGCATCGGCGACGAAGCTCTCGAACTGGGACTCGGAGCCGTGCCAGAGGTTCGAGTCCCCGGCGAAGGGGCCCGAATCGGAGTACTGCCAGATCTCGTGGGCCCACCAGCGGCCTGGGAGGGTGGTCGGTGCGCTGCTGCTGTACGACGCGAGGAACAGCGGGGAGTTGACCGGGGTCCAGTCCCCCACCACGTCGTTCCACCAGTGCAGGCTCGTGTAGAGGACCGGACGGCGTCCGACGCTGTCGCGGTAGCGGTTCGAGAACGCCATGATCCAGTCCCGCATCTCCTGCTGGCTCAACCCGTAGTCCCGGGGCAGGCCCGAGTAGGACTCGAGGTCGAGCATGCCCGGCAAGGTGATGCCGTCATCGGACCATCCCCCGCCGTTGTTGAGGAAGAAGTCGACCT
The DNA here is from genome assembly GCF_052378285.1 of Brachybacterium sp. AOP3-A1-3. Classification (NCBI taxonomy): domain Bacteria; kingdom Bacillati; phylum Actinomycetota; class Actinomycetes; order Micrococcales; family Dermabacteraceae; genus Brachybacterium; species Brachybacterium sp. AOP3-A1-3. The sequence goes on along the minus strand of NZ_JBQSXM010000002.1, from coordinate 510,535 downwards.
GCTCCTCGGGGCCGCCGGAATCGGGCCGGGCGAAGTGGTAGCCGCCGCGGACCATGCCCGCAGCGCCGGCTCCGCTGTACTGCTGGTTGAAGGCCGGGCTGCGGTACGAACGGCCTTCGGTGGCCTTGACATAGGCGAAGCGGGAGCCGAGCTCGACCTGCGCGGCCCAGTCGACCTCTCCCTGCCAGCCGGAGACGTCCTGGCCGTAGAGGCCGGCGGCGTTCGCGGCCGGGGCCATCACGGCGGCGGTGCCCGTGCTCAGCGCCGCAGCGCCCAGGACACCCCCTCGCAGGACGGAGCGTCGTGAGGCGCCGGGGGCGGAGTCGGGTGCGGTGTCGGGGCCGGGAGGAGGGTCGAGATGGCGTGCACGGTAGGGACGCATACGTGTCTCCTGGGGAAGAGGGAAGCACAGTGCGACGGACGCCACACCACGCCCACCGTACGCAGAGACGCCTTTCTCTGGGGGGCGACACCTGTCCATTGCGGCGTGTCGCGACGAAACGGGCACGGCGGACGATCGGCGTGATCAGTGCGCGCGGGGCTCCACGAAGGCACGCAGCGTGCCAAGGATCGTGGTCGCAGCGAGCTCGGTGACGTCGCGGCCGTCCATCTGCTCCCGCACCATGAGATCGACGAAGACTCCCACCAGCAGCTGGGCGAGGTCCTCGGGAGGCAGGAGGGGGCGATCGCCGTTCTCCTCCATGTGCGCACTGAGCAGCTTGCCGATCTCGTCGCGCAGGCGTTCGCGCTGCACGGCCAGCTCCGCCCGCATCGTCTCGTCGCGCAGAGAGCGCGCGATGGCGTCGGAGTAGAGCAGGTACCACTGGCGGCCGAAGGGTCGGATCCCCTCGAACACCGCGACCATGATCGTGGCGTCGTCGATCTGGGAGAGGCTCCCAGCGGCGCTCCCGCCGGCGTGGGCGGCGGTGAGCGCGGAGGCCACGGACGTGTTCGCGATCTCGAGCATCTCCTCGGTGACCGAGGCGAACAGTGCCGAGAAGACCTCCTCCTTGGTGGAGAAGTTCGAGTAGAAGGCGCCGCGGGTGAACCCGGCGGCCCGCACGAGGTCGTCGACCGTTGCGCCGTCGATGCCCTTCTCGACGAAGACGTCGAGGGAGGCCCGTACCAGCTTGGTGCGGGTGTTCTCCTTGCGCCGGGTGCTCGCGGACTCGGGCAGCGGTTCGAACAGATCGGTCATGGCTCCTCGGTGGCTCAGGCGCGTCGGTCGGGGCGGTGGGGTGGTCAAGATCTCACGGTTCCCCGTCATCGTGCCCTGCCCTCGCGTGACTCCCCAGTATGCCATCGATACACTGTTGTATCGAATACGGGATCGTCGTGGATACGCGAGTGCATCGTCTCTCATGGTCCGTGGGCCCGACCATTCGTCGCTCATCCGCTGTGCCCGCCCTGGAGGTCGCGTGTCCTCGTCCCTGTACCGACTCGGCCTGCTCATGGCCTCCCTGCGCTGGAAGATCATCGCGGTCTGGGTGATCCTGCTGGTCGCCCTCGGCGGTCTCGCCGTGGGCCTCGGCGGCACGTTCTCCTCGGACATCGAGATCCCCGGCACCGAGGGGCAGCGCGGCATCGACAACCTCGCCAACCGGTTCCCCGAGATGGGCGGCGCCTCCGGTCAGGTCGTCCTGCTCTCCGAGGACGGCGCCGACATCGACGCGCACCGCGACGAGATCGATGACCTCATGGGACGGATCGCCGAGGTGGACGGCGTGGCAGCGGCCCCCTCCCCCTTCGACGACGTCTCCCCCGGCACCCGCAGCGACGACGACTCGGCGATCATCGCCCAGTTCCAGATGGACGGTCAGGTCGGAGCCTTCCCCGCGGGCTCTCTCGAGAAGATCGAGGAGCTCGTCGACGCCGCCGACTCTGCCGACGGCGCGGATCTCAGCGCGAACATCGGCGGCCAGGTGCTGCAGAGCTCCGAGGTGCCCTTCGGCGTCGGCGAGGTCGTCGGCCTCCTCATCGCTCTGCTGATCCTCGCGATCGTCTTCCGCTCGTTCGTCCCCGCCGTCATCCCGATCGTCACCGCCATCGTCGGCGTCGGCATCTCGATGCTCGCCGTGATGGCGCTCGCCGCCGGGGTCGAGATCCCGTCGGTCACGACCGCTCTGGGCGCGATGCTCGGCCTCGCCGTCGGCATCGACTACGCCCTGTTCATCCTGTCCCGCCATCGCGACCAGCTGAGCGCCGGGGAGGACGTGCGCGAATCCATCGGACGGGCGCTGGCCACCTCTGGCAGCGCCGTCATCTTCGCCGGCCTCACGGTGATCGTGGCTCTGGTGGGCCTGTTCGTCACCGGCATCCCGTTCCTGACCATCATGGGCGTCGCGGCCGCCGCGACGGTCGCTCTCTCGGTGGTCGTGGCGCTGACGATGCTGCCCGCCATCATGGGCGTGCTCGGCGAGCGGCTGCGGCCCCGGAAGATCCGCGCCCTGATGGCGCAGAACGACGGGGTGCTGCCCGAGCCGGATCCCGAGCAGCCCCGTCGGCGCTCGTTCGGCACCTTCTGGGTGCGGCTGGTCACGAAGGTCCCGGCGCTCACGATCCTGCTCGTCGTGCTCGGCGTCGGCGCTCTCGCGATCCCGATCAAGGACCTCGAGCTCGCGCTGCCCGACCTGGGCACGGAGCAGCCGGGGACGCCCGCGCGCGACACCTACGATCTGGTCGCCGAGGAGTTCGGGCCCGGATACAACGGTCCCCTGCTTCTGACCGCCGACATCATCAACACCACCGACCCGCTCGGCGTGGTCGAGGATCTGAAGGCCGACGTGAAGGGCCTGGACCACGTCAAGGAGATCCAGATGGCGACCCCCAACCGGGGCGCCGACCTGGCCGTCGTGGTCGTGATCCCCGACGGCGGACCCACCGACCAGGCCACCAAGGACCTCGTGCACGAGCTGCGCGACAGCGCGGCGACCTGGGAGGACGAGTACTCGATCTCCGACGTCACCGTCACCGGCGCGACCGCCGTCGGCATCGACGTCACCGACAAGCTGTCCAAGGCCCTCCTCCCCTTCGGGATCTTCGTGGTCGGACTCTCCCTCATCCTGCTTGCGATGGTGTTCCGCTCCGTGTGGGTGCCGCTCAAGGCGTCGCTGGGCTACCTGCTCTCGGTGGCGGCCGCCTTCGGCGTCACCGCGATGGTGTTCGAGTACGGCTGGTTCAACGCCCCGCTGTCCGTGAGCGTCAACGGGCCCGTCGTCGCCTTCATGCCGATCATGGTCATGGGTGTGCTCTTCGGCCTCGCGATGGATTACGAGGTCTTCCTCGTCTCTCGGATGCGCGAGGAGTTCACCCGCACCGGGGACGCCCGGGCGTCCATAGAGAAGGGATTCACCGCGAGCGCCCCCGTGGTGGTCGCCGCCGCGCTGATCATGGTCTCCGTCTTCGCCGGCTTCGTGACCTCCGGCTGGTTCATGCTGCAGCCGATCGCCGTGGGCCTGGCCGTCGGCGTGCTCGTGGACGCCTTCGTGGTGCGCATGACGCTGGTCCCGGCGGTCCTCGCACTGCTGGGTTCGCATGCCTGGTGGCTGCCCGGCTGGCTGGACCGCGCCCTGCCCAAGGTCGACGTCGAGGGTGAGGGCCTCCACGCGGTCCTCGAGCACCGGCACTGGACCCAGGAGCACGGCGCCCACGCGCTGCGCCTCCAGGACGCCGTCGCTCCGCTGGTCGGGGAGAAGGGCACCATCGGCCCGCTCACCGGAGCCGTCGCCCCGGGCTCGCTGCTCGTGGTGCGCTGCGCCGACGACGCCGCCCGGGCAGCCTTCCTCGCCCTCGCCGCCGGTCGCCTCGAGCCCGAGTCCGGCCTCCTGGCCGTCCACGACCGCCTCGCCCCGGACGACCTCGGAGCCATCCAGGGCCGCGCGCACTGGATCTCCGCCGGATCCGACGTCGCCGCCCGGCTGCGCGAGATCCCCGGTCGCCGCCTGTCCACCGCCGTGATCGTCGTCGAACGGCTCGAGGACCTCGCCCACAGTGCCACGAGCATCGACGACACCCTCGTCGAGCGGCTCGACGCTCTGCTGGAGAAGGGTGCCACGCTCGTCGTGGGCTCTCGTCGACCTGACGTCTCCGACGCCGAACGTCTGCTCCAGGACTCGCTGCGCGACCCTCGCCGCCTCCTGGCCCTCGCCGTCCAGCGCTCCACCGCCTCCGTTCCCGAAGGAGCCCTCGCATGACCCGCCTGACCCATCCCCGCACCCTGATCGTGGTGCTCCTGCTGCCCCTGCTGGTGGTCGGTGCCGGACTGTGGGCGCTCAGCGATCGTGTGGACCGGCTCGACACCGTGCCGGCCGCCGTGGTCAACCTCGACGACGGCGCCGAGATCACCGACGCCGACGGGAAGACCCAGACGGTGCCCCTCGGGCGGCTGCTCGCCGGGGCCCTCACCCAGCCCGGCACCGTCGAGGACGCCGATGCCCCGGAGACGACCGGCTTCGACTGGCAGCTGACCTCCGCCGACGACGCGGAGCAGGGACTCGCGGACGGCTCCTACTCCGCCGTGGTCGTGATCCCGGAGGACTTCTCCGCGGAGCTCACCACCATCGGGACCACGGAGGCCGCCCCGGCGATCCTCCAGGTCACCACCAACGACGCGAGCGGACAGATCAACGCGCTGGTCGGCACCGCGGTCGCCGATGCCGCCGCCGCGACCACCGGCGGGCAGATGGCGAAGCAGTACCTCGACGGCCTCTACCTGGGCTTCAACGACCTCCACGACGGCTTCTCCGACGCCGCCGACGGCGCCGACCAGCTCGCCGAGGGCACCACGGAGCTCGAGGACGGCACGCAGGGCCTCGCCGACGGCACCCGGGAGCTGGCCGACGGCGCCACCCTGGCCGCCGACGGCAGCCGGGAGTTCTCCGGCGGTGTCTGGAGCCTCGCCGACGGCACCCGGCAGTCGGCCGACGGCTCCCGGCAGCTCGCCGACGGCCTCGACCAGCTCGCCACCGGCACCGATGACGCGGCGGTGGGCGGCGACGACCTCGCGACCGGCCTCGACCAGCTCGCCACCGGCGCGGAGGATCTCTCCACCGGTGTGGCCGGCCTGCAGACCGGCATGAACGGCACCGATGCCGAACCCGGGATCCTCGACGGCGTGCAGCAGCTGGCCGCGGGCGTCGAGGGGGACGGCACGGCCGAGAACCCCGGTCTGGTCGCCGGCTCCGACCAGCTCGCCACCGGCGTCGAGGACTTCGCCGACGGCGTCTCCCAGGCCGGTGCCGCCGTCTCGGGCGACGGCACCGAGCAGAGCCCCGGGCTGGTCCCGACCGCGCAGAGCGTGGCCGACGGCGCGGTCGAGCTCGGCGACGGCGCCCAGCAGGCCGCGGACGGCCTCGACGGCTCCGCGGAGCAGCCCGGTCTCGTCCAGGGCGCCGACGGCGTCGTGCAGTACGCGGACGGGCTCCAGGGCATCCTCGACGGGGACGGCAGCGCCGAGAACCCCGGGATGCGCGAGCTCGCCACCCAGATGGATGCCACCGCCGACGCCCTGCTCGCGGAGGATCCCGAGGATCCCACCGCGCTCGCCATGAAGCAGCAGGTCGCCGGGATGCAGGGCTACGTCGACGGGGTCGGGACCACGCTCGAGGGTGACGGCACCGCCGAGAACCCGGGCCTGGTCCCCACCGCCCAGGGCGTCGGGGAGGGCGCGGGCGCCGCCGCCGACGGGGTCCAGCAGATCGCCGACGGCCTCCAGGGCACACCGGACCAGCCGGGCCTGGTTCAGGGCACGCAGGGCGTGGTCGCCTACGCCGAAGGTGTGGAGGCGGCGTTCACCGGGGACGGCAGCGCCGAGAACCCCGGCCTGGTCGCCGGCGCGGACCAGCTCGCCACCGGCGCCCGAACCAGCGCCGACGGCGCCGGCTCTCTGGTGACCGGGGTGACCGGTCTGCGCGACGGCCTCGAGCAGTACGCCGGCGGCGTCGACCAGCTCGCCGATGGGGCCGACGACCTCGCCACCGGCGCACGGGCCAGCGCCGACGGCGCCGGGGACCTCGCGACCGGGCTCGACGACCTGGCCGCCGGCACCCGCACCTCGGCCGACGGCGCCGGAGATCTCGCCGACGGCAACGACCAGCTCGCCGACGGCGCCACCGAGCTGGGCACCGGTGCGGACCAGCTCGCCTCCGGCAGCGACGACCTCGCCACGGGCACGAGCGACCTCGCCGACGGCAGCGAGGAGCTCGCCTCCGGGACCACCGAGCTGGCCGACGGCACCGATGACCTCGCGACCGGCCTGCGCGACGGCGCCGACGGGGTCCCCACCTACACCGAGTCCGAGCGGACCCGCATGGCCGAGATGGCGTCGAATCCGGTTCAGACCGAGGCGACGCGGCAGAACGAGGCCAACGGTGCGTCCACCGCGACCTTCCCCTTCGTCGCGGCGCTCGCGCTGTGGCTGGGCGCGTTCGCGAGCTTCCTGCTGCTGCCGGCCCTGTCCCGGCGCCTGCTGGACCGGGCCGTCCCGATGGGCCGGGTCGTGCTGCGCTCCCTGGCGCCCGCGCTGCTCATCGCGGTGGTGCAGACCATCGCGGTGCTCGCGGTGCTCGCCGTCGTGGGCATCTCCCCGGTGTCCCCGCTGACGGTGGGCGTGGTCGCCCTCGCGGGCGCCGCGATGTTCGCCGCCCTGCACCAGGCGCTGATCACCGTGCTGGGCGTACGCATCGGCCGCATCATCTCGATCGTGCTGATGGTGCTGCAGGTGGTGACCCTGGTGGGCATCCTGCCGCTCGCGACCGCTCCCCCGCTGCTGCAGTCCGTCAGCGCCCTGCTGCCGCTGCCGATCGTCACCCAGGGGCTCGTGCACGCGGCCCTCGGCGGCTCGCTCGTGTCGACCTCGAGCACGCTGCTGGCGATCCTCGCGTGGGGCGCGATCTCGCTGGTGGTGACCCTGGTGGCCTCCCGCTCGGCCCGCCGCGCGGACCTCTCGCCCGAGCGGATGGCGACGGGCACGGTGCCCTCGGCCGCCTGACCTGCTGGAAACCTCTGCTCACTGGAAACCTCTGCTCACTGGAAGTCCCTGGACCGTCCCGCTGCGGCCAGGTCCAGGGACACGACGTCGTCGGCCACGAGGTTCACCGCCCCGCTGCGGTTCTCCACGATCCCTCGCAGCACGATCGCCCGGGCAGTGCGCAGCAGGGGCCGGTGGCGCACCCAGAACCCCTGCGAGCACACCACGTTGAGGATCCCGGTCTCGTCCTCGAGGCTGAGGAAGGTGACGTTCCCGGCCGTCGCCGGCCGCTGCCGGTGGGTGATCACCCCGCCCACCCGGATCCGGCTGGAGTCCTCCGCCTCCCGGGTGCCCTGGATCGAGAGGACCCCCGCGGCCGCCAGCTCCTCGCGCAGCAGCGCCATGGGGTGATCGTCCAGGGTGATCCCGGTGGCCCAGGCGTCGGCGGTCGCGAGCTCCGCATCGCTCATCCCCGGCAGCGTCGGGGCCTGCGCGCCCACGGCGAGGTGCGGCAGCGTGTCCGGGGACTCCTGGGCCGCGGCCCCCGCGGCCCACAGCGCCTGCCGCCGCGAGGACGCGAGCGCATCCAGCGCCCCGGCCGTCGCCAGCGCCTCGAGCTGGCGGGCGCTCAGCCGCACCCGTCGGGCGAGATCCGGGACCGAGACGAAGGGACCGCCCCGCTCGCGCTCGGCGATGATCCCGTCGGCCGTCTCCGTGCTGATCCCGCGCACCTGGTCCAGACCCAGCCGGATCGCCGGACCCCGCGCGGCCGCCTCCCCCTGGACCTGCTCGCGCGGCGGATCCACGCGGTAGCCGGTGTGCTCCTCGTCGGTCTCCAGATCGGTGCAGGCGCGGCTCCTCAGCACGTCCGGACCGCGGGTGAGCACCCCATGCCGCCGTGCATCCGCGACGAGCGACTGCGGTGAGTAGAAGCCCATCGGCTGGGCGCGCAGCAGCGCCGCGGTGAACGCCGCCGGGTAGTGGCACTTCAGGTACGAGCTCGCGTAGACCAGGTAGGCGAAGGAGTAGGCGTGGGACTCGGGGAAGCCGTAGTTCGCGAAGGCGAGCAGCTTGCGGTGGACCGCGTCGGCGTCCTCCCCCGTGATGCCGTGGTTCGCCATCCCGGTGAACAGCGCGTCGGAGAGCTCGAGCATCTTCTGGGTGGAGCGCTTGGAGCCCATCGCCCGACGCAGCTGGTCCGCCTGGGCGGGGCTGAAGTCGGCGACGTCGACCACCATCTGCATCAGCTGCTCCTGGAACAGCGGGATCCCCAGGGTGCGGCCCAGGGACTTCTCCAGCAGCGGGTGGAGGAAGGTGACCGCCTCCTCCTTGTTCCGGCGGCGGATGTAGGGGTGCACGGATCCGCCCTGGATGGGCCCGGGCCGGATCAGCGCGACCTCCACCACCAGGTCGTAGAACACGCGCGGCCGCAGCCGGGGCAGGGTGGAGATCTGCGCGCGGGACTCCACCTGGAACACGCCCACGCTGTCCCCCTCGCACAGCATGTCGTAGACGGCCGGATCCTCCTGCGGCAGGGTGCGCAGCTCGAAGTGCTGCCCGTGATGCTCGGCGACGATCGTCAATGCATGGTCCAGGGCGGTGAGCATCCCCAGCCCCAGCAGGTCGAACTTCACCAGGCCGGCGTCGGCGCAGTCCTCCTTGTCCCACTGCAGCACGCTGCGGTCCGCCATCGCCGCCCACTGCACCGGGCACACCTCGATCACCGGACGGTCGCACAGCACCATGCCGCCGGAGTGGATGCCCAGGTGCCGCGGGGCGTCCCGCAGCTGCTTCGCGAGGTCGACCACGTCGGCGGGGACGTCCGCGTCGGCGAGCGAGGAGAAGGACCGTTCCATCCGCTTGGAGAAGGCGTCCTGCGCGCCGGGGTCGTAGCCGAGCGCCCGGGCGGCGTCGCGCACCGCGAGCTTGGCCCGGTAGGTGATGACGTTGGCGACCTGCGCGGCGTTCTCCCGCCCGTAGCGGGCGTAGACGTGCTGGATCACCTCCTCGCGCCGGTCCGAGGCGATGTCGATGTCGATGTCCGGCGGGCCGTCGCGCTCCGGGGCGAGGAAGCGTTCGAACAGCAGATCGTGGCCGACGGGCTCGACCGCCGTGATCCCCAGCGCGTAGCAGACGGCGCTGTTCGCGGCCGAGCCGCGCCCCTGGGCGAGGATCCCCTCCCCGGCGCAGAAGTCGACGATCTCGTGGACGATGAGGAAGTAGCCGGGGAAGTGCAGGTCGATGATGACCTTCAGCTCATGGTCGATCTGCGCCCAGGCCCCGGGGATCTGCTCGGGCCGTCCCGGGGCGGGCCGCGGCCCGTAGCGCTCACGGCCCTCGATCTCCACCAGCTCTACCAGCCAGCTCGCCTCGTCGTGCCCGGTGGGCACCGGGAAGGGCGGCAGGTCCGGGGCCAGCAGGCGCAGGTCCAGCGCGCAGTCCCGGCCCAGCCTCGCGGCCGCGGCGATCGCGCCGGGATAGCGCGGCAGCAGCTGGGCCATCTCCTCCCCGCTGCGCAGGTGCGCGGGCCGGGAGGACAGATACGGGTCGGCATCGACCAGGGGCACCCCGGCGCGCAGGGCGGCATGGGTGTCGGCCAGGCGCTTGTCGGCCGGTCGCGCGTAGTGCGCATTCGTCGTCGCCACGAGCGGCAGGGAGATCTCGTCCAGGCCGTGGTCCTCGCGCACCAGGCGGGCGCCCTGGGCGAGGGCGTCGTGGAGCTCGTCGGCCTCTCCCCCGCCGCCGGCGACCAGCTCGACCGCGACGTTCCCGACCCCGAACAGGTCCAGCAGGCGGGCGATGGCGCCCGCCGCGGCCTGGGCGGCGGCCTCGAGGTCCCCGTCGGCCAGATGCGCGGCCGCCGCCCGGGTCACGGACCCTTTGCGGCAGCCGGTGAGGATCTGCCAGCGACCCTCGCGGGCGAGGCGGGAGAGCTCCGCGAGCCGGTAGCGCGGCACCGCCTTCTCCCCGCTGTCGAGGTGGGCGCGGGCGATCGCGGCGGAGAGCTGCCGGTACCCGTCCGTATCGCGCACCAGCACCAGCAGGTGCTCGCCCTCGGGATCGGGGATGCCGGTGCGGGGCGCGGAGATGACCGGGGTGGCGCTCGCGGCATCGGCCCCCGGTTCGAGCCCGAGGGTGAGCTCGGCCCCGAACACGGTGTCGATGCCCGCCTCCCCCGCCGCGCGGGCGAAGCGCACCGCCCCGGGCAGGCCGTCGTGGTCCACCAGGGTGATCGCACCCAGTCCCAGGCGGGCGGCCTGCTCCACCATGTCCTCGGGGCTCGAGGCGCCGTCGAGGAAGCTGAAGTGCGAGTGGGCGTGCAGCTCGGCGTAGTCGACGGTGCGCGCCGGCCGGTAGGCGTCGTCGGCGACCTTCCCGGTGTGCTCGACGATGATCGGCGGGGCGACCAGCTCGGCGGGACGGTCCGAGAGGATCGCCTCGATGTCCTTCCACGCGGGTGGGCCCAGGAACCAGCCGGCCATCAGCGTCTCCTCTTCGTCATGTCTCCCCTAGTCATAGAGCCCCTCCAGCGTCCAGCTCCCGGTCCGGGACAGCGCCAGGACCGCGGTTTCCTCATCGCTCGCGCCGCGCACCACCAGCTGCAGCCGGGCGGAGCGGGCGCCCTGCGGCGTCCACCACCGCTCGTCGATCACGGTGGGCGCGCCATGGGCGAGCACCGGATGCGAGGAGCCGGCGCGCAGGCCGAGACGCTGCAGGACCGGGGCCCCGGGCGCGAGGACCAGCAGCCGCGCCGGCGCGGCGCTCAGCAGACCCCGGGCGGTGACCACCACGGGCCTCCCGTCGGCGTCCTCGAGGGTCACCGGCGGCGGGTCCCGGAACACGGTGGTGGGCACCGGCCGCGGCAGGGAGCCGGGCCAGGGCCCGGGGTGGGAGGCCGGTTTCTCGCTGCGCCACGGCACGAGCACCATCTCGTCGGCCAGCAGTCGCCCGCCGACGTGGACGGGGACCTGGACGGCGTCCTCCCCCGCCAGGCCCTGCGCCCGGGCGAAGGCGCGCGAGGCCCGCACGGCGGCCTCTCCGGCGCTGCCCCACAGGGCCGGGGCGCTCTCGCCCGCCGGGGCGAGCTGCAGCGGGTGCAGGCCGATCCGGGTGATCGCTCCGGTCGAGGGACCGCCGAGCCGCGAACGGGTGATCCAGCCGTCGCACTGCCAGCGGATCCGGTCCACGACATCGGCCACCGTGAGCGCGCCGTCGTGCCGCCAGGTGCGCTCCATCTCCTCGCCGCCCTCGGTGCGGGCCACGATCCGCAGCCGGGTGCACACCAGGCCGTTCGCGACGAGCATCGTGTGCAGCTCCTCGGCCAGCGGGCGCGCGATGAAGGCCGCCTGGTCGGTGCGCACCAGCGGGGTCTCCAGCGTGGTCTCGGCCAGGATCGGCTGGGTGGGATGGTGCGTGGCGGGCGGGGCGGGCTCGTCGCCGCGGGCCAGCAGGTGCAAGGTGGAGACATCGGGACCGAAGCGGTCCGCGACCGCGGCCGACGGGAGCGCGGCCAGATCCCCCAGGGTGGTGATCCCCAGGCGCTGCAGCAGGTCGACGGTCTCGGCGAGGTCCAGTCGGCGTTCGGGGCGCTGCGCCGACGGCTGCCCGCGATGCCCCCAGCCGGGGCCGACGGGGGCGCTGCGCAGCGTCGTGATCGGATGCGGGGAGAGGTAGTCGGCGCTGCGCCCCTCCCGCACGATCCGTCCCGGCGGGGAGGCGAGCAGCGCGGCGAAGGGCCCGTCGGCGATCCCCACGGAGCAGTCCCAGCCGGTGAGCTCGGCGACCGCGTCCAGGATCCGCTCGGCCAGCTTCTCCTCCCCGCCCTGGTGGCGGGCCGGTCCGCGGGCCGACATCAGCAGCACTCCGGGGCGCAGCACGTCGACCCCGGCGGCGATCGTGTCCACCGCGGCCGCGACCAGCTCGAACAGGGCCGATTCGTTCTCCCTGTCCGCCTCCAGCACGAGCGCCTCGGGGCAGGCTGCGCGCGCGGCACGGCGCTTCATGCCGGGCAGCGCGCCGGCCTCCCGCGCGGCGGCGCTCGTGTGCGTGACGCGATGCTGGTCGAGCAGGATCACGGGGACGACGACCGGATCGATCACGGCGGGTCCGCCCTCGGGGCTCTCCTCGACCAGCCGACGCTGATGCCGGTCCAGCGCGGCCAGCAGCGGCCAGTCCGGGACGGTGACGGCGATCGTGCGGGTTGCTGTGCTGGCGGTGCTTGCGGTGCTGGTACTGGCGTCGGTGCGAGTGTCGAGGGTCATCACCCGGCCCTCCGCACCGGTTCGAGCAGGCGCACCGGGGTCGGGACAGCCTGGCCCTCGGACCGGCTGCGCTGCTGCGGCGCTGCCGCGATCATGCCGCCGACCTGTGGCAGCAGCACCTCGACCTCCCGTTGCCCGGCGATCCCCCGGCCGCTCGCGACGACCTCGAGACGCCGGGTGCGCAGCCGTCCCGAGCCTGCGCCGAGACCGGTCCAGCGCAGCGTCGTGGAGCGCAGGGTGAGATCGGCGCGTCCGGGCGGGACGGCGGCGAGGACCAGGGTGTCGGCGGTGCGGGCGCGACCCAGCAGGCTGCGCCACAGCGCGGGGGCGAGATCGAGATCAGGACCGAGCACGAGCACGTCGACGCCGTCTGCCAGGGCGGAGAGCACCTGGGGGCGCTGCTCGCCGTGCGCGGGCACATGGGCGAGACGGCAGGGATCCAGACCGGCATCGACCGCGGAGCGCAGCCCCAGATCGGGCATGCCCGCGATCGCGCACCAGGAGTCCTCCCCCGCCGCCGCGACCGCGAGGGACAGCAGCAGCGACGTGCTGGCGGCGCCCGTGATCGCAACGGAGCTTCCCGCCCGCAGGCTGCCCCGGGGGAACAGCCCGGCAAGCGGCCCGGGCACCGGCACCCGGGTGCCCATCCCGTCGTCGGCGAGGCCCTGCTCTGCCTGTTCCGTCGTTGCTGTCTGTGCTGTCTGTGTTGCCGGTGTCGTCGCGGTGCGCAGGGCTGTGCGGTCGATCCGCCCTCCCCACCGGGAGGCGCTGCGCTCAGCGGCACCCAGGGTGGCGCGGGCCAGCGCGAGGCGATCCTCGCGGTTCGCGGGCTCGGCCTCGCGAGAAGCCGCCTGCAGACGCATGCTCACTGATCCACCTCCATCCCGCTCTGTCCCGGCCGGGAACTGCGCATTGCTTCTAATCGAACATCTGTTCGAACTCTACGCCTGGCCGTGAAGGGCGAGTCAAGCCCTGCAGGTCGTGACTTCGAACGTACGTACGGAGTGTGCGGGAGGGGTGGGACAGTCGGCGCACCAGGCGGCAGCACCTCCCCGCAGACCACCCCACGGGCGCCCTCGCAGGCTCCTCGTGGCCCCTCCTCCCGGGGCGACTTGAGGCTGGGTAGGCCGATGGGAACGGAGGGGTCTGCGTGGTCGATGCACTTCTTTCCTCCACAGATAGCGGTTATCCACAATGTGCAGTTCGGAGCGTCAAGAGGTGTAGTGATTTGCCCGAGATCCAGCATTCTTGTGATGCCGAACAGCATTCCTCCGCGGTGCCTGAAGGGTAGGTCCGACAATCGGGCCCAGCCGCATCGTTCGGCCGCGCCATTCGGGGAGCCGGCGAGTGGGATCTTCGGTGTGCCCCCGCACTGCATCCACCCCGCATCTCCCTCAAGGCGTTCCCTCGGAGTGCCTTCCGAAACGATTCCTTCCTCCACAGTGGATGGTTATCCACAATTTGATCCACATTGCCGTTCGGGTCTATCGAAAAGGCTTTCTAGGGGATAAACTGGGGTGACGTCGTCGGCAGTGAGGCCGGTGTTTTCCAGGGGTGGGAAGGAGGGGTTGTCGTGGGTGAGGAGTTCGAGCAGGATTCGCTGTCCGGTGGCGGGCAGGATGGGCCTGCGAGCAACGTTCCGGGCGACCGCTCCGGCGGTCCTTCCGGCGATCATTCCAGTGGTCCTTCTGGTGCCGCCTCCGATCCTGCCTCCGTCTCGGGTGCAGTTCCTGCGGTGCCGGTGTGGACGGTGCGTGCGCGGCGGGCGCTGACCGCGCAGCGGGTCATCGAAGCCTGCGAGGCCGAGCCCGAGAGCGAACAGGCGGCGCGAGCACTGGCGATCCACGACAACATGCGCGACCGCACGATGCTCTATGCCCGGGAGCAGGAGCTGCTCACGGCGTTCCTGACCCGGGATCCAGAGTCCGATGGGTGCATCGACTCAGCAGACATCTCCGCGTTGAAGGTCGCGACCGGTCTACGGGCGTCCCTGCATCGGGCGGAGTGCCTGATCCGGGACGCCCACCGCTCCGTGTCCCTGATGCCCGGCACGTTCGAGGTCCTCTCCACCGGGGATCTGCCTGAGGATTTCCACCGGTTGTTGCTGCGCAAAGTACGGGCGCTGCCCGATGACCAGGTCCGGGTCGTCGATGAGCACGTGGCGGGGTGGGACCTGGCGTCGATCTCCCGGGATCAGTTCGCCCGCCACCTGAACTCGTTGGTCACCCTGGTCACCGCTGGCACGATCCCCGTGGCTCCGGAATCGGAGCGGCGTGTGGATCTTGAGATCACCGACCCGACCCGGGGTATCGCGACGTTGTCGGTGACGGGGCCGACGCTGGAGATCAAGGCCCTCGCCCACCGCCTCGATGTCGCCGCGCTGGCGATTCAGAAAGCCCAGCGCCACGCCCTGAACGACCAGGACAGCGACACCCCGATCCCGTTCGATCTTGATGAGGTGCTGCGTCAACGCGGCCGAGCGATGTCGCTGGCGGCGTTGCGGTATGCGGTGCTGACGCAGTCGATGCTCGACACCGACCCGGTCCCCGAGCCCGCCTCCCCGTACAAGCTGCTGGTCACCGTGCCGGCGATGACGTTGCTGGGTGAGAGTGACGCGCCCGGGGTGATCGACGGGCTGATCCCGGTCCCCGCCGAGCAGGCCCGCGCTCTGGCCGCGGGTCAGGCCACGTGGCAGCGGATCCTCACTGATCCCACCACCGGCGCCTACCTCCCCGTCACCGCCGACACGTACACCCCGACCGCGCAGATGCGACTCCAACTCCGCCTCCGCCACCCCGTGTGTGCCGCCCCCGGCTGCACGCGGGCGACGGTGCTGGCGTCGGAGGACGACCACATCGAGGAATACGACCACACCGACCCCACCGCCGGCGGCCCGACGTCGCTGGCGAACCTCCACCGACTCTGCTGGCTGCACCACACGATCAAAACTGCGGGTCTCATCGACCCCGAACGCGACACCGACACCGACACCGACACCGATTCAGACTCAGGTCACAATCCAGAGTCCGGTTCCAGGCTTGAACCGCTCCGGAATACTCCCGAAGATCCACCCCGGTTCCCACCTGCCACATTGCCTCCCCGCCCGGTCCCACGTCGGCCGATCATCGAACCCACCCGGACGCAGTGGACGATCGATGGCGAGCTGCGCACCGCGACCTATGAAGAGCACGACCTGCTCACCCCTGTCCTCGCCGCCGCGCTGGACCAGGCCTGGGACACGCACCTGCGCGCCCACGCCGACGCGACCCGGATCGCCGAGATCGAAGCCGCCCGCCCCGCCCGCGACCGGATCATCGAACAACGCCATCTCGAGAACCAGCGCCGCACCGGACACCGAGCACACGGCGCGGACAGCGACGAAGCACTCCAGAAGTTCCTCGAGAGGAATCCCCTGCCACCCCTGAGACCCCGACCCTCACCCGACGAGCTCGACGAACCCGACGACAGCCCCTCCTGACTCGGCGACTGAGCAGTCGACCATCCGAGTGCCCCGGCAGAATCGGCGACGCTTCCTGCGCCGCGTTCTCCCACAGGTCCGCGCCTGCTCACACCTCGAGCCTCCCGTCATGACGTCACAGGACTCTGCGATCATGAGGCCTCGGACACATCACGTCGAAAGGGAGTTCCATGCGCGCGCTCGTGCTGCAGGAGAAGAACCGGATGTCCATCGAAGAGGTCGAGCCCGTCGGCTCCCCTGGTCCGGGTCAGGTCCGCATCGCGATGCACACCGTCGGGATCTGTGCCTCCGACGTGCACTACTGGACTGACGGCAAGATCGGCCCCTTCGTCGTCGAAGAGCCGATGATCCTCGGCCACGAGGGTGCCGGCACCGTCGTCGAGGTCGGCGAGGGCGTCACCAACCTCTCCCCCGGGGATCGCGTGGCCATGGAGCCCGGCGTGCCGGACCCCTCCTCCCGCGCGGTGAAGGAAGGCAACTACAACGTCGATCCCGCCGTGCAGTTCTGGGCCACCCCGCCGGTCGACGGCTGCCTGACCGACGAGGTCATCCACTCCGCCGCCTACACCTACAAGCTCCCCGACAGCCTCAGCTTCGCCGAGGGCGCCCTCATCGAGCCGTTCTCCGTGGGCATGTTCGCCGCTACAAAGGCCGGCATCAAGCCCGGTGACGTCGCAGCCGTCATCGGCTCCGGCACCATCGGCATCATGACTGCAATCGCCGCCCGCGCCGGCGGCGCCAGCACGGTCTACATCAGTGACGTCCTCCCCGAGAAGCTCGCCCTGCTCGACGGGCTCGAGGGAATCGTCCCGGTCGACGCCACGAAGGAGGACCTCGGCGAACGGGTCCGTGCGGAGACCGGCGGCTGGGGGCCGCAGGTGGTCTTCGAGGCCACCGGTGCCGCTCCCGCGTACAAGAATCTCTGGTCGCTGCCCGCCCCCGGCGGCCGCATCGTCCTGGTCGGGATGCCCGTGGACCCTGTGCCCTTCGACATCGCCACCGCCCAGAGCCGCGGCATCTCCCTGGAGACGGTGTTCCGGTATGCGAACGTCTACCAGAAGGCGATCGATCTCGCCGCGAGCGACTCCGTGGACCTCTCCCGCTTCGTCTCGGAGACCTTCACCTTCGACAACTCCGTGCAGGCCTTCGAGCGCTTCCTCGAAGGACGCCCGACGGACGTAAAGCTGCAGATCACGCTCTGAACATGGCGTGCGGCAGCGAGCGGGAGCCCGGGCAGACACGGCAGGTGCACCTGCTGCGTCACGCCATGCCGATCCCGGACCCTCACCTCCCGCCGTCGCACTGGACGTTGAGCTCTGAGGGCCGGGCCGCCGCCCTCTCGATGCGTCACAAGCTGCCCGCGGGCTCCATCCTCCTCAGCAGCACGGAGCAGAAGGCGATCGAGACTGCTCGGCTGGTGGCCGGAAGGGAGCCGGCAGCAGACATCGGATTCTGCGAGGTGCACAGGCCGGGCGAACCCTTCGACGAGTTCTCCTCCGAGAGGCGTGGAGCGTGGATCCGCGGGGAGCTCGACGCCCGGCATCGCGACTGGGAGACTCCGGACCAGGCGCGGCGACGATTCGCCCTGGCGGTCGGAGCTCACCCAGGGAGCGACCTCGTCATCGCGACGCACGGCATGGTCCTGGTCGCGTGGCTCGTGCAGATCGGTTACCTAGAAGCAGGCCAGGCGGCGGAGTCGTACTGGTCGACGCTGACCTTCCCGCAGCTCATCACGGTCGAGATCGCGAACTGAGGACGAGGATATGACGGCGACGACGGAGAGCACCGACGCGACAGCCTTGCTGCTGAGGGTCCCGGGTGCCGAGAGCGCTGTCGGGAGGCATCGGGGGCGGCTCGACAGTGCTGCGGCCGACGGGATCCCCGCGCACGTGACAGTGCTCCACCCCTTCGTCCTCCTCGGTGATCTCCAGGAGGAGGATCTTTATCGCCTCGAGGGGCTGTTCGCGATGCAACAGTCGTTTCAGCGTGTGGGGAGGCGTACGTCCTGGTTCGATGATCGGGTCCTGTTCGTGCAGCTCGACGATCCCGAGCCGGTCCGGGTGCTCACTGCGCAGGTCGCCGCCGCCTGCTCGTCCTCCCCCATCTGACCGTCGGCCACGGGCGTCGACAGATCCGGGACGAATTCCCTCGCTCGACGCTCCGTGGCGCTCTAGCCTCGGGTGATGAGCACCTATGACGACACCCGACGAGCCTGGGACGAGGCCTCCTCGAAGCATGTGAGGGAGTACGCGGAGCATCTCGAGCAGGCCCGCACGGCGCGGCTGCTGCCGACCGAGGAGAAGCAGCTCCGGCCTCTGATCGAGGACGCTGAGGTGCTGCATCCGCAGAGCGGGCACGGACTCGACGACCATGCCCTGATCCGGCTCGGGGCGCACTCCGTGCTCGGGCTCGACTACAGCCCGACGGCGGTCGCGGCCGCCCAGCAGCGGGCCGACGAGCTGGGCGCGCCGTGTCGATACGAGCTCGCCGAGCTGCCTGACACCGGACGGCCCGCGCAGAGTGCGGATCTGGTCTACACCGGCAAGGGCGCCCTGATCTGGATGGCCGATCTCGACGCGTGGGCGGCGGAGATGCACCGGCTGCTGAGGCCGGGTGGGCATCTGTTCGTCCATGAGGGGCATCCGCTGGTGCCGCTGTGGGCCTGGGACCACGACGAGGCGAGGGTGCGGGAGGACCGCAGCTACTTCGCCGCGAGCCACGTCAACGACACCTTCCCGGCCCGCGGGGCGACGGAGCACCAGCGCACCCTCGCGCAGCTCGTGATGACGGTGCTCGGCGCGGGGTTCGAGCTCCTGCACCTGGCGGAGCATCCGGATCCGTTCTGGATGCCGGACGACGAGAGCGCGGCGGCGGCCTGGGACGGCCGCCTGCCGAACGCGGTCAGCCTGCTGGCGCGCCGGAGGCGATGAGAGCGGCGCGCCGCTGCCAGAACACGACGGCACTGGCGGCGGCGACGTTCAGGGAGTCCACTCCCCCGGCCATCGGGATCACGACGTGCTGGTCGACGGCGGCCAGGGTGGCGGGCTTCAGCCCGTGGCCCTCCGCGCCGAGCACGAAGGCGACCTTGCGATCCGGTCCCAGGTCCAGGTGCTCGAGCGCGACGGCGCCGTCGGTGAGGGCGAGGGCGAGCACGTCGAAGCCGGCGTCGTGGAGCAGGTCCACACCCTCGCGCGGCCAGGCCTCCAGGCGCGTCCACGGCACCTGGAACACCGTGCCCATCGACACCCGGATGGAGCGGCGGTAGAGCGGGTCCGCGCACTGCGGGGTGACCAGCACCGCGTCGACCCCGAGCGCCGCGGCGGAGCGGAACAGGGCCCCGACGTTGGTGTGGTCGACGATGTCCTCGATCACCGCGACGGTGCGGGCGGTGCGCAGCACCTCCGCGACCTCGGGAAGCACCGGGCGCTGCATGGAGGCCAGTGCGCCGCGGTGCAGGTGGAAGCCGGTGAACTGCTCGATCAGGTCCCCCTCGCCCACATACACGGGCACGTCGGGGAACTGCTCGTACAGCGGTGCGAACTTGTCCTTCCACTTCTCGGACATGAGGAAGGAGCGGGGCTCCATCCCGGCGTCGACCGCGCGGGAGATGACCTCGTAGCTCTCGGCCATGAACAGGCCCCGCTCGACCTCGACGCGCGAGCGCAGCCGCACGTCGGTCATGCGCAGGTAGTCGTCCAGGGCCGGATCGCCGAGGTCGGTGATCCGCTGCAGCTGTGCGTGCTCCACCGCCGGGTCAGTCCAGCGAGAGGGAGCGGGCGGTGTAGCGCTCGCCGCGCTGCTCGACGATCAGCGGCAGGCCGAAGGTGCGGGTGAGGTTCTGCGAGGTGAGGGTCTCCTCGATCGGGCCGGCGGCGACGAGGCCGCCCTCGCGCAGCAGCGCCACATGCGTGTAGCCCGGAGGGATCTCCTCGACGTGGTGGGTGACCAGCACGGTCACCGGCGTCGCAGGGTCCTTCGCGAGGCGCCCCAGGGTGCGCACGAGGGACTCGCGGCCGCCGAGATCCAGGCCTGCGGCGGGTTCGTCCAGCAGCAGCACCTCGGGGTCGGTCATGAGGGCGCGGGCGGCGAGCACCCGCTTGCGCTCACCGGTGGACAGGGTGCCGAACATGCGCGTGGCGAGATCGCCGACGCCGAAGGCTGCGAGCAGGGTGCGGGCCCGCTCGAGATCCATCTCGTCGTACTGCTCGCGCCAGCGGCCCACCACGCCGTAGCCGGCGGTCACCACCACGTTCTCCGCGGTCTCCTCGACCGGGATGGTGTCGGCGAGCTCCTGGCTGGCCAGACCGATCATGGGACGGAGCTCGAAGATGTCGACCTTGCCGAGCTGCTCGCCGATGATCTCGACGGTGCCGGAGGTGGGGTGCATCCGGGCGGAGAGCAGGCGCACCAGCGTCGATTTGCCGGCGCCGTTGGGGCCGAGCACCGCCCAGCGCTCGCCCTCGGCGATCTCGAGGGTCACGGAATCGAGGATGTTGCGCCCGCTGCGGCGCACGACGACATCGGTCAGGGAGGCTGCTGCGACGGACATGCTCCGAGCCTATCGTCAGAACCGCTGCCAGGTCCCCGCATGCTCGACCTCGCCGCGCCCCGGGAGCGTGTAGTCGCACACGCCGTCGGGGAACGCGGCCAGGAGCTGCTCCCACTGCTCGTCGGTGAACTCGACCGGGTACTCGTCCCGTACGGGCTCTGTCGTGGTGCAGGCGATGACGTCGGCCTTCACCGATTCGCCGGCCACCTCACGGGGGAAGCTCGCCGAGGGGTAGAGCTGCTCGCACTCGGAGGCGGGATCGCGGTCCAGGGTCATCGCGTGGAACTCGGGTTCGGCGCCCTGATCCATGCAGCCTTCCACGAGGGAGTCCGGCCGGGCCGCTCCGATCTCCGTGAGCGTGGGCCGGTCCTGGAGGTCGTCCGTCGGCTCGAGCTCCGTGAGCCAGGCGTCCATCTCGGTCAGCGCGTGCATCAGCAGCGGGCTCTTGGTCGAGAACAGGCCGTACCGGTCGTCCTCGAGCAGGCTGACGTGGTTCTCGATCGAGCCGTTCGCGTCGCGCAGGCGCTCCCGCATCGAGCTGGTGTGATACCTGATGTGGATGTCCCCCGCCGGCTTCTCGTCGGCGTAGGCGCGGTAGTCGATGACCGGGGTGCTCGCGAGTCCCTGGCCGCCGTCGGTCAGGCGCCCCGTGCGATAGGCGGCCTCGACGGCGGGGAGGTCGGCGACGGAGCGTTCAGGGCGGAAGTTCGCGTCCTGGTCGTAGCCCCCGATGGCGTCGTTGAGGTCGAGGAACTGGTCGGCGTCGATGGTCCCGTCGGCCAGGGCGGCGAGCCCGTACTGGATGCCGACGTTGTCCAGCGGACGCAGTGCGAAGCCCGTCTCCGGGTCGGTGCCGTAGATGGTCGCGGTGTGGTCGTAGACGTCGCAGCGCACCCCGGTCGGAGTGGTCTCGGGGTCGTAGCGCTGCTCCTGGGGCAGGGTCGGCGGGCAGAACTCGCGCGGATCGATGCGCAGCGCGCCGCCGGAGACGTTGTCCATGGTGGCGAGGGTCTGGAACCCGGTGACCTGCCGCTTCTGCTCCTGCGTCCAGTCGACGTCGGCGCCGCCCGCGAAGTAGTTCTGCAGCAGTCGGGCGTCGGTGATGGAATCGATCGTGGCGAAACCGACCTCCGGGAAGGAGGCGCCGACGACGATGCCGTCGAAGATCCCGGGGTAGTTGTCCGCGGCCTGGTGGCCCTGGTAGGAGCCTCCTGAGGCGCCGAGGCCGATGGTGAAGTCGTCGCGGCCGTAGGTCTCGATGAACTCCTCCTTCGTCATCTGGGCGGTCTCCGAGGTGAGCAGATCGTTGCAGTTGTTGCCGAACACGTTCAGGGACGACGAGACCATGGCGTAGCCCTTCGACAGCACCCGCGGGTCGAGCACCCCTCCGGTCGTCGGCCCCTGGCGGTACCAGCCGTCCACGCATCCGCCGCCGAGGGTGTAGACCACTTCGCCGTTCCAGCCCGCGGGGCGGGCCGCGGGGGTCACCGGGTCCTCGGTGAGCGGATCGTGCAGCGCGGCGTGCTGGAAGATGCCGCGGTTGGCGGTGCCGTGGGCGAGGCGCACGATGAACGGCACCTCGATCCCCTCGTCGGTGGTGGTGCGTGCGAGGTCGTCGGGGTAGGAGGTGGCGTCCTCGGGGAACGCCTCCCAGGTTCCGGACGTCGTGTAGTAGACGTGATCGACGCGGTCCTCGATCGAGCAGTTCTCGTCGAGCGGCTCGCCGAGCGTCTCGTCGGTCCCGGGGACCTCGAAGTCCTGGGTCTCACAGGCGAAGGGCTGCTCGTGCGGCCCGCTGAACAGCGGCCCCTCGTCCGGATGGTTGATCACCGTGAGCTCGTCCGCACCCCGGGCCTGCCCCGGGAGCGCGGCGCGCAGCAGGTTCTCGCCCTGGACCATGCCGTCGACGCGGCCGACCAGCACCTCGCGGCTCCCGTCCCAGGTGAAGGCCGAGGTCACGTCCTTCCCGTTCAGGGTGACCTCCACGCGATCGTGAGGGACGTTGTGCTCGGAGGAGATCTCGACCAGGGCGTCGCCGCCGGTCACCAGATCCGGCGCGCTGGAGGCGGTGTCCAGGTGCAGCCCGGAGCCGTCCTCCGCCGCGGGGACCTCGGCCAGTGCTGGTCCGGCGACGAGGACCCCGAGGGCGGCGATCGCGGCGGTGAGGAGGCGGATGCGTGGGCCGGGGAGGAGCGGCACGAAGTGTCCTTCAGCAGGTTCGAGGAGTCGGGAGAGCGCTCGCTGGCGCTTCCGGAACGCTATCGGACCGTGGAGCTCACGTCCCGGGAATGCCCAGGTGCCCGAGGAGAATTCTCTGCTTTCGCCATCCCGTGACCTGTCGGACGCCCCCCGTTCTCCCCCTCGCTCCCCGTAAGCTGGCAGGGCCCGAACCACCCTCCAGGAGGTCGCTGTGCCGCATCGTCCCGTGTCCCTGAGCGCCCCACGAGGATCGGTCGCGGCCGACGTGATCAGCGAGGGCATCGACGCACTCCTGGCCGCCGCCGCGGACGAGATCCCGCTCGAGTTCCCCGCCGATGTGCTCGCCGAGGCGGAGCAGGTCGCCGCCCAGGAGATCGACGGGGACGGGCGCTCGGACCGCACCGACGTGCCCTTCGTGACCCTGGATCCCGCGAGCTCGACCGACCTCGACCAGGCGATGCACCTCGAACGCACCGATGACGGCTTCCGTGTGCTCTACGCGATCGCGGACGTGCCCTGGTTCGTCGGTCTCGACAGCGCCCTGGATCGGGAGGCCCGTCGTCGGGGCGAGACCCTGTACCTCCCGGACCGGCGCATCCCCCTGCACCCGGAGGTGCTCTCCGAAGGGGTCGCCTCCCTGCTCCCTGACCAGCCCTCGCCCGCTTTCGTCTGGGTCCTGGACCTGGACGCCGCCGGCGAGGTGCGGAGGATCGACCTCGAGCGCTCGCAGGTGCGATCGGTCGAGAAGCTCGCCTATGACCAGGTGCAGGAGGATCTCGAGCACGGGAACGGCCACCCGATGATGGTCCTGCTGCAGGAGATCGGAGCACTACGCGCGCAGCTGGAGTCCGCACGCGGCGGGGCGAGCCTGAACGTCCCCGAGCAGGAGGTCGTCGCCGACGGCGACCACGTGCGCCTGACCTGGCGCCGCCCCCGACCGATCGAGGACTCCAACGCCCAGATCTCGCTGATGACCGGGATGGCCGCGGCGCAGCTGATGCTCGAGCACGGCTCCGGAATCCTGCGCACCATGCCGCCCGCCGAGGACAGCGCCGTGGACCGCTTCCGCCGTCAGGCCGAGGTGCTCGGCATCCCGTGGGCGACCGACCAGGCCTACGGGGACTTCCTGCGGTCGCTGGACTGGCACGAGCCGGCGCATCTCGCACTCCTCAACCATGCCACCGCGCTCTTCCGCGGCGCCTCGTACGCGGCGTTCACGAGCCCCGAGGAGATCCCGGAGGATCCGGAGCAGGCCGCGATCGCCGCTCCCTATGCGCATACGACGGCGCCCCTGCGGCGGCTCGTGGATCGTTTCGTGCTGCTCGTGTGCCACGCCCATGTGCAGGGCATGGAGCCCTCGGCCGAGCTGCTCGCCGCGCTCGCCGAGATCCCCGAGGCGATGCGGGTCACCGGGGCACGGTCCGGCGATCTCGAGCGCAAGGCCATCGACCTGGTGGAGGCTGCGGCGCTCGCCGCCTGGACGGGCGAGACCTTCGAGGCGACCGTGATCGAGCGGCGCGAGGCGAGCCCGGCGAAGGACGGGAACGACGGCACGCCCACCCGCGTCGAGGTCCAGCTCTCCGATCCCCCGGTCACCGCCTGGGTGCCGATGGATGCGGCGCTGGGCGAGGTGGTGCGGGTGCGCCTCGACTCCGTCGACACCGCAGAGCGCGAGGCCGTGTTCGTCGCGGCGGCGGACGGGGCCGCGTGAGCGAGGCGGCCGCCGGCAGGGACCTCGTCGCCCTGCCCCGGGCCGCAGTGCTGGCCCTGTGGGCCTCGACCTATCTGCACGGTGATCTCGGGCCCGACGACGCCGCCGACATGAGCTACGGCGTGGGCCGCAGCGGACCCGGCGACGAGGGGGTGGACCTCTTCGACTGGATGACGGGCCTGCGCCGGCTCCCCCTCGCCCAGCTGCGCCTGGTGCTCCCCGCGCCCGGTCGCATCGCCGGCCTCGTCGGCCCGCCGGCGGCGCTACCTGCCGCGATCGAGGCGGAATCGGCGATCGTGGTGACCGCCGCCGGGATCGCGGACCACACGCTGATCCCGCTCTCCCTGCCGACCGAGCAGGACGGCAGGAGCAAGACCGCCGTGAGCTGGGTCCGGTACGACGCCCCCGTGGGCGCGCATGTCCCACCGGCGGCCAGCTCCGGTCACGCCCGCGAGGAGCTGCTGCGCGCGCTGCGCCGGGCGGCCGACGGCAGCATCGAGCTGGATCTGGTGCCGGACGAGCCGGTGGAGCCGGCCAGGATCCCGGCCACCTGGATCTCGACGGCCCTCCCCCGCCATGTCGACGCAGGAGACGCGCATCTGCTGGTGCTCGCCGCGCGCACGCTGCTGCTGACCCGGTCCGAGATCGACGACGGGCACGGGCACACCGTGCACCTGGCCGAGGCGCTCGCCCGGCGCGGGCTGCTCGACGAGCTGCACGATGTCGCCCGCGGGGCGCTCATCGAGGCCGTCGAGCGGATCGCCTCCTGATCAGACGCCCTGCGCGATGACCGTCCTGTAGACCTCGAGCGTGCGCTCGGCGATCGAGGTCCACGAGAAGTGCTCGGCGGCGCGACGCCGGGAGGCCTCGCCCATCTCGCGGGCCCGCTCCGGGTCCGAGACCATCCTCACGAGCGCCGTGGTGAGGTCCGCGACGAAGCGGTCCGGGTCCACGGGCGTGCCGGTGCCGTCGGTGACCTGCTCGAGCTGCACGAGGTAGCCGGTCTCCCCGTCGGCCACGACCTCGGGGATGCCGCCGGTGGCGGAGGCGACCACCGGGGTGCCGCACGCCATCGCCTCGAGGTTCACGATGCCCAGCGGCTCGTACACGCTGGGGCACACGAAGGTGGTGGCGTGGGTGAGGATCTGGGTGAGCTCGTGCCGGGGCAGCATCTCGGTGATCAGATGCACGTTGCCGCGCTCGGCGTGGAGCTCGCGGACCAGGCCGTCGACCTCCGCGGCGATCTCCGGGGTGTCCGGGGCGCCGGCGCACAGCACCACCTGGTAGTCGGCGGGCAGGTCGCGCACGGCGCGCAGGAAGTACGGCAGGCCCTTCTGGCGGGTGATGCGGCCGACGAAGACGATCGTGGGGGCGTCCGGGTCGATGCCTCGCGAGGTCAGGGCGGAGGTCTCGGGGTTCGGGGACCACTCCTCGATGTCGATCCCGTTGTGGACCACGTGGACCTTGTCGGGGTCGACCGAGGGATAGGCGCGCAGGATGTCCTCGCGCATGCCGCCGGAGACGGCGATGACGCCGGCCGCCCCTTCATAGGCGGTGCGCTCGGCGAAGGAGCTCACGCGGTAGCCGCCGCCGAGCTGCTCGGCCTTCCAGGGGCGCAGCGGCTCGAGCGAATGCGCGGAGAGCACGTGAGGCATTCCGTGCAGCAGCGAGGCCATGTGCCCGGCGAAGTTCGCGTACCAGGTGTGGGAGTGGACGAGGTCCGCCCCGGCGCAGTCGGCCGCCATGAGCAGGTCGGTGCCCAGCGTCGAGAGGGCGGCGTTGGTGCCCTCGAGCTCGGCCGGCGGGCTGTAGGAGGAGGTGCCCTCCTCGTCGCGCTCCGCACCGAACGCACGGACCCGCACGTCGATGGACGGACGCAGCACCCGGGTCAGCTCGGCGACGTGCACCCCGGCCCCTCCGTAGACCTCGGGCGGGTACTCCTTCGTCAGCAGATCCACGCGCATGTCCGACTCCTTCGTGCTTCAGGCTTCCAGCGAGCGTCCGAAAATCCCCGAGGGGGCGTGACCAGTGCCACGTCTGGTCTATCCTCGCATTATGTCGTCCAAAAAGGTCCTCGCCATCGTCCTCGCCGGCGGTGAGGGGAAGCGGCTGATGCCGCTGACCCTCGACCGGGCCAAGCCCGCTGTGCCGTTCGGGGGGATCTACCGCCTCATCGACTTCGCGCTGTCGAACATCGCGAACTCCGGCTATCTCCGGATGGTCGTCCTGACCCAGTACAAGTCGCACTCGCTGGACAAGCACATCGCGCAGACCTGGCGCATGAGCTCGCTCCTGGGCAACTACGTCGCCCCGGTGCCCGCCCAGCAGCGCATGGGCAAGCACTGGTTCCGCGGCTCTGCGGACGCGATCTACCAGTCGATGAACCTCATCCATGACGAGAAGCCGGAGTACGTGGTCGTCGTCGGCGCCGACAATGTCTACCGCATGGACTTCTCCCAGATGGTCGATGCGCACATCGAATCCGGCAAGGCCTGCACGGTCGCCGCGATCCGCCAGCCGATCGAGCAGTCCGACCAGTTCGGCGTGATCGAGACGGATCCGTCGGACCCCACCACGATCAAGGCCTTCGTCGAGAAGCCGACGACGACCGAGGGGCTCGCGGACGATCCCGGCTCCATCCTCGCGTCGATGGGCAACTACGTCTTCACCGCCGACGCCCTCATGGAGGCCGTCACGCGTGACGCCGAGGACGACGAGAGCAAGCACGACATGGGCGGCGACATCGTCCCCTACTTCGTCGAGCAGGACTCCGCCGGCGTCTACGACTTCATCCACAACGTCGTGCCCGGCTCCACCGACCGCGACCGCGACTACTGGCGCGACGTCGGCACGCTGGACGCGTTCTACGAGGCGCACATGGATCTGATCTCGATCCACCCCGTGTTCAACCTCTACAACTACGACTGGCCCACCTACACCGGCCACCGCAACGAGCCGCCCGCGAAGTTCGTGCACGCCGGCCCGGGCCGTGTGGGCACAGCAGTGGATTCCCTGATCTCGCCCGGAGTGGTCATCTCCGGGGCCCAGGT
The DNA here is from genome assembly GCF_052378285.1 of Brachybacterium sp. AOP3-A1-3. Taxonomy (NCBI): domain Bacteria; kingdom Bacillati; phylum Actinomycetota; class Actinomycetes; order Micrococcales; family Dermabacteraceae; genus Brachybacterium; species Brachybacterium sp. AOP3-A1-3. The sequence goes on along the minus strand of NZ_JBQSXM010000002.1, from coordinate 483,320 downwards.
GTCGAACTCGGTGGTCTCCCCCGGGGTGCGGATGAACTCCTGGTCCAGCATCTCGGACTCGGTGATCATGGACGGCGTGTCCATCGGCCGTCACTGCCAGATCCACCGCGCGATCATCGACAAGGGCGTCGTGGTGCCGCCGCGCACCCAGATCGGCCTGGACGCCGCGAAGGACCGGGCCCGGGGCTTCGTGGTCACGGACTCCGGGATCACCGTGATCGGCAAGGGCACGGTCCTCGAGCCGTGACCGCCGTAGCATCCGACAGCCCGGCCGTCACCGGGCTGCTGATCTCCGACGTCGATTCGACCTTCCTGACCCAGGAGGTCATCGAGCTCGTCGCCGAGCATGCCGGGGTGCGTGATCAGGTCGAGGCGATCACCACGGCCGCGATGCGCGGGGAGCTCGATTTCGCGCAGTCGCTGCGCGCCCGGGTCGCGCTGCTCGAAGGGCTCGACGAGTCGGTGCTGGAGCAGGTGCGCCAGGTGCTCGTGCCGACGCCGGGCGTGTTCGAGCTGGTGCGCCGTGCGAAGGCCGACGGCTGGATGACGGCCCTCGTCTCCGGAGGGTTCCACGAGGTGATCGACGAGCTGGCCGCGAGCAGCGGCATCGATCATGTGCTCGCGAACCGCTTCGAGATCGTGGACGGACGGTTCACCGGGAAGGTGTCGGGTCCGATCATCGACGGCGTCGCCAAGCGGCGCATGCTCGAGCACCTGGCGACCGTCTATGACGTCCCCGCCACGCGGATCGTCGCCATGGGCGACGGGGCCAACGATCGCGAGATGCTGCGGGCCGCGGGGACCGGGATCGCCTTCCGGGCGAAGCCGGCCCTGCGCGAGGTGGCCGACGTGGTCCTCGACGGGGAGTCCCTGCTGGACGCCTGGCCGCACCTGCTCGCGACGGCCCGCTGAGCTCAGTTCAGTTCAGGGGCGCACGATGGTGTGCAGCGTGAGGGAGTCCTCTGTGAGGTCCGACCAGTGCTCGAGGCGTCCCGAGAGCACTCCCATGCCGCCGGTGGGCATGCCCAGCCGCGCCTGGGCGACGGATCCGGGGTCGGAGTCGTCGTCCCCGAGCAGCGCCATGAGCGAAGCCATCGTCGGCTCGTGGCCGATGACCATCACGGCGCCGTGCTCGTCGTCGACCTCGTGCAGGAGGTTCACGACCTCGCCGACCCCGCCGAGGTAGATCTCGTCCTCGAAGGACACGGTGCCGTCGAAGCCCGGCATCTGCGAGAGGACGGCCTGCCAGGTCTGCGTGGTCCGCACCGCGTCGGAGACGAGGACCCGTGCCAGGTGCACGTTCTGGGAGGCGAGGTACTCCCCCACCAGCCGTGCCTGGGTGAGCCCGCGCTCGGCGAGGGGACGCTCGTGGTCCGGCTGACCGGAGCCGGCGTCCGCCTTGCCGTGACGCATCAGCAGCAGGAGACGACTGGCGGGGTCGGAAGATGACATGGGGGTACGTTCACGCCTTCGGTGTGGGATGTCGGTGGGGTGCGGTCCTCGGACCGAGGATCCGGATCAGTGTCCCATGCCGAGGCCGCCGTCGACGGGGATCACGGCGCCGGAGATGTAGGACGCGTCGTCGCTCGCGATGAAGGCCACCACCCGGGCCACCTCCGAGGGGTCGGCGAAGCGGCCGGCCGGGATCGACTTCTTGTAGGAGGCCTGCACGTCCTCTGCCAGCGCTGCCGTCATCTCCGTGTCGATGTAGCCGGGCGCGACGACGTTCGCGGTGATACCGCGCGACCCCAGCTCCCGAGTGATCGCCCGCGCGATGCCGAGCAGTCCGGCCTTCGAGGCCGCGTAGTTGACCTGACCGGGCGACCCGTAGAGGCCGACGACCGAACCGATCAGCACGATGCGCCCCTTCTTCCGGCGCATCATGGACTTGATGACCCGCTTGACCGTGCGGAAGGACCCCGTGAGGTTCGTGTCCAGGACGGTCTCGAAGGACTCGTCGCTCATCCGCAGCAGCAGCTGGTCGTCGGTGACCCCGGCATTGGCGACGAGCACCTCGATCGGCCCGTGAGCCTCCTCGGCGGCCTTGACGGCGGCGTCGAGGCTCTCGCCGGAGGTGACCTCCGCCGCGACGGTGAGCGCTCCCTCGGGCCCGCCCTGCCCGGAGCGGCTGGTCACGGCGACCTTGTCGCCCCGGCGCAGGAACTCCTCGGCGATGGCGTAGCCGATTCCCCGGCTGCCTCCCGTGATCAGGACACTGCGCGGCTCGGTGATGGCGTCGGACATCTGGGCTCCTTGCGGGATTGCTGAGAACTGTTCGGCTGGGGTCGGCCCACGAGGTGCGTCATGCAGTCTCGGAAGGCCTGAGTGCTCTACGATACGGGGCGAGACCACGTCGGGATCCTTGGGGGGAAGCCCGGTCACGAACTTCAGCCTCGGAAGGTGCTATCCAGATGGCTTACCGCTTCAATCCTCCGCCGAACTGGCCGATCGACGACGCTGCGTGGAGCCCGCCCCCGGGCTGGCAGCCGGACCCGTCGTGGGGTCCCGCACCGGAGGGCTGGAACTTCTGGATCCAGGACGAGGTGGCCGACGCCGACCTCCCGTCCCAGGACGCCGCGAACCCCGAGAACCCCGAGAATTCTGCGAACGCCGATGACTCCGAGGCCGGGACCGTGGTGTCCTCCGCTCCGGCGGACGAGCAGGCTGTGACGTCGCCGTCCGAGGAGGCAGAAGCTTCGGCGGACGCACCGGGGCCGGACCCCTCCCCGCAGGACGCCGCGGCTCCGGCGACCGATGAGTACCCGGGACCGGACCTCGAGGCCGATCTGGCCCAGCAGGCCCCGTACGAGACGGCGGAGCCGGCGGAGGGAGCAGAGCCGTACGGGACTGCCGAACCGTACGAGGCGGCTGCCCCGCAGCAGGGGTCTCCGACCTCCGCGCCGGCGGCACCTGCTGCGGGCTACGACCAGCAGCATCAGGGCTACGGCACCCCCGCGGGATCCGACTACCCGGCGTCCCCCGCCTTCGGCCAGGAGTCCGCGAACTCGATGGCGGGAAGCCCGAGCTCCGGCTCGGAGTGGACCGCCGCCACCGCCACCGGGGAGGCGCCCAAGAAGGGGGCGATCGCCCGGTTCTGGTGGGTCGGCTGCATCGTGCTGTTCCTGGTCGTCGCCCTGATCGTCGCGATCGCCGGCGGCATCTACCTGTTCCGTGACGGCCCCGAGACCGCCGGCGGTGGCGGGAAGACCACCACCCAGGAGGAGACGACTCCCGAGGAGGAGGCCACGTCCGACTCCGAGGAGCCGGCCTCCCCGGATCCGACGACCGACCTGCCCGTGATCGGTGATGACGCCGAGGCGAAGGACATCGTCGGCGAGAACGGCTCCGGGAGCCTCGCCGTCCAGATGGAGTGGAAGAAGGCCGAGGACCTCCCCAGCAGCTACGGCGGCACCGTCGAGCCGGCGAAGAACGGCGAGTACCTCGTCGTGACCGCCGAGATGACCGTCACCGAGGGCCAGATGGCGTTCCCGTCCTACTTCTTCCAGGTGATGACCCCGTACGGCGGCGCCGTGGATGATTCCTCGGAGGGCTACGGGCTCGAGGCTTCGGGGCGCGACTACGACACGAACTACGAGTTCACGGAGGGCGAGAGCTACACCATCGTGCTCCTCTACGACTTCGTGCGTGCCGGCGGCAACACGCTCCAGTACGACAACTACGTCGATGTGTACACCTGGGACGTCCCTGCGTGACCCAGCGTTTCAACCCGCCGCCGAACTGGCCGGAACCGCCGCACGACGGATGGAACCCGCCGGCGGACTTCCGACCCCAGTACACCTGGGGTCCGATCCCGGCCGGGTGGCGTCTCTGGGTGCCGGAGGCCGCCGACGGGACGGACGCGTCGCCGCTGCTGGACTCCGAGGATGTCCCGGCCAGCGGCGCCCGACCCCGGGAACGGGTGGAGACCTACCCCGTCTCCGTGATCAACCCCGGCATGTGGTCCGATAACCATCTCCAGGACGAGGACTACGGGTTCCCACCGGCGAAGCCGATCAAGGACCGCCCGCAGCTCCGCCTGGGCGTCACGATCGCCGTGACCGCCCTCGGCTTCGTGCTGGCCGCCCTGACCGCGGTGATGTTCGTGCTGCTGGTCGACTTCGCGATCGAGGACCTCCCGGGCAGGATCGCCGGATCCGCCGGGTTCATGGACCCCGGATCCCACGACGTGTCGATCTCTGCCGCCGGGAGCGCGACGGGCGAGCCGGTCCGTCGATGACCCGCAGCTCCACCCTCCGGCGCGTTCTCCTCAGCCGTGAGACCCTGCTCGCGCTGCTCGGCGTCCTGCTCGCCTCCGCGCTCTGCGTCGGCCTCGGGCTCTGGCAGTTCGGACGCTTCGAGCACAAACGCGATGTCGCCGCCGTCATCCACGCGAACTTCGACGCGGAGCCGGTGACCCTGCAGAGCGTCCTCCCCACCCCCGGGTCGACGCTCGCCCCCGAGGACGACTGGACCCCGGTGTCCCTCCACGGCAGCTACTGCACCGATGCGCAGTGCGTGCTGTACGTGCGCAACCGCCAGCTCGACGGCCAGGTCGGCTTCTGGCAGCTGGTGCCCTTCCGGACCGACGACGGCTCGACCCTGCTCGTCGTACGCGGCTGGGTGAGCTCCCAGGGCGATGTCTCCGAGCCGGTCGCCGCGCCGCCGGTCCCCGAGGGCGACCTGGACATCGTCGTGCGCCTGAGGCCTGCGGAGCCGACGCTGGACCGCAGGATCCCTCCGGGCCAGGTCCACTCCGTGAACCCGCCGCAGATCGACTCGCTGCTGCCGGAGCATGACGGGACCATGTTCCACGGGGCGTACGGGGACCTCGACGCGGAAGCCCCCGCCGGCCCGCGGCCTGCGGCGCTGCCGGATCCCGAGACCGGGCTCGGCCCGCACCTCTCCTATGCGTTCCAGTGGTGGATCTTCGCCCTGTTCTTCCCGGCGGCGCTAATCTATCGCACCCGTCGCACGATCCTGGACCTCGAGGAGATGGACGAGGAACCGGCCGACGACGGACCCGCCGATGGACCTGCCGACGGACGCGCCGAGGATCCCACCACGACACCCAGCACGACCACTGATCATCGACCGCGCCGGGCCGTGCGTGCCCGACAGCGCGGTCAGGACGAGGAGGAAGAAGATGCGCTCATCGACCACTGGGAGCCGTGAGCACGGGTCGGTCCCCGGGTCCCGGTTCCTGCCCGGCCCCCGCCCGCGTCGCATCGCCCATCGCGGTCTCGCGCTCGACGTCGCCGAGAACACCCTGCGCGCCTTCGAGGCCGCCCTGGGCGCGGGCGCGGACATGCTCGAGACCGATACCCACGCCACCTCCGACGGACTGGCCCTGGCCGTGCACGACGAGGACCTGGTACGTCTCGCCGGGGACCCGCGACGGATCGACGAGCTCACCGCGGCCCAGGCGGGGGCGATCCGGCTGACCGGGGACGAACCACTCGCGATGCTCGAGGACGTGCTCGGCACCTTCCCGGACGTGCCGGTCAACATCGATGTCAAGGCGGCCTCGGCGATCGGACCGGCCGTCGCGGCGATCGCCCGCACGCGCAGCGCCGACCGCGTCTGCATCGCCGGCTTCGACCACGCCGTCGTGCGCCGCACCGTGCGGACCGTGCAGGCGGCCACCGGGATCCTGCCGGTGCGCAGTCCGGCGCGCCCCGTCATCGCGTCCTTCCTGGCCGCGCGGGCCGCCGAGGCCCCGGATGCGCTCATCCGACGGATCCTGGCCCCCTATGCGGCGCTCCAGGTGCCCGAGAGCTACCAGGGACTCCCCATCGTCACCGCGGCCAACGTCGCCGCCGCTCATCGGGCGGGCTGCGAGGTGCATGTGTGGACCGTCGACGACCCCGTGACCATGCGGAATCTCCTGGTCAACGGGGTGGATGGTATTATCACCAATCGTGTCGATCTGCTCTCCGAGCTGATCGACGGCCAGTGAGCGCTTCTCGACGCCGCGGAACATTTCCGGGCCCTCGGGCGTTGTCACCCCATAGACCTCATCGGGCGGGATCCCGCCCGCCCACCATCCCCCGGCAGGAAGCGAGAACCGCATGAACAGCCGCAGCCTCCGAGGCACCCGACTGGGCTCCCTCTCCATGGAGACCGACGAAGGCGTCCTCGCCGCACCCCGTCAGGAGTCGGTCTACGACTGCCCCAACGGCCACACCATCGTCCTCCCCTTCTCGGTCGAGGCGGATGTCCCGGCCGTCTGGGAGTGCCGCTGCGGCGCCTCCGCGCTGCTGCGTGACCATGAGCGGCCCGAGCTGAAGCCCGGCAAGCCCGTCCGCACCCACTGGGACATGCTGCTCGAGCGTCGCAGCGAGGAGGACCTGCAGGTGCTCCTCGACCAGCGTCTCGCGCTCCTGCGGGCCGGCAAGCTGCACCAGCGCCGCAACCTCTGAGACGGTCCTCGCCCCTGGCGAGAGCACAGCGCCCCCGTTCCTGCCGTGATGGCGGAGCGGGGGCGCTGTGCTGTCTGCGCCGGCTGTGCGTCGAGGCCGGGTGGGAGCGGCCCTCAGCCCTGCGAGATGGTCGGCGGGGTGCTGTCATCCCCGCTGCGCGGCGGCTTCTGCGCGTTCAGGATGATCTCCCCGTCGATGACGCCCTCCCCGGAGCGACGGTAGAGCACCTTGCGCGCACCAGCGGAACCGCCGCCCAGACCCATCGCCGCGACCGACTTCCGCTGCACCGGAGTCACCAGCAGGATCAGTCCGATGAGGTCGGTGAGGATCCCGGGGAAGAAGAAGCACAGCGCCGACAGCATCGTGAAGGCGGGGCGCGAGAGGTGGTCCTGGATGTCACCGCGGCCACGCACGGCCCGGACCAGGGAACGGAGCCGCACGAAGGACTGCTGCCCGGCGGCGACCACCAGGGCCACGCCGATCACCCACCCGACGACGATGATCAGCACGGACCACCACAGACTGGTGTTGATGCCGATCAGCACGAGGATCGTGAGCTCGAGCAGGCCCAGCACGACGATCGCGACAGGGAGGAGCCTGCCCCAGCGCGAGCTGCTGCGGGGGGACCCGGAGGTCCCTGCGGTGGGGCGCGGGGCGGTGCCCGGTGCGGTGCTCATACGAGATCCCTTCCTGTGGCTCTCGGGGCCAGCCAGACTAACGCAGGAGCGTCAGAGCCTGCTGGACACGGTGTGAGAGTCCCCAGAGCGTGACCAGCACGAGCGCCTCGCGCACGATGCGCGGGGACATCTTGCTGGCGCCCTCGGTGCGCTCGTCGAAGTCGATGGGCACCTCGCTGATCACGGCGCCCGCGGCCCGGGCCCGGCGCGTCATGTCGACCTGGAAGCAGTACCCCTGGGACGCGACATCGCCCTGCACGAGCCCCTGCAGCAGCTCGGCGCGGAACACCCGGAAGCCCGCGGTCGCGTCGCGGACCCCGAGCCCGAGCGCTGCGCGCACGTAGACGTTCGCTCCGCGCGAGAGCAGCAGTCGGCTCAGCGGCCAGTCGTGCACGTGGCCGCCGGGCATCCAGCGCGACCCGATCGCCAGATCCGCCCCGCGCCGCACGGCCTCGAGCAGGGAGGGCAGCTGCTCCGGACGATGGGAGGCGTCCGCGTCCATCTCGACGAGCTGTTCGTAGCCCCGCTCGAGACCCCAGGCGAATCCGGCCAGGTAGGCGGGCCCGAGGCCCTCCTTGCCCGCGCGGTGCAGGACGTGGACGTTCTCGTCCCGGGCGGCGACGTCGTCGGCCCAGTCCCCCGTGCCGTCGGGTGAGGAGTCGTCGACGACGAGCACATGGGCGGCCGGCACGGCGGTGCGGAGCCGGGCGAGCGTGCCGGGCAGCGCCTCGCGCTCGTCATAGGTCGGGATCACGACGAGGGTCGGTGGCAGCGGGGCGGTGGATGGTCGCACGGTCAGCTCCTCGGGCGGCGTCGGGTGGGGGTCGGGGCGAGGGCGCGCCGTCGGCCGGAGAGGGCTGCCAGCAGGCCGACGAGCCCGAGGGCCGAGATCCCCACGGCGATCCAGGGTCCACCGGCGACGGCCGGGGTGATGCCCGTGCGCAGCGGGACGTCGGCGAGGACCGCACCCTGCTCCCAGTGATCCACGAAGTCCAGCTGCCGGCCCTCGGGGGTGAAGATCGCGGACTGGCCGACGGTGGAGACGTGGACGACGCTGCGGCCGGAGACCACCGCCATCACCTTCGCCTCGGCGAGCTGCTGGATCGCCTCGTGGGAATCGCCGAACAGGGCGTTGTTGGACTGGACCACGATCACCTCGGCGCCGGAGTCGACGGCATCGGTGACCAGGTTGTCGTAGGCGATCTCGAAGCAGATCAGCACGCCGACGGAGTCCTCGCCCACTCCGAGCTCACCCATGTCCATCACTCCGACCTCCTGGCCGGGGATCATGTCCCGGGAGACGAGATCGACCTTGTCGGACAGCGTCCGGAAGAAGTCGCGGTACGGGATGTACTCGCCGAAGGGCACCGGATGGCGCTTGGAGTAGGCATACGGCGTGGAGCCGTCGGGGGTGTAGAGCACCGACTGGTTCAGCCGTTCCGACTCCCCGACCGCAGCCTGCGTGCCGATGAGGACGGGTGCCCCGGCGTCGGCCGAGGCGGCGGTCAGCTGGTCCGCCATCCACGGGTCCTGCCGGGGGTCATACCCGGTGGAATCCTCGGGCCAGACGATGAGGTCCAGCTGCCGGCCCTCGAGGGAGGCCGAGTCGATCGTGGAGCGGGTGACGGCGAGATGGTTCTCGAACACGTCGTCCGGCATGACCATGGTGGCCGGGTCGATCCTCTCCATCGAGCCCTGGATACCGGCGACGGTCATCGTGGGCCGGTCGAGCGGGGCGCGGTTGACAGGGTGCGGGACCACGACCGTGGCCAGGATCGCGCCGACGGTCAGGGCGAAGGGCCAGACCCCGGCGAACCCGGTCAGGCCGCGGTGGCGTCGTCCCAGCAGCGACAGCGCGCCGTGGAGGATCATCTGTCCCAGGAAGGCGACGAGGAACGAGAGACCGGCCATCCCGATCCACGGTCCGAGGTTCAGCAGCGGGGAGTCCCCGAGCGCGAAGGCGGAGGCGCCCCAGGGCAGCCCGCCCCACGGGGCGTGGCTGCGCAGCGTCTCGACCCCGACCCAGAGCGCGGAGACCACGAGCGCCGAGGTGGGGCACAGCCCCCGACGGATCAGCACGACGCGGGCCAGCAGGCCGAAGAGGACGATGAACAGCGCCTCGAAGACGCCCAGGGCGATCCAGGGCGCCGTGCCGGCATAGGTGTTCGCCCAGGCCGTCAGCGGGATGAAGAAGGCGGCGCCCCAGGCGAGCGAGGCCAGCGCCGCGACCCACACGGATCGCGTGAGCACGGAGGCCGAGAGGAGCGCGAGCGACACGGGCAGGAGCATCCACATCCCGTACGGCGGGAAGGCGGCCAGCGCGGCGAGACCGCCCGCGGCCCCGCCGATCAGCGCCACGGGCCAGGGCGTCGGATCGAACTCGTCCCGGGGCGGTGGCGTCATGCGCTCCCCTGCCCGAGCCGGTCGTGGACGATCCGCCCCCCGACCACGGTGCGCAGTGCTCGCGGAGTGCCCTGATCCAGATCCGGCAGCAGCGGGGTGCGGGAGCGGGGGTCCGTGGACCAGGAGTCGACGCGTTCGGCGCGGGACTGGACGGTGAGGTCCCAGGGCTCCCAGACCACGAAGGTCGCCTCGATGCCCGTCTGCAGGCTGCCCGGATGGCGGGCACCGGCGACCCGCTGCCCTCCGCGGGAGGCCGCGAGGAAGGCGGCACGATCGCTGATCCGGTGCTCCACGGGCGGCCGTCGGGTGGCGCCGCGCACCCAGTCCCAGGGATCGGCCGCGTCGGGATCGCCGGCCGAGCCGAACGCGACCGGGATCCCTGCCGAGGCCAGGTCGAGGTAGTCGGCCTCCTCGGTCACGGGGGCGATGATCCGCACACCCTCCCGCTCCCCCGTCGGACCGGGCAGGCGCAGCACGATCCCGTGGACGGCGGCGTCCGCCTCCGTCCCGGGTTCCGGCGCGGAGCCGTCGGCGGTGGCGGCCGCATCGACGAATCCGGGGGTGATCAGGCAGCCGGTGGCATCGACGATCTGCGCGTCGTCATGGATCACCCGGGCGGTGTCCTCCGGGCCCGTCCAGGCGATCAGGCCGCCGGAGACGAGCATCGCCGAGGCCTCGGGGTCCTGGTTGCTGTAGAGGACGATGCCGGTGTAGAGCACGGACTGGGCTGGCTGGAGGGGCGGAGCGGCGCTGTCGATCTCGGTCACGTCCCCCAGGATGTCGTGCCTGCCTGGGAGAAAGCTCATCGATCGATCTCCTGGGCGACCAGTCCGCGGCGCACGGCAGCGATCGCCGCCCGGGCCGCGGCACCGAGCTGCTCGTCACCGGTGAGCTGGGAGAGCAGATCGATGACCTGCCGGCAATGGCGCACGAAGTCACCGGGAGGCAGGTCGCTCCCGTTCAGGGCGGCGGCGAAGTGGTCCCCACGGGCCCAACGGTGCACGATCGCCGCGATCGTCGGATCCGGGGGCGGGGTGGCGTCGATCCCATGGCGGGTCTGGGCGACCTGCAGCTCCGCGGCGATCCGGGCGGACGCGGCCAGAGCGGCGTCGACCGCCGGGTCCGGGATGACCTCCGGGGCGCGATCGTCGCGACGGGCCTCATGGACCGCGGCGGAGACCATCGCGGCCAGGCCGGCGGGGTCCAGCCCCTGCCAGGCCCCGTGCTCGATGCACTCCGCGATCAGCAGATCACGATCGCTGAACAGGTGCCGCAGCCGCAGACCGCTCGCGGTGGGGACGAGCTCCTCGCCCTCGCGCTCCAGGTAGCCGAGCTCCCGCAGCAGGTCGGTGAGCCGGTCGAACTGACGGGCCAGCGAGCTGGTGCGGCCCTCGATGCGGCGCTGCACGCCGTCGAGATCGAGGCGGGCCTTGCGCCAGCGCCCCACCCAGCGCAGGTGGGAGGAGAGCTCCGGGCAGTCCGCGCACGGGTGCGCTGCGAGCTCGGCCCGGAGCCGCTGCAGCTCGTCGTCGCCCGCAGCGGTGGACGGGGTGCGCTCGACGCGGGCGCGGACCTCGCGCCGAGGATCGTCGCGCCCGGACAGGGCCCGTCGCAGGGCGGCGGCGGTGTCCTTGCGCACCTTGCCGCTGCCGAGCGAGTCCTGGCTGGGCAGGCGGAGGGAGTCGATGACCGCGGGCGGGGACGGGACATCGCCGGGCCGCAAGCTGCGCCGCCGGCCCTCGGTGTCGAGCAGATCGACCTGGGGCCCGCCGAGCACGTGGCGGTCCACACCCAGCACGGCGGCGTAGCCGCGGCGCTTGCCCCCGGGCAGCGCGATCACGTCGCCGCGGCGCAGTGATCCGAGCACGGAACGGGTGCGGTCGCCGTCCGCGGCGGCACGGGCCCGCGAGAGCGTCTTCTCCCTCGCGGTGATCCGCTCCTGGAGCTCCGCGTACTCGGTCAGGTCGCCGCGGTCGCAGGTGACGGCCTCGCGATAGGACTCTGCCGTGTCCTCGAGCTCCCGGGCTCGACGGGCCAGGCCCACGACGGAGCGGTCCGTCTGGAACTGGGCGAAGCTGGTCTCGAGGGTCTCGCGGGCCCGCGACAGGTCGAAGCGGTCCAGGAGGTTGACCGCCATGTTCGGCGTGGGCCGGAAGGCGGAGCGCAGCGGGTAGGTGCGGCGGGATGCGAGGGCGCCGACGGCGTGGGCGTCGAAGCGGCCGCCCGCGACCACGATCGCGTGTCCTTCGGTATCGATGCCGCGGCGACCCGCACGCCCGGTGAGCTGAGTGAACTCCCCCGGTGTGAGGTCCGCGTGGTCGACCCCGTTGAACTTCACGAGCTTCTCGAGCACCACGGAGCGCGCCGGCATGTTGATCCCCAGGGCGAGGGTCTCCGTCGCGAAGACGGCCTTGAGCAGGCCGCGGGCGAACAGCTCCTCGACCACCGTCTTGAGCAGCGGCAGGATCCCGGCGTGGTGGGCGGCGTAGCCGTCGAGCACGGCCCTGCGGAAGGCGGGGATCCCCAGGACGTCCTCGTCCTCGACATCGATGCTCTCCAGCCGCTCGTCGAGCACGCGGCGGATCTCGCGGCGCTCGGCCTCGTCGGTCAGCCGCAGCCGGGCGCGGGTGCACTGCTGCACCGCTCCCTCGCACCCGGCGCGGGAGAAGATGAACATGATCGCCGGCAGCAGGTCGGCGTCGTCGAGCATCTCGATCACCTCGGGCCGACGGGCCGGCCGCGGGACCGTGCTCTGGCGATCGCTCCCGCGAGCGGTTCCCGGCCCGCCGCCCATGTGCCCGTCGCGCCCGCCGCCCTTGCGCAGGTGCGGCGGCTTGTGCTGGCCGGAGCCGCGCGGGCGGTGCCGACCCCGGGTGCCCTTGCGGCCGCTGGGGGCCCGGCCCCGGGGGCCGCCGGAGCGTTCGTCGACGGGGAGCGAGAACGTGGTGATCCGCTCGATCTCCGGGTTGACCAGCCGCTCGCCGCGCACGCCGGGACCGTGGGAGACCACGGCCTCCCCGTCGGCGTCGACGAAGAGGTCCATCAGCTCATCACCGATGACGACGTGCTGCCACAGCGGCACCGGCCTCGTCTCGGAGACGACGATCTCGGTGGCGCCGCGCACCTCCTGCAGCCAGGCACCGAACTCCTCGGCGTTGGAGACCGTCGCGGAGAGCGCCACCAGCTGCACGGAGCGGTCGAGGTGGATGATGACCTCCTCCCACACAGGCCCGCGCAGGCGATCGGCCAGGTAGTGCACCTCGTCCATCACCACGAACCCGAGACCCTCGAGCAGGGACGATCCGGCATACAGCATGTTGCGCAGGACCTCGGTGGTCATGACCACGACGTCGGCATCGGGCCGGATCGAGGTGTCACCGGTCAGCAGGCCGACCCGGTCGTGGCCGAGCCAGTCCACCAATTCGCCGAACTTCTGGTTCGACAGCGCCTTGATGGGAGCGGTGTAGAAGACCTTGCGCCCGCGGGCGATCGCCAGGTGCACGGCGAACTCCCCGACCACGGTCTTGCCGGCACCGGTCGGGGCGGCGACGAGCACGGAGCTGCCGCCCTCCAGCACCCGGCACCCGGAGAGCTGGAAGTCGTCGAGCGCGAACTCGTAGCGGTCGGTGAAGGCGCCGAGCTCGGAGGCGGCGAGCTCCTTCTCGGCGGCCCAGCGGGCGTACATCTCAGAGGGTGAAGTCACGGAGCGTCCTCCGGGGCGAGATCGGCGAGGAGTCGCACGGCGCCGGGCAGGATCCGGGCCGTGAGCGGAAGCAGGGTGCGGGCCTCCCCATCGGAATAGGCCCGCAGCGCGCGTCCATGACGCAGCCCGATCGTCACCTCGCGGACCGGTTTGATCGAGAAGCCGGGGACGGAGGTGTGGGTGCCGCGGAAGACGCGCGGGAAGAACCTCAGCAGCTCGGCGCGGCCGATCCTCTCGAGCGTGATCAGCTCGAGCGAGCTGTCGTCGAGGCGGGCCTGTGGCGCGATGCGCATCCCGCCGCCGAAGATCCCGGAGTTGCTGATGGTGACGATCGACGCGTCGAGGTCCTGGCGCGGGCCGCCGTCGACCTCGATCCAGTAGGGGAAGGGCTTGAAGGCGGGCAGCTCCCGCAGGACGGCGGTCTTGTAGCGCACGGTATGGGAGTGCTGGGAGCTGTTGGCACGGGCGTTGACCAGCGCGTCGAAGCCGAGGTTCACATTGCCCAGCGCGATGGAGCGGTGAGGCAGGGCGTGCTCCCCGGTGGAGACCACCTCGATGGCGTCGACTGTGACCACGGGGCGCGAGAGGGCATGCAGGAGGATCCGGGTGGATGCCTCGGGGTCGTTCAGGGGCAGGCCGAGCGCCCGGGCGAGGTCGTTGCCGCTGCCGGCCGGGACGATCCCCAGGCGGACGGGACTGCCGGCGACGATATCCGCCCCGAGGGCGACGGTGCCGTCGCCGCCGACCACCACGAGGGCGGTGAGGGTGTCCCGCACCTCCTCCGCCCGGGCCCGTGCCACGTGCGCGGAGGGGCCGGAGAGGTCGACCACCGAGATCCCTGCGAGTCGGAGCAGGTCACCGACCTGTCGACCGACCCGTCGTGCTGTCCCCTGAGCCGCAGTCGGGTTGGAGAGCAGCCCGACCCGGAGCCTGCTCACCGGCCGTCGTCCTCGTCGAGGGAGGAGGGGCCGTCGTCGAGGCTGCTCGCCTGGTCGTCGTCGAGCTCGTCCTCCTCGTCCACGCCCTTGCGGCGGTCGTGGATGAGCGCGATGACGATGGCGCCGAAAAAGAGGCTCGCCATCGCTCCGGACATCACCAGCAGGGTGATCGGCTCGGGAGTCGGGACCATGATCGCGGTGAACAGGACGCTGAGGAAGATGATCCAGCGCCAGCCCTTGAGCATCGTCTTGCCGCGGACGATGCCGAGGAAGTTCAGCAGGACCATGACGACCGGGATGACGAACGCGATTCCGAACGCGAGCATGGTCTTCACCAGAAGGTTCAGGTATTCGTCATAGCCGATCAGCTGATCGACCTGGTCAGTCTGAGGAGTGAAGCTCAGAAGGACCGGGACCAGCTGGTTGACAGCCCAGTAGCCGGCTGCGCACCCGATGAAGAACAGCGGGATCGCCGCACCGAAGAAGCCGATCGCGTACTTGCGTTCGCTCTTGTGCAGACCCGGCATCACGAACAGCCAGATCTGGAGCATGATCATCGGGGAGGACAGGATCAGCCCGACATAGGCGGACATCTGCAGGCGGACATTGAGACCAGTGCCGACACCTCGAAAATTGAGGGATGCGGGCAAGCCCTGATCGGCGGCGATCGTGAAGGGTCGCTTGAGGGCTTCGAAGACCTGTGCGTAGACGAGCCAGCCGACGATCGACAGCAGCAGCACGGTGATCGCGCAGATCACCAGGCGGTTGCGGAGTTCGACGAGATGCTCCCCGAGGGCCATGCGGCCTTCGGGGTCCCGGCGTGAACGGCGCTTGGCGCCCTGCTCACGTCCCTGCGTATCACTCGCCACGGGTCTGATTCCTCCCAGCATTCAGGGTCCGGGCGATTCCTCGCCCGGACCCGATGACGTCATTGCGCGACGAGATGCTCAGTCGCGACGGTAGGAGTCGCCGTCCTCGCGCGGGCGCACGGGCTCGCGCTCGGCCTCGTCGCGGGGATCGTACTGACGATCATCACGCGGACGGTCGTCACGCGGACGATCGTCGCGGGGACGGTCATCACGCGGGCGATCCTCGCGGGAAGAGCGACGAGGCTCGTCGATGTCGTCGACCTCGTCCTTCTTGTCGTCCCCGCGCATCTCCTCGACCTCGGTCTTGAAGATGCGCATGGACTTGCCCATGTTGCGCGCGAGACCGGGAAGCTTGTTGGCGCCGAAAAGCAGCACGACGACCAGAACGACGACGACGATCGCCCAGGGGCTTCTGAACATACCCATGAAATTCCCTTTCAACTGCGCCGCGATCTGCACGGGCGCACACATCATCCCACAGTGGATGGGGCGCGTGACGGACCGCTCGGTGAGCGATCCGGCCCGCCGCTCGGCGGGTCGTCCCAGAGTAACGGCTATTGCTGGGTGTGACGTGCGCCCGCGGCCTGCGTCACGGTCACGATCGTGTTTCTCAGTTCCTGCGGGGACAGCACCTCGACCGCACCGGAGGATTCCAGCACCGCGTCCACGAGCGCCACGCGGACCGGACGGTCCAGCCGCGCATAGAGGATGCCGCCGTCCCCATCGCGCATCTCGGCAGCGCCGAAGGACTCGGCGACCCACTGTCCCGGCGGGTCCAGGCGCAGCCAGACATCGCCGTCCAGGCGGCCGCCGAGGTCGGGCCCGTCACCGGCATCCGGCCGGGACTGCGGGGTGGCGGCGGGCAGGATCTCGACGATCCGGTCCAGGCGGAACTTCCGCTGCGCCTCGGCGAGCTCGCAGTCGGCGAGCAGGTAGGAACGAGCCCCGTCGGTCTCGATCCGCAACGGCCGGATCCGGCGCACGCTGGTGCCCGGTCGATCGACGGAGGAATAGCGGATCGTGAGCCGGGAACCCTCAGGGTCCGCGGAGGCCGCGGACGTCTCGGACGTCTCGGATGTCTCGGACGTTTCGGAGGCATCGGAGTCGTCGTCGGCCTGCATCGCCTGCTGGACCGCGGTCAGGATCGCCTCGGCGCGATCTGCGGTGCGCGACGCCATCTCGTCGACCGAGGCTGCTTCCGCGAGCTCGGCGCGGGTGGGCGGCTCGACGGGGTCGTCGGATCCCGCCTGCTCGGTCATACCCGCGAGCAGCTTCTGCCGGGCGCTGGCCACAATGCCCTCGGTGTCCCCGGCCGAGGGCTCGAGGGCGGCGAGGCCGGCCAGCAGCGCGGTGATCTCGACGGCGCTCAGCCGGAGCGCGCGGCGCAGGGGTTCGGCGTTGCGCACGCGCACCATCCCGTGCTCCCACTCCGCCTCGATGAAGTCCTCCCAGCCGGTGCCCATGTCCCCGCAGACGAAGAGCACCTGGAGATCCGTGATCAGCTGCTTCTCGGAGATGCCGAGCGCGGAGGACAGCTCGGCGAGGTCGACCTCTCCTCGGCTCATCACGTAGGACGCCTCGGAGATCAACCGCGACAGGGTGTCGTTGCCGGTCGGGGTGGTGCGGATCCGCGGGGCGGTGCGCACGGCGCCGCCCTCGACCCCGGAGGTGTCACCGTCACCCTCGTGGGCCGCGGCGATGTTCGCGAGCACCTCGGCGACCTCGACGCGCCAGGCGGCCGGTTCCACGAGCTCGAGCCAGCGGATGTTGGCGAGCAGCAGCCGGCGGGCTGCGGGCCGGGGCAGGTCGGGGAGCGTGAACCGTGGCGCCTCGAGCGGGGCACCGGCCCGGTCGCGCAGGGCCAGAGCCTTGAACGGGGCCGCCTCGACCACGGCGCGGGCCCGGTCGTCGCTGTCCTGCAGGGCATCGAGCACGGCGCTGAGGTCCGTCTGCTCGGGGCGCGGTTCGACGGCCGGCGGGCCCTCGACCGGGAACGACTCGATACGGGAGGCGCGGAACAGACGCGGCGCGGAGCGGTCGCGATCCCAGCCGTGGACGTACCAGTGCCCATCGTGGACTCCGACCACCCAGGGTTCGACGAACCGCTCGGCCGGGGCGCCCTGGGTCCCGCGGTACAGGAAGCGCACGGAGCGGGCGGAGGTGACGGCCTCCAGCAGCGGCGAGAGCACGGGCAGCGACTCGACCGCGCCACGAGGGGTACGCCGCAGCAGATCTGGATCGGCGTCGTGCCCGAGGCTGAGCAGCTTCGAGCGCACCCGGCGCGCCGCTCCCCCGGCGGCGGCATCGTCCCAGGCGCGGCTCGCGGCCAGCAGCACGGTGTACTCCTGCGTGCTGAGGTCGAGGACGGCGCCGGACTCCGCCGCATCGATGCGGTAGTACACGGTGTTCTCGTCGAGCACGTCCCGGTCGGTCACCAGCGGGAGCCCGAGCTCGAGGATCGCCGCCTTGTCGCGCTCGAACATCCGCTCGGCGGCCTGCTCGGAGGTCGCCCGTGCATAGTCGGGGATCACGGCGAAGAGCTTCGCGCGGTCGATCCGGCGGCGCGAGCCGATCGTCATGATGACGTTGAGAAGTCTTTCCACACTCTTGGAGGCCACCGGCCCAGCGTAGCGGCCGGAGCGCGCTGAGGGCTCTAGGCTGGACCCATGCTGCACTGGGAACGCGGAACGGTCACCGGCACGAGGGCATCGTGGCACGGGGTGGATCGCCTGCAGGTCGAGATCGAGACAGACGCGAAGACGGACGCGGAGGCGGAGACGGTGTCGGCGATCGCCTATCCGGAGCTGACCGGCACCCCGGCCCTGGGCGAGAGAGTGCTGCTGAACACCAACGCCCTGCGCCGCGGGCTCGGCACCGGCGGGGACGCCATGGTGGTGGCCCGGCTCGATGTGCTCCCCGCGCCGGAGCAGATCTCCGGACACATGGTCAAGGCCCGCTACACGCCGATGCAGACCATGGTCGAGGCGATCGACGACCCGGAGGGCGAGCACTACGCGACGATGCAGGACGCGGAGGACCTCGAAGGGATGCCGGTGCTCGTCGCCGACCTCCACTCCTCGCTGCCCGCTCTCGTGGCCGGGATCCGCGCCGAGCGCCACAGCGCGAAGATCGTCTATGTGCACACCGACGGCGCCTCGCTGCCGGCCGCGTACTCGCGCAGCACCGCTCGCCTGCGGGAGGCGGGCCTGCTCACCTCCGTGATCAGCGCCGGCCAGTCCTTCGGCGGCGACCTCGAGGCGGTCACGGTGCAGTCGGCGCTCCTGGGGGCCAAGCACGTGGTGGGTGCCGATGTCGCCGTGGTCATCCAGGGCCCGGGGAACCTCGGCACGGGCACCGGCTGGGGCTTCTCGGGCATGCAGGCCGCCGAGCATCTCCATGCCGCAGCCGTGCTGGGCGGCGCGCCGGTGGCGACGCTGAGGGTCTCCAACGCCGATCCTCGGGACCGCCACCGGGGCCTGTCCCATCATTCGGCGACGACCTACGGCCGGGCGACGCTCACCCCGGTGCACCTGCCGATCCTCGCCCGCTCGGACCACCGCTACAACTCTTTTCATGCGTCAGTGCGCGAACAGGTGAAAACCTCGATCGTCAAACCTGCGCGGGCTCGCGGCACCGAGCACGTACTTTCCGAGATCGATGCGAAGGGGTTGCGCGATGCCCTCGAGGAGATGCCGGTGCGGCTGTCGACCATGGGCCGCAGCCTCGGCGAGGACCCGGAGGCCTTCCGCTACGCGGCCCTCGCCGGGCGCTGCGCGGCGGGACTGATCCCCCCTCGCTGACCGAGGGACGGGCTACGAACTAGAGATGGGCCTCTCCGCGCTCCTGGACGAGGCCGCGCAGTCGATGCGCCGTACGGATGGCGCGCTTCCCGTCGTAGCGCTGGATGGCGTTGAGCGCGAGGGTCGTCCCGTCCGCCAGGTCCAGGTGCGCCCAGGGGTCCCCCATCGGGAAGCTGATGTCCACGATCTCCGCCCAGTCGAGCGTGCGGGCACGGAACACATTGCGCACCTCGAGCACGTGGGGCCGCGCGACCAGGCGCACGGAGGCCTCGAGATGGCAGAAGAAGAAGATCATCACGCCCACGGCCACCAGGCCCAGCCGGCCGCCGATCAGGAAGCCGGGCATGATCACGGCCCCGACGATCAGGCCGCCCAGCACGATCACCCCGGTGAGGTACGCGAAGACGCGCACCATCCGCGGCCGCATCACGAGGGTGGGCCGCACCTCCCCCGCGCTCGGCGCCGGCTCGGTGGTGGACATCTCGGGACTCAGATGCGGCAGGCCTGGATGGCGGTGACCAGGATCGCGCGGGCGCCGGCGTCGTAGAGGTCGTCCATCATGCGGTGGGCCGAGCGGCGGTCCACCATGGCGCGCACGGCGGACCACTCGCCGCCGTGCAACGGGGAGACCGTCGGCGACTGCAGGCCCGGCGTGATCTCGACCGCCGTCTCCAGCAGGGAGGTGGGGATGTCGTAGTCGAGCATCACGTACTCGCGGGCCACCAGCACGCCGCGGACGCGACGCTCGAGGACCTCCAGGGAGTGAGCACCGGCCTCGTCCAGCTCCATCCCGGGGCGGGAGAACAGCACGGCCTGGCTGGTCATGATCGCCTCGCCGAAGGGCTCCAGGCCCGCCTGGCGCAGCGTGGTGCCGGTCTCGACCACATCGGCGATCACGTCGGCCACGCCGAGGCGGATCGAGGACTCGACCGCTCCGTCGAGGTGGACCACGGAGGCGCTGAGGCCGCGCTCGGCGAGATAGTCCTCGACGAGGTTCTCGTAGCTGGTGGCGATCCGGGCGCCCGCGAGGCTGGTGACGTCCTCGTGGAGCCCGGCGGCTGCGGCGAAGCGGAACGTGGAGCGCGCGAAGCCGAGCGGGAGGATCTCCTGGGCGGGCGTGCGCGAGTCCAGGAGCATGTCCTGACCGGTGATCCCGACGTCCACGGTGCCGGAGCCGACGTAGACCGCGATGTCACGCGGACGCAGGTAAAAGAACTCGACGTCGTTCTCCTGGTCGACGACCACGAGCTCCTTGGCCGTGCCGCGACGGCGGTAGCCGGCCTCCGCGAGCAGATCGGCGGCAGGTTCGGACAGGGCGCCCTTGTTGGGGACTGCGATGCGCAGCACGGTTCCTCCTCGGCCGCGGCGGCGGCCCGTGATGATGGTGAGGCGTCGGCGGACGCCGGGCGGGGCGAGCGGGTGATCGGTGCCGGGTGGCGGGTGCGCAGAGCGCCGTGCGGCGGCTCAGAGCTGCCGGTAGACGTCCTCGAGGCTGATGCCCTTGGCGACCATCATGACCTGCAGGTGGTAGAGGAGCTGGCTGATCTCCATCGCGGCATCCTCCTGCGTCTCGTGCTCGCAGGCCATCCACA
Organism: Brachybacterium sp. AOP3-A1-3; assembly: GCF_052378285.1. Classification (NCBI taxonomy): domain Bacteria; kingdom Bacillati; phylum Actinomycetota; class Actinomycetes; order Micrococcales; family Dermabacteraceae; genus Brachybacterium; species Brachybacterium sp. AOP3-A1-3. The sequence goes on along the minus strand of NZ_JBQSXM010000002.1, from coordinate 462,919 downwards.
CCTCGGCGGCTTCCTCCACGATCTTCTTGCCGATCTGATGCACACCGGCATCGAGCTCGCGGACGGTGCCGGAGCCCTCGGGGCGGGTGCGTGCCTTCTCGGTCAGCTCGGCGAACAATGCTTCGAAATCCTTCACACCACCAGGGTACTCGCCCCGGCGGGCGGTCGACGAAGGCGACCACCCACCGGTCCTCGGGCAGTGCGGGGGCACGAGCAGTTCGGGAGAAGGGTCAGTCCGCGAGAAGGGTCAGACCGGGAGCAGGGTCAGTTCCGGCGCACGGTCGGGTCCAGGTGCGCCGTCTCCACGGACACGCGCTCCCGATGGTCCTGCCGGTTGCGCACGCGCCACCAGACGAAGAAGCCGATCAGGGTGAAGGCCCCGTAGAAGACGTACATGAAGGCGCTCGCGTAGTAGCCCGCGCTCAGGAGCAGCGGGACGCCCACGAGGTCGACGGCCACCCAGATCAGCCAGAACTCGACCCAGCCCTTGGCCATGCCGAAGGTGGCGAGCAGGCTGCCCATGAAGATCCAGGCGTCGGCCCACACGGGCTCGTAGGAGCCCAGCGCCCGGAAGATCGGGGTGAGCGCGGCCGTGCCGCCGACGAGGGCGACCACGAGCAGGAGTCGGGTGCGCCACGACGCCCACCGGGGCTCGACGGCGGTTCCGCCGTCGTGCTGCGCCTGCCGCCACCGAACCCAGCCGTAGATGCTGGTGAGGATGAACATGATCTGGCGTCCGGCCTGGCCGAGCAGGTCCACCGCCTCGGGGTTGCCGAAGAGCGTCCCCATGAACACGGTGAACAGCAGCAGGTTGCCGGCGATGCCGATGGGCCAGGCCCAGACCTTGCGTCGCATGCCGCCGAGCGCGCTGAGCAGTCCGAAGACGTTGCCGAGCACCTCGCGGAGAAGTATGAACTGGCCGCCCGCGAAATCGATTCGCGCGTTGAAGAGCCACTGCAGAAGATCCATGTCGGTCCTTTCGCCGTCGGATGCAGTGGCTCCGGGGGAAAAGGGTTCCGGCATGGCTCCGGAGCGCGCGAAGAGCGCCCTGGGGCATGCAGGACGTGCGCCTCTCATCCAGGCTGTACTGTCGGTGCCGGAGTTCCACCGGCTCCACCGCCGAAGCGGGTCGCGGACTATCACCGCCGGCTCGGAATTTCACCGACCCCGGAGCACGTCACTGGTCGTGACGGGACCAGGATAGCCCCGCTCGAGGCGTCCGGACTCAGTGCGCCGTGTGAGTTCTCGCGAGTTCACGCAGGGCGGAGATCTCGTCGGCCGCATCCTGGGCGCGGTAGATCGCCGAACCGGCCACGAACACGTTGGCGCCGGCTTCCGCGCAGCGCTCGATGGTCTCCCGGCTGACCCCGCCATCGACCTGGATCGACACCTCGAGGTTGGCGTCGCTGATCGCGCGTCGCGCCCGACGGATCTTGGGGAGCATGGTCTCCAGGAAGCTCTGCCCCCCGAATCCGGGCTCGACGGTCATGAGCAGCAGCACGTCGAACTCGCCGATGACGTCCAGCAGGGGTTCGATCGGCGTCGCGGGGCGCAGGGCGACTCCGACCTCGACGTTCTTGCGGCGCAGATCCCGGGCGAGCTTGATCGGGGCGGTCGCGGCCTCGAGGTGGAAGGTCACCGAGGAGGCACCGGCCTCGGCGTAGGCCGGGGCCTCGCGGTCCGCGTCCTCGATCATCAGGTGCGCGTCCACGGGGATCGCGCTGCGACGCACGATCTGCTCGACCATGCTCGTGCCGAAGGTGAGGTTCGGGACGAAGTGGTTGTCCATGATGTCGACGTGGACGCTGTCGGCGGTGGAGATCTTGTCCAGCTCGGTGCCGATGTCCATGAAGTCGGCGTTGAGGATGCTGGGATGGATGTACTGGCCATCGGTCGAGTACGCGGCATTCATGAGGACGGAGTCCCTTCCACATCGGGGGCGGAGCTGTCGGAGGAGCTGTCGGCGGAGTTCTTGCGCAGCAGGCAGATGTACATGGCGTCGGTGCCGTGCACGTGCGGCCACAGCTGCACGGCAGGTCCCTCGCCGAGGTCGAGCGTGGGCTGCGCGGCGGGGAGCACCCCGGCGCGCACGGCATCACGGGCGTCGAGCTCCTCGACGTCGTCGCGGCCCTTGAGGACGTCGGCGACCACCAGGCGGGTCTCGGCGAGGTGCGGGGAGCACGTCACGTAGGCGACCACTCCCCCGTCGGCCGCGGCGTCCAGGGCGGATCCCAGCAGCTTGCGCTGCAGAGTGCTGAGCTGGCCGATGTCGGCGGGGGTGCGACGCCAGCGCGACTCGGGGCGACGACGCAGGGCGCCGAGCCCGGAGCACGGGACGTCGGCCAGGACCCGGGAGAACCGGCCGGGCATCTCGGCGCCGATCGTGGTGCCGTCGGCGGTGAGCGTCGTGATCTCGCAGCCGGCCTCACGCAGAGTGGCCACGGACCGGTCGACGAGCTCGGTGCGGTGGGGCTGGAGCTCGACGGCCAGCAGATCGGCGTCGTGCCCCACGGTGAGCCCGCCCAGCAGGGCCGCCTTGCCGCCGGGGCCCGCGCACAGATCGAGCCAGTGGGCGTCGTCACCACGGACCAGGTCATCGGCCCCGAGGGCGAGGGCGAGGGCTGCGAGCTGGCTGCCCTCGTCCTGCACGGCGACCCGTCCCTCCTTGACCGGATCCATGCCGCCGGGATCCCCCGACGGCCAGGACGCGGCGAAGACGCTGAGGCGGCCGGCGCTCGCTCCGTTGTCGATGAGCTCATCGAGGTCGGTGAGGCCGGGCCGCATCACGAGCGAGACCGCGGGCGCCGCGTTCTGGGCGGCCAGCAGCTCGTCGATCTCGTCGCGTGAACGGCCGTGCCCGGCGAGGGCATCGGTCAGGGCGCGCACCACCCAGCGCGGGTGGGAATGGACGACGGCGCGGTGCCCGGTGGGGTCCTTCTCGCGGTTCGGAGCGACCTCGTCGATCCACTCCTGAAGGCTCTTCGCCCCGACCCGGCGCAGCACCGCATTGGCGAAGCTCGCAGCGCCGGCGCCCACCTGCGCGCGGGCCAGCGCCACCGTCTCGGAGGTCGCGGCGTGGGGCGCGACGGTCATGTCCAGGAGCTGGTAGGCGCCCAGCCGCAGCACGTCCACGAGCGCCGGGTCGACGTCGACCAGGGGCCGGTCGACGCAGGCCGCGAGGATCGCGTCGAGGCGCCCCTGCGCGCGCAACGAGCCGTAGAACAGCTCGGTCGTGAAGGCGGCGTCGCGGCCGGAGACCCGGGCGGAGCGCAGCAGTCGCGGCAGCACGAGGTTCGCGTACGAGTCGTCCTCGCGCACCAGGCGCAGTCCTTCGAGGGCCACCTGGCGCGATGGCGTCGACTGACGGCTGCGCTCGGAGGGCCGGGAGTCGGACCAGCTGCGGCGCGGGCCGCCCTGCCCGCGCGATCCGGACCGTTCCCGACCCTTGTCGTCACGACCTGCGTGGGGGCGGCCGCCGTGCCGATCGTCCTGTCGACCCCCGCGCCGGTCATCCCGTCGATCGTCGGACCGGTCGTCCCGGCCACGTCCCTGTCGTGCGTCGCTCATGCCTGTGCTCCGTCCTGCTGCTGATCCTCGTCCTGGTCCCCTCGTGCGAACGCGGCGTCGGCGGGGAGCGCGGCACCGCGAGCCCAGTCGGCGGCCCGCATCGGTCTCCTGCCGGCCGGGGCGAGCTGGGACAGGGCGATGGGGTGCGTGCCGGTGCCCACGAGCATCTGGCGCTTGGTGGCGGCGATGGTCCCGGGGGCGAGCGGGTCGTGCTCCGGTGCCGCCTCGACACCGAGGACCTTGGTGCGCGAGCCGCTCAGCGTCGTCCACGCGCCGGGATGGGGGCTCATGCCCCGGACATGGGCACTGACCTCCTCGGCAGGTCGGGTCCAGTCGATGCGCGCCTCGGCGGTGGAGAGCTTCGCAGCGTGCGTGGCCTGCGTGTCGTCCTGCGGGGTGAAGGTCGCGGTGCCGGCTTCGAGGGCATCCAGCGCCTGGAGCAGAACGGGGGCACCGTCCTCGGCCATCCGCTCCAGCAGTTCGCCGGAGGTCTCGAACTCGCCGATCGTGGTCGGAGCCGTCGTGATCAGGTCCCCAGTGTCCAGACCCTTCTCGAGGCGGAACACGCTCAGCCCGGTCTCGCGCTGTCCGGCGAGCACGGCGCGCTGGGCCGGGGCGGCGCCGCGCCACTGCGGGAGCAGCGAGAAATGCAGGTTCACCCAGCCGTGGACGGGGATGTCCAGGGCGGCCTGGGGCACCAGGTTGCCGTAGGCCACCACCGGGGCCGCATCGGGGGCGAGGTCCCGGATCTGCTGGCGCACGGCGTCGTCCCGCAGAGTCGTCGGGGTCAGCACCGGGATCCCGGCCTCGAGCGCGAGCGATGTCACCGGGCTCGGGGTGAGCTTTCGACCGCGGCCCGAGGGGGCATCGGCGCGGGTGAGCACCCCGACGACCTCGTGGTGCGAGTCGAGCAGGGTGCGCAGGGACGGGAGGGCGGCCTCAGGGGTACCGGCGAAGAGCAGACGCATGATGGCCTGAGTCTACGGGGCCATCTGGGTGCCTACAGTGGTGGCATGCGCTGCCGACCCACCTCCCTCTCCTGATGGGGGCACAGGTCACACCCGGCCATGCTCTCGGCTCGCCCGGGTACCGACGCATGCTCGTCGCGCTGCTGTGCGCCGGGGTGGCGACCTTCGCCCAGCTGTATTCGCCCCAGGGCATCCTGCAGCTGATCTCCGCCGACCTCTCGATCGGGGCGGAGCAGGCCGCGCTGACGGTCTCGGCCGCGACCGGAGGCCTCGCGCTCTCGGTGGTCCCCTGGTCGTTCGTCGGTGATCGGCTCGGCAGGCTGCGGGCGATGGTGTTCGCGGTGTCCGCGGCGACGGTGCTCGCGCTCGTCGCGGCCTGGGCGCCGACCTTCGAGCTCGTGCTCGCGCTGCGCGTCCTCGAAGGTGTCGCCCTGGGTGGTGTGCCCGCCCTCGCGATGGCGTACCTCTCCGAGGAGGTCGATGAGCACGCCCGAGCCATCGCCGCAGGCTGGTTCGTCGCCGGGACCACCGTGGGCGGTCTGCTGGGCCGAGTCGTGGCCACGCCGATCGCGGATGCGCTCTCCTGGCGGGCGGGGATGACCGCGGTCGCCCTGTTGGCCGCACTCGCCGCCACGACGTTCGTGCTCATCGCTCCCCGGGAGCGGCGCTTCCTGCCCACCGTCGGCCGCGCCGGGGCCGGACCCCGTCCCTCTCGCCTGTGGCGCACCCTCCGTGATCCCGGACAGCTGGGCCTGTTCGCCTGTGCCTTCCTGCTGATGGGCGGGTTCGTCGCGGTGTACAACTACCTGGCCTTCCACCTCAGCGCCCCGCCCTACCTGGTGCCGGCCGGACTGATCGGACTGGTGTTCCTGGCCTACCTGGGCGGCACCGTGTCCTCCCCGCTCGCGGGCAGGGCGGCCTTCCGTCGGGGGCGGCTGCCGGTGCTGCTCGGCGCGATGGCGACGATGCTGTTGGGCCTCGGGATCACGCTGGCCGGACCGCTGCCGCTCGTGCTGCTCGGCCTGGTCCTGATGACCGCGGGGTTCTTCGCCGCGCATTCGATCGCCAGCGGCTGGGCCGGGGCCCGCGCCGACGGGGCGCGGTCCCAGGCCACCGGGCTGTACAACCTCGCCTACTACGCGGGCTCCAGCGTGCTGGGCTGGGCCATCGGGCACGTCTACGAGAGCGCCGGCTGGCCGGGAACGGTGGCCGTGGTCGCGATCGCCGTGGTGCTCGCGGCGGGGGCGGCGGTCACCACGCTCCGCGGCGCGCCCCCGCAGAGACACCAGCAGGGTCAATAGACGAGGCCGAACACCCACACCGCGAGGGTCATCGTGGTCGCCGTGATCAGCACGATGCCGATCAGGTTCAGCCACAGGCCGGCCTTCGCCATCTGCGGGATCTGCACATACCCCGAGCCGTAGGCGATCGCGTTCGGCGGGGTCGCGACCGGGAGCATGAACGCACAGGTCGCCGCGATCGCCACCGGGATCGCCAGCAGCATCGGGTCGATCCCGATCCCGACCGCCACGGCGGTCGCCACCGGCAGGAAGGTCGCCGCCGTCGCGGTGTTCGAGGTCAGCTCGGTGAGGAACAGCACCCCGGCCGCGGCGATCATCACCACGAGCACCACCGGCAGGCCACCGATCAGCTCGGTGACCTGGCCGATCCATTCCGTCAGACCTGAGGAGCTGAACTGTGCGCTCAGCGCGAGACCGCCGCCGAACAGCAGCAGCACGCCCCAGGGGAGCTTGACCGCGGCGTCCCAGTCCAGCAGGCGCACCCCGCGGGCGGCGCCGGCCGGCAGCAGGAACAGCAGCAGGGCGACGACCATGGCGATGCCGGCATCGCTGATCGGCGGCTCCGCGCCGAGCACCAGGTCCCACAGCAGCGGGACGAACACCCAGCTGAGCGCGGCGAGCACGAAGATCACGAGCACACGGACCTCGCCGGAGCCGATCCTCCCCAGGGCCCTGCGCTCGGAGCGGATGAGCTCCGCGCCCCCGGGGATCTCTGTGATCTCGGGCTTGAACAGCACCTTGGTGAGCAGGAGCCAGGCGATGACCATGAACACGATGGCGAGCGGGGCGCCCACCATCATCCAGCGGCCGAATCCCAGGGTGATCCCGAAGTCCTGGCTCATATGGGCGGCGAGCAGGGCGTTGGGCGGGGTGCCGATGATCGTCGCGAGCGAGCCGATCGAGGCGGCATAGGCGATGCCGAGCATGAGCGAGACCCCGAAGTTCGAGCGCACCGCCTTCGAGGGCCCGTCGGAGGTCGGATCCGGGTCGACGCCCTCCCCCGGCTCCTCGCCCTTCGCCGCGGCGTCCTCGAGGCGCAGCTTGTTCACGAGCAGCAGCACCGACACCCCGATCGGCAGCATCATCACGGCGGTCGCCGTGTTCGAGACCCACATGGAGACGAACCCGGTGGCAACCATGAAGCCGAGGACCAGCAGGGACGGGCTCGTGCCGATCATGCCGACGATCGCCAGGGCGATGCGCTTGTGGAGGTTCCAGCGCTGCATCGCGAGGGCCAGCATGAAGCCGCCCATGAACAGGAAGATGATGTTGTTGCCGTAGGACGCGCCGACGTCGTCGAAGCCGACGTCGGCGTTCAGCACCGGGAACACCACCAGCGGGACCAGGGCGGTGGCCGGGATCGGCAGCGCCTCGGTCATCCACCACACGGCCATCAGCACTGCGGTCGCCGCCGTGAGCTTCGCCCCGTGCGGGACGTCGGCCGGCATGATCGCGTAGAGGAGCAGGGCGGCAGCCAGTCCGCCTGCCAGGCCGAGCCGTCGTACGAGGATCGTGCGGCCTCCCTCGGCGGGAGCACGCTCGCCCTCGGAGAGATCAGGGCGGTCATCGATCGAGGTCTCCGATGGATCCCGTGGAGTCGAGGTCGTCGAGGAGTCGGCAGGCATCGCGTGGTCCCTTCATCGCGTCATCGCGGTGGAGTGCAGGTGCGAGAGCTCACACTACGGGAGGATCGGGCACGATCCGTGGACTTCCGGTCCGGACCAGAAGACGTCGGCCGGATCAGAAGACGTCGGGCGGGTCGAGGCGTACACGCAGCGATCCCCGGGCCTTGCGCGCGGACCGCGCAGAGACCCCGGCGCGGAGGGCGTCGGCGAGCTCGCGGGACCGCCGGGGGTCCAGCCGTACGACGGCTCTCGCGCGACCGTCCGCTTCCGGGCCTTCGAGGTCGACCGGGCCGAACACGTCGGTCCCGTCGGGCAGCTCGGTGGTCTCCAGGAAGAGCCGGCAGGCGTCCTTGTCGCCCACGATCTCCGCGACCCGGCTGAAGGGCGGCAGATCGAGATCCTGGCGGTCCGCGAGCACGCGGTCGAAGAAGGCACTCGAGCGGTGGGCGACCAGGTCCCGGATCGCGGGCAGGGTCGCGGTGCCCACGATCAGCACCTCCCCGCCGTCCTCGGCGGTGCGCACCAGGGCGATCGCATTGCGCCAGCGGCGGATCGCCTCGACGTCCGCGTCGAAGGCCGCCCGGCCCAGCATGGCGTCGGCATCCAGCAGCAGCGCCGCGGCGAAGCGCACCGGCGGCGCGGGCTCCGCGCCGGGTGTGGCGACCACGATCGCGTCGGAGGGCACCTCGGTGTCGGCGAGGGTGTCATGGGCGCCGCCCGCGACCCGCAGAGGCGAATCCGGGAAGGCGCGGTGGAGCTCCTCCGCGGTGCGGGTGGAGCCGATGACCATGGCTCGCACCTGCGTGCGATCGCATTCCGGGCAGCGGTAGCCGTCCTCGCGCCGGCCGCAGACCCGGCAGTGCAGGTGCCCGCCACGACCCGTGATCGAGAGCTGGGCGGCGCAATGCGGGCACTGGGCGCGGGTGCCGCAGAACGTGCAGGCGATCGCCGGGACGTAGCCCGAGCGCGGCACCTGGACGAGCACCGGCCCACGCTCCAGGCCGCGGCGGATCACGCGCATCGCCTCCTGCGGTAGGCGCGAGCGACCGGACGCGCCCTCCCGGTCGCGCAGGTACTGGTCCATGGCGACGATGTGGGGTCGTACCGAGCGCACCGGGGCCGGGATCGGATCGAGGCGGGCGAGATAGCCGGCGTCGGTGAGGGCCCGCAGCGGCACTGAGTCGCTCGCGGAGAGGAACAGCAGCGCGCAGCGCTCCTCGTGGGACCGGCACTGGAGCACGGTGCGTACGTGCGGGTACGGGGCCCGCGGCTCTTCGAGCAGATCGTCGCCCTCGTCCCAGCAGATCACGAGGGCCAGTCCCTGCACGGGGGCGAAGGCGGCGGAGCGGTTGCCCAGCACGATCCGGGTGGCGCCGCGGAGGATCCGACGGAAGGTCCGATAGCGCTTCTCCGGACCCTCGGCGCCGGCGAGGATCTCGTGCCCGATGCCGCGTTCGGTGAGGATCCGGCTGAGGCGATCGACATCGCGGCGGTCCGGCGCGATGACCAGGGCGCCCTGCCCGGGGTCGAGATCGCCGAGGGCGTCGGCGGTGACCGTGGTCCAGGGGTCCGCGGAGTCCAGGGTGATGGTGGCCCGTGGCACCGGCCCGGTGGGGCTCCCGGCCCGGGCGAGCAGCGCGCCCAGGCCCGGATAGCGGTCACCCGGGCGCGGCGAGGGCCCGGGTTCTGCGGCCTCGTCGACCGTGTCCTCGGGGGCGCCGTCCTGCTCCTCGACCTCCTGCTCCTCGATCCCCTGCCCCTCGACCTCCTGCGCGGCGTCCTTCTCGGCCGCGGCGCGGTCGGACTTCTCGGCGCGGGCGTGGCGGGGAGGGAGGGCGAGGCGCAGCACGTCGCCGACGGTGCCGGCGCACCGCGCCGCGACCTCCTCGACCACGCGCATCATGGGCGGCGGCACCACGACGTCCTCGGAGACGAGCCGATGCAGCGGAGCGAGCGCCCTGTCGGTGGAGGCGCGCTCGTGGCGGCCCAGCACGATGCCCTCGGTGTCCCGGCCGGAGAAGCGCACGCGCACCCGCATGCCGGCCGCCGCGGCGGCGGTGTCGGGGGTGACCGCGTACTCGAAGGGGCGATCGAGGTGCGGGAGCACGCCCACCAGGCGCACGCTCGCCACCGGCAGCTCGTCGACGACCGCGAACCCGGCGGTCGTGCGCAGACCGGAGGCCCGGGCCGCGGTGTCGCGGCCCGGGCCGCTCGGGGCAGGTTCGGGAACAGGAACGGCGGGGGCCGCGAAGAGGCTCGCCTGCTCCTCCTCCGGCTCCCCCGCCGCCGCTGCTGTGCGGGACGTGGTCAGCGCTTGTGCACCGCCACCAGGTCGCACACGAAGATCAGGGACTCACCGGGCGCGATGACCGGCGGGGCGCCCATGTCGCCGTAGGCGAGGGAGGCGGGGATCTCGAGCCGGCGGCGGCCGCCGACCTTCATCCCCTGCACGCCCTGGTCCCAGCCGGAGATGACCTGGCCGACGCCGAGCTGGAAGCGCAGCGGCTCGCCACGGTCCCACGAGGCATCGAACTGCTCCCCGGTGGAGTGCGAGACGCCGAGGTAGTGCACGTCGACGACATCGCCGCGGCCCGCCTCGTCGCCGTCACCGACGATCTCGTCGGTGCTGACCAGCTCGGTGGGCGCGGGGCCCTCGGGGTGCTCGATCTCGGGCTTGCTGCGATCCATGGGTGCTCCTTCGGGAGGTGAAGAGGGTCAGGGGCCAGTGTGCCAAATCAGTCTGTCAGGTGGGCGGCGTCCAGCACGTCGATGACGAAGACGAGGGTCTCCCCGGCGAGCTCGCCCTGGTCCTTGTACGCGTCGTCGGTTGGGACGACCAGCATGACCTGGCTGCCCACGGCGAGGTCCAGCAGGTTCTCGTCCCAGCCGGGGATGACCTGGCCCTGCCCCTGGACGAAGGAGAACGGCGCGCTGCGGTCCCACGAGGAGTCGAACTGCGAGCCGTCGGACCACTTCCAGCCCGTGTAGTGCATCGTCAGGTAGTCGCCGGCGGCGGTCGTGTCGCCGGTGCCGACGATCAGCTCCTCGCGGGTGGTCTTCGTGGGGGCATCGCCGGACGGTGCACCGTCGAGCGCCGGAGCGCCGTCGTCGCCCAGGGTGACCTTCGGGAACGTCCCCGAGGGCTTGCCCGCCGTGCCCTCGGCGCGCAGCGGGGCCACGACCCGGTCGACGTCCGCCACCTGGATCAGGGAGCGCGCCTGTCCGGACTGGTCCTGCTGCCAGCCGGCCATCGCGAAGCGGGAGCCGACGGTCATCGAGGTGAAGACCTCGAAGGCCGCCTTGCCCGCGATCTCCTCGGTGACCTGGATGCCGCCGGCGGGACCGCCCTGCCACCAGGACTGGAGGGTCTCGCCGCTGCTGGCGTCGATGTAGAGATGGCGCCACACGAGGGTGTCCCCCTCGACGATGGCCGCACCGTCCCCGGGGACGATGACCTGCGCATCCGCTGCGGAGATCTGCAGCGGGGCCGTGAACTCGACGGTGGGCTCGGCGCCGAGGTCGTCGCTGACGGTGACCCCGCTCAGCGCGGGAGCGCCGCCTCCGTCGGACGCGCCGCCGCCGTCGGAGGCGCCACCGGATCCTTCGCCGTCGTCGGAGCAGGCGGCCAGGCCGATGGCGGTGGCCGCGGCGAGGGCGGTGGTCAGCAAGGTACGACGGCGGATCACAGAGGGCCTTTCAGAGGACGAGCCCCGATCGGGGCGCGGGTCCAGCGTACGGGGCGCCGGGACGGCGGTTCTCAGACTGCAGGAGGCGGCGGGGTGACCGTGCCGGAGGCGCGGGGGCTGCCGGCGCCGCCGAGGCTCCGGATCTCCTCGAGCAGGGCGTCGACCGTGGGCAAGGAGGTCGCGAAGGGGTCGAGCACCTGCACGGGCATCGCGCCGGGTCGGGTCAGGCGGAAGGTGGTCCAGTCCACGACGTGATCGACGCCGTGCTCCTGGGCGGCGGTGACGACCTGACCGCGAAGGTGCGCGCGGGTGGTGCGCGGGGCGGTCTCGCGGGCCGCCTGGATGCGCTGCTCGGACAGCTGGGACGGCGCGAGCTCGCGGCGCTGGAGGGCCTGGAACACGCTCTGGCCGGGATCGATGTCGTGATAGGCGAGGTCGAGACGTTCGATCGCGGGATCGCCCAGTCCCACCCCGCGACGCTCGGCGACCTGGCCGAACAGCCGCTCCTTGATGGCCCAGTCCAGCCGGGTCGCGGCCCAGCTGCGATCACCGGTGGCCACCGCGTCGATCGCCTTCTGCCAGGTCTCCAGCACCTCGCGGTCCGCGCGGTCGCCGCCCTCGACGATGGTCGCGGTCGCATCGAGCCACCGCTGCTGCACCTCGACGGCGGTCGTCGTCCCGCCGCCGGCGAGGGCGATAGGCGCCCGCCCGGTGAGGTCGCGGGACACGGCACGGATCGCGGCGATGTCGTCCTGGAGGGCGAGCTCGGGCAGGGTGCGACCGGACTCGATCGCCCGCAGCACCAGGTCGGTGGTCGCGAAGCGCAGGTAGGTGGAGACCTCGCTCATGGTCGAGTCCCCCACGATCACGTGGAGCCGCCGGTAGCGGGTGGGATCCCCGTGGGGCTCGTCGCGGGTGTTGATGATCGGGCGGGTGCGGGTGGTGGCCGAGGAGACGGCCTCCCACATGTGGTCGCTGCGCCGGGAGAAGACGAACTGGGCGCCGTCCTCGTCGTCCGCAGGGGCGGCCACTCCGCCGGCGCCCGTGACGATCTGGCGCGTGACGAGGAAGGGCAGCAGGAAGCGCGGCAGCCGTGTGAACTCCCCACGGCGGTCCACCAGGTAGTTCTCGTGGGAGCCGAAGGCGTTGCCGGCGGAGTCCACGTTGTTCTTCAGCAGATGGATGCGGGCATCCTGCCCCTCGGCCGCGAGGCGCTCGTTGGCCTGCGTGGTGAGATCGGCGAAGATGCGCTCCCCGGCGCGGTCCTGCGCCACCAGCTCCCACCAGTCGTCGCACTCGGCGGTCGCGTACTCCGGGTGGGAGCCCACGTCGAGGTACAGACGGGCGGCGTTGCGCAGGAACACGTTCGAGGAACGGCCCATCGCGACCACCGGGCGGAACAGCTCGCGGGCGGCCGCCTCCGGTTCGAGGGCGCGGGAGCCGTCGGCCCGCACGCACACCAGGCCGAACTCGGTCTCCAAACCTCCGACGCGACGCTTCATCGGGTCACTGACCGCCCTTCTGGACGAAGGAGCGCACGAAGGTCTCGGCGTTCGACTCCAGCACGGAATCGATCTCGTCGAGCAGGTCGTCGGCGCCCTGCGCCGAGGCGAAGGTCTGGCCGCCGGGTGCGGCGACCTCGTTCTGCTCGTCCTCGGGTCCGGTGCCGGGGCCGTTCAGGGACTGCTGGGACATGGGTCCTCCTCAGGACACGGAGACGGCCCGGCGCAGCGCGTCGAGGATCGTCTCGGGATCGGTGGTCAGGTCGATGCCGTGCAGCTCGCACCAGGCGGCGGAGCCCAGGCGCGGATCCGCCAGGCGCAGGCGGTACCCGCTGTCGGGGCCGGCGAGGGTGATCGCATCCCACCCGGCCGAGGGTACGTGCTCGCGGTGCGCGGAGATCAGGCCGCCGCGCAGATGGGCGCGGGTCGACGAGGGTGCGGTGGTCATGGCCGCATCGACCTCGTCCTGGCCCACGAGGGTGCGTACGGCGCCCGCTGCCCGCAGCTTGCCGAACAGGCCCCTCGCGGGGCGCAGGTCCGAGTACTGCAGATCGATCATCGACAGGCGCGGATCGCCCCACTCCAGGCCGTGCCGGGCCCGGTAGCGCTCCAGCAGCTGCAGCTTCGCGACCCATTCGACGCGCTCCGCTGCCAGCGCAGGATCCTGCTCGAGGAGGTCCAGCAGCTCGGCCCAGGCATCCAGCACCTGCGCCGTCTCGGCGTCGTCCCGGTCGGCGACCGCGGCGATCGCCTCGAGGTGGGCCCGCTGGATCTGGATCGCGGTCAGCGCACGACCGTCGACCAGCTCCACCGTGGCCCGCAGCGTCGGATCGTGGCTGATGGTGCGCACCGCGGCGACCGGATCGACCAGCCGCAGATCCGGGAGGATCGCGCGCCCGGTGCGATGCTCGGCCTCGAGGGCTGCGAGCACGAGGGAGGCGGTGCCGAGCTTGAGGAAGGTGGATTCCTCCAGCAGGTTCGCATCCCCGATGATCACGTGCAGGCGCCGGAAGCGCGAGGGATCAGCATGGGGCTCGTCGCGGGTGTTCACGATGGGCCGGTTCAGCGTGGTCTCGAGACCGACCTCGGCCTCCATGAAGTCCGCGCGGGAGGAGAGCTGGAACCCGGGCTGCTCGCCCCGGGTGCCGAGGCCCACGCGCCCGGCGCCGACCAGCACCTGCCGGGTCGCCAGAAAGGGCAGCATCGCCGCGGTGACGCGCTCGAAGGGCACCGCCCGATCGACCAGGAAGTTCTCGTGGGTCCCGTAGGAGGCACCCTTGCCGTCGGTGTTGTTCTTGTACAGCGCCACCTCGGGGATGCCGTCCGCGGCGGCGAGGATGTCCATCGAGCGGCGGGCGATCTCCTCCCCCGCGCGGTCCAGGACCACGGCCTCGCGGGCCCGCATGACCTCGGGCGCCGAGTACTCCGGATGCGCATGATCCACGTACCAGCGGGCACCGTTGGTCAGCACGGCGTTGCCCAGGGAGCGCTGCGCGGCCCAGGCGAGCACCTCGGCGTCGTCCCCGTCCGGGGCGACCTCCGGGCCCGCCAGCGGGGCATCCATCTCGACGCTGGGCACATGGGCGTCGCGCACCTCGTCGGTGAGCTGGCTGGGGTGGGCGGCGGCGCGCTGCAGCTCGAAGCCGCGGGCATCGCGCAGCGGCGTCTCGTCGCCGTAGTCCCAGCGCACGCGCCGGCCCCGCTCCCCCTCCTGGGGGTCCAGCAGCGCATAGGCCCCGACCACGAGATGGGAGAGCAGGATCGAGCTGCCGGCGCCCGCGCGGGCCCGGTCCTCGAGATCGGCGTGCAGCACCCCGAACTCGGTCTCGATGCCCATCACCCGCTCGGTGGTCAGCAGGTGGTCCGTGCCGGTGGGTTCTGCGTTCATCGGGCGGCCTCCTCCTCGGCGCGGGAACGTCCCTGGAGGGGGATCACAGCCTCCACCCGTCGGCCCGCGGCGCCTCGGGTCCCCGAGATCCGCGCCCAGTCCTCGGGGTGCGCGGCCGAGGGCATGTCCTCGTTCTCGATGAACTCCGCGGTGATCGCGCTGATCAGGTGCTGGGAGGTCAGGCCGACGACCCCGCTGCCCAGCTGCTCCTTGACGGCGAGCTTCTTGGCACGGTCGGTGATGTTGCGCAGCGTCGCCCCGGAGACGAAGTCACGGAAGTGCAGCGTCTCCTGCGTGCCGTCGGAGTACTCCAGGCGCACGAAGGCCGATTCCGGGCCCTCGGCGTAGATCTCGCGCACGGCGAGGTCCAGGAGCTCCTCGCGGTCCTCCCGCACCGGCACCGAGTCGTCGAGGTAGAGGCCGAGGATCTCGCGGGCGGCCCGCGCATGGGGTCGACGCACTCGGATCTTCACGTCGAGTCGGCCCGGGCGCAGGATCGCGGGATCGATCATGTCCTCGCGATTCGAGGCGCCGATGACGATCACGTTGTCCAGGCCCTCGACGCCGTCGATCTCGGCGAGCAGCTGCGGCACGATGGTGGTCTCGACGTCGCTGGACATCCCGGTGCCGCGGGTGCGGAACAGGGCCTCCATCTCGTCGAAGAAGATCACCACCGGATGATCGGCGGCGGCCTTCTCGCGGGCCCGCTCGAAGACCAGCCGGATCGAGCGCTCCGTCTCCCCGACGTACTTGTTCAGCAGCTCGGGGCCCTTGACGTTGAGGAACGCGGAGTTCTCGAGGGCCTCGGCGACGCTCACCCCGCGCACCTCGGCGCTGCGCAGCACCAGCTCGTGGGCGACGGCCTTGGCGATCATCGTCTTGCCGCAGCCGGGAGGGCCGTAGAGCAGCACGCCCTGGGGCGGCCGCAGCCCGTAGGTGCGGTAGAGGTCCTGCTGGAGGAAGGGCAGCTCGACGGCATCGCGGATCGCCTCGATCTGGTCCCCGAGCCCCCCGATCTCCTCGAAGGAGACGTCAGGGACCTGCTCGAGGACGAGGTCGGTGATCTCGGCGCGGTCGATGCGCTCCATGACCAGCTGGGCCTTGAGATCCACGAGCACGTGGTCCCCGGGATGGAGGGTCTCCTCCGTGAGCCCGCCCGCTCGGCGCAGCACCCGGGTGTCGTCCGGGGCGACGGCGACGAGGATCCGGGAATCCGCGAGGGCCTCCACGACCGGGACGACGTTGCCGGAGTCGCCGGCCGGGACGGCCTCGACCGCTGCGAGCGCCTCGTTCAGGCGCAGCTCGGTGCCGGGGTCCAGGGCGTCGAGGTCGAGGCTCGCGGCCGTGGCCACGCGCAGCTTGCGACCGTTGTGGAGCACGTCCAGGGTCGTGCCCTCGGCGCGACGCAGGAAGGTCGCATAGGTGTTCGGCGGATCGCCCACCCGCTCCAGATCGCTCTTGAGCTCGACGATCTGGGCACGGGCGCTGCGCAGCCCGCCCACCAGCCGTTCGTTGTGGGCGGCGAGCTTGTCCAGCTCGGCGGTCATCTCCGCATATGTCTTCATCGTCCTGGGTCTCCTTCCTGTCGGCGGATCAGCGGCGGGTCCGCTCAGCGGTCCCGGCCCTGGCGGATGTCCCGCAGCGCACGCTTGAGCTTGCGGGGCGCGACGCCCAGCTCCCCCACGTCCTTCGGGCCCCACTGCGAGTCCGAGCCGCCGAAGCCGTCGTTGGCGGGGTCCTGGAGCTCCTCCTCGAGGTGCGAGCCGGGTGCGGGTCGCGTCACCCGGGTGAGGGCCTTCGTGCCATGGGCGGTGCGGCGGGCGGTGAGCAGGAACCCGGTGTGGGCGTTCATCCGGTGCTCGGGGCGCACGGCGAGGCCCTCGAGGTGCCAGGGCCGCACGAAGGACTCCCAGGCGTAGGGCTCGGTGAACTCGCCATGGTCGCGCAGCGCCTCGGCGGTGCGCGAGAGCTGGGTGACGGTGGCGACGTAGGCGAGGTACACCCCGCCGGAGACGAGCACCTCGGCCGCTGACTCGACGCACTCCCACGGGGCGAGCATGTCGAGCACCACGCGGTCCACCTGGGGCTCACCGGGTGAGAGCGTCGGGGCGAGGTCCTGGAAGTCCCCGATCGAGAGGTCCCAGGAGGGATGGGGCCCCCCGAAGTAGGTCTCGACGTTCTCACGGGCCACCTCGGCGAAGTCCTCGCGGCGCTCGATCGAGTGCACGGTGCCCTCGGGGCCGACGGCGCGCAGCAGCGCGGTGGTCAGGCCGCCGGAGCCGACGCCGGCCTCCAGCACCCGGGCACCGGGGAAGATGTCCCCCCACATGAGGATCTGAGCGGAGTCCTTGGGGTAGATGATCGCCGCGCCGCGCGGCATGGAGAGCATGTAGTCGGCGTACAGCGGTCGCAGCGCCTGGTAGCGCGTGCCGCGGCCGTCCTCGATCACGACGCCGTCCTCGGCACCGATCAGCAGGTCGTGCTTGAGCACGCCGCGATGGGTGTGGAACTCGCCGCCCTCCTTGAGGGTGATCGTGTGCAGGCGGTTCTTCACGTCCGCGAGCTGGACCTTGTCGCCGACCGCGAAGGGGCCGGTGCGATCCAGGCCGAGTCCGAGGTCTCGGTGGGCGGTGGCCGGAGCCTCGTCGGTGGCGGCGCTCTGCTGCGGCGGTTGCGGCTGATCAGTCATGCGTCCAGCATATGACGCTGTGTGAGACGTCCGCGCCCAGGAGTCGTATGGGTCACCGTCCGCGCAGGAGAGCGTTGACCTCGTCGCTGAGGATCACGCCCAGCGCCTGGCCCGAATCCTCCAGCACGAGATAGAGGGGGAACGGTCGCGCGAGGATCGCGGAGACCAGCTCGTCGCCGCGGAGCGACGCCCGCAGCGCCCCCATCTCCCCCACCGGGCCGGCCACGGCGCTGATCGGGGTGCGGGAGCGTTCGCCGTCCGGCACCGCAGCGGCGGCGGCGGGCTGGACGCGCAGGACGTGACCGACGACCCCCGGCCGGGCGGTGCGCTGGTCCAGGACGAGGAGGGCGTCGAGCTCCGAGGAGGGGCCGAGGTCGGAGAGCATCTGCTGCGGCGCGACGAGACGCAGCGGGCGGGCGAGGGAGCGCGCGGCGAGCGTGTCGATGCGCGCTTGCAGCGTCGCCGCACCGAGCGCCCGGGAGGCGCCCTGCCAGAGCATGCCGGCGATCAGCATCGCCCAGAGCAGCGCGAGCAGCAGGAAAGTGCCTGCTCCCTCGCTCTGCAGGATCCACCGCAGCGGGACGAGCACGACGAGCACGGCGATGCCGCGTCCGATCCAGGCGGTCACGCGCGTACCCAGCAGCGGATTGCGCAGCACACCGCCGAGCAGGGACTCCAGGGCGCGTCCGCCGTCCATGGGCAGGCCGGGAAGCAGGTTGAACAGTGCCAGGGCGAGATTGAGGCGGGAGCAGAGATACCAGAAGACGTCCGGGGTGGTCCCCGCATCGGTCAGCGTCCCGGCGGCCGTGGCGAGCGCGGCGAGGGCCAGGTTGCTGACCGGGCCCGAGAGCGAGATGACGATCGACGCCGCGGCGGACATCGGCCGCCCCGTGTACTGCGTGTGCCCGCCCCACAGCGTCAGGGCGATGTGGTCGACCGTCGCACCGAAGGCTCGAGCGCTCACGGCGTGCCCCACCTCGTGGACGAGCACGGACAGGACGAGGAACAGGGCGATGCCCAGGGCAGGCAGCAGAGCGGCCGCGGAGAAGCTGCCGCTGCCGTCGGAGAACGACGGGTACAGCATCAGCGCGAACACCGCGACGGTGACGAGCGTGCCCGGGCTGACCTGGATCGGCGGCAGTGCGCCGAGTCTCAGCGTGGGGCTCTTCATGGGGTGGACACTCCTCCGGCCGGGGTGGTGGATCCCCGGGGCACAGCGAGGATATCCGGTGGTCCTGCGCCTCGGCTCGGAGAGCGCGATGGAGCCTATGATGGAGGGATGAGTCGAATCGCCATCACGGCTTTCAGCGGATGGAACGACGCGGGAGAAGCCGCCAGCGGGGTGATCGAGCATCTGCTCGAGGTGTGGCCGTCACGGCCGGCCGGCGCGGTCGATGCCGAGGAGTACATCGACTTCCAGGTCAACCGACCCGAGATCAGCACGGACGAGGACGGTCTGCGGGTTCTCGACTGGCCGGACACCGAGCTGCGGATCGTGCAGCCGCCGCGTGGCCCCGAGATCGTGACGGTGCTGGGTCCCGAGCCGTCCCTGCACTGGAAGCGCTTCTGCGACGAGGTGCTCGAGCAGATGCAGCTGCTGGACGTGAGCTCGGTCATCTCGCTCGGTGCGCTCCTGGCGGATTCCCCGCACAGCCGCCCTCTGCCGGTCTCCTCCTCGATCGAACCGGGATCGGCCCAGCCGGTCGCGGGCTCCGAGCTGTACTCGGGGCCCGTCGGCGTCCCGACGATCCTCGCCCGGCGTACTGCGAGCGCGGGCCTGCGCACGTCGAACGTGTGGGTGCAGGTCCCGCACTACGTCTCCCAGAACCCCTCCCCGAAGGCCGTGCTCGGTCTCCTCCGGGAAGTGCAGTCGCTGGTCAGCGCGCCGATCCCGATCGACGACCTGCTCGAGGAGTCCGAAGCCTGGGAGCGCGGCGTCGACGAGCTCGCCCGCACGGACGAGGACGTCGCCGACTACGTGCGGCGCCTCGAGCGCGCCCAGGATGCCGCGGATCTCCCCGAGGCGAGCGGCGAGGCGATCGCCAAGGAGTTCGAGCAGTTCCTGCGCCGACGGCGCGAGACCGACTGAGGCCGCGAGCCGGCCCGGACCTGCCCGAGCCGGCCGGAGGCGACTCAGCCGCGCCGGCTGGAGGCGGCTCAGCCGCGCAGGTCGAGGCCGAACAGCGCGTCGGCCGCGGCCAGGACGTCACCGGGGGCCGACGTGCCCTCCGGACTCTCCACCTCCACCTCCGCCTCCGTCTCAGCCGTCGCGACGGTGTCCGAGGAAGCGGCCCACCCGTCGAGCACGGTGAGCGCCGTCGGAGTGTCCAGATCCTCGCGGAGTGCGGCACGCAGGGCCTCGACGGTCCGCGGATGATAGCCACCGCGGGACGCCGCGAGCCGGTAGCTCTCCAGGCGGCTCGCGGCGAGGGCGAGAGAATCGTCGGACCATGCCCAGTCGGCCCGGTAGTGGTGCGCCATCAGCACCAGGCGGATCACCATCGGGTCGACGCCGTCGCGGACCAGGCGGTGCACGAACACCAGGTTGCCCAATGACTTGCTCATCTTCTCGCCCTCATGGGCGACCATGCCGCTGTGGGTGTACACGTTCGCGAAGCCGCGACCCAGGGCGACCGCATGGGCTGCGCTGAGATCGTGGTGCGGGAAGATCAGATCGCTGCCGCCGGCCTGGATGTCGAAGGGCAGGCCGAGCCCGCCCTCGGCGATGCACACGCACTCGACGTGCCATCCGGGACGGCCACGGCCCAGCACCCCGGCGTCCCAGGCGGGTTCGCCGTCGCGCTCGGCGCGCCACACGAGCGGATCGAAGCGGCCGCGCTTGCCCTCACGATCGGGGTCTCCCCCGCGCTCGGCGAAGACGGCGAGCATCTGCTGCTCGCTCCAGCCGGAGACGTCGCCGAGGGCACCGTCGATGTCGAGGTCGAGGTACCAGTCGTCTCCGGAGGCATCCGGAGTGGAGACCTGATAAGCGCGCCCGCGCTCCAGGAGGGTGGTCACGGTCGCGATGATGCCCTCCATCGACTCGCTCACCGAGAGGTAGGTCTCCGGGGCGACGACCCGCAGCGCCTCCATGTCCTCGGCGAACAGGGCGGTCTGCGAGGCGGCGAGCTCCCGCCACTCCACACCGTCGCGCTCGGCCCGTTCCAGCAGCGGGTCGTCGACGTCCGTGATGTTCTGCGCGACCTCGACCTCGAGCCCCGTGTCCCGCAGGGCCCGGCGCATCAGGTCCGCTGCGTGGTACGTGGACGCATGTCCCAGGTGGGTCGCGTCGTACGGGGTGATGCCACACACGTACAGACGGGCGCGGCCCGGGGTGATCGGCATCAGGGGGGCCACTCGACCTGTCCGGGTGTCGTGCAGCTTCAGCGGCACACCGGAAGCGGGAAGGGGCGAGAGCGTCGGAGAGATCCAAGATTCCACTGTTCGATCATACGGTCCCGGAACAGGACGGATGACGAGGGTGGGAGGGGTCTCAGGCGACGCCGAGCGGGTCCACTCCACCCAGCCAGAGCAGACCCAGCAGCAGCAGGCCGGCGATCACCCGGTAGACGACGAACATCAGGTACGAGTGGTTCTCGATGATGCGCATGAACCAGGCGATCATCGCCAGGCCGACGGCGAAGGCCACCACGGTGGCCACGATGATCGCCATCAAGGAGGGTTCCCCGGCGGCCGCGGCGGCCGCGCGACCATCGGCGCTCAGCAGCGCCGGCACCTCCTTCGCCGCCTTGTACAGGCCGGAGGCGAACACGGCCGGGACGGCGAGCAGGAAGGCGTACCGGGCGGCCGCCTGGCGGGTGAAGCCCATCAGCAGGCCGGCGGTGATGGTCCCGCCGGAGCGGGAGACCCCGGGGATCAGCGCGAGAGCCTGGGCCAGGCCGAAGAGGATGCCGTCGCGGAGCGTGAGGTCCGTCAGCTCCTTGCGCTGGGGAGCGATCCTGTCCGCGAGCCCCAGCAGGATGCCGAAGACGATCAGCATCGTGGCGGTGATGTACAGGTTGCGCAGGGAATGGTCGATCTGGCTCTCGAACAGCAGACCCAGGACGCCGATCGGGATCGACCCGAGGATCACCAGCCAGCCCATCCGCACGTCCGGATCGGACTGCGGAACCTTGCCGGCAAGGGCCTTGAACCACTTGCCGATGATCCGCGTGATGTCCTTCCAGAAGTAGATCAGGACAGCGGTCTCGGTACCGAGCTGGATGATCGCGGTGAAGGCGGCGCCCGCGTCCTCGCCCGGGGCCATCAGCTCGCCGACCACGCGCACGTGGGCGCTCGAGGAGATCGGCACGAATTCGGTCAGACCCTGGACCAGGCCCAGGACGATCGCCTCGATGAACGACATGGACACTCCTCGGGGACGGCAAGCGGTCGTGACGGGCCGATGCGCTCATCGGCCCCGGACAGACTACGCGGCGCCGGGCATCGAGCCCGGCGCCGCGTGGGAGCCAGTGGTGAAGATGACGTGCAGGTTCAGCGTACGAGGTCAGCGCCCGGTGCCGGAGTCCCCGTAGTCGTCCCGATCATCGTCGTCATCATTGTCATCGTCATCATCGTCATCATCGTCATCATCGTCATCATCGTCGTCGTCATCGTCGTACTCGTCGAGGTCATCGAGATCGTCGAAGTCATCGTCATCGTCGTCGTCCTCATCGTCGGCATCGAAGACGATCAGGGGCGTGGCGATGTCGTACGCATCGAAAAGGGCATCGTCGTACGCGTCGAAGGCAGTGGTGAGCTGCTCGGTGGCGGCGTCCAGGGCAGGATCGTCGTCACCGCGGGAGGCGGAGGCCGCCTCGTAGTGTCTTTCGAGGGCAGCGATCAGCGCAGCAAGAGCGGAGCGAGGATCCGTGTTCATGCTTGGACGGTACCCCTTCGGACGGCAGAATGGACAGAGGGAACCGAAGGCCCCCGGTCGGATTCCGCTCCCGTGGCGGCCGTACCCTGGACCCGCCCGTCCCGGCAGGTCATCGATCACAGGAGGATCTCGTTGTCCGGACTCCACAAGCCCCTGGCTGCACGCATCGAGCACGTGCGTGATCCGCGAGGTCTGCGGGACCTCCCGCTCGAACGCGGGCGCCGTGCGGAGGACTACGAGTTCCAGATCATCACGGTCCCGCGGGACAGCTCGGTGTCCCAGGTGCGCGCGGTCCTCACGGAGCAGGCCGAGTACGGCCGCTGGGAACACGCGCGGACGCGTCTGTACCTGGGCGGCGGCAAGAAGGTGTGGCTGCGACGACGGATCCTCCGCGTCGAGTCGACCCTGGACCACTTCTCCATGCTCTGAGCGCGGACACGCCCGCGCTCCGTCCACAACGACGCGCCCGCCCCGGCGCCGATGTCCCGGACTCTGGTCCAATGGCACCGTGGCAACCCTGCTGAGGCTCCCGTGATCACTCTCGCCGTGCTGCTCGGCGTCTACCTGCCGCCCGCGCTCGTGCTCGCCTGGATCGACGTCCGGGAGCACCGCCTGCCGAACGCCTGGGTGGGCGGTCTGACCCTCGCGGTGAGCGTGGCGCTGCTGCTCGAGGCCGTGCTGATGCCCGCCGCGCGGAGCACGCTGCGAACAGCGGCTGTGCTCGCGCTGCTGCTCGGCATCGGGGCGATCCTGCTCGCCCTGCTCGCCCCGTCGCTGCTGGGCATGGGCGATGCGAAGACGTTGCCGGTGGTAGTGCTCATGAGCGCGGCGCTCGGCGGAGACGCCCTCCTCGCCTCCTTGCTGGGGATCGCGGTGATCAGCGGCCTCGCCGGAGCGGTGGTGATGATCGTGACCAGGCGCCCCGGGGTGCGCTTCGCCGTCGGACCGGTCCTGCTGGCCGGCCCGTTCCTGGGCCTGCTCGGGGCACCGTTGGTCCGCGCGGCGCTCGGGGCCGGCGGGTGAACTTCCGCCTCGACGCGCTCCGCCACGTCCCCTCCACCCCTGCGCGCTGCCCCGCTGCCCCGCTGCAGCTCAGCGTCGTTGGCGCCGCGCCTCGTACAGGGCGATGGACCCCGCGACGGACGCGTTGAGGGAGGATGCGCTCCCGCCCATCGGGATCTCGGCGATCACGTCGCAGGCCTCACGCCACCCGGCGCTCATCCCGATCGTCTCGTTGCCCACCACGATCAGCACCGGACCGGTCAGATCCGTCTGCGCGAGCTCGAAGCCCCCGGCCTCGTCCAGGCCGACCACCGTCCACGGCACGCCCTGCTCGCGCTGCTCCTGGACCCAGGTGAGCACTTCTCGATGAGAGGCCTGTCGCACCACGGGCACCGCGAAGATCGACCCGGTGCTCGCACGGATCGCCGCCGGGTCCCAGGGGTCGGCGCTGTGCCCCGTGATCACGAGGCCCTCCCCGCCGAGGGCATCCACGGTCCGGGCGAGCGACCCGATGTTCCCCGGGCCCGACGGTCGATCGAAGACGACCACGACCGCTGTCGGCGAGGGGGCGAGCCGGCTGAGATCGTCCGAGGGGATGCCGACCAGGGCCAGCAGCTCGGGGGCGCCGTCCTGGCGCTCCCCCAGCTCCGCCATCAGCTCGGGAGCGAGGACCACGACCGGGGCCGGTGGGTCCTCCAGCAGCTCGAGCGCCCAGCGCGAGGGCCGCTCCCGCCCGTCGGAGAGCAGGGCGCGGATCTCGGCACCGTGCGCGATCGCCTGGCTGATCGGGCGCACCCCATGGACGATCATCTCGCCGCTGCGAGTCCGCTTCGTGCGGTTGCCCAGCAGGGCCTGCCACTGCTGGAACAGAGCATTGCGGCGCTCGAGCCGAGTGGGCAGGGAGCTGCCGCGCGCGTTCTCCGGGCGGTTCATGCCCCGGCTCCGTCGAAGCCGAGCTGTCGCCAGGCTTCGTAGACCGCGATCGAGACCGCGTTGGACAGGTTCAAGGACCGACGCGCCGGCAGCATCGGGATGCGGACCGTCGCCGTGACGCGGGGATGGTCCATCGCCTCCTGCGGCAGCCCGGTGGGCTCGGTGCCGAAGAGCAGCACGTCGTCACGGGTGTACTCGATCTGTTCGAAGGAGACGTCGGTGCGCGCGGTGAACGCGAAGACCCGGGACTCGGGCAGGGCGTCCAGCGCATGGTCGAGATCGGGATGGATCGAGACATCGGCGAGGTCGTGATAATCGAGGCCTGCGCGTCGCAGCTTCGAGTCCTCGAGGTCGAAGCCGAGCGGTTCGATGAGGTGGAGGCGCGCCCCGGTCACGGCGGACAGCCGGATCGTATTGCCGGTGTTCCCGGCGATGGCGGGCTCGTGGAGGAAGACATGGACCATGCACTGATCTTCCCACGCACCGCGGATCGTCCCCTCCGCGGCGCGGTCGATCCGCGGTGCGTGGGGACGACGAAGAACCCCTCCTGTCGGTTCTCACCGACAGGAGGGGTTCGTACGTGTCCGAGAGGGGACTTGAACCCCTACGCCCTAATACGGGCACTAGCACCTCAAGCTAGCGCGTCTACCAATTCCGCCACCCGGACAGGTGACCGCCGTAGCGACCTCAGAAATATAGCACGCAGACAGCGATGGTCGTCTACCGAAAAGCGCCCTGCCAGCAGAAACGTGAAGACAATCACGCCAGGGCGTCTATGCGCCGAGAATCCATCAGGGTGTGCAGCAGGTCCAGCACGACCGTGATCCGCATGCCCAGCGCGCAGGCGACCGACGCGGGAAGCCTCTCACCGAGGTCCTGCAGCGCTGCGGCGGCGAGCACCACCATCGTCGGATCGGGGTCCACGATGCCCGACCGGTCCCAGGCGTCGATCGTCACCAGGAGGTGCTCGAGCTCGTCGCAGGCATCGTGACGCCCTCCGGAGAGGAGATCCACGCGGGCGCGCGCGGCAAGAGCCGTGCACCGCCGCAGGAGGGGTGTGGTGAGATCTGGACCGATCATCTCCGGGGACTCCGCGGGACGGCCGAGCACACCGTCGGTGCCGCCTACGATTCCTCGCTCCAGGTCCATGGGTCACGTCCTCGTGCTGCGTCCGACGATGTCGACAGGGTCCGGCCGACACCGACGACTTTACTACTTCTTTACTCTGCCGGACAAGCTTTCCGCCGAGGAGTCAGGAGTTCCTGCCCGCCAGCTCTTTCCGAGCTGCGGCGAGCATCGCGGGGACAGGAGCCGCCGGCACCCCCAGCATCGAGCGGACCTGCTGGTCCGCCTGATGGGCGAGCATCTCCAACCCGTCGACGACCTCGCCGCCCACGGCGGCCACCACAGCCGCCAGCGGCGCCGGCCACGGATCGTAGAGCACGTCCAGGAACAGCGTCGGTGCGGTCAGCGACGATCGTGCGGTCCACTCCGTCGCGACGGCGTGCGCGCCCTCCACCGCCAGCGCGCTGATGACCACCTCGGCACCCAGCAGCAGATGACTGGATGCCCAGGGCACCTGGCGCACGGGAACCTGCTCCGCTCCGGCAAGTGCCTCCAGCGGGGCGAGCTTGTGCGGGGTGCGTGCGCTGAGCAGGATCTCGTGGACCCCCAGCTCGAGCAGAGCGGCGACGGCGCTCAGCGCCGTGGCGCCGGATCCGAGCACCGCGCCGGTGCGCGGCGCACGGGCGTCGTGGTCCCGCAGAGCCGCGACGATCCCGTGCACGTCATGGTTCTCGGCGCGCCAGGTCCCGTCCTCGCGACGGATCAGGGTGTTGGAGATGCCGAGCGCCCGGGAGGTCGCGTCGGTCTCCGTGGCGAGGGCGAAGGCCTCCGGCTTGCCGGGCATCGTGACGCTGGCCCCGGACAGCTCTCGGCCGGGTCCGTCGACGAGGAAGGACGCGAGCCGGCCCGCAGGCACCTCGAAGCGGTCATAGGTCGGTCCGTCGAGCCCGAGCACCTCGTAGGCGGTGCGGTGGAGCACCGGTGAGAGCGAATGCTGCACCGGTGAGCCGATCACGCCGAAATGTGGCCCGATGCCGCTCGAGGCCGTCCTGCCGGTCATGATCAGCCCTTCTTCGCCTCGGCCCAGTCCTGCCACTCCTTGACGTTCTCCTCGTGCTCGGCCCAGGTGGCGGCGAACTTGGTCTCGCCCGTGTCCGTGTTCACCGTCACGAAGTACAGCCAGTCGCCGGCGGGCGGATCCGCCGCCGCATCCAGCGACCCGGCGCCCGGTGCCCCGATCGGCCCCGGCGGGAGGCCGGTGTGGACGTAGGTGTTGAACGGGCTGTCGCTGCTGCGTTCCTTGGAGGTCGTGCCCACGCTGGCCGCCTTGCCGGTGACGTAGTGCACGGTGGAGTCGAACTGCAGGGGCATCGGGGTGCCCTTCGCCTCGCCGGTGCCCTCGAGCCTATTATGGATCGTGCGGACGACCTTGCCGTAGTCGTCGGCCTTGCGCACCTCGAGCTCGGCGAGCGAGGCGATCGTGAGCGTCTCGTGCCAGGACTTCTCGGGGATGCCGCGGGAGGTCAGCTGCTCCTCCATGCTGTCCCACATCATCTGGATGATCTCCTCGGCGGTCGCCTCCTCGGGGATGTCATAGCGTCCCGGCCAGAGGTAGCCCTCGAGCGTCCCGGCCGAGTTCTTCGGGATGCCGTAGCTGGTGTAGTCCTTGGCGGCCTTCGCGAAGTCCTTCTCCGGGATCCCGGAGGCCTCGGACAGGAGAGGCCAGATCTGGGAGAGGTTCAGACCCTCGGGGATGATCACCCGGTGCCCGGCGAGGTTCGACGGGTCCAGGAGCGCGTCGAGCGCATCGCGGGAGGTCATCTGCTTCTTGACCCGGTAGACCCCGGGTTCGATCTTCCCGGCGTCGGGCGTGTTCGAGAAGAGGGTGATGAACGGGCCGGACGTCTTGATGACGCCCTTGTCGACGAGTGTCGAGGCGATGTCCGTGCCGGTATCGCCGGTGGCGATCTCGACGACCACCTCGCCCGAGCCGGGACCCGGGAACTCCGGGTCCTCCTGCTCGACGGTGACGTTCGACGTGAGCCAGCGGTATCCCTGCAATCCGCCGATTCCGAGACCCCCGAGGACGACGAGCACGAGCAGCACGGGAAGGACTCCGCGCAGCAGTCCCCCGCGCTTCGGCCGCTGGGGCGTCTTCGCCCGACGGCGACCCCGGTGCGTGGCCGCGGCAGCGGTCTGATGCTCGGCGACCTCGTCGAACGAGTAGTTCTCGTCCTCGCTCATCCGTCGTCCTCCTGATCGGTTGATGGGGTGCGACCAGGGATTGACTCGACGAGCTCACCGGCGCGTCGCCCGGTGGACCGTTCGATGTCCAATGCCTGCTGGAGGATCATCACGGCAGCGACCTGGTCCACGACCTTCCGGTGCTTGCGCCCCTTCCGGCCCGCAGAATGCAGCGCCTGATGCGCGGTGACCGTGGTCAGCCGCTCGTCGAGCAGGCGGATCTCGACGTCCCGACCGCTGCCCTCGAGGAGCACCGAGAGCTCGGCGACGAAGGCTCGCGCCTTCTCGGCCGCACGACCCTCGGTGCCGTTCAGGGAACGCGGGAGCCCCACCATGATCACACGGGCGTCCGCTTCTGCCGCCTCGTCGACGACCCGGCGCGTCGCGCTCTCCCGGTCGAGGGTCTCGACCGGGGTCGCGATCATCCCGTCGAGGTCGCTGCGGGCGAGCCCGACGCGCACGTCGCCGACGTCGACCCCGAGCCGCACCCCTCGGGGAAGCCCCGGGTCCTCGTCCCGGTCGGCGGCATCTCGGTCAGCTGCGCCTCGGCCATCGGCCCCGATCATGCGGGGAGCGCCGCGGCGACCGCGTCGCGGACGGCGGAGAGCGCGTCGGGGATCCGTGCGGGTTCACCGCCGCCGCCCTGCGCCATGTCGGGCTTGCCGCCGCCGCGGCCGCCCATCGCCTCGGCGGCGGTGCGCAGCAGGGCCCCAGCGGCGAGGCCCAGGTCCCGCGCTGCAGCGTTGGTCGTGATGACGAGCGCGGCCCGGCCGTCCTCGTGCCCGGCGATGGCCACGACGGAGGGCGAGTCCTCGCCCAGGCGCGTGCGGAGGTCGAGCGCCAGGGTGCGCAGGTCGCCGGCGGCGATCCCCTCACCGGCGTCGTGCACGAGGAGTCGCGCTCCCCCGACGTCCGTGGCGCTGGAGGCGAGCTTCCCGGCCTCGGCCTGCAGCTGCTGGCCGCGCAGGGCGGCGAGCTGCTTCTCCATGTCCTTCATGCGCTGGGTCATCGTCTTCACGCGCTCGGGAAGATCAGCGGAGGAGCCCACCTTGAGCATCTCCGAGAGCTGGGAGACCAGGGCATGCTCCTGCGCCTGGAACCGGTAGGCCGACAGACCCACGAGGGCATCCACCCGCCGCACGCCGCTGCCGATGGAGGCCTCGCCCATGAGCTGAACCGTGCCGATCGCACCGGTGGAGTCGACATGGGTGCCGCCGCACAGCTCGCGTGACCAGTCGCCGCCGATGGAGACGACGCGCACGATGTCGCCGTACTTCTCGCCGAACAGCGCCTGGGCGCCGAGCGCCCGCGCCTCGTCGATCGGCATCTGCTGGTCGGTGACCGCGAGCTCGTCCTGGAGGAGCGTGTTCACGCGCCCCTCGATCTGCGCGAGCGCGCTGCGCGGCACGCCCTGCCCATAGCGGAAGTCGAAGCGCATGCGTCCCGGCGAGTTCTCCGAACCGGCCTGGGTGGCACCGTCGCCGAGCTCCTCGCGCAGGGACTGATGGACCATGTGCGTGGCGGTGTGCGCCCGGGCGATCGCGCCGCGACGCGCCACATCGATCGCGGCGACCGCGCCGGCGCCGATGTGCACCTCGCCCTCGACGAGCCGTCCGCGGTGGACCGGAAGGCCCTTGACCGGAGCCTGGACGTCGTCGACCTCGACGATGCCGCCGCTGGCCAGGGTGATGCGTCCCTGGTCGGCCAGCTGGCCGCCCATCTCCGCGTAGAACGGGGTCGAGGCGAGCACGAGCTCGACCTCCGCCGGAGCCTGCACCGAGTCCACCAGCGCACCGTCCACCAGGACGGACTCGACCGTGGTGGAGAGCGTCGACTCCGTGTAGCCGACGAAGGGCACGGCCTCGCCGCGCTCTCCCAGCAGCTGGTTGTAGAGCGCGGTGTCCGTGTGTCCGGACTTCTTGGAGGCGGCATCGGCCCGCGCACGCTCGCGCTGCTCGGACATCGCGGTGCGGAAGCCCTCCTCGTCGACGGTCAGGCCCACTTCCTGCGCCATCTCGAGGGTGAGGTCGATCGGGAAGCCGTAGGTGTCGTGGAGGCGGAAGGCATCGGGGCCGGCCAGGCTGCGGCCGCCCTCCTTCTTCACCGCGCCGGCGAACTGGTCGAAGATCGCCGTCCCGGTGACGAGGGTGCGGCGGAAGGCCTCCTCCTCGGCGTAGACGATCTCGCTGATCCGGCCGAAGTCCGCGGCGAGCTCCGGGTAGGACTCGACCATCGCCTCCTTGGAGACCGGCAGCAGGTGGGGCATCGACGGGTCCGCGTAGCCGAGCAGACGCATGGAGCGCACAGCACGGCGGATGATCCGGCGCAGCACGTAGCCGCGGCCCTCATTGCCCGGGCGCACGCCGTCGGACACGAGCATCAGCGCGCTGCGCACGTGGTCGCCCACGATGCGCAGGCGCACACTGTCCTCCTCGTCGGCGCCGTAGACCCGACCGGAGAGCTCCTGGGCCTTCTCGATCACCGGGAAGACCTGGTCGATCTCGTACATGTTCTGCTTGCCCTGCAGCAGATAGGCCACACGCTCGACGCCCAGACCCGTATCGATCGACCGCTGGTCGAGCTCGCCGAGCAGGGGGTAGTCCTTGCCCGTGCCCGGGCCGCGCAGGAACTGGTCGAACACCAGGTTCCAGATCTCGATGTACCGGTCCTCGGCGTCCGGGCTCCCGGGCCATTCGGGCACACGGCCGCTCGGGGCGTCGGGACCGTACTCGGGGCCACGGTCCACGTGCCACTCGCCGGTCGACCCCGCGGGACCGGGCTGACCGGTGTCCCAGCAGCTCTCCTCCCACGGCAGCTGCACGACCCGGGAGGGGTCCAGACCGATGACCTCGGTGACGTGCTGGTAGGACTCCTCGTCCTTCTCCCACAGCGTGAACCAGAGGGACTCGGGATCGAAACCGAAGCCCCCGTCGTCCTGCGGGGTGGTCAGCAGCTCCCAGGAGAAGTCGATGGCGCCCTTCTTGAAGTAGTCGCCGAAGGAGAAGTTCCCGGCCATCTGGAAGAACGTGCCGTGGCGCGTGGTGCGGCCGACGTTCTCGATGTCATTGGTGCGGATGCACTTCTGCACGCTCACCGCGCGCGAGTACGGGGCCTTCTCGGTGCCCACGATGTACGGGATGAAGGGGACCATGCCGGCGATCGTGAAGAGGATCGACGGATCGGACGACACCAACGAGGCGCTGGGGACGAACTCGTGCTGCTTCTTCGCGAAGAAGTCGAGCCAGCGACGATGGATCTCGGATGTGCGCATGGTCTGGTGAGGTCCTTCCGGGGAAACCTGGGGAGGGCGCGCAGAGGCGCCCGACGAGCTGAACGGACGCGAAGGCCCCGGTCAGGGTACCGGAGTACACCCGCCGGGGCCTTCGCGCCGCAGTGAGGAGAGGTCAGCGCGCGTAGTACTCGACGACCATCTGGACCTCGCAGGTCACAGGGACCTCGGCACGCTTGGGGCGTGCGACGAGCTGCGACTTGAGCTCGGGGAGCTCGACGGAGAGGTACGAGGGGACCGAGGCGAGAACGTCCGAGTTGCCGCCTTCGGCAGCGATCTGGAACGACTCCATGGCCTGGCTCTTGGGCTTGATCTGGATGGTCTGGCCCGGCTTCACGCGGAAGGAGGGACGGTCCACGATCTTGCCGTCGACCAGGACGTGGCGGTGCACGACGGCCTGACGAGCCTGCAGCGTGGTGCGGGCGAAGCCGGAGCGCAGCACGAGAGCGTCGAGACGCATCTCCAGCAGCTCGACCATGCTCTCACCGGTCAGACCCGGCTCCTTCTTGGCGTCCAGGTAGGCGCGGTGCATCTGCTTCTCGCGGATGCCGTACTGAGCACGCAGGCGCTGCTTCTCCTTCAGGCGCACGGCGTAGTCGGACTCGGTCCGACGGCGAGCACGGCCGTGCTCGCCCGGGGGGTACGGGCGCTTCTCGAAGTACTTGACCGACTTCGGGGTCAGCGGGAGCCCAAGAGCTCGGGAGAGGCGCGCCTGGCGGCGCGCACGGGTGACGTTGGTCACGAGGTATACCTCTTGTTCGTGTGGTGAATCCAGTCATGCAGCCGCGGATTCAACGCCCAAGATTACCGCAGGTCGAGCATCGACTCAACGACCTGACCCGTCGGTGTGACCTCGAGTTCCTGTGGAGTGGCCCACAGAGCGGCCGCCAGAGCGGCTCACGCAGGGGCGCTCCGCCTCGTCCGACGAGCCCGATCAGGAGCCCTCGGCAGAGCGCAGGATCCGTCGCAGCGCTTCGACCCGTCGGCTGGTCTGGGCTTCGTTGCCGTGCCCCGTGGGGTGGTAGTAGTCCATCCCCACGAGATCGTCCGGCGCATACTGCTGCGCCACCACGCCGTGCGGCGCGTCATGCGCGTAGCGGTACTCGGTCCCGTGGCCGAGCTTCTTCGCGCCGGCGTAGTGGGCATCGCGAAGATGGGCGGGAACCCCGCTGCCCTTCCCCGCGCGCACATCGGCGATCGCGGCGTCCAGGGCCCGGTAGGAGGCGTTGGACTTCGGGGCCGTCGCGATGTGCACGACGGCCTGCGCGAGCGGGATCCGGCCCTCCGGCATGCCGAGCATCTGCACCGCCTGCATAGCGGCGACCGCGACCTGCAGCGCGGTCGGATCGGCCATGCCCACCTCCTCGCCGGCCGCGATCACCACACGGCGGGCGATGAACCGGGGGTCCTCCCCCGACTCGATCATCTGGGCGAGGTAGTGCAGGGAGGCGTCCACATCGCTGCCGCGCATGGACTTGATGAAGGCGCTGGTGACGTCGTAGTGCTGGTCCCCGGCGCGGTCGTAGCGCAGGGCGGCCCTGTTCACGGCCTGGGCGAGAGTGCCCGCATCGATCTCGCGCGACTCCTTCATGAGGGCGGCGGCCGCAGCGGCCTCGAGAGAGGTGAGGATCTTGCGGGCGTCCCCTCCTCCCAGCCTCAGCAGGGCCTCGCGGGCATCGTCGGTCAGGGTGACGGCCCCGCCGAGCCCGCGGTCATCCGCCAGCGCCCGGTCCACCAGGGTGTCGAGGTCCGTCCGCTCGAGGGACTCCAGGGTCAGCACGATCGAGCGGGAGAGCAGCGGCGAGATCACGGAGAAGTACGGGTTCTCGGTGGTCGCGGCGATCAGGGTCACCCAGCGGTTCTCGACGCTGGGCAGCAGGGCGTCCTGCTGGGACTTGGAGAAGCGGTGCACCTCGTCGACGAACAGGACCGTCTCGCGGCCGACGGTGCGGAGCCGGGAGCGAGCCTGGTCGACGACCTCACGGATGTCCTTGACCCCGGCGAGCACCGCGGAGACCTCGACGAACTCGCGGTCCCCGGACTGCGCCACCACATAGGCGAGTGTCGTCTTGCCGGTGCCGGGGGGACCCCACAGGATCACCGAGCTCGGGGAGGTCCGGGAGTCGTCCGCCGCGACCAGTCGGCGCAACGGGCTGCCGGGCTCGAGCGCGGACTTCTGCCCGACGATCTCCTCGAGGGAGCGCGGGCGCATGCGGACGGCCAGGGGCGCCCGATGATCGACGTTGCGATCAGAGAGCGTGCGCGGCGCCGGCGCGTCTCCGCCGAGCGAGAAGAGATCCTCGTCCATGGTCCCAGCCTAGGCCGAGCCGCCGACGGTCCGGACGCACCGCGTCATGAGAGGGGGCCGAGCTCACGTGCCATCCGGCCGGGCCAGGACGGACCCTCGTAGATCATCGCCGTGTAGCCCTGCACGAGATCGGCGCCGGCCTCGAGGCGGGTGCGGACGTCCGCTGACGTGGTGACTCCCCCGCAGCTGATGATCACCGACTCGGCGGGCAGGGTCCCGCGCAGGAGCCGGAGCACCTCGAGCGAGCGATCGCCGAGCATCGGCCCGGAGAGTCCCCCCGCGCCGATCGCCTCGATGCGGGCACGCTCGGTCCGCAGCGACTCCGGCCGTGCGATGGTCGTGTTGGTGGCGATCACTCCGGCGAGCCCCACCTCGGTCGCGAGCTCGGCGGCGGCACGCACGTCGTCGTCGTGCAGGTCGGGCGCGATCTTCACCAGGACGGGCAGATCGCGACCCAGACGGCGCTCCGCCTGGCGGGCCTCGTCGAGCACGGCCTCCAGGATGGGTCGGAGCATGTCGACGGTCTGCAGGTCGCGCAGTCCCGGCGTGTTCGGGCTGGAGACGTTGATCGCCAGATAGCTGGCATAGGGGGCCAGGATGCGGGCCGAGAAGCGGTAGTCCTCGGCGGCGTCCTCGAGGGCGGTCACCTTGGACTTGCCGATGTTCACGCCGATCACGGCGCGCTGTCCCCGCTCGGTGCGGCGCGCGACGGCGAGTGACTTCGCCAGCGCCCCGGCGCCATGGTTGTTGAAGCCCATGCGGTTGATCAGGGCGCGATCCGGGATCAACCGGAAGGAGCGCGGGGCCGGGTTCCCCGGCTGCGCCTTCGCGGTCACGGTGCCCACCTCGACGTGGCCGAAGCCCATGTCCAGCAGTGCCAGCGGGATCTCGCCGTCCTTGTCGAAGCCGGCCGCCAGCCCCAGGGGACTGCGGTGCTCGACGCCCAGCACGCGCCGGGCGGGCCGCGGATCCCGCATCGGGTCGGGCGTCCTGAAGAGCGTGCGCAGGGCTGCGGGACCGCCGGGCAGGGAATGGGCCAGCCGCAGGGACCTCACGGTGAGACGGTGGGCCTGCTCGGCGTCGAGCCGGCTGAGGACATGCTGGAAAAGGGCCGCGTACGGCCCGCGCCGCGTGGTGGCGTGCGTGCTCTCGTGCAAGGTGTCGTTCGTGGTCACGGGGATACCGTACGCGGTCAGCGGGCGTCGTCCGCCGTCTGCGGCGCGCGGTGCCGTCCGCGGAGGAGGTAGACCAGGGCGATGACGGGCAGCAGCAGAGGCACGTACCCGTAGCCCTCGCCGAACACCGACCAGACGGAGGCGTCCGGGAACAGGGCCGGGTCCAGCAGGCTCAGCGTGCCCACGCCCAGCACGCCCATGAGTTCGACCAGGCACAGGACCAGGGCGATGCGCGAGCGCCTCCCGCCCCTGACCAGGGCGATGCTCACGGCGATGTAGGTGAGCGCGGCGGCCAGGGACAGCAGATAGGCGACCGGGGCGAAGGAGAAGTCCCGGAGCATCTGGACCACGCTGCGGGCCGTCGCCGCGGTGGCGAAGAGCGCATAGAGGATGATCAGCACCGCTTCGAATCCACGGCTCCCGCTGCGGGGGCTGCGGGAGCCCTGCGAGCTGCTGCCGGCGACTGTCGTCCCGAGGTCGGTGTCCCTGCGGGTGTCCCTGTCGGTCATGCGAAGCCTCCCGGCCAGATCTGATGGAGCCGCATCAGCAGCACCATGGCCACGAGCGAGACGACGGCGATGACGAGGCTCCCCCAGCGGCTGCGCTCCCACA
Source organism: Brachybacterium sp. AOP3-A1-3 (assembly GCF_052378285.1). NCBI lineage: Bacteria > Bacillati > Actinomycetota > Actinomycetes > Micrococcales > Dermabacteraceae > Brachybacterium > Brachybacterium sp. AOP3-A1-3. The sequence goes on along the minus strand of NZ_JBQSXM010000002.1, from coordinate 428,186 downwards.
GCGAGACCCAGCCGCCGCCGAGCACCATGGCGAAGCCGGTGAGGAGATAGCCGTACAGGGTGATCCGATCCTCGGGATGTCCACCGCCCAGGTCCCGCAGGCCGAGCGTGATCCCGAAGATCGCCCAGACCAGGGCCACCAGTGCGCAGGCACCGAGGAGGACCAGATCCGCGCTGAGGTCCCGCACGGCGTAGTAGATCCCCAGCAGTGCCGTCAGGGAGCACACCACCGACACCAGGATGCTCAGTGCCAGCATCGACCCGCCCGTCCTGTTCCTGTGTTCTCGCTCGCGTGAGCGCGCACGGCACCGTCGTCGACGATCCGACGTGGCTCCGTGGGGCGCGGACATCCGGTCCGGGCCGCCTCTACGATAGAACCATGCCCACCATTTCAGTGACCGATACATCCCTGCGCGACGTCGAGGCCGACGTCCTCATCCTGCCCCTCCTCCGCGGAGCGGGCGACGCCCCCTCGAGCGTGCCCGGCGCACCCGAGATCACCGAGGCCATCGCCGGTCTCGACCCCTCCGCCGCCCGCGGCGACGTGCACCGCATCCCTGCCTTCGGACTGACCGGAGCCGGCTCCATGCTGCTGGTCGGTCTCGGTGAGGAGGATCTCGCCGCGACCTCCGCCGAGGACCTCCGTCTCGCCTTCGGCGCGGCGACCCGAGCTCTGGCCGGCGTCGGCTCCGCCGCGATCGCCCTGCCCGGCGGCACCGCCGACCAGCTTGCCGCCGCCCTCGAGGGCGCAGCCCTGGGGGCCTACGCCTTCGTCGCACACAAGACCGCCACCGGTGGCCCGGCCCCCAAGGGCGCCCTCACGGCGGTCACCGCCCTGAGCTCCGAGGAGTCGGCAGCGGGCGCCGCCGAGCGCGCCACCGTGCTCTCCGAGATCGTCGATCTCACCCGCGACCTGGTCAACACCCCGCCGAACCTGCTCTACCCCGAGGAGTTCGCGCGCCGCACCCAGGAGCTCGTGGAGGGCCTGCCCCTCACCGTCACCGTGCTCGACGAGAAGCAGCTCGCCGACGGCGGCTACGGCGGCATCGTGGGTGTGGGCCAGGGGTCGACCCGTCCGCCGCGTCTGGTGCGCGTCGACTACGCCCCCCAGAGCGCCCGCAGCTCCGTCGCCCTGGTCGGCAAGGGCATCACCTTCGACACCGGCGGCATCTCGCTGAAGCCTGCCGCCGGCATGGACGACATGACCTCTGACATGACCGGCGCGGCCACCGTGCTCGGCGCGACCATCGGCGCCGCCAGGCTCGGCCTCGACGTCAAGGTCACCACCTATCTCGCGATCGCCGAGAACATGCCCGGTGGCGGTGCCCAGCGCCCCGGTGACGTGGTCACCATGCGTAACGGGAAGACGGTCGAGGTGCTCAACACCGACGCCGAGGGACGTATGGTCATGGCCGACGCCCTGGTCGACGCCGTGGCTGAGAAGCCGGATCTGGTGATGGACGTGGCGACGCTGACCGGCGCCGCCGTGGTGGCGCTGGGCAAGCGCACCGCCGCGGTGATGGGCACCGAGCTCGGACGCGACGTGGTCATGACGGCCTCCGGCACCACCGGAGAGCCCTTCTGGCCGCTGCCCTTCCCGGCGGAGCTGCGCGCTGATCTCACCGGCCGCGTCGCGGACCTCCGGAACATCGGGGACCGTCCCGGCGGAGCGCTCTCCGCGGGCGTCTTCCTGCAGGAGTTCGTGGGCGAGACCGAGTGGGCCCACCTGGACATCGCGGGCCCCGGCTTCGCCTCCGCCCCCCTGGGGTACATGGGCAAGGGTGCGACCGGTATGAGCGTGCGCACGGTCCTGCAGGTGCTCGAGGACCGCGCGGCGGCCTCCGGCGAGTGATCCTCGCCGCGCCACGGCATGGAACATCCCGTGGAGCGGGCCTGTCGGCACCGCCTCGTGGCCTAGCATGGGACACGCAGGCGGCGCCGTCGGCCATCAGGGTCAGCGCGTGCTGCGGAGAAACGTACACACCGAGGAGCACACAGGTGGCTGACACATCCACTGACCAGTTCGACGTCGTGATCCTGGGCGGTGGCAGCGGCGGCTATGCGGCCGCGCTGCGCGGAGCCCAGCTCGGCCAGAAGATCGCCCTCGTGGAGAAGGACAAGCTCGGCGGCACCTGCCTGCACCGAGGCTGCGTCCCGACGAAGGCCATGCTGCACGTCGGCGAGCTCGCCGACGCCCCGTCCGAGGCCAAGGCCGTCGGCCTGGACCTCACCTTGAACTCCATCGATGCCGAGAAGGTCCTCGGCTTCAAGGACAAGATCGTCTCGCGCCTCTACAAGGGACTGCAGGGACTCGTGAAGTCCTCGAAGGTCGAGTACGTCGAGGGCTTCGGCCGCCTCAGCGGGCCGAAGACGGTCTCGGTCGAGACGGACGGCGGGACGCGCGAGCTCACCGCCAAGAACATCATCCTGGCCTCCGGGTCCTTCTCGAAGTCGATCCCCGGCATCGACCTGGGTGGTCGCTTCCTGGACTCCGAGACGGCTCTGCAGCTGCCCGAGGTCCCGAAGAACCCGATCATCCTGGGCGGCGGCGTCATCGGCGTCGAGTTCGCCTCGATCTGGAAGTCCCTCGGGGCGGAGTCGGTGACCATTGTCGAGGGCCTCCCCCACCTGGTCGCCAACGAGGACGAGTCGATCTCCAAGGCGCTCGAGCGCGCGTTCAAGAAGCGCGGCATCGCCTACTCGCTCGGTGTCTTCACCGAGAAGGCCGAGCAGAACGACAGCGGCGTGACGGTCACCCTCGCCGACGGCAAGGTCCTCGAGGGCGACTACCTGCTGGTCGCCGTCGGTCGCGGCCCGAACACCTCGGGCCTCGGCTACGAGGACCAGGGCATCGAGATGGATCGCGGTTTCGTGCTCGCGAACAAGGAGACCCTGGAGACCAACGTCCCCGGCATCTACGCCGTCGGCGACATCGTCCCCGGCCTGCAGCTGGCCCACCGCGGCTTCGCGCAGGGCATCTTCGCCGCCGAGCGCATCGCCGGCCAGAATCCCGCCCCGATCGTCGAGTCCGGCATCGAGCGCATCACCTACTGCGAGCCGGAGGTCGGTTCCGTCGGCCTCAGCGAGAAGCAGGCCAAGGAGCAGTTCGGCGAGGAGGGCGTCGAGTCCTACGAGTACAACCTCGGCGGCAACGGCAAGTCGCAGATCCTCGGCACCACCGGCTTCATCAAGCTCATCCGCGAGAAGGACGGGCCCATCATCGGCGTGCACATGATCGGGGCCCGCACCTCCGAGCTCATGGGCGAGGCGCTGCTGATGGTGAACTGGGAGGCCTACCCCGAGGATGTCGCCTCGCTGATCCACGGCCACCCCTCGCAGCACGAGGCCATGGGCGAGGCCGCCCTCGCCCTCGCCGGCAAGCCGCTGCACGCACACGCCTGAGTCCCCCAGAGGAGAATCCCCATGTCTGAAACCGTGAAGATGCCGGCTCTCGGCGAGTCCGTCACCGAGGGCACCGTCACCCGCTGGCTCAAGGCCGTCGGCGACACCGTCGAGGTCGACGAGCCCCTGCTCGAGGTCTCGACCGACAAGGTCGACACCGAGATCCCCTCGCCCGTCGCGGGCACGATCGAGAAGATCCTGGTCGAGGAGGACGAGGACGCCGAGGTCGGCGACGATCTCGTCCTCATCGGCGATGGGTCCGGTTCCGAGGGGTCGTCCTCCGACGACTCCGGGGCCGACGCCGGAGAGTCCGAGGCCCAGCAGGACGAGCCCTCCGACAGCGGTGAGGACCTCGCCTCCGACGAGACCACCGCACCGTCCACCGACGAGGAAGCACCCGCCGGCGAGGACGAGAAGCCCGCCGATGCCGGCGCCGAGTCCGGGACCGCCGGGGGCGCGGCCTCCGGACAGGACGTCACGATGCCGGCTCTGGGCGAGTCCGTCACCGAGGGCACCGTCACCCGCTGGCTCAAGGCCGTCGGCGACACCGTCGAGGTCGACGAGCCCCTGCTCGAGGTCTCGACCGACAAGGTCGACACCGAGATCCCCTCGCCCGTCGCGGGCACCGTGCTCGAGATCCGCGTCCAGGAGGACGAGGATGCCGAGGTCGGTTCCGTGCTGGCCGTCGTCGGCGACTCCTCCGGGGCTTCCGCTCCGGCGGAGAAGCCCGCCGCCCCGGCCCCCGAGGCCGAGGAGAAGCCGGCCGAGGAGCCCAAGTCCGAGGACAAGCCCGCTGAGAAGCCGGCGGAGAAGCCCGCAGCGAGCGAGAAGACCGTGGCTCCGAAGGCACCGGAGCAGACGTCCCAGGAGCCGTCCGCTCCCGCTGCTGCCCCGGCCCCCAAGGCTGCCGACTCCGTCACCGGCGCCGAGGCATCCGGCTATGTGACCCCGCTGGTGCGGAAGATGGCCGCCGATGCCGGCGTCGACCTGTCCTCCGTCGCGGGCACCGGTCTGGGTGGCCGTATCCGCAAGCAGGACGTGCAGAAGGCGATCGATGCGCAGAAGGCCGCTGCGTCGGCCCCTGCTCCGGCTGCTGCCGGCGCCCCCGCCGCGGCAGCGGCACCTGCCAAGGTCGAGGTCTCCCCGCTGCGCGGCACCGAGGAGAAGATGAGCCGCATCCGCAAGGTCACGGCCAAGCGGATGATGGAGTCGCTGCACGGGCAGGCTCAGCTGACTACCGCGGTCGAGGTCGACATGACCCGGATCGCGAAGCTGCGCGCCTCGGCGAAGGAGCCCTTCGCCCAGCGAGAGGGTGCCAAGCTCACCTTCCTGCCGTTCATCATGCAGGCGGCCGTCGAGGCTCTGAAGACGTACCCGAAGGTCAACGCCTCGATCGATGAGGAGACCATCAAGTACGCGGCCTCCGAGAACATCGGCATGGCGGCGGACACCGAGCGCGGCCTGGTGGTCCCGGTCATCAAGAACGCCGGCGACCTGAACCTGGCAGGCCTGGCCCGCCAGATCGGTGACCTCGGCTCCCGGGCCAAGGGCAACAAGCTCACGCCGGACGATCTGCAGGGTGCGACCTTCACGATCACCAACACCGGTTCGGGCGGCGCCCTCTGGGATACACCGATCGTGCCGAGCCCGCAGGTCGGCATCCTGGGCTGCGGCACCATCACCAAGCGCCCGGCGGTCGTGCAGAACGCCGAGGGCGATGACTCCATCGCGATCCGCTCGATGATGTACCTGTTCCTGTCCTACGACCACCGCCTGGTCGACGGCGGCGACGCGGCACGCTTCCTCACCTTCATGAAGAAGCGCCTCGAGGACGGGGCATTCGAGGCCGAGCTCGGCCTCTGATGCCCTGAGCGGTTGCCTCTGGACAGCCGCTCACCCCGCAGGAGCCCATCGACGAGGGCCCGGCACCGTTCACGGTGCCGGGCCCTCGTCCGGTGATCGGCGTGCTCATCCCCGGGCAGATCCCGGGGTCGGCCTCGTGCTCTGCACCTTCCACCCCGTCCCGTCCCAACGGATCTCGAGCTCGATGCTCTCCTGCGCGGTGGCCGGGACCAGGCGCCGGGACCCGTCGGCCGCGACGAGCTCCGCCTCCTCGGAGGACGTCAGCACCCGCAGCAATGCCGTGCCCTCCGCCGTCGGCTCCTCCAGGACCTCCGCCTCGTGGATCACCGGGCCGCCTCCGTCGATGGTGTACCCCTCGTAGGCCGCACGCACCGCGATGTCGGCTGTCAGGGCGTCGCTCCCCGGTGTCGCGATGGGCTGCGAGGACAGCCCCGTGACATAGGCGTGGCGGGCCCCGGCGAGCTCTGCGGCCAGCGCCCAGGCATCGTCGATCGGCGGAGCGGGAGCAGTCGCTCCGTCGGCCCCCGTGGCCCGATCGCTCGGCTGGTGGCCCGTGGACGGCATGACGAGCCAGGTGCCGGTCCCGAGCACCGACCCCGCGAGCAGCACCGCGGCTGCAGTCGTCAGCACAGTGCGGCGCGACCGCCGGGCGAGCAGCGGCTCCCGCAGCCGAGGCAGGAACCGGCGGAGACGTCCACGTGTCTCCCGCGATCTGTCCGATGGACCCGATGGACTCGAGGGGCCGGATGGAATCGATGGGATCGATGGGTCCGGAGAGCGCTGTGCGGCCGGCGCGAGATGCTGCCCGGCACGGAGCACGGGTCTCACGGCTGCCGGCTCGGAATGCCCCACGTCCCTGGGCGCGGGGATCGCGCCGGGCGTGCCGCGCGGAGCAGTGTCAGCGAGCTCCGCTGCCGGCTCGGCCCCCTCAGGGGCGAGTCCCCCGTACAGCCCGGCGGGACCCGGCTCCTGGATCCGTCGCCGGAGCGTCCGTTCCGAGTCGGTGAGCACGGAATCCACCCACCGCCGATCCGCCCTGCAGGACGCGAGATCGTCATGGGGCATCAGACCCCGCAGATCGAGCACCACGACGGTGCCGTCCTCCCGCAGGCCCACCCCCTGCCCGTCCTCCGCCCCGAGCACCCATCCCCGCTGGTGCAGGGCATCGACCAGCGCATCGAGCTGATCCCGGGCCCGTCGGGTCCCTGCGCGCTCCGCTGTGGCGGGCGTGCCGAACTCCGCCGCACGGCGCCCGCCCCGCGGATCCAGGGACGGTGCGGACTCCCGGACATAGCCGTCGTCCTCGATCGAGACGATGCCGGGAACCGCGAGAGCCCCGGCGACCTCGAGCGCCGCCAGCAGCTGCATCTCCGCCCGCACCCGGATCCGGCCTCCGGCGGTGAGCCCCTGCACCTTCACCGGAGCCCCGGCCCCGTGCGGAGGGAGGACCGTCTCCACCACGTCCACCTCCTCGCGCAGCCAGGACGGTGCGCTCACCGCTCCCTCGCCGGCCGCCCTCGCCGCGTGCCGCGGCCGCGCCGGAGAGCCAGGCAGGGGTGACGGCCCCTGCGCGTACCGGGCTACGTCGAAGTCGTCCATGGTCGCAGTGAACCCCATCGCACGCGGACGCCCCGGTGGTCATCCACAACGCACTGGTGGGAGCCGGAGTAGCCTGAGCTCGTGCTCGATGTGATCCGACTCGGTTTCAGCGAATCCCTCCCTGGTGGCGACCGCCACGAGGAGTTCGGCCTGCCCGCGGGCCCGGTCGACTATCGCGCGGCGTGGGCGCTGCAGCGGAGCATCCACGCCGAGGTCGTGGCGGGGACACGTCCTGACACGCTGCTGCTGCTCGAGCACCTCCCTGTGTACACCGCCGGCAAGCTCACCGCGGAGCACGAGAGGCCGCGTGACGGCGCCGAGGTCGTGGACATCGATCGCGGAGGCAAGATCACCTGGCACGGCCCTCAGCAGCTCGTCGGCTATCCGATCGTGAAGCTCCCCATCCCGATCGATGTCGTCGGCTTCGTCCGGGATCTCGAACGGACCCTCATCGAGGTGTGCACCCGGCACGGCGTCGCAACCGTCCCGGTCGAGGGCCGCAGCGGGGTCTGGGTCGCGCCGGAGGGCGAGGAGGCACGCAAGGTGTGCGCCATCGGCATGCGGGTCTCCAAACGCGCCACGATGCACGGCTTCGCGCTGAACTGCGCCAACGACCTCTCCTGGGCGCGGAACGTGATCCCCTGCGGCATCGATGATGCCGGGGTGACGAGCCTCAGCCAGGAGGCGGGACGACGCATCGCCGTCGCCGATGTGGTCGACTCCGCGGCGGAGGCGATGACCGAACTCGTGGCGCACCGCACCTCCGCACACGCCGTATGAGGCGCCCCGGGCCCGAGGCGCTCGATAGACTTCCCGAAACGTCGAATGTAGGAGGCATGAGGGTGACCATTGCTCCCGAAGGCCGGCGCATGCTGCGCGTCGAGGCACGGAACGCCGAAGTTCCCATCGAACGCAAGCCGGAATGGATCAAGACGCGCGCCGTGATGGGCCCGGAGTACACCGCGATGAAGAAGCGCGTGCACGGCCAGGGACTGCACACCGTCTGCGAGGAAGCAGGGTGCCCGAACATCTTCGAGTGCTGGGAGGACCGCGAGGCCACCTTCCTCATCGGCGGCGACACCTGCACGCGCCGTTGCGACTTCTGCAACATCGCCACCGGCAAGCCGATGGCCGTGGACCCCATGGAGCCCTTCAAGGTCGCCCAGAGCGTCAAGGAGATGGGCCTGCGCTACTCCACGATCACAGGCGTGGCCCGCGACGACCTGCCCGACGGTGCCGCCGGGCTGTTCGCACAGACCTGCCGCCAGATCCACACCATGAATCCCGGGACCGGCGTCGAGCTGCTCATCGACGACATCAAGGGCAACGGCGAGGCGCTCGAGCAGGTCTTCGAGGCTCAGCCGGAGGTGTTCGCTCACAACCTCGAGACCGTCCCGCGGATCTTCAAGCAGATCCGCCCAGCGTTCCGCTACGAGCGCTCGCTCGACGTGATCACGATGGGCAAGGACGCCGGGATGATCACCAAGTCCAACCTGATCCTGGGCATGGGCGAGACCACGCAGGAGATCCTCGAGTCCCTCCAGCGCCTCCATGACGTCGGCTGCGACATCATCACCATCACCCAGTACATGCGCCCGTCGAAGCTGCATCACCCCATCGATCGCTGGGTGAAGCCCGAGGAGTTCGTCGAGCTCTCGGAGGCCGCCGAGGAGATGGGCTTCCTCGCCGTCATGGCCGGACCGATGGTCCGTTCCTCGTACCGCGCCGGGAAGCTGTGGGCGCAGTCGATGAAGAAGCTGGGACGCGAGATCCCCGAGAACCTGCGCCACCTGGACCAGAACCAGCCCGCCCGTCAAGAAGCAGCGAGCGTCGTCGCACGCCGCAACCAGGCCGCCGCGAGCTGACGCTCGCGCGCCCCCGAGAGGATCCCCCACACATGATGGCCCGCAAGAGCGAGACCAAACCCGCCAAGGGTGAGAAGAAGGCCGACGGCACGAAGAAGCCCGGTCGCTTCAAGCAGATGATCGAGGTGTTCAAGTACACCCAGGAGGTGGACCGCACCACCTTGCCGTGGATGATCGGTGCGCTCCTCGCGGCCGTCGTCGTCGGCGTGCTCGTGAGCTGGCTCGTGCTGAACAGCCCCTGGTACGGCATCTTCATGGGCCTGGCCGTCGGCCTGCTCGTGGCCATGCTGATCCTGGCCCGCAAGGCCGAGCGTGCCGCTTTCAGCCGCATCAAGGGCCAGCCCGGCGCTGCGCTCGCGGCGATGCAGTCGATCCGCCGTGGCTGGGACGTGGCCGAAGAGCCCGTGCAGGTCGATCCCCGCAGTCAGAAGATGCTGTTCCGCGCCTCCGGGCGTGCCGGCATCGCCATCGTCGCCGAGGACTCCTCGTCGCTCTCGATGAAGCTGCTCGAGAAGGAGCGTCGCAACATCCGGCGCGTGCTCCAGCACGACAACGTCCCGGTCCATCAGATCGTGGTCGGCGACGGGGAGGGCGAGGTGGCGCTGCACAAGCTGCCCAGCTACATGACCCGCATGAAGAAGACCCTCACGAAGGACGAGTCGGCTCAGGTCAGCAAGCGCCTGGCGGCGCTGCACCGCTCGATCCGCCAGTCCGTCCCCAAGGGCGTGGACCCCTCACGTGCCCGCCCCAATCGCAAAGCGATGCGCGGCCGCTGAGCCCACGCGCCGCTGCATGACAGTGCTGCGCGACGCTGTTGCTCGAAGCCCCTCGATCGGCCCGACGGTCGACGGGGGGCTTCGTCGTGCACGGCGTACGTGCCGTCCCGGCCTCTGGCCCCCGGCTCCCGGCTCCCGGCTCCCGGCTCCCGGCTCCCGGCTCCCGGCTCCCGAGTTTCAGGGCGTTCCGGAGCAATTGCGGACGTCACGGTCCAATTGTCGTGACCATTCCGTTACCTCCGTGACCTTATCGTGACATTTGCTGTCGATGCAGGTCAGGGAACTAATACGCAGGGTTGCATCATTGCCGACCGAGGGAATCAGGAGCGCGCAGACCGTCCGGGCCGCGTCGATGACGGGGCCCGTGATGACGTCTCCTGGGGTCAGATCCGGACCACCGCGGTGCCGGCGGCCAGGTCGTGCAGGGGCTGGGAATCGCGGGTCCAGACACAGGCCGGCAGCAGCAGGAGCATCGCTCCCGTGCGGGCCAGGGAGCGCAGCACCATCGGGGTGCGGCCCCGTACCGGGTGCACGCGGATCCGCAGGACGAACTGGCCTGGAGTACCGCCGAAAAGGGTCAGGAACAGGACGTTCACACTCACGAAGAGGAGCAGGTTGGCCAGGGCGTCGCCGTGGAACACGACGGCGGAGATGGCCATGCACAGGCCCCAGTCGATGAGCAGCGAGAGCGGACGGCGCCAGAAGGGGGCCACGGATCCCGGTCCGTCGGCGGGCAGTCCGAGGGAGGAGCCCTTGACGTAGTCCGGGGTGCTCGGGGCACCCTCCATCCAGGAGCCCAGGTCCTTGCGATCGATCACGGGTCGACCCTAGTGGGCGCGGCTGGGAGATCCAGGTTCCTCCCGGAGCCGGGTGCCGAACGGCATAAGCTGGACGCACCCGAGCCCCGGCCCGGACGCCCGGACCGCCGGGCTCTGCGGAGCTCGGCCCGGTGAACACCCCACGGGGACAGTCAGCACAACACGCGCCCCCACGGTGCGGATGGAGGAGATGTGTTCAACAATCCCAGCGAGGTCGTCAAGTACATCGAAGAGGAGGGCGTCGAGTTCATCGACATCCGCTTCTGCGATCTGCCAGGCATCATGCAGCACTTCAACGTGCCCGCCAGCACGTTCGACGAGGAGGCGATCGAGACCGGACAGCTGTTCGACGGATCGTCCATCCGCGGGTTCCAGGCGATCCATGAATCCGACATGAAGCTCGTGCCGGATCTGGAGACCGCCTACCTGGACCCGTTCCGCGAGCGCAAGACCCTCATCATCAACTTCTCGATCGTGGACCCCTTCACGGACGAGCCGTACTCCCGCGATCCGCGCACCGTGGCGTCGAAGGCCGAGGAGTACCTGAAGTCGACGGGAATCGCGGACACCGCCCTGTTCGCCGCCGAGGCCGAGTTCTACATCTTCGACGACGTGCGGTTCAAGACCGGAGTCAACTCCGGCTTCTACAGCATCGATTCCGACGAGGCCGTGTGGAACACCGACCGCGACGAGTCGGAGTTCGGCGGCAACAAGGGCTACAAGACGCGCCTGAAGGGTGGCTACTTCCCGGTTCCCCCGAACGACCAGATGGCGGATCTGCGTGACGAGATCTGTGCGGTCCTCGAGGAGACCGGCCTGCAGGTCGAGCGTGCCCACCACGAGGTCGGCACCGCGGGCCAGCAGGAGATCAACTACCGCTTCAACACGCTGCTGCAGGCGGCGGACGACGTCATGAAGTTCAAGTACGTCGTGAAGAACACCGTGTGGGATGCCGGCCGCACCGCCACGTTCATGCCCAAGCCGCTGTTCGGCGACAACGGCTCGGGCATGCACACCCACCAGTCGCTGTGGAAGGACGGCGAGCCGCTGTTCTTCGACGAGCGCGGCTACGGCGGTCTGTCCGACATCGCCCGCTGGTACATCGGCGGCATCATCGAGCACTCCCCCTCGCTGACGGCCTTCACCAACCCCACGGTGAACTCCTTCAAGCGTCTGGTGCCCGGCTTCGAGGCCCCCGTGAACATGGTCTACTCCGCCCGCAACCGCTCTGCCGCGATCCGCATCCCGGTCACCGGTGCGTCCGCGAAGGCCAAGCGCGTGGAGTTCCGTGCGCCGGACCCGTCGGCCAACCCGTACCTGGCGTTCGCCGCACAGCTGATGGCCGGTATCGACGGCATCCGCAACCGCATCGAGCCGCCCGAGCCGATCGACAAGGATCTGTACGAGCTGCCGCCCGAGGAGCACAAGCAGATCAAGCAGCTGCCCGAGTCCCTCGGCGCCGCACTCGACGCCCTCGAGCTCGATCACGACTACCTCACCGAGGGCGACGTGTTCCCCGAGGACCTCATCACGACCTGGATCGAGCTCAAGCGCACCACGGAGATCGATCCGTTCCGCTACCGCCCGCACCCGCACGAGTTCGAGCTCTACTACGACATCTGAGTCACCGGACTCTCTCGAGCCGCCTGAGCGATCCGGCATTTCTGAGACCTCCGCGTCCCAGCACTGTCGAGGATGGGCCCCTGTTCCGCAGCATCGCGGGGCAGGGGCCCATCCTGTCGGTTCGGTCCCGTTGCACGCGTGGTCAGTCCCTGACGGGGAACATCCTGTCTCCTCGCCGGATAGGGTCGCGGTATGACCGAGCACGAGGCGACCGACGGCGTGGACGACCAGGCCCCCGAGGTGTCGCACGCCGACCTCGCCCCGACCCCCTTCGCCGCCTCCCTGCGCTGGGCCGTCCATGCCCTCGTCTACCTCATGGTCATGCTGGTCACGGGGCTCGTGCTGGCTCCACCCGCGACCGCCCGCAGCTGGATCGTGGTCGCGCTGCTGGCCGTCTTCACCACCATCTACTCCATCGGCGCCCGGCGCGCACTGCGCCACCGGGCGGGCCCAGAGGGATCCTGGAGCGCCCTGGCGTATCTGGCACCGAGCATCGTGGTCTGGGCAAGCACCTTCACCCTGGGGCCGGAGACGGTATGGGTGGCCTTCGGCCTGGACTTCGCCGTGCTCTACGCACTGCCGCTCGCCGGCGGGCTCGTCGCGCTCGCGGTCGTCACCGCCATCGCGGTGCTCGGATACACCGCGTGGTCCTCCGATCCGATGCCGGGGGAAGTGGCCGGCCCCATGATCGGAGCGCTGGTCGCACTCGCCGTGGTCATCACGGTCCGTGCCCTGCAGCGGGAGGTCGATCGACGCACCCGCCTGGCCCGTCAGCTCGCCACCGCGCGGGACACCATCGCCGAGCAGACCCGTGCGGCGACCACTGCCGCCGAACGGGACCGGATCGCCCGTGAGCTCCATGACACGGTCGCGCAGTCGAACCTCTCGATCCATCTGCTGCTGGATGCCGCCGATGTCGCCCTGGACCGCGCGGACAACCAGGAGGCCCGCACTCTCGTGCAGGAGGCCCGCGCCGCCGCGGCCCGCACCGGCATGCAGACCCGCCGCTTCGTCGACGCCGCCGATCCCGAGATCCCTTCGGGCACCGCCCTGCGCGACGAGCTGCACCGCCTCGTGGCCGATGCCGGGCGGGTGGGCCGTTCGCACGTCACCCTGCGGGACGAGATCACGGACCACGAGCTCGAGACCCTGCCCCGCAGCACCGCTCGCGCCGTGCTGCGCCTGGTCGAGTCCCTGCTGGCGAACACGGTCCAGCACGCACAGGCCTCGCGCACGATGGTGACGCTCGAAGTCCACGACGGTGAGGTGATGCTGGACGTGGTCGACGACGGCCGCGGCTTCGTCCCCGAGCAGGTCGCGGGCTTCGGGCTGCGATCCGCCCGCGCGCGGGCCGCCTCGGTAGGAGGCACCCTGCTCGTCGAATCCACCCCGGGCAGCGGCACCGCCGTACAGGTGGTCATGCCGCTCCCCCACCCTGTCCCTGCTCCTGAGGAGTCCGCATGATCCGAGTTCTCCTGGCCGATGACCATGCGATCGTCCGCCGCGGATTGATCGCCGTGCTCAGCGCTGAGGACGGCCTCGAGGTGGTCGCCGAAGCCTCGACACCGCAGGAGGCGGTGCTGCAGGCACGTTCCACCACCCCGGACGTGGTGCTGCTGGACCTGCAGTTCGGGGTCGGCCAGGAGCGCGGCACCGACATCATCCCGGCGCTGAGCCAGCTGGTGCCGCCACCCACGGTGCTGGTGCTGACCACCTACGACAACGATCAGGACGTCACCGCCGCGATGGATGCCGGTGCCGGCGGCTACCTGCTCAAGGACTCCCCCGCCGAGGAGCTGGTCTCCGCCGTGCGCCGTGCGGCCGACGGCGCCGGCACCGTCGATCCGCGGATCTCGCAACGGCTGCGGGAGCGGCGCACGGACACCGCGCTCAGCGCGCGGGAGCTCGAGGTGCTCACCCTGGTCGCGGCCGGACGCACCAACGCCCAGATCGCGAGCGACCTGTTCCTCTCCCAGGCCACGGTCAAGACCCACCTGGTGCATGTCTTCGACAAGCTGGGCGTCACCCGGCGCACCGAGGCGGTCGCCCGCGCCCGCGCCACGGGGCTGCTGCGACCCGAGTGATCTCGATGCCCGGCGCGACCGTCCGACCCGTCGTCCGAGCCGGTCGAGGCCGCGGGGCCGGGCCGGGCCGGGCCGGACTGCCCCGGCGGATCATCCCGGTTCGCTCAGCCCAGTCCGTCCATCCCGCCCTTGGCCCGCAGCAGCGACAGCAGCAGGTCCTTGGGCCCCGAGCTCGCCTCGAGCGCGCACTCGTCGGGCTCGAAGGACCAGGCGCTGCGCAGGGCGCGGAACACCTCGAACTCGGCGTCCCCGGTGCGCAGCGGGACGGCCTGGTAACCGCCGGCCTCGGGCAGGTGGATGATGAACGCCCCCGTGAGCTCCGGCATCTCGCGCAGCGTGCCGTCGTCGTCCAGGAGCTCTTCGGCGCGGCACACCGCCACGCCCTGCAGCGCATAGTCGCCGCGCACCTTCTTGGACGTCTTGATGTCGGCGCTGAGCAGGGTGTTGCCGATCCGTGCGATCGCATCGGTGGTGCCGGCGTAGCCGACGGTGTGGTTCACGACAGTCTGCTCGATCTCGACGAACTCGGGCTGATAATCCTCCAGGAACCGGCCGTAGCCGTCCAGGCGGATCCCGGCGCGTGCGATGAGCGCCTGCGGGTCCTTCTCCGTGGCGAATGCTCCCTGGGAGGCTCGCATCGAGTCGGCGAGCTCACCGATCTCGGCGTCGGAGGGCCGGGAGCCGCTGGTGCCCCACAGCTCACAGGCCGCGTGGACCAGAGTGCCGAAATCGGCGGTGGTGCGGGTGTACTCCGGGGCGGCCGCGGCGATGCGCTTCTGAGTGCCCCATCTGTCCCGCGAGACGCGGGAGATCTCGGCGGCGGCGCGATCAGGATTGCGATCCAGCCAGGAGTACATCTCCAGTGCCCGCTTCGAGGCCATGGTCGCGTACCAGCCCTGCAGGAAATCCTTCGCCCGCATCCCCGCCACGTTCGTGATCGAGGGGTACAGCAGCGGACCGTCGGGCTCGAGTCGGTACATGCGGCCGCGCGGGGTGTCGGCGCTGAGCTTCGGGGTGGTCATAGCTCCTCAGGAGGGTGCGAGGGCGTGCGGAGGCTGCACGGTGCACGGGGTGCAGGGACAGCGACCACGGTACGGCCTGCCGGGGTCTCCGCGGGGGCGCTGGGGACGGACGCGCCGCGCACGACGCCCACGTCACGGCGTGACGGGGTGCTCGGTCTCGTCGATCTCACTCCCCATCCCTGATCCCCCATTCCTCATTCCTCACTCCTCGGTGCCGAAGATGAGACGCTCGGCGATGATCCGGGCCCGCCTCGTGCGGCGCAGATACCGCTCCTCGAGGTCCGACGCCGTGCAGTCGTCGCCGTCGATCAGCCAGGCCAGGGCGCGCAGCTCGTTGCGGTCCGACGGGAGCACATCTCCCTCGCGTCCCTTCCACAGGAACAGGCAGCGGCGCACCTGCCAGCCCAGGTCCCACGCCTTGGTCAGCTCGCGGGCCTCGCGGCCCGAGATGAGCTCCGCCTCGGTGGCCGCCTGGAGCTGATCCATGGTCGACGTGGTGCGCAGGCCCTCGATCTCGTGCCCGTGCTCCAGGGCCAGGATCTGCGCGCTCCACTCGACGTCGGTCATCCCGCCGCGGCCCAGCTTCACGTGCCGGGACGGGTCGGCGTTGCGGGGCAGCCGCTCCGACTCCACGCGAGCCTTCATCCGAGTGATCTCGCGCCGGGCGCCCGCGTCCAGACCGCCTGCCGGATAGCGGTGCCGGTCCATCTCCTCCCGCAGCTCGGCGGCGATCGCCTCGGAGGCCACCACCGGCCGTGCGCGCAGCAGGGCCTGCTTCTCCCAGGTCTGGGCGTCCCGGCGGTAGTACGTCGTCCACGCCTCGATGCTGCGGGCCAGCGGGCCCACCCTGCCCTCGGGGCGCAGATCGGCGCTGACCTTCATGTCCGCCCCGGCGGCCGGGGCGTTGAGGATCCGCTGGGTCTGGGTCGCGACGGCGATCGCGATCTCCCCAGTGGCCGCGCCGGCGCCGCGGTCGAGCGCCAGGAACTGGACGTCCGCGTCGGAGGAGTAGCCCATCTCGCGGGCCCCGAAGCTGCCCATCGCGAGGATCGCCATCTCCACGCCGAGCGCGCGCGCCGGATCCGAGCGCCGCTCGCGCAGCCTCTTCGCGGTGCCGACGTCGACCACGTCCACCTCGTCCAGGGTCTCGGCGTCCTCATCGACCACGTGACGCTCGAGGGCGACGACGTGGAAGGCGACCAGCAGGCCCGCCTCGAGCACGGCCTCGGCGAGGTCGGTCAGTGCCCGGGCGACCTCGCGCGGGGACGACACCCCGGTCAGGTGCGCCAGGGCGATACGCAGGAGCTCGCGGCGCCGGGTCCGGCGCAGCACGTCCTGGGCGACCTCGACGGAGTCCACCCGGGAGATGACCGCGAGGAACTCGCGTCCCAGCACGTCACGGGGCAGCGGACGCAGATGTTCGTCCCGAGCCAGCCAGCGCACCGCGCCGGGGATCTTCTCGAGCTGCTCGCCGACGAAGCGGCTGGCCGAGAGCACCCGGGTGAGCCGCTTGGCGGCGAGTCCGGAGTCCCTCAGCAGGCCGAGGTACCAGTGCTCCGACCCGATCTCGTCGGAGATGCGACGGAAGGCGAGCAGGCCCATGTCGGGATCGATCCCGTCGGCGAACCATTCGAGCATGGCGGGCAGGAGCTGGCGCTGGATCTTGGCGCGCCGGGAGATGCCCTCGGTGAGCGCGGAGATGTGGCTGAGAGCGCGGGTGCCGTCGCGATAGCCGATCGCGGCGAGACGGGCCTTCGCCGATTCCGGGGTCAGCGAGATCTGGCCGTCGCTCAGCTGCGACGAGGTCACCAGCAGAGGCCGGTAGAAGATCTCCTCGTGCAGCTGCCTCACCCGGCGGCGGGTACGGCTGTACTGCGTGTCGAAGTCGTTCCGGCTCAGACCCATCGTGCGGGCGAGGCGGCGCAGATCCGCCGCGGAGGTGGGCAGCACCTGGGTGCGGCGCAGCCGATGCAGCTGCAGGCGGTGCTCCACGCAGCGGAGGAACCGATAGGCGTCGTCCATCTCCGCCACGTGGTCGCGGGAGATGTACCCACCCTCCCCGAGCCGGGCCAGGGCCTCGAGGGTGGATCGGCTCTGGAGCCGGTCATCGGTGCGGCCGTGGACCATCTGCAGCAGCTGCACGGTGAACTCGACGTCCCGGAGCCCGCCGGGACCGAGCTTGATGTTGCGGTCCACCTCGCCGCGCGGGATGTGCGCGACGACGCGACGCCGCATGGCACGGGTGTCCTCGACGAAGCTGTCGCGGGTGGAGGCCTGCCAGATCCAGGGTTCGACGAGCTCCTCGAAACGCGCGCCGAGCTCCGCATCACCGGCAGCGGCGCGGGCCTTGAGCAGGGCCTGGAACTCCCAGGACTTCGCCCACTGGTCGTAGTAGTGCGCATAGGAATCGATGGTCCGCACGAGCGGGCCGTCCTTGCCCTCCGGGCGCAGGTTCGCGTCGACCTGCCACAGGGACCCCTCCGAGGTGCGGTCCGAGCAGGCCCGGGCCAGCTCCCGGGCGAGGGCCGATCCGATGACGACGAGATCCTCCTCGTCCGCCGCGGTCCCCGAGGCCGCGTCCTGGGCCGGGGCGACCACGTGCATGACATCGACATCGGAGATGAAGTTGAGCTCGCGGGCGCCCGTCTTCCCCATCGCCATCACGGCCCAGCGAACCTTCTCGTGCCCGTCGACCGCTGCCCGGGCGATCGCCGAGGCGGCGTCCAGCGCGGCGTCGGCGAGGTCGCTGATCGCTGCGGACACCTGGGGCTGCAGCGCCATCGGGGACGGTGCCATGACATCCGCGGCGGCGATCTGCACCAGGCGCTCGTGGTAGGCGATGCGCAGGGCATCGCGCATCTCGCGGGCGCCCTCCCCCGCCACCGGGAGATCGGCCGACGGGTCCGCGCCGACGGCCTCCAGCAGCATCTCGCGGACCGTCGCCGCCGGCAGGGCCAGCTGGTCGTCGCCGTCACGCAGCGCGTCGAGCCGCTCGGGATGGCGCGCGAGGAAGTCCCCGAGGGCGACGGACGTCCCCAGCAGACGGATCAGGCGCTCCCCGTGGCTGCCCTTCGTGCCGACGGAGGCGAGGAAGTCGTCCATCAGCGCCGACTGTCCGCTCTCCTGGGCGGACTCCGCCAGGCGCAGCAGCCCGAGCACGGCGTCGTCGCCGTCGGCCGTCGCGCCGAGGCGCGCCGGTCCCCCCGGTCCCAGCGCGGCGAGCACGGGGTCGGCGAGGAACCGGTGGACCCGGTCCGTGCTGCTGAATCCCAGCCGGGCGAGGGCGCCGGTCGTGGTGGGCGGTTCCGTCGTCATGTGCGCTCCCTCGGGGTCAGGTGCGGGCAGGTGCGGGCAGGTGCTCCCGGGGGCTCAGACCCGGCTGAAGGTCGAGGCCAGCTCGTGGTCGGTCACCTGTTCGCGATACCGCTCCCACTCCTGCTTCTTGTCGCGCAGGAAGAACTCGAAGACCTGCTCGCCGAGCGTCGCCGCCATCAGCTCCGAGCTCTCGAAGTTCTCCAGCGCACGGAACAGATCGGTGGGCAGCGGTTCGATGCCCATGGCACGGCGCTCGCGCTCGGAGAGGTCCCAGACCGCGTCCTCGGCGCCCTCGGGCAGCTCGTACTCCCCCTCGATGCCCGCCATCCCGGCGGCCAACAGAGCGGCGAAGGCGAGATAGGGGTTGGCGGCGGAGTCCAGCCCCCGGAACTCGACACGGGAGCTAGTGCCCTTGGTCGGCTTGTGGAACGGCACCCGCACCAGGGCGGAGCGGTTGTTGTGGCCCCAGCAGATGTAGCTCGGGGCCTCCTGCGCGCCCCACAGGCGCTTGTAGGAGTTCACCCACTGGTTGGTCACCGCGCTGTACTCGGGGGCGTGGCGCAGCAGTCCCGCGATGAACTGCCGACCGATGCGGGAGAGGCCGTACTGGGCACCCGGCTCGTGGAAGGCGTTCTTGCCGCCTTGGAACATCGACAGGTGGGTGTGCATGCCGGAGCCGGGCTGGTCGATCATCGGCTTGGGCATGAAGGTCGCGACCTGCCCCATCGACAGCGCGACCTCCTTGACGACAGTGCGGAGGGTGACGATGTTGTCCGCCGTGGTGAGCGCGTCGGCGTAGCGCAGGTCGATCTCGTTCTGGCCGGGCCCGTTCTCGTGGTGGGAGAACTCCACCTGGATGTTCATCGCCTCGAGGTGCTCGATGGCGGCGCGCCGGAAGTCCTGGCCCTGCCCGCGGTGCACATGGTCGAAGTAGCCGGCGCTGTCGATCGGTCGCAGCTTCTCGCCCTGCCGGTACGGCTCCTCGAAGAGGTAGAACTCGATCTCGGGATGGGCGAAGAACTCCAGGCCCTTCTCCTCGGCGCGGGCGAGCGCCTCGCGCAGCACACGGCGCGGGTCCGACGCCGCCGGTTCGCCGTCCGGAGTGAGGACGTCGCACATCATCCGGCCGGTCGCATTGGTCTCGCCGCGCCACGACAGCAGCTCGAAGGTGCCGGGGTCCGGGCGCAGGATCATGTCCGACTCGTAGCTGCGGGTGAGCCCCTCGATCGTGGAGCCGTCGATCCCGATGCCTTCGGTGAACGCCGCCTCGAGGTCCGACGGGGAGATCGCGATGGACTTCAGCGTCCCCGCGATGTCGCAGAACCACAGGCGGATGAACCGCACGTCGCGATCGGAGACCGTTCGGATGACGTCGTCGTGGAGATGTTCCATGCGCCCAGTCTGCCTCAGGTCGTGCCCGCCGACGACAGCACGACGCCCCGACATCCGCTGCGGATGTCGGGGCGCGACGCGGTGATCCGCGAAGGATCACATGGGAGCCTGGACGTACCACTCGCCGTCATCGGCCTTGATCACGTTCATGCCCATGTCGGTGCCGGCCACGGCGACGGCCGCAGTCCCGTCGCCGTTGTCCGTCAGCTCGACCATGGAGGCGTCGAAGGCGTCGAACATGCCCGGCTCCAGCTGGATCCCCTGGGCCTCGAACCCGGACTCCAGTCCCGGCGCGCACCCGGTCACGAACTCGTCGCTGGGTGCGCCCTTCGTCGTGGGGTCGTAGATCATCTCGCAGGCGCCGGTCGTGTCATCATCGAGCACCTGGAGGAATTCGACGAACATCTCGCTGCCGGCCGTCAGATCCTCGTCGCTCAGCTCGCCGGCGGCCGCCGCGTCTCCTCCGCCGTCCGACGCCGCAGATCCCGCACCGGCGGCCTCGGTGTCGCCGCCCGCATCGGAGGCACCGGCGCTGCCGTCGTCCTCGGCTGCTGCACCGTCGTCCTTCGCGGCGCCGTCATCCTCGGCGGGCTGCTCCTTCTCGTCGGCGGGCTTCTGCTCGCCGTCGTCGCCTCCCCCGAGCAGACTTCCACAGCCCGATGCGCCCGCGACGATGGCGAGAGCTCCCAGACCTGTTGCCGCGCCCCGCACTGACTTGCGCATGATCGACGTCATGTTCGTTTCCTCCCTCTCGACGCCGGCACTGATACCGACAAGGGAAAACTTTGGCACGGAGGACCCATGGACTGCCAGGGGGAGAACTCCCCATCACCGCTAGGCTGGGTCCGCGCCGGATCCGCAGGTCCCGCTCTGGCAGCTCGTCCACGCGAGGACCGCAGGACGTCCGCATCACCCAGCCACCCGCCCAGGAGCACATCGTGAGCACCCCCTCCGGCACCGGTCCCGTCGGCCCGGCCAAGGTCCGTATCCGTCATCTGCACGACGCCAAGGATCGCGGGCGTCCCTTCTCGATGCTGACGGCCTACGACCAGTACTCGGCCCAGGCCTTCGAGGCGGCCGGGATCGACGTGCTGCTGATCGGTGACTCCGTAGGAACCACGGTGCTCGGCCATTCCTCGACCACCGGGACCACGCACCAGGACATGCTCACCTTCACGGGTGCCGTGGCCCGCAGCGTGCACCGCCCGCTGATCGTGGCGGACCTCGCCTTCGGCACCTACGAGACCGGTCCGGCCGACGCCGTGCGCCATGGCGTCGACCTGATCCGCGCCGGCGCGGAGATGGTCAAGCTCGAGGGCGGGCGCGCGATCGTCCCGCAGATCCGGGCGCTCGTCGAGGCCGGCATCCCTGTGATGGGCCACCTCGGGTTCACCCCGCAGTCCGTCAACGCGCTCTCCGGTCACCGGGTGCAGGGCCGAGATGCCGCCGGCGCGGACCAGCTCGCCGAGGACGCCCTGGCGATCCAGGAGGCCGGAGCCTCGGCGATCGTGCTCGAGCTCGTCCCCGCGCAGGTCGCCGCCCGCATCACCGAGGTCGTGCAGGTCCCGACGATCGGCATCGGGGCAGGGCCCTCCTGCGACGGCCAGGTGCTCGTGTGGCAGGACATGGCAGGACTGTCCGGTTTCCACGGGAAGTTCGTCAAGGCGTTCGCGGATCTGCGCCGCGACCTCACGCACGCCGCCGAGCAGTACCGGGTCGAGGTCGCCGAGGGCACCTACCCCGGCCCGGAGCACTCCTTCGACTGAGCGGCTCCGGGCCCGGGCGTGCCGTGTGGTGCTACGCCTCGTCAGCGCCCTCCCAGGCGTCGTCGTCCTGCTCCCACTTGTCGTTGCGGGCCGCAGCGATCTTCAGCGCCTTCTGGGCCTCCTCGCGAGAGGCGTAGGGGCCCATCAGGTCCGTCACCGGCGATTGCCGCCCCTCCTCCACGTCGCCCGTGCTGAGGTTGTAAAAGAACTCCGTGCCGTCGGTCACGTCGGTCTCCTTCCGCGTCGATGAGAGACTGGTGGGTATGACTGTAGAGCAGGTGTGGTTCCGTCCAGAAGGCCGCGACGAGCTGGTGCCCGGCACCATCGGCCCCCGACGCACGGTGCCCGCGCGCATCGAGCGCCCCGAGTACGTGGGCAAGGACGAGGCGGTCTCCGACTCCGGTCCCCGCGTCCAGACCCCCGAGATCATCGAGCGGGTGCGCGAGGCGAGCCGCGTCGCGGCCCTCGCCCTCCAGGCCGCCGGTGAGGCCGCCGAGCCCGGCGTCACGACCGACCACATCGACGCCGTGGTGCACGACGTGCTGGTCGAGAACGGTGCCTATCCCTCGACGCTCGGCTACCTCGGCTTCGAGAAGTCGTGCTGCACGAGCCTGAACGAGGTGATCTGCCACGGCATCCCCGACTCCACCATCATGCAGTCCGGGGACATCCTCAACGTCGACGTCACCGCCTTCCTCCACGGCGTCCACGGCGACACCAACGCCACCTTCGCAGTCGGGGACATCGATCCGCGGGCGCAGCGGCTGATCGATATCTCCCACGAGGCGATGATGCGAGGGGTGAAGGTCGCCAAGCCCGGCCGCCAGGTCAACGTCATCGGTCGCGTGATCGAGAAGTTCGTGGCACGTCACGGCTACGAGTCGGTGCAGGACTACACCGGCCACGGCGTCGCCGAAGGCTTCCACAACGGCCTGATCATCCCCCACTACGACTCGGCACCGATGTTCGACGACGTCATCGAGGAGGGCATGACCTTCACGATCGAGCCGATGGTGACGATCGGGTCGCAGGCCTGGGAGCAGTGGGACGATGGCTGGACGGTGGTCACGAAGGACCGCTCCTTCACCGCCCAGTTCGAGCACACGATGCTCATCACCGCGGAGGGTCCCGAGCTGCTCACCGTCGTCTGAGGCGGGCGCTCACCGGGACGCCGCCCGGCTTCCGGACCCCTGCTCCGCGGCACCCGGCCGCCCGGTATCGTGGACGCACCGTAGGCGCCCCGAGGACGGGGCGCTCTGCCGGGCGGTCCCTCCGCCCGGTTCACCGCGATCAGGAGTGGCGATGTCCAAGGCGAAGCACCGCACAGCGTTCGGGATCGACATCGGCGGGAGCGGCATCAAGGGCGCGCCCGTGGGTCTCAAGAAGGGTGATCTGGCTGCGGACCGGGTCCGTCTGACGACCCCGCAGCCGTCGACACCCGACGCGGTCGCCGACACGGTCGCCGAGCTGATCAGCTCCTTCGACATCGCCGACGGCATGCCGGTGGGCGTGACCTTCCCGGCCGTCATCCAGAACGGCGTCGCGCTCACGGCGGCGAACGTCGACGACGCCTGGATCGGGACCGACGTCGATGCCCTGCTGACCGAGCGCACCGGCCACGACGTCTTCGTGGTCAACGACGCCGACGCCGCGGGGATCGCGGAGATGGAATTCGGTGCCGGCCGCAACTCGTCCGGGGTGGTTCTGGTGATCACTCTGGGCACCGGAGTGGGCAGTGCGATGTTCGTGGACGGGAAGCTGGTCCCCAACACCGAGCTCGGGCACGTCCTGCTCCACGACGACGACGCCGAGAAGTACATGGCCAGCTCCATCCGGGAGAAGGAGGATCTGGACTGGGAGACCTGGGGCGGGCGCCTCCAGGAGTACTTCTCCCACATCGAGTTCCTCTTCTCCCCGACCAGGATCATCGTGGGCGGCGGCGTCTCCAAGAAGCACGAGAAGTTCCTGCCCCTGCTGGATCTGAAGACCGAGATCGTGCCGGCCGAGCTGCGCAACGAGGCCGGGATCATCGGTGCCGCAGTGCTCGCCCGCAAGGAGCAGAAGGCGCTCGGGGAGAGCTCCGTGCCGTCCACGAAGGACGACGAGAAGAAGACCACGAAGGACAAGAAGGCCAAGAAAGATAAGAAGGCAAAGAACGACTAGAAGGCCAAGAACGACGTGACGGGCACGAAAGACGTGACGGGCACGAAGGCCAGTACGACCACGAGGGCCGCGGCAGGGACGACGCAGCGCGGAGGGGCAGGACCCACCGGTTCTGTCTCGCAGTAGTGCCCGCTGTCCCTGGCGTTCCTGGCGTTCCTGGACCCTGGTGTTCTCGGACCCTGCTGTTCCCGGGTCGCGCACGGATGCGCGGCCCGGGTCAGGACGTGGGGCGGACCAGTCGGCCTGTAAGCCGGGTTCTGTTATCGGCAGCCATCCATCTCGCATCGCCGTTGCCGACGACCTCCAGCGGTCTACCCGGGAACTCGGGCCGGCGCCCTCGAACATTCCCTGTCTGACCTTGCTCCCGGTGGGGTTTACCGTGCCGACCTCGTCACCGAGGCCGCGGTGGTCTCTTACACCACCCTTTCACCCTTACCGTCTGTGCCCCGAGGGGCGCAGGCGGCGGTCTGCTCTCTGTGGCACTGTCCCGCGGATCACTCCGGGTGGGCGTTACCCACCACCGTGCCGGATGGAGCCCGGACTTTCCTCGGCCCCGGGGAGTGAGCCCCGAGGACGCGACTGCCCGGCCGACTGGTCCGCCCCGGAGTCTACGCCGATCGGCACCGTCGGCCGTCATCACGACCGACGTCGTCACCGCTCTGACGTGCCGAACGTCTCGCGGGTCAGGGACCGCGGAGCACCTGGGCGCGGCCGAGAATGGTGGGGTGCTGATCCTGCTTCCCCCCTCGGAGACCAAGACCCGCCCAGCGCCCGCGGAGGCCGCACCGCTCGATCTCGACGCGTTCGGCCTGCCGGACCTCGCTGACTCCCGCCGCATGATGCTGCGCGCCGCTGTGCGCACCGCCGAGGCCCGTGGCGGTGCGGACAAGCTGGGCGTCCCGGCCTCCTCCCCCGAGCTCGTGGCGCGCATGGCGCAGGTCGAGCAGGAGCCGGCAGCCGCGCCGCTGAGCGTGTACTCCGGGGTCCTCTACGACCAGCTGGACCCCTCTCGCGCTCTCCCCGACGACCGACGGGTCCTCGTGCAGAGCGCGCTGTTCGGGCTCGTGGACGCGGCGACCGATCGGATCCCGGCCTACCGGCTCTCGGCCGCGTCGACGGTGTCGCGCCTGGGCAAGGCAGGATCCTGGTGGGCACCCCGCCTGAAGCCGGTGGCCGCACGGCTGCGCACCGAGCTCGCACAGAGCGGCTCCCCGCTGGTCGTCGACAGCCGGTCCGGTTCCTACCGCTCGATGATGTCGATGCGCAGCGGGGCCGGCGTGCGGGTGCTCGAGGTGTCCCCGGTGCAGGAGCGCGGCGGGGTGCGGAAGGTGATCTCGCATGACGCGAAACGGTACCGCGGACTGGTCACGCGCGCCCTGGTGGATGTCGAAGGCACCCCGACGACCGCCGACGAGGTCGTCGACGTGGTCCGTGCCGCATTCGGCACCGGGCTCCAGGTCGAGCTCGACGGGGATCGGCTGGTCGTCGTGGACCGGGTGAGCTGAGAACGGTCGGGCGGGGCCGGCTCAGCCGGCGCGTCCGCTCCACGGGTCGGTCATCTGCTCGCTGATCAGCACCTCGAGGTCCGGGACGGTCTCCGCGAGCAGCTCCTGTGCGAGCGGCAGCCAGAGCGCCTCGCTCGCCGCATGCGG
The DNA here is from genome assembly GCF_052378285.1 of Brachybacterium sp. AOP3-A1-3. Lineage (NCBI taxonomy): Bacteria > Bacillati > Actinomycetota > Actinomycetes > Micrococcales > Dermabacteraceae > Brachybacterium > Brachybacterium sp. AOP3-A1-3. Next base: position 402,847 of record NZ_JBQSXM010000002.1, on the reverse strand, counting down.
GACGTCCACGAGCGCGGGCACGGCGCGGTGATCCGCAGCGGCTTCGAGATGCTCGAGGGCGGGATGGTGCCGCAGGTCCGAGGTGATGTATGCATCGACTCCGGCGGCGACGGCGGCCTCGAGGAAGGAGTCCCCGGCGCCGGGGCACACGGCCACCGTGCGGACCTCTCGTCCGGGATCCCCCGTGTGCAGGATGCCGCGCGCTGTGGCCGGGACGAGGCCGGCGACCGCGGAGGTCAGGGCTGCGACGGTGGTCGGGGCCGGAAGGGCACCGACCGCGCCGAGTCCGAACAGCGCCGATCCATGAGCGCCGTCGTCGGCCGCGCGGCCCGGGACCAGCGGGCGGGCATCGCGCAGGGCGAGCGCCCGGATCCAGGCACCGACGGTGCCACGGGTGGACCGGTCCACATTGGTGTGCCCGCACCACAGGGCGGTGCCGGCCCGCAGCAGGTCGGTCACCACCGCACCCTTGCCCTGATCGGCCGGCAGGAAGCTCGCGCCCCGCAGCAGCAGCGGGTGATGGGTGATCAGCAGCTGCGCGCCGCGGTCGATGGCCTCCCGGGCGACGGAGACGGTGGGGTCCACGGCCAGCAGCACCCGGCAGACGTCGGCGGTGCGCTCCCCGAGCACGAGGCCCACGCGGTCCCAGTCCTCCGCCCAGCCGAGGGGGAAGGCCTCCTCGAGGATCCCGGTGACGGAGCCGACGCTCGCTGTGTGATCGGGCATCACGCCTCCAGCGTCCGGAGCTCGACGAGGGCCGCCTGGTACGCCTTCCAGGGCATGAGGACGCATTTGACCCGGGCCGGGAACTTCGCAGCGCCCAGCAGGGCCACGCCGTCGCCGATCAGGTCCTCGTCACCCTCGATCCGACCACGGGAGCCCATGGCGGCCTCGAAGTGCTCGCGCACGGGCTCCACCTCGGCGACGGTCCGTCCGATGAGGAGATCCGCCATGATCGACGCCGCGGCGCGGCTCATCGCGCAGCCGATCGCGTCGTAGGAGAGGTCCTCGATGCGCTGCTCCTCGCCGCGTCCGGAGAGCTGCAGGCGCAGCGTGATCTCGTCACCGCAGGTGGGGTTCACGTGATGGACCTCCGCCTGGAACGGCTCACGCAGCCCCGCGTGCAGGGGGCGTCGGTCGTGCTCGATGACCAGCTCGGTGTACAGGGAGTTCAGGGCAGAGCTCATGCGAACGCTCCGAAGAAGTCGGCGGTGTGCGCGACGCCCGCGATGAGGGCGTCGACCTCCGCGGCGGTCGTATGGACGGAGAAGCTGGCCCGTGTGGTGCCGTGCAGGCCGAAGCGGCGGTGCAGCGGCCACGCGCAGTGGTGACCCACCCGCACCTCGAGGCCGAGCGAGTCGAGCACCTGGCCGACGTCGTGGGGGTGTCGACCGGCGAGGTCGAAGGACACCGCGCCGGTGCGCTCCGGACCGGCCGCCGGGCCGATGATGCGCACGCCGTCGATGCCCGACAGGCCGCGCAGCGCACGGTCGGTCAGCGCCCGCTCGTGCTCGGCGATGGCCCCCATGCCGAGCGCGGAGAGATAGTCGCACGCCGCCGCCAGACCGACGGCCTGGCTGATCGGCGGGGTGCCGGCCTCGAAGCGGGCGGGCGGCTCGGCGTACGTCGAGTGGTCGAGATGGACGATCTCGATCATCGAGCCGCCGGTGAGGAAGGGAGGCATCGCCGCGAGGTGCTCATAGCGGCCCCACAGCACGCCGATGCCGGTGGGTCCGAGCATCTTGTGCCCGGACAGCGCCACGAAGTCGACGCCGAGCTCGGCGATGTCGAAGGGCATGTGCGGCGCGGACTGCGCGGCATCGAGCACGGTGAGCGCGCCGACGGCCCGGGCGGCCTCGACCAGCCGCGCGACCGGGTTGACGGTGCCGAGCACGTTGGACTGATGGGCGAAGGCCACCACCCGGGTCCGTTCGGTGAGCAGCGATTCCAGGTCCGACAGATCCAGGGTGAAGTCATCAGCCATGGGGATCCAGCGCAGGGTCGCGCCGGTGCGCCGGGCGAGCTCCTGCCAGGGCACGAGGTTGGCGTGGTGCTCCATCTCGGTCACCAGGATCTCGTCGCCCTCGCGCACCCGCAGATGCGCCGGAGTCGACTCGTCTCCGTCGCCCAGGGAGCGCGCGACGAGGTTCAGCGCCTCTGTGGCGTTCTTCGTGAAGACGACCTCATCGGGCGAGGGGGCGCCGAGGAAGCGGGCGACGGTCTCCCGCGAGTCCTCGTAGGCATCGGTCGCCGCCGACGCCATCCGGTGCGCACCGCGTTTGACGGCGGCGTTGTCGTGGGTCAGATAGGCGACCTCGGCGTCGATGACCTGACGGGGACGCTGCGAAGTGGCGCCGCCGTCGAGGTAGATCATCGGGGTCTCCGGATCCAGCATGCGGCCCAGGATCGGGAAGTCAGCCCGGATCGCCTCGCTGTCGAACGGTCTGCTCGGTGCACTCACCTGCGCGGTTCCTCCTCCATGCGATGCCGCTCGCGGGACTCTGACCAGGTCCGGAAGGAACTGCTCGGCCCGCGCGCGACGCTGGTGCCAGTATAGGAACCGTCCAGGCTGCGCCGGGCGGCCGTGAGACGCTGTCCACACCCGCCCCTGGCACCTGTCCGCACCGGTCCCGCTCATTCTCGGAGGTTGCGCCATCGACACCCTGATCCTGCTCGCCTTCGGCGTCGCCACCGTCGGTCTCCTCGCGGTCGCGATCTACCGGATGATCGCGCTGCGCCGACGCACCCGCGACGAAGCCCGCGCGGCCGGGTTCCCGTCCGGCGAGATGCCCCGCACCGACGAGCAGAAGGCCCGGGACGGGCAGACGGCGAAGATCTGGGGCTGCCTCGTGCTCCTGGTGCCGTGTGCATTGGTGCTGCTGTACGTCGTCTCCCGCTGAGCGAGGCGGGCACTTCCCGACGACGCGCGCAGCACCGGGCAGCAGCGCCTGCCTTCTGTCCCGCCCTCGGCTCCACGATGCGAGAAGACCCCTGCTCCAGCACTCCCGGTGCGGATCAGGGGCCTTCTCGAAGGTGGGTCGTGAGGGGCTCGAACCCCCGACCTCCTGGGTGTAAACCAGGCGCTCTGACCAACTGAGCTAACGACCCGAGCGGGGCTGGACGCCCCTCATCCTCCGCAGGCGGAGGGCCGGCACCTCGCACACGAGGTGCCGATCGTGCGTGAGATCAGTTGGTGCGGCTCGCGAGGCGCGTGCCGGTCCAGTCCTGGGCCAGGCTCACCGTGCTCATCACGCGGAGACCGGCGGTGCCGGCGCTCTCCTGGATGTCCGCCGGGGCGACGTGCCCGTCGCGACCGGCCTTCGGCGTGAGCACCCACACGGGGGCTCCGGCCGCGAGGGTCGTGAGGGTGTCGACCATGGCGTCGGTCAGATCGCCGTCGCCCTCGCGCCACCACATGATGACGCCGTCGACGATCTCCTGGCAGTCCTCGTCCTCGAGCTCGTCGCCGAGGACGTCCTCGATCGCATCGCGCAGGTCGAGATCGACATCGTCGTCATAGCCGAACTCCTGCACGATCTGACCCGAGCTGAAGGCCAGCGCCTCGGCAGGAGAGCTGGACGAAGGGGCGTCGGCCGACGGTGACAAGAAAGAGCTCCTCACAGGTAGGGATAAGAATTCGCAGCAGTTTCCGAAGCACCTGAGGTGCCCGGAACGCGCTGTGCGGCCCTCATGCTATGTCACGAGTGAACCCATCGCACTTCGAGCACGCACACGCGTGAGATTCACCAGGAGCGCATACCCGGATGCCGACGTCCCGACCCGGACATGACAGGCTCGTGACACCGACGATCGTGGGGCCCTGCGCACCATGGAGGGTGTTCGGCGTCTCACATGTGGGGAGGTCTTGTGAAGGCTCCCAGCGCCTTTCGCAACGGTAGGCTTGCCGGAACCGAGGCCGAGGAGCCGTGCCCACCGGCGCTCCACAGCTCCCCACGGCCGGTCCATCGCCTCCCGTAGAGAGAAGGACATCGTGACTTCGCACGAGACCCCTCGCCCCATCGGCATCAATCTGCCCAGTCATGCGCAGGATCCGGATCCTGAGGAGACGCAGGAATGGATCGACTCGTTCGACGGCCTCGTCGAGCATCGCGGTTCCGACCGCGCCTCCGAGGTCGTCCAGAGCCTGATCCAGCACGCTCGTGACCAGGATCTGCATCTTCCCGATTCCCTCGCGACCGATTACATCAACACCATCGCGGTCGATGACCAGCCCGAGTACCCGGGTGATGTGGAGCTCGAGAAGGAGCTGCGCAACATCAACCGCTGGAACGCCGCGATGCTGGTGCACCGCGCGCAGGCTCCCGGCATCGGAGTGGGCGGCCACCTCTCCAGCTACGCCTCGATCGCCACGATGTACGAGGTCGGCTTCAACCACTTCTTCCGGGGCCGCAACCACCCCGGCGGCGGCGATCACATCTTCTTCCAGGGTCACGCCTCCCCCGGCATCTACGCCCGCGCCTACCTCATGGGCCGGCTGGGCCAGGAGGACCTCGACGGCTTCCGTCAGGAGTTCTCCAGCGAGCACGGCATGCCGTCGTACCCGCACCCTCGCGCCATGCAGGACTTCTGGGAGTTCCCGACGGTGTCCATGGGCATCGGTCCGGTCGCCGCGATCGAGCAGGCCTCCTTCGACAAGTACCTCACCAACCGTGGCCTCAAGGACACCAGCGAGCAGCACACCTGGGCATTCCTCGGCGACGGCGAGATGGACGAGGTCGAGTCCCGTGGCGCGCTGCACATCGCCGCCAAGGAGCACCTGGACAACCTGACCTTCGTCGTGAACTGCAACCTGCAGCGCCTCGACGGCCCGGTGCGCGGCAACGGCAAGATCATCCAGGAGCTGGAGAGCCAGTTCCGCGGCGCCGGCTGGAACGTCATCAAGGTCATCTGGGGCTCGGGCTGGGATCCGCTGCTGGAGTCCTCGACCGACGGTGCGCTCATCGACCTGATGAACGTCACGCCCGACGGTGACTACCAGACGTACCGCGCCGAGAACGGCGCCTTCATCCGCGACAACTTCTTCGGTCGGGACCCCCGCACGAAGGCCCTCGTCGAGGACCTCTCGGATGACGACATCTGGTGGAAGCTCAACCGTGGTGGCCACGACGCCAAGAAGATCCACGCCGCCTTCCGGGCCGCGATGGACCACAAGGGCCAGCCCACCGTGATCCTCGCCCACACCATCAAGGGCTACCGCCTGGGCAAGAACTTCGCCGGCCGCAACGCGACCCACCAGATGAAGAAGTTCACCCTCGAGGACCTCAAGGCACTGCGCGACACCCTGCGCATCCCGTTCAGCGACGAGCAGCTCGAGAGCGGCAGCGTCTACGACGCGCCCCTGTACATGCCGTCCGACGACACCCCGGTCATGCAGTACCTGAAGGAGCGCCGCGGGGAGCTCGGCGGCCCCGTCCCCTCGCGCAGCACCGAGCACAAGGCGCTGGACCTGCCCGGGGACAAGGCCTACGAGGTGATGCGTCGGGGCTCCGGCAAGCAGGAGATCGCGACCACGATGGCTCTCGTGCGCCTGCTCAAGGACCTCATGCGCGACAAGGAGACCGGCAAGCGCTGGGTCCCGATCGTCCCGGACGAGGCCCGTACCTTCGGCATGGACTCGCTGTTCCCGACGGCGAAGATCTACAACCCCGATGGTCAGAACTACCTGTCGGTGGATCGCGACCTGCTCCTGGCCTACAAGGAGTCCACCTCCGGCCAGATCAAGCACATGGGCATCAACGAGATCAGCTCCACCGCGGCTTTCACCGCGGCGGGCACCTCGTACGCCACGCATGACTTCCCGATGATCCCGTTCTACATCTTCTACTCGATGTTCGGGTTCCAGCGCACCGGCGACTTCTTCTGGGCCGCCGGCGACCAGATGGCCAAGGGCTTCGTGATCGGCGCGACGGCCGGCAAGACCACGCTGGCGGGCGAGGGCCTCCAGCACATGGACGGCCACTCGCCGATCCTGGCCTACACGAACCCCGGCACGGTCATCTACGACCCCGCCTACGGCTACGAGCTCGGCCACATCATCCGTGATGGCCTCCAGCGGATGTACGGCGAGGACGACCGCCTCCAGGAGGTCTTCTACTACATCACCGTGTACAACGAGCCGATGGTGCAGCCGGCCGAGCCCGAGGATCTGGATGTCGAAGGACTCCTCAAGGGCATGTACGTGCTCGAGGAGGCCGCCGATGGCGACGGGCCCGAGGCTCAGCTGCTGGCCTCCGGTGTCGGCGTGCCGTGGGCACGCCACGCCCGCCAGCTCCTGCTCGAGGACTGGGGCGTGCGCGCCACGGTCTGGTCGGTGACCTCATGGGCAGAGATGCGCAAGGACGCCCAGGAGGCGGAGAAGCACAACCTGCTCAACCCCGAGGACCCGCGCACCCCGTGGATCTCGCAGCGCCTGGAGGGCATCGACGGCCCGTTCGTCGCGACCTCCGACTACGACTTCCTGGTGCCGGACCTGATCCGCGAGTGGATCCCCGGCCAGTACGGCGTGCTCGGAGCGGACGGCTGGGGCTTCTCGGACACCCGACCGGCGGCCCGCCGTCACCTGAAGATCGATGCGCACTCCATGGTCGTCAAGGCCCTGCAGCTGCTCGCCCGCGAGGGCAAGGTCGATCCGTCCCTCGTGCGCCAGGCCATCGACAAGTACGACCTGACCAACGTCAACGCGGGCCAGTCCGGCTCGTTCGGCGGCGAGTCCTGATCACCCCACCGGCTCGTCCCTCCTCCGGGAGGGGCGAGCCGGTGGCTGTGTTCTCCCGCCCCGTCCCGGGCCCTCACCTCGCGGGACCCGGCGACCCTGCCTCTCCTTCGTCCTCTTTCTCTTTCTCTCCCTCCTGGAGGTTCCCGTGCTCGCGATCGTCTGCCCCGGCCAAGGGGCGCAGAAGCCCGGATTCCTGAGCCCGTGGCGTGAGCTGCCGGGCGTCGAGCAGACGCTGGCCTCTCTCTCCGAGGCCGGGGGCGTGGATCTTCTGCGCCACGGCACCGAGTCCGATGCCGACACCCTGCGCGACACCGCCGTGGCCCAGCCGCTGCTGGTCGCCGCCGGGATCGTCGCCGCCGCCCAGCTGGGCGCCGACGGGGACCTCCCTGGTGCCGATCTGATCGCCGGGCACAGCGTGGGCGAGCTGACCGCCGCTGCGCTGGCTGGCGTGCTGAGCGATGAGGACGCGATGCGTCTGGTCGCGGTGCGCTCCCGGGCGATGGCGACGGCCGCGGGCGCCGAGCCCACGGGGATGGCCGCCGTCGTCGGCGGTTCCCGGGACGAGGTCCTGGCCGCCATCGAGCGTCATGGTCTGCACCCGGCGAACATCAACTCCGCGGCGCAGGTCGTGGCCGCCGGCTCCCTCGAGGCGATCACGGCGCTCCGCGAGGACGGACCGGCCAAGGCCCGCGTGATCCCGCTGCAGGTCGCCGGAGCCTTCCATACGCCCTACATGGCCGGTGCCCGCGAGGAGCTGGCCACGTTCGCCCCGAGCCTGTCCCCCGCCGATCCGGCCGTCCCGCTGGTCTCGAACGCGAGCGGCGAGATCGTCACGAGCGGCTCGCGCTACCTCGACCTAATCGTCACGCAGGTCGCATCGCCGGTCGACTGGGAGGCCTGCATGGCCGCCCTGCGCGAGCGCGGCGTGACCGCGATGATCGAGGTCGCTCCGGCCGGTACCCTGACCGGGCTGGCCAAGCGGGAGCTCAAGGGCATCGCGCTGGCCAACCTCAACACCCCCGATGACCTCGAGGCCGCCCGTTCGCTCGTGCGCGAGCATGCCGGCGTCGCCCCCACCGCGGACCAGGAGAACTGACATGGCCGTTTCGCTCAAGCCCCGGCCCACCGTGCCGGGTTCGCAGGTCCTCGCCTACGGCGCCGCCCGCGGCGACGTGATCGTGCCCAACGACGACCTCATCGAGCCCATCAATTCCTCGGACGAGTGGATCCAGCAGCGCACCGGCATCATCACCCGCCACCGCGCCAGCAAGGACGTCGGCGTCAAGGACCTCTCCCTGACCGCCGCGAAGGAGGCCATCGAGCGTTCCGGCATCGACCTGGAGACCCTCGACGCGATCATCGTCTCTACTATCAGCTTCCCGTACCCGACCCCCTCGCTCGCCACCCTGCTGGCCGGCGAGCTGGGTCGCCCCGATGTGATCGCCTACGACATCTCGGCCGCCTGCGCCGGCTTCGCATACGGGATCGGACAGGCCGACGCCCTCGTCCGCACCGGCGCCGCCCGCCACGTGCTGGTCATCGGGGCGGAGAAGCTCTCCGACTTCGTCGACCCCACGGACCGCTCGATCTCGTTCCTGCTCGGTGACGGCGCGGGCGCCGCGATCGTCGGACCCAGCGACGAGCCGAAGATCGGCCCCACCGTGTGGGGCAGCGACGGCGACAACTGGAACACCATCCGGATGACCAACTCGCTCGTGGACTTCCGCGACGGGAACGGACCGTGGCCCACTCTCGAGCAGGACGGCCGCACCGTCTTCCGCTGGGCCGTCTGGCACACCGCGAAGAAGATCCGCGAGATGCTCGAGCAGTCCGGGCTGACGGTCGAGGACATCGACGTGTTCGTGCCACACCAGGCCAACATGCGCATCGTCGACGAGCTCGCCAAGCAGCTCAAGCTCCCCGAGAGCGTCGTCATCGCCCGCGACATCGCCGAGACCGGAAACACCTCGGCCGCCTCGATCCCGCTGGCCACCCATCGTCTGCTCGAGGAGGGCGCCGCGAAGAGCGGTGACGTGCTCGTGCAGTTCGGGTTCGGCGCCGGTCTGGCCTACGCCGGACAGGTGCTGGTCCTCCCCTGATCACCGCGGCGTGCGGGCGGGCTGTCGCCCGCATCACGCCACCCGGGCCACATCGTCGCCGCTGCCGGAACACCGGCTGCAGCGCGGGTAGTCTGTCACCGCCACACAATCCATTCACCTAAGGAGAACCCCATGGCACACACCGAGAACGAGATCCTCGCGGGCCTGGCCGAGATCGTCAACGAGGAGACGGGTGTCGCGACCGAGGACGTCCAGCTCGCGAAGTCCTTCACCGACGACCTCGACATCGACTCCATCTCCATGATGACCATCGTGGTCAACGCCGAGGAGAAGTTCGACGTGCGCATCCCCGACGAAGAGGTCAAGAACCTCGCCACCGTCGGCGACGCCGTCAAGTTCATCGAGGGCGCGCAGTCCTGACCCCCTCCTGACGCCCGGGACGCTTCTGTCCCGGGCGTCGCCGTTCGCTCCACGCTCCCCGACCCGGAGGTCCGCCCGTATGTCCGCTTCCCGCTCTCGCGTCGCCGTGACCGGTCTCGGCACCGTCAATCCTCTCGGCGGCGACATCGCTTCCACCTGGGAGGCGGCCCTGGCCGGGACGTCGACCGCCCGCACGCTGGACAACGACTGGAAGGAGACCTACGGCCTGTCCGTGGACTTCGCCTGCCAGGTCGTTCCGGGTGCCCTCGACTCCCTCACGCGGCCCGAATCCAAGAAGCTGGACCCCTCCGGCCAGTACTCGATGGTCGCGGCCCGTCAGGCCTGGGCCGATGCCGGCTCCCCCGAGGTCGAGCCCGAGCGGCTCGGTGTCGTGGTCGGCACCGGGATCGGAGGCATCTGGACCACGCTGGACCAGTGGGATGTGGTGCGTGAGCGCGGCGCCCGTCGGGTCAATCCCTTCACCGTGCCCATGCTCATGGCGAACTCCTCGAGCGCCCAGATCTCCATGGAGCTCGGCGCCCGTGCCGGTGCGCACACCCCGGTCTCGGCCTGCGCCTCCGGCGCCGAGGCCGTCGCCCTGGGCATGAGCATGATCCGCGACGGCCGGGCCGACGTCGTCGTCGTCGGAGGCACCGAGGCGTGCATCCACCCGATGACGCTCGCCGCCTTCGCGAACATCCGTGCTCTCTCGGGCCGCGTCGACGACCCGCAGACCGCCTCACGGCCCTACGACGTGGACCGTGACGGCTTCGTGCTGGGCGAGGGCGCCGGCATCCTCGTCCTCGAGAGCGAGGAGCACGCCGCCGCACGCGGAGCGCGCGTGTACGCCTACGCCTCCGGTCGCGGCATGGCATCGGACGCCCACCACATCTCCGCCCCCTCTGCAGAGGGCCAGGCCCGCGCGGTGCGCGAGGCGATCGGAAATGCGGAGATCTCGGCGAAGGACATCGTGCACGTCAACGCGCATGGCACGTCCACCCCGCTCGGAGACATCGGCGAGCTCAACGCCGTGGCGACGGCCCTCGACGGTGTCACCGACCAGATCGTGGTCACGTCCACGAAGTCGATGACCGGGCACCTGATGGGTGGCGCCGGCGCGCTCGAGTCGATCTTCTCGACGCTCGCGGCGTACCACCGCGTCGCCCCGCCGACGATCAACATCCAGAACCTCGATCCCGAGACCCCGATGCGGATCGCGCAGAACACCCCGGTGGATCTGCCCGGCGGCGACATCGCCGTGCTGAACAATGCGTTCGGCTTCGGCGGTCACGACATCGCGGTGGTCTTCACCAGCGCCTGATCCTCGGCGCTCCACCCCGTGCACGGGGCACGACGCACAGAACGCGGCTGCCGGACATGATCCGGCAGCCGCGTTCTGGGCTCAGGGCTCAGGGCTCAGGGCTCAGGGCTCAGGGCTCAGCTGACGCGATGCAGCCAGCGCATCGGGACGCCCTCGCCGGCGTGTCGGTAGATCTCCAGCTCCTCGTCCCAGGCTTCGCCGAGCGCGATCGACAGCTCCCGGCGCAGGGCCCCGGCATCCTCGCCGGCGCGGTCCATGCACCCTCGCACATGGTCCTCGGTGAGGACGGCGTTGCCGGCGCGATCGGTGGCCGCGTGATAGATGCCCAGCTCCGGGGTGCAGCTCCAGCGGGCGCCGTCGCTCGAGACGGTCGCCTCCTGGGTGACCTCGAAGCGCACGTCGTGCATTCCCCGCAGGGCGCTGACGAGCCGGGGGCCGGTGTCGTCACGGCCCCGCCAGGTCAGCTCGGCGCGCACGAGGCCGCGGCCCACGTACTGCTCCTCCCAGCGAATGCGGGAGGGCGTGCCGAGAACTCCGTTGGCGGCCCACTCGATATGTGGTGCGAGGGCTCGCGGCGCGGAGTGAATATAGAGAACGCCCTGAGTCATCTCGTTCCTTCCGGTCTCCGATACGTCTTCCCCAACGAATCGGAACCGCCCGGGTGGTGTGAGATGCCGGACTGCTCATGCTTCTACTGCTGATGCAGAGCTTAGAGGGTTTCCCTGATCTGGCGCAATGCCTTCTTCTTGACCGAGCGCTCGAGCCCGTCGATGTAGAGCTCGCCGTCGAGGTGGGCGACCTCATGCTGGATGAGACGGGCGGTGATGCCCTCGCCGGCCAGCTCGATCTCCTGGCCCTCGACGTCGATGCCCACGCAGCGCGCGAAAGCGGCGCGGGTGCGCGGGAAGAACAGGCCCGGCACGGAGAGGCAGCCCTCGTCGTCGTCCTGCAGCTCGTCGGAGAGCTCCACGATGACCGGGTTGAGGATGCAGCCGATCCCGTGGTCCTCGAGGTTCCAGGAGAACGCTCGCAGGCTCACGCCGATCTGGTTCGCGGCGACCCCGGCGCGGCCGTCGTCGTCGACCGTGTCCATGAGGTCGCGCACGAGGCCGCGGGTGCCGTCGGTGATCGTACGGATCGGATCGCAGGTGGTGCGCAGCACCGGGTCTCCGACGACGCGGATCGGGCGGATGCTCATGCGTCCTCCTGCCCGCCCAGGTCGTCGACCCCGAGGATCGTGTGGGTGACCTCGGTGCCGGGGACGACGGTGCGTTCGACGGTGCATCCGGCGGCCACGGCGCGTCCGAAGACCTTCGCGACCGACGCGATCTCGGCTTCGGTGAGGCCGTCCAGGGGCAGCTGGACCTCTTCGTTGATACGGGCGTAACGGTTCTCGGAGTCGTCGGAGTCGCCGTGCGCCCACAGCCGCATCGCGAAGTCATCGCCGAGACGGCGGGCGAGGTTGACGTCGGAGGTCATCCCGGCGCAGCCGATGAGTGCGAGCTTCAGGAGCTCGCCGGGGCTGATCTCGCCCTCGCCCTTGCCGATGGCGATCTCGACCCCGCGCTGGTTGCGACCCACCAGGGTGCGCGGACCCGATCGGTCCGCCCAGACGCTGTCGGGACCGGCGGAGTCCGGGATCGGGAAGACCTCATCGGGGTCGGCGGGCATCGTGCTCTCCTTCGCGAGAACCATCGGGCGGGAACAACGCAGCCCCGGGGAAATCCCCGGGGCTGCGTACCTGCTGTGGCTCCCGCAGTTGGACTTGAACCAACAACCCTTCGATTAACAGTCGAATGCTCTGCCGATTGAGCTATGCGGGATCGACCTGAGCAACAGTAGCAGGACTCCTCGGTGGTCGCACCTCCGATTGCGGCTCCGACCGGCGAGTATGACCTATCTAACCCCGGGCGGGAGGGGTGCTCAGGACCGGCTCTGCCTCCGGATCGGTTGACGCGCGCACGAGGAGCACGGGTTCGATCGCCCTGACTTCGCCGGCTTCGGCTCCGGGTGCTCCGGACGCTCCGGGGGCACCGGAAGCGGTCGTCGAGGGGACGTCCCCCTGGGGGCGCTTCCTGCTCGCCGCGATGACCTCCAGCAGGCGGGACGCGGCGAGTCGGCCGTACTCGACGGCCGAGCGGCCGATCGCGGTGATGGCCGGGCGGTGCATACGTGCCAGCGCGGAATCTTCGTAACTGGCCACAGCGATCTGCTCGGGCACCCGGATCCCGCTCTCCAGCAGCACATGGATGCCGGCCAGGACCATCTCGTCGCTGTCGAAGATGATCGCCGTCGGAGGCTTCGTGGCGGTGAGCAGCTCGGCCGTGGCGACCGCCGCATCCTGCGCGCCGTATCCGGCGTCCTGGAGGGTCCCGTCGATGCCGTGCTCGGCGCAGCGGTCGAGGAACGCCCGATCGCGCTGTGCCGTGTGGAGGAACTCGGCGGTGCCGGCGACACGCGCTATCCGAGAGTGCCCGCGGGAGGCCAGATGGTCCACGAGCAGGTTCGTCGCCTGGGCATCGTCGACATAGACCGAGGGAAGAGAGCCATGATGCCCGGGCCCGCCCACGACGAGCGCGGGCTGGCCGATCTTCTCCAGGGCCGAGATCCGTGGATCATCGACCCGCAGGTCCACCATGACCACGCCGTCGACGCGTCGCTGGGCGAACCATCGTCGGTAGGTCTCGATCTCCGCCTCCGGCGACTGCACCATCTTCATCTGCAGCGAGTAGTCCTGGGCGCTGAGCACCTCCTGCAGCCCGGCGGTGAACGCCCCGAAGAAGGCCTCGTTGCCGAGCACCTCGGCGGGGCGTGCGAGGACCATGCCCACGGTGAGCACGGGTGCTCCGGCAAGTGCCCGCGCTGCGGGCGAGGGCTCCCAGTCGAGCTCCCGGGCGATGTCCATGATGCGTTCGCGGGTGGCGTCGGAGACGCCCGGGCGGCCGTTCACGGCGAGGGAGACGGCAGCGGAGGTCACGGCGGCCCGCCGAGCGATGTCTGCGATCGTGACCCGTTGGCCCCTGCCGCTGCCGCGTGCTCCGGACGTGCTGCTGGTGGACATGGCAAGGCCTCCTGAATAGACAGTTCAGCGCACCGCCCCGAACGCCTCTACTTGAGCGCTATAGTAACAGTTGGACGATATTTTCTCCGCTGATCCTGCGGGTGGTTGATCGTGCTCCACCCGCGATCCTGCCCCCTGCAGGGCGACCACCACACCTGTTCGACGGAAGGACGAGGATGTCTGCCTCCGCCCCAGACTCGACCGGCGCCCGCCCGGTGCGCTTCGGCGTGAACTACACCCCACGCCGAGGGTGGTTCCATTCCTGGCTCGACCTGGACCTCGACGCCGTCGGCGAGGACCTCTCGGCGATCGCCTCGCTCGGCGCGGACCACGTGCGGATCTTCCCGTTATGGCCGCTGCTCCAACCCAATCGCACGCTGATCCGGCCCCGGGGCCTGGACGACGTGCGCGCCGTGGTCGACGTCGCCGCAGCCGTGGGCCTCGATGTCGTCGTCGACGCACTGCAGGGCCATCTGTCGAGCTTCGACTTCGTCCCCAGCTGGCTGACCACCTGGCATCGCCGCAACATGTTCACGGATCCCGAGGTGGTGACCGCCAGCGCCGCGCTGGTGCGCGCACTGGCGGATCGTGTGGCAGACGCCCCGAACCTGCTGGGCCTCACGCTCGGCAACGAGGTCAACCAGTTCTCCGCCTCGAACCACCCCGATCCGGACGCCATCGACGTCGCGCAGGCGAGCGCATGGACCTCGACGCTGCTGGGAGCCGCTCGTGACGGCGCGCCGCGCGGCATGCACACGGTCGCGAACTACGACGCCGCCTGGTTCATGGACGACCACGCCTTCACCCCGGACCAGTCCGCTGCGCTCGGTGACGCCACTGTGGTGCACTCCTGGATCTTCGACGGCACGGGTCAGCGCTACGGCGCCCGCTCCTACGAGGTCGCGCACCGCGCCGAGTACTACCTCGAGCTCGCCCGGGCCTTCTCCCCCGCACCGCAGCGTCCGCTGTGGCTGCAGGAGGTGGGCGCTCCGCGCAGCATCCTCGAGGCGAAGGACGTGCCCTGGTTCGTGCGCAGCACCGTGGAGACCTCCCTGGACTGCCCCGAACTGTGGGGCATCACCTGGTGGTGCTCGCACGACGTCTCCCGCGATCTCGCGGACTTCCCACCTCTGGAGCACACGCTCGGGCTCTTCGACGAGCACGGGCGGATCAAGGGGGCCGGCGAGGCCTTCCGCGATGCGATCGCCGGTGCCCGGGAGTCCACTCCCCCGGCGCCGCGCGGCCGGGCGATCGCCCTGCCCGTCGGCCCCGATCCGCTGCTCCGCCGCAGCGCCGCCGCGCCTGGCGGCTCGGTGTTCGAGGAGTGGATGGACGCCTCCCGAGCCGGGGAGCGGCCCACCGTGGAGGTCGTGCGCGAGCGCGCCGACGTGACGGCCGGGGACACCCGCACCGGGGGCGCCGCGGCCACTCGGGTGGGTGCCTGAGCAGACGCTGAGCGTCGTGCGGAGCGACTCGCGCCGCACGCCTGCTGTCGTCACCCCGAACGCGGCGAGGCGCCGCATCTCTCCAGGTCACAGGGCGTGACCATGGTAGATTCGTCGCGGCCCTGCAGAGGGCGCACGGCCCAGTAGCTCAGCTGGTTAGAGCAGCGGACTCATAATCCGTCGGTCGCGGGTTCAAGCCCCGCCTGGGCTACGAAACAGCAGGTCAAGCGGTATTTTCTGCGGAAACCCGGATGCTCAAATCGCTCCGATCAGACTTTTGTCAGGCTTTTGATTCCGCTGAAGTCCGAGCTGGAGGACGCCCCAGCGCCTCCGGTCCACACTCCGGAACGCCGTGAGTGGTGTAGATCCGCTCCGCAACCTGAACCGTGTGTCCCCTGATGGACTCATGGTCCATGCGGGACAAGCCTGCCTACTCGAGTCGCTCCGAGATGCCCGGCGAGGTGCTGCGGAAGATCGCCCACAACCCGGCGACGGCCGAGGTCACGCTCGAGCACCTGATCGACCTCGACCAGCGGTGGCCGAGCATCCGTCCGCTCCCCCGGCGACCGCAGAGACGGTCGCCCAGTGGCTCGGTACGGTGGCGATGTCGGTCGCGTGACCATGCCGGGCTGGGGAACAGAGAGTGGAGGGTAGATCGCGCTCGGCTGCTTGAACCGTCCGCTGACTCGTCTCAGGTCTCGTAGCTGCTCAAGAAGCCGCGAATCCGGTTCTTCACGAGGGCATGCTGATAGGGCAGCAGATCGCATCGCGCCTGGAGTATTGGGAGTTTCAGCATGCCTGTTTGGAGGAGTGCGTTGACGAAGGCCAGATCTTTCGGGCGGTGCGCTCCGAGCTTGGCGATCGCGAGATCGTGCGGTTCCAGGAAGTGAGGATCGGCTGGGTCAGATGATCGCAGCGGCCAGCTGATCAGCCTGTCGCGCCAGCCTGATGGCAGGTATGTCGCCGTGTCGACGTGCACGCCTTCCGCGTAGACGCCATTGGCCTGGTGGAACTGGGACATCTCGCCGATGGCGGCTTCGACGTCATCTGCCTTAGCGCGGTCCGGATCGTCGAGGAACCCGATGTCGGCCTCGATGGACGCGGTGGCGGCGGCTGGGAGGTCGTCCTCGTCATAGGTGCCCAGGATGGATTGGGAGCCGATGACCAGGACGTCGCGATCGCCGGCCACGTCGCACGCGGCGCGAAGAAGGTGGGCGAGATCGGTGCGTCTCACGCGGCCGCGTGCTCGCGATCCCAGTGCTCACGGAAGGAACGCAGCACCTGGCGTCGTTCCACATCGGAGAGCACTCCCGCAAAGGGACTGTTCTGACGAAGTTCGCTGGAGACCTCATCGGTGCCGACGAGCACCGGAACGACAGAGTCCACGCCGCCTTCGATGACCTGCTCCCACTGCTGGAGGTAGCCAGTCGCCAGCCCGTCCTCACGGTGGACGGACTTCCAGCTGCGCAGGTTAGACCTCGCCGTGTCGAGCACGGATGAGGGGTCGATCATGAGGTGACCGAGCAAAGCGCGGTGCAGCCACAGGCTCTTCGCCTGCTCGCGCGTGAGCAGAGGCGTGATCATGCGCTCGACGTCGGAATGTCGGATCCGTCGGTGGGTTCCGGCGCGGGTGCAGGGTAGTTCGCCGCGATCGCAGAGGTCGACAACGTGCTGACGCGAGACGCCGAGCATGGTCGCTGTCTCGCCGGTGGTCAGCCAACCGTTGGTGGTCATGTCGCCATTCTACCGCTAAACACCATAAACACAACGGCGCCGTTTTCGGCGCGCACACCATCGCCACAGCGGAGCAAGCGTGCGGCGACCGTGGAGCAAGGGCGCGGCGTCCGTCCGCGATAGCATGATCGTCCCGCAAGAGCACGACTTCGCGCACTGGCGCAGAGCACTGGGGTGGACGTACGGAGGTGGCGGCGTGGCGCTGACGCACTGGGGACTGATGCGCCAACAGGCGGCTTCGCGATCTGGCGTGCAGCCTGGATTCGACGCCACGTCGCGAGCTTCCACCGATGCGCAGCGCCGTACCTGCCGCACTCCCGTGACCTCGAGGATCCGAGGATCCGCGGCGCCGAGCTGCCCGAGCTGCCCGAGCTGCCCGAGCTGCCCGAGCTCAGCGCAGAGTGACAGCGATCAGGCGCGAGTGACGGTGGTCCTGACCGGGGTCGGGTTCTGGAAGATGTCGAGCACCGGGCAGTGGGCATCGACCGCCTCACGCAGCTCGTCGTAGCGTTCGTCCGTCTCCGGTCCGGAGAGCTCGATGTCGAGACGCACCTCGGAGAACCCGGCGCGCACGGTCTCGTCGGCGCCGAACAGACGCGCCGCGTCCAGATCGGCCTCGGCCCTGATGACGATGTCGTCGAAGGCGATGCCGAGCTGCTGCGCGTAGAGACGATAGACGACGACCTGGCAGCCGACGAGCGCTCCGAGTGCGTATTCGACCGGGCTGGTCCCGGCGTCATCGCCGGCCAGCGCTGCGGGCTCGTCGACGATGAAAGAGTGCGTGCCGGCGCGAACGGTCGTGGCCACCGAACCGGCGCCGACGCCGTCGACCCCGTAGGACAGATGGCCCTTCGTGCGATCGGCATCCAGTCGCTCAGCCCACGCGCCCCCGGCGCTGGTGAGGCGGGCGGCGCGATCCTCGGCGGAGATCTCGGGGACGGTGGAGCGGATGCTTGCTGTGGTGGTCATGTCGCCGACGATAGAAGCGTCGGACGTGGGCACCAAGGCCCCCGTGATCTGCCGACTTCTTCCGTCATCGGGGGTCATCCGGAGCAGACGAGGGTGCTGTCGGCGCCACCTGACGGATGGCGACGGCACGACCGCCCGGGCCAGTCGGTCGTCGGTGTCCCCGTCGTCCTCGAGGACGAACTCACCGGAGTCGTCGGTGAACAGCGCTCGCCGACGGGGTGCTGCGCGGCGCGGTAGCTCGTCCACCAAGAGGAAGCCGGGCCTCGCGTCCGGCACCGGGGGCGGGGTCCGCACTGGCACGTGTCACGTCGAGCAGGGCGTCGGGGGATTCCACGGCGGCGCGCAGCGAGTCCCAGTCCGGTGATGCGACGCGAGTCGCCTCGGCGTCGGTGGGGATCTGAGCGACCCCCGCGGTGATGAACGTGATCGGACCGTTCCCGGGACGCCTCTCGAGGACCCTGATCGGTTCGCCGATCCGGTCCTGCACAAGGATGGGCTCCGTGGCAGGGGCATCGAACACGTGGTTCGGGAACGCGTCCGGTGCCGCCCTGTGAAGAGCTTGGCAGAAGGGGCTCAGGCCTCTGAACCCCGGCGCACGTCCCGCGCTGAGGATGCCCCAGCGGGCGTACTCTTCCCTCAGCCGATCCAGGAGGCCCCATGTCACGCCGCGCCGTCTCGTTCACCGACGTCTCTTCCGAGGGTCTCGAATCCTCGCCCGTCACCGATGCCCTCGCGGGTCTGCGCGCGAACGAGGCCCGGTACTTCTCGACCAAGTACGGTCACGTCTTCACCGTCGCCCCTGCCGCCGAGGAGGCTGCGACCCTCACGTGGGTCGAGGAGATCCTCCGGACGGAACGCGACATGGTCATCACCTCGCCCGCGCTCGAGGTGAGCATCAACGAGGTGGACGGCATCGTCTGGGTCCACGTCTTCTACGAGAGCGGTCTCGCGCTGAACGTGCTGTGGACCCGGGCCGACGGCGGCAAGCGCGCCGTGGGCCTCAAGCTCTCCGACGGCATGGAGGTTCCCGACGAGCTCTCCGCCTTCAAGTTCGCACGCCAGAAGTCGAAGCTCGCCGGCACTATCCGTGGCAGCTACTTCGTCATCAAGGGCGAGCACCCGCTGCCTACGAGCGCCTGACCAGGCTCACCGCTCCCGGCACCGTCCTGGTCCGGGCAGCTCGGAGCGAGCGCGTGCAGCACGTCACCGCTCATCCCCAGACCTTCGGTGTCCCGCCACGCACCTCCGGGACCGGCACGGACTGTTCGCATCGGAAGGGGGTGGAGGACGGGGCTCCCCGATCGAGGGGCCCCGTCCGACCCTCCCTCAGGACCCGCTGAACTGCGCGCTCACGTGGTGCACCTGGCCGCCCCAGCCGTCCTCGGGGAAGGCGTCGGACACCTTGAGGTAGACGTCCTTGTCGTCCCCGTCGAGGTACGGCGTCAGGTCGAACGTGTGATCGGCGCGGTTCGAGGCGTCCCGGAGCGGCTCGTCCTCGGCCAGCACCCGGGTCCAGGACTCGCCGTCCGGGCTCAGATCCACGAGGTACTGGTTGCTGATCGTCACGGTGAGCTCGGCCGCCGTCGTGCTCGCCGGGAACGGGAAGCGGTAGATGAAGTAGCTGTTACCGTCCGCGAAGCGGCCCGGTTCGTCGGTGACGCCGGAGCCACCGGCGTCCCACAGCCACGGCTCGTCCTGGGTCCCGCCGTCGAAGTCGACGGTCCGGGCGACGAGGACCTCGGTCCGTGCGGTGAACTCCAGCCCGCCGGCGGCCTTCGCGTTCACGGCGATCAGAGGGTTCCCGTCGGTCGCGTCGGCCGGGATCGTGATCTGGACCGGGATGGTCACGGTGGCGGGCTCGCCCTCCGCGTCGGGCACCTCCAGGTCGACGCTCGGGGCGAGGTCGAGCGTCCACCCCTCCGGTCCCTCCGCCTCCAGGTGCACCCGGACCGGGCGTGAAGCGGTCGAGGTGATGGCGACCTCCAGATCGAGCTGTCGGACGGTCGGTGCTCCATCGGGCATCACCACCGGTGTGCGGGAGAGGGAGGCCGACAGCGAGCGGCGCGCTCCGGATCTCGGGAGATCGGCGATCAGGGCGGAGAGGGCGCTCGCCTGGGTGCGCCAGTCGAACACGTTCGGGGACGTCTCGGTGCTCTTCCCGGCCCAGCGCACGCCGAGCTCGTCGGCGATCGTGCGGTCAGCCTCCCAGATCGTCGCGGCCTGGGTCGCGACGACGTCCCGGTACCGGTCATCGCTCGTGGTGTCGGCGAGGTCCATGAGGTAGCGCAGGAAGATGCCCTTGAACTGCTTGTGGTTGTCGTTGGTCGTCTCCCCCAGCACGTCGGTCCACTCCGTGAGGATGCCGCCGGTGAACAGGGCGCCCTCCGCGAGCGCCGAGTCGGCGAAGCAGCGCGCATTCTCCAGCAGCTGCGGATCACCGGTGGCCCGCCAGAGCTCGAGGGCCCCACCGATCGCGAGGGCCTGGTTGTAGGTGTAAACACGGTCGCGATTGTTCTCGCACGAGTCGGTCAACCCATCGTTGAGAAGGCCGTCCTCGTTGACCATCCCGCTGGTGAGGTACCAGTCCCAGGCCACCTGAGCGCGTTCGAGCCAGGCCTCATCTCCCGGGATGCGATTGTGCAGCTCGGCGGTGAGCCGGATCCACTGCCCGTTGGTGACGGCGTTCTTGTAGGTGCGCTCCTCGTTCCACCAGATCCCGCCGTCGCAGGTGCTGGGGTCCCAGAAGTCGTCCATGAACTCGCCGATGGTCACGGCCATGTGGAGGTATTTCTGCTCGCCGGTGAGGTCGAAGGCGGTGATCCAGGTCAGCGCCCACCAGCCCGAGTCGTCGATGGCACGGCTGGTGAAGTTGCCGTACAGCTCATCGCCGGAGAGCTCCCCGGCCGGGAAGGGGCCCTTGTTGCGTTCGAAGGTGTGGTCCAGCTGGTCCAGATAGCGACGGTCGCCGCTGCGCAGCATGTAGTCGCCGATGGTCTGCAGGGCGACGGCGGAGTTCCACCAACTCGAAGGGAACCATGCCTTGTTCTGGTCGTAGTCCCCCATCAGCACATCCGCGGCGACGCGTGCACGGGCGAGCGCCTCGTCGCCCCGGACCCGTGGGAGCTCTGGCGGCGCCGCGTTCGCGACGGAGGCTGCTCCGAGCGCGGGCAGGGCGGCGGCGGTGAGGGCGGCAAGGGTGCGGCGTGACATCTTCATCGATGGGGCTCCCGATCGTGGCGCTCGGTCGTTGAACGCTCTGCTCGTGCCGTGATCGTTCACGGACGGCGTCGAGCATTCCACCGGGGCACCCGGGCGTCAATCACCTCGCCACCCCGATGAGCACGCGGCCGCGCCCCGTCACTGCTCGTCGAGGAACCGCAGGACCGCTCGCACGCGGCGGCTGGTCTGCTCGTCGCCGGTGAGCTCGAGCTTGTCGAAGATGGCGCTGATCGCCTTCTCCACGGTGCTCAGCGAGAGGAACAGCCGGTCGGCGATCCCCCGGTTGGAGAGCCCTTCGGCCATGGTCTCCAGCACCTCGACCTCACGCGGGGTCAGGCGGCTGACGGCCTTCCGCTGCTCGGGGTTGCGCAGGAGCGCCCGCACCACGGCCGGGTCGATCACGGTGCCGCCGTCGGCGACGTCGTGCACGGCACGCAGGAACCCGTCGATCTCGGTGATGCGGTCCTTGAGCAGGTAGCCGATGCCGGGCGTCTCCGTGCCCAGGAGGTCGCTGGCATACTCCCTCGCGACGTACTGCGAGAGCACGAGCACACCCACCTCGGGGTGCTCCCGTTTGATGCGCAGCGCCGCGATCAGGCCCTCGTCGGTGTGGGTCGGCGGCATCCGCACGTCCACGATGGCCAGGCGGGGCCGGTGACGGGCGACCTCCTCCAGCAGAGCCTCGCCGTCACCGACCGAGGCGAGCACCTCGATGCCCTCGTCGGCGAGCAGGCTCCGCACCCCCTCGCGCAGCAGCACCGCGTCATCGGCGAGGATCACGCTCAGCGGACGCTGCCCGCGGGACGGATCGGATCGGTTCTGGTGCTCAGTCACAGGGGATCTCCGCGGAAATGATCGTCGGCCCGCCGAGCGGGCTGTCCACGCTCACGCTACCGTCCAGGGCGGCCACGCGGCGGGCCAGACCCTGGAGGCCCCCGCCCTCGGGGTTCGCGCCGCCGATGCCGTCGTCCTGGACGCTCAGGCGCAGCATGCGCCGGTCGGACTCGGCGAGGGTCACCACCGTGATCCGCACATCGCTCGCGGCGGCGTGCTTGACCACGTTGGTGACGGCTTCGCGCGCCACGAAGTACGCGGCAGACTCCACCGCCTGCGGGACCACCCCCTCGAGGCGCACGTCGACGTGCACGGGCACGGGGCAGGTCTCGGCGACGCCGTCGAGCGCCGACGCCAACCCGTGCTCGTCAAGGGCCGTCGGATAGATCCGCCAGGCGACCTGACGCACCTCGTCGATGAGGGCCTGGGACTGGGTGTGCGCCTGCTCCAGCAGCTGGGAGCTGCGTTCGGGATCCGTGGCGCGCCGGGCCCGGGCGAGGGTGACCGAGAGCGAGACGATGTTCTGCTGCACGCCGTCGTGGAGATCGCGCTCGATCCGGCGCCGCTCGTCATCGATCGCGAGCACCACGCCGCGCCGCGTGGTCAGCAGGCGGCTGATGCGGCTCTCCAGCGCGTCGGTGCGCACCACGCCGGTCCAGCGCCGCAGGAGCAGGGTCTGCAGCCACACCGCGAACTCCGCGTAGAGCGCCGCGGCCACCAGGCTCGAGGTGCCGAAGATCAGCAGCACGGACGGCGCCGGACGGCTGATCACCCACAGATCGAACTCGAGGGTGACGGGGCTGCCGTAGAAGGACTGCGTGAAGCTGCCCAGCACGACGGCGGCGACCAGGATCAGCAGATCCATCATCACGTACCCGAGCAGACCGGCGAGGGCGCCGTGGAGCAGCGCCCGTCGGCCCCCGAGGAAACCTCCGTCCTCGTCCCCGAGCTGCAGGCGGTAAGCGCGGCGCAGACGAGTCAGCTCCCAGCGGCGCACCCGACGGAAGGGCGCTCGCCAGCGCACCAGCATCAGCACGGCGGTCAGCAGCAGGAGCGGGCCGAGGACCAGGCCCAGCGCGGTGCCCGCGACGTGGCGCAGCGACCTGCGCACGATCCGGGCAGGCTCGCGCGGCAGCTGGATGCCGGAGAGATCGGGCAGTCGCATGGTCGAAGCTCCTGGACCGAGAGAAGGGTGCCGCCGACGGGGCGATCGCCACCGTCGCTGAGCAAGCTATCAACGCTGGGCGGTGACGCGGCAGGTGGCCTGCCTCCAGGGCGATGACGGATAACCGTAAACCTCCTGCCGGTGCGCCGTCAGGAGTGCGGGGCCGGCTCCGTTCCGGGGTGCCGCCACCGGTCCCTAGCGTCGTCCCTGTATCGGTCCTCCTCGGATCCCTGCACCGGTCCTCCCCGGACCGCCTTCCCGGACCGATCGATCTCTCCCCGCCCCGACCGACTCGCCCGACCGATGCAGGAGCTCGTCCATGGATGCCGTGCTGGACCTCGCCCAGACCCTTCTGACCTCTCCCTGGCTCTACGCCCTCGTGCTCGGGGTGACGATGCTGGATGCCGTGATCCCGCTCGTGCCGGGCGAGACCCTGGTGATCACCGCTGCGGCCTACGCGGTCACCGGGAGCGGCCCCGAGGCATCGTGGGTGCTGCTCTCCGCCTGGGCCGGGGCGCTCGGCGGGGACGTCGTCGCGCATCATCTCGGTCGCGGAGCCGGGCCGCTGACGGCCTGGTTCCGACGCCGGCGGTGGGGCGGCGCCCTGTTCGAGTGGGCCCAGCGGGAGCTGACCACGCGCGGAGGGATGCTCCTGATCTCCGCCCGCTTCATCCCGGGCGGGCGCACCGCGACCACCGTCGCCTCCGGGGCGATCGGCTATCCGCGGGCACGCTTCGTGGGCTTCGCCGCGATCGCAGGGCTGCTGTGGGCGCTCTACAGCGTGGGGATCGGCATGCTGGGCGGACTCGCCTTCCATGAGCAGCCGCTGATGGGGGTCGCGCTGGGCATCGGCCTCGCGCTCGCCGTGGGCGGATCGATCGAAGGGGTCCGGGCCCTGCGCGCCCGACGCCGCCGGGACAGGACGCTCAGTCGTCCGGTGAGCGCAGTGCGCGCCGCTTCTCCTGCACCGTCGCGAGGCGCGTAAGGATCTCCTGGTAGCGCTCCGCGTCGGAGGGGTCCGTGCGCTGCAGGCGCTGCTTGAGCACGGAGTACTCACGGGTGATGGACAGCTCGCTGAGCCGGGACAGGAGCGAGGCGCCCAATTTCTGCAGCCCCGCCTCATCGCGCGCCGGGAGGTCGAGATTCGCGATCTCGACGATCAACGGGCGCACGGTCTCGCCGGAGATCTCGAGGACCTGCTCGAGATAGCGCGCCGGGTGCAGGGTGCCGATCACGGCATCGAGCAGAGTCCCAGCGGCCAGCATGACGTCCCAGACCCCCTGCAGGGCGGGCACGTGGAAGGCGTCGTCGGGCAGGGCCCCGACCGTGTCGGTGTCCAGGAGCTGCGGAGCCTGCAGCATGACGGCGAGGGACTGGGTCTCGACCTGGCCGACGGGATCGCGGGGGTTGACGACGTCCGAGAGCCGCGCCGCCGGAAGGGTCTCCTGCCCCTCTCCCCCGGCGCCGGCGCCATGCCCGTTGCCGTTCTCGAGGGTGCCGGGGCGTTCGGCGAGGGTCGCCGGCTCCGCGTGCCGGCCACCGCGTCCCTCGCTCCGGGCGGCGTCGTGCACCGCCCGCAGCACGGTGCGCTCGTCCATGCCGAGCCACCCGGAGAGACGGCGCGCGTACTCCGGGCGCATGGCCCGGTCGCGGATGCTCGCCACCACCGGGGCCGCCATCCGCAGCGCGGTGACCTGCCCCTCGACGGTGTCGAGGTCGACCTGGGCGATCGCAGAGCGGATGGCGAACTCGAACATGGGCTTGCGGCCCTCGATGAGGTCGACGACGGCCTGGTCCCCCTGGGCGAGTCGCAGGTCGCAGGGGTCCATGCCGTGGGGCTCGACGGCGACGTACGTCTGCGCCACGAATTTCTGGTCCTCCTCGAAGGCGCGCAGCGCGGCCTTCTGCCCGGCGGCGTCGCCGTCGAAGGTGAAGACCACCTCGCCGGCCAATCCGCGGCCGTCGGTGTTCAGGCGCAGACCGGCGCTGCGGTTCGAGTCCCCCATCACGCGACGCACGATCTTCACGTGTTCCGCGCCGAAGGCGGTGCCGCACGAGGCGACCGCGGTCGGGATGCCGGCGAGGTGCGCGGCCATGACGTCGGTGTAGCCCTCGACGACCACCACCCGCTTCTGGGTGGCGATGTCCTTGCGCGCGAGGTCCAGCCCGTAGAGCACGTTGGACTTGTGATAGATCGCGGTCTCAGGGGTGTTGAGGTACTTGGGGCCCTTGTCGGACTCCAGCAGGCGGCGCGCCCCGAAGCCGATGGTGTTGCCGGTGATCTCCCGGATCGGCCAGATCAGCCGGCCGCGGAAGCGGTCGTACACGCCGCGCTGTCCTTGGGAGACGATCCCGCTGGCCACCAGCTCGTCCTCGGTGAAGCCCCGCTTGCGCAGCACACCGGTGATGGCGTCCCAGCCCTCCGGCGCGAAGCCCACGCCGAATCGTTCGGCGGCAGCGCGGTCGAATCCGCGTTCGGCGAGGAATCTGCGTCCCACCTCGGCCTCGGGGGTGTCAAGCTGTTCGCGGTAGTACTCCTCGGCGATCGCGTGCGCGTCGAGCAGGCGCCGGCGGGTGCCGAAGTCGGGGCGGTCGCCCTTGCCGTCCTTGGAGTCCTCGTAATGCAGCTGCACGCCGTAGCGGCCCGCGAGCACCTCGACGGCCTCGACGAAGCTGAGATGGTTGATCTTCTGGACGAACGAGATGACGTCTCCGCCCTCGCCGCATCCGAAGCAGTGCCAATGGCCCAGCTGGGGACGGATGTTGAACGACGGGGTCTTCTCGTCGTGGAAGGGGCACAGCCCCTTCATCGAGCCGATTCCGCCGGTGCGCAGCGTGACGTGCTCGCCGACGACCTCGTCCAGCCGGGAGCGCTCCCGCACCAGCTCCACGTCGGCACGACGGATCAGTCCCTGGGCCAACTCCTCACAGCTCCGATCCGAGTCCGGGCAGCGGGGTGTCCGCAGCCGTGATGTGGGAGATCGCGCGGTCGAACAGGACATCGTGGAGCCGACGGGCGGTGACGTCCGTGTAGGAGGCGATCTGGTCGACGACCACCCGGCGGCGGGTGTCGTCGTCCTGCGAAGCCTCCCACAGTTCGGCGAACAGGGGGCTCAGGTACTGGGTGCCGGTGTTCCACAGCCGCGAGTAGAGATCGTTGATGATCTCCTCCTGCGCTTCGTAGACGGGCTGCTGGGAGGCGGAGGACATCACGTAGGCCGCGGCGAGGCCCTTGAGCACGGCGACCTCGAGGTGGGTCTCCTCCGGCACCACGATGTCCCCGGAGTAGCGGGACATCGCCCCCTCCCCCTGGACGGCGCGGGTCGCGGTGATCGCGGAACGGGTGAAGCGCCCGATGAGCTGGCTGGCCATGTTCTTCAGGGCGGCGGCGGAGCGCATGGTGCCCGTGAAGGACGTCATCCAGGAGGGTTCCGCCTCGAGGCGCTGCAGCGCGGCGTCCAGCGCGTCGAGGGATTCGTCCGGCATGTACCAGTCCTGCACGACGTAGAGCGCGGCGGAGCGCTCCATCGGCTCGCGCAGCTTCCCGAGGTCCAGGGTGCGCCCGGTGATCGCATCCTCGATGTCGTGGACGGAGTACGCGATGTCGTCGGCGAGGTCCATGACCTGCGCCTCGAAGCACTTCCGGCCGGGGATCGCGCCGTGACGCGCCCACTCGTAGACGTCCAGGTCATCCGCGTAGGCGCCGAACTTCGGGGAGGTCGGGTCGGGACCCTCACCCCGCGCCCAGGGGTACTTGATCGCCGCGTCGACGCCGGCCCGGGTCAGGTTCAGGCCGTAGGGACGGTCCTCGCCCAGCACCTTGGGCTCGAGCCGGGTGAGCAGGCGCAGGGTCTGGGCGTTGCCCTCGAAGCCGCCGAAGTCCGCGGCCAGGGCGTCGAGCACCTTCTCACCGTTGTGCCCGAAGGGCGGATGGCCGAGATCGTGGGAGAGGCAGGCGGCGTCGACGATGTCGGGGTCGCAGCCGAGTGCGAGGCCGATGTCGCGGCCCACCTGTGCCACCTCGAGGGAGTGGGTGAGGCGGGTGCGCACGAAGTCGTTCGCCCCGGCGCCGAGGACCTGGGTCTTGGCCCCCAACCGGCGCAGCGCCGAGGAGTGCAGCACACGGGCGCGGTCCCGCTGGAACGGAGTGCGCTCCTGGGACTTCGGGGGTTCGTCGGCCCAGCGCTCGACGTCGGCCTGCGTGTAGCCGGCCGCCGGCTGCGCGACGCTCTCCGGAGTACGTGAGGTGGTCATGGCTCAGCCCCCTGAGGTGTCGAGCTCGGCCTCGTGGAGGCGTGCGGCATGGGCATCGGACAGCTCGCGGGAGGTCATCCATCCCTCGGGCACCACGGCACGCTTGGGACTCCCGGCCCGGCCGCGGGGACCTTCGACGGCCTCACCGGGATACGGGCAGGACAGATCGAGCTCGGCGAGCTTGGCATCGAGATCGGCGAGGGATTCCATGGTCGCCAGGCGATGGCGCATCTCGCCGCCGACGGGATAGCCCTTGAAGTACCAGGCGACATGCTTGCGCAGGTCACGCAGCGCGCGCCCCTCCTCCTCGTAGAACTCCACGAGCAGCTCGGCGTGGCGGCGCAGGATCTTCGCGACGTCCCCCATCGAGGGCCGCACCCGGTCCGGCCTGCCGGCGAACCCGGCGGCGAGATCGGCGAACAGCCACGGACGGCCCTGGCATCCACGGCCCACCACGACACCGTCGCAGCCCGTCTGGTCCATCATCGAGATCGCGTCCTCTGCGGACCAGATGTCGCCGTTGCCGAGCACCGGGATGTCGGTGACCAGCTCCTTGAGCTCGGTGATCTTCTCCCAGCGCGCCGTGCCGGAGTAGTGCTGCACCACCGTGCGGCCGTGCAGGGCGATCGCCGCCGCTCCGACCTCCTGGGCGATGAGCCCCGCGTCGCCGAAGGTCTGGTGCTCGTCGTCGATGCCGATGCGGGTCTTCACCGTGACGGGGATCTCGGGCCCGGCCGCCTCGACCGCGGCGCGCACGATCCGCGTGAACAGCTCGGTCTTCCAGGGCAGCACGCCGCCGCCCCCGCGGCGGGTCACCTTGGGGACCGGGCAACCGAAGTTGAGGTCGATGTGATCGGCGAGGTCGCGCTCTCGGATCATCTCGACGGCGCGGCGCACCGTGGCCGGGTCCACGCCGTACAGCTGCACGGAGCGGGGCGTCTCACGCTCGCCCATCGTCACCAGGCGCCAGGACTCCTTATGGTCCTCCACCAGCGCCCGGGTGGTGACCATCTCGCCGACGAACAGGCCGCCGTCGTCATCGCTGTGCATCGCGCCGAATTCGCGGCACAGCAGCCGGAACGCCATGTTCGTGATGCCGGCCATGGGGGCGAGCACCACCGGCGTGTCGATCGTGTGCGGACCGATCGTCAAGGATCGCCGAGCGGCGCCGGCGGGCTGCGCGGGCGGGGCGGTGGGGGCGTCGAGGGTGGTCATCAGGTTGATTGTCCCACTTGGGCCCGTCGTCCGGGAGGGAGGGGCAGGGTGATGTGCATCGGCACGGGGTGGGGAGGAAGGCCGACCCGCTGCGGGGTCACCCTCAACTGCCCGGAACTTCCCGGGACTGCTCAGCCCTCCAGGAGCCGATCAGGCTCCGAAGAGGACCACACGGTTCCCGTCGGGGTCCGAGAGCACCAGCACCCGGGCCCCACCACCTGGCTGCGGGGCGGGCTGGTCGATCCCGGAGTCCCGGAGCCGTGCCGCCTCGAGGTCGAGGTCGTCCGTGCTGAGCACCAGCGCGGAGTGCCCGGCGCGCTCCGCCTCGGCGAACACCTGGACGCCGTTGCCCCCGGAGAGGTGCCATTCCAGCAGGCCGTCCATGGGACGCACGTCGGGTCCGACCCCGAAAAGCCGCGTGTACCAGCTCTCGGCGGCGTCGAGGTCGGCGACGGTCATGGTGGCGAGCACGGAGGTGAACATGTGCGAGCTCCTTCCGGGAGTGACGGGCCGACGCGTTCGCGTCGTGCCCCGGAGACGACCATCATGCGCTCGATGCGGGTCCGATCCACCCCTGTCATCCGGCCGCGGAGGATTCTGCCCTGGGCAGAGGCGGGGGCGGCTGCCCGTGGCGCGCGCGTAGCCTCGGGACATGGATGAGCATCTGGAGCCGCTGCTGCGTGAGCTGATGGGCGCGGTGCTCCGCGACGAGCGCCGACGGCAGGGCCGAACCCTCGCCCAGGTCGCCGCCACCGCAGGGATCAGCATGCAGCATCTCTCCGACGTCGAGCGCGGCCGCAAGGACCCCTCCTCCGAGCTGCTCGCCGCCATCACCGGCGCCCTCGAGGTCAGCGTTCCGCAGCTCCTGCTCCGCGCGGCCGACGACGCCCTGCTCCGAGGGCGTGCGGAAGCGGACGAGCGCGACGGCGCAGGGACGCACGAGAGGTTCCGCGGACCTGCTCTTGTGCGACCGGAAACCCTCGATCTCACCTCTACCGCCGCTGAGCGCACCGGACAGCGGGCCCCGGGCGGCGAGGTATCCCTCACCGCCCGACCGCACCTCAGCCTGCTGTCGGCCGCCTGAGCAGCACCTCGTCCGCGAGGCCGTAGTCGACGGTCGCCCGGGCATCGAGCACCTGCTCCCGCTCGAGATCCCGCCGCACCTGCTCCAAGGACCGCCCGGAGTGCTCGGCGATCAGCGCCTCCAGGGCCCGTCGGATCCGCTCCACCTCCTCCGTGGCGAGTATCAGGTCCGGCACCGCTCCGCGGCCCTGCGCCTCGAGCGGATGCAGCACCACACGGGTGTGGGGCAGCACCGATCGCATCCCGGGTGTTCCCGCGGCGAGCAGGACCACCGGCGCCGCGACCGCCTGGCCGACGCAGGTGACCGCCACCTTGCTGCGCACGTAGGCGAGCGTGTCGTAGATGGCCAGCACCGCCTGGGCGTCGCCGCCGCTGGAGTTGAGGTAGAGGTGGATCGGCGCGTCGGAAGACTCGTTCTCCAGGTGCAGGATCTGGGCGATCACCGAGTTGGCGACGCCGTCGTCGATCGGCGTGCCGAGGTAGATGATCCGATCCGAGAGCAGGCGCGAGTAGACGTCCGCGCTGCGCTCGACGCCGGTTCGCGTGCGTTCGATGACGCTGGGGATGGTGTACGTGCTCATCGGAGGTCTCCTTCTGGTGCTCCTGCTGCAGGATCGCGCTGCGCGGGGGCGGGCGGGGTGCTGCCGAGCGAGGTGCCCCCACGGGCGGGGATGCCCAGCGGCAGGATCTCCTCGAGGGAGGTGACGATGCGATCGGCGAATCCGTAGTCGACGGCGGCGTGCGCGTCCCACATCCGGTCCCGCTCCGAGTCCTGGGCGATCGTCTGCACGCTCTGCCCGGTGCGCTGTGCGGTCAGCTCGATGAGGAGGTCCCGGCCCCGGCGGAGGTCCTCGGCCTGCAGCTCGATGTCCGCCGCACTGCCGCCGAAGCCGGCAGATCCCTGGTGCATCAGCACGCGGCCGTGGGGAAGGATCATCCGCTTGCCGGGCGTGCCGTGGGTGAGCAGGAACTGCCCGGCGCTGTAGGCCATCCCGAGCGCCACCGTGCGCACGTCGCAGGGGATCAGATCCATGATGTCCCCGATCGCGAGCATCGCGGGCACCAGGCCGCCCGGCGAGTTGATGAGCAGGGTGATGTCCTGCTGCGGCTCCTCGGCGGCGAGCAGCAGGAGCTGGGCGCTGAGCTGGGCGCCGTTGTCCTGATCCAGCTCACGGTCCAGGATCAGCACCCGGTGGTGGAGCAGCCGGGTGGCGGTCAGAGCGCCGAGGGCATCCGGGGCGGAGGTCTGCGCGGTGTCGTCGAGTCGTGGGAGTGTGCGGCTGAGTGTCATGGACCCAGCCTCGGCCTCGGCGGGGCCCGGCGGGAGGATCTCCGCCCGGCGCTGATCAGCGCAGGGCAGAGGGGCTGGTTCTCAGCCGCCGACGAGCCGCCGGCGCAGCGCCGGATCGACGAGCACGCTCACGTTGTCGCTGATCTGCTCGGCGGTGCCGACCCCGATCGGGAGCGCTCGGACCTCCGGGTCGCGGATCTGCGCTGTCAGCAGCTCGGCCATCTCCCGCACGCCGATGTGGGGTCGCTCGAAGAACGGCTCGGTGGCGGGATCCATCGTGGGCAGTCCCTGCTCGCCCTGGGTCGTGGCGAGCAGCTCGGCGGCATCCGCCAGGGCGGCCTGTCGGGATCTCCAGTCCCGGGCGTGCAGCACCTCGTGCAGGGCGATGCGCAGCACTCCCCCACCTGGCAGCCGGGCGGCGGAGCGGGCGAGCCATTTCCCGTACGGGGGCCAGCGGCGGTGCAGGAGGTGGGCGAAGTGCAGCAGGGTGCGCACGTGACGCGCGGCGATCACGGCTGAGCCGTCCTCGTCGCCGCGCAGCCCTGCCCGGCCCACGTCGGGGAACTCCTGGCCCAGCCGCGACCAGTCCGAGGCCACGGCGTACCGCCAGATGTCGTCCGGATACCAGGTGAGACGCTCCCGGATGTCCGTGAGGACGCCCGGGCCGTCCTCGAAGACCGGTCCCGCCGTGACCTCGAGGACCGACTGCCCGGTGAGGGACAGCCACTCGGTGAGGGTCAGCGCGCTCGAGGGATCCACGCCGAGACGGGACACGGCGAAGGATGCCGCCGAAGCGACCTCGACCCGCTGTCGCACGACGGGATCCCAGGTGGTCGCGAAGCGCGTGGGAAGTCCTTGCCAGGTCTCCGGCAGCTCGGACTCCAGCAGCGCGTCGATCTCCGGGGCGCGGTCGTCCTCGACGAGCAGGGTCAGGCGCAGGCCCCAGTCGTGGTCACGGGACTGGGCATCGTCGAAGCCGAGCACGTCGGAGCCGGAGCCCAGCCGCGCAGCGGCGACGTCGATCCCCGGAGCCCGCGCCGTGAGGAGCGGACGCACGACCTGGCGGAAGTACTCCTGCGAGAGGCCGGCGCCGGTGGACGGCATCTCTCCCACGACCGGACCTCTCGCGCGCCCGGGCTCAGGCGCCGAGGAGGCGGGCCGCGAGGTAGGACTCGACCTGGTCGAGAGCCACGCGCTCCTGCGTCATGGTGTCGCGCTCGCGGATGGTCACGGCCTGGTCGGTCGCGGTCTCGAAGTCGACCGTGATGCAGAACGGGGTGCCGATCTCGTCCTGACGACGGTAGCGACGACCGATGGCCTGCGTGACGTCCATCTCGACGTTCCAGTGCTTGCGCAGCTGATCGGCGAGCTGGGTGGCGCGGGGCACGAGGTCCTCGCTCTTGGACAGCGGCAGCACCGCGGCCTTGATCGGCGCCAGGCGCGGATCGAGCTTGAGCACGGTGCGCTTGTCGACGCCGCCCTTGGAGTTGGGGGCCTCGTCCTCGGTGTAGGCGTCGACCAGGAACGCCATCATCGAGCGGGTCAGGCCGAAGCTGGGCTCGATCACGTACGGCGTGTACCGCTCGTTGTTCGCCTGGTCGAAGTACTGCATCTTCGTGCCCGAGCCCTCGGTGTGGCTGCCCAGGTCGAAGTCGGTGCGGTTGGCGATGCCCATGAGCTCGCCCCACTCGCTGCCCTGGAAGCCGAAGCGGTACTCGAAGTCGATCGTGCCGGCGCTGTAGTGGGCGCGATCGTCCTCGGGGACGTCGAAGCGGCGCAGGTTGTCCGGGTTCATGCCGAGGTCGATGAACCAGTTCCAGCAGTCCTCGACCCACGCGTCGAAGTGGGTCTGGGCCTCCGCGGGCGGCGTGAAGAACTCGATCTCCATCTGCTCGAACTCGCGGGTGCGGAAGATGAAGTTGCCGGGGGTGATCTCGTTGCGGAACGCCTTGCCGACCTGGCCGATGCCGAACGGGGGCTTCTGGCGGGTCGCGGTGACCACGTTGAGGAAGTTCACGAAGATGCCCTGGGCCGTCTCGG
The DNA here is from genome assembly GCF_052378285.1 of Brachybacterium sp. AOP3-A1-3. Lineage (NCBI taxonomy): Bacteria > Bacillati > Actinomycetota > Actinomycetes > Micrococcales > Dermabacteraceae > Brachybacterium > Brachybacterium sp. AOP3-A1-3. Next base: position 370,000 of record NZ_JBQSXM010000002.1, on the reverse strand, counting down.
GGCGCAGGTACGTCAGGCCCGCCTCGGTGTCCACCGGGCCGAGGAACGTCTTGATCAGGCCGGAGAACTGCTGAGGATCGGTGAACTCGCCGCGGGTGCCGCAGTTGGGGCAGGGCACCTCGGCCAGGCCGCCCTCGGGCGCGCGGCCCTTCTTCTCCTCGAAGCCCTCCAGGAGGTGGTCCTCGCGGAAGCGGTTGTGGCAGCTCTTGCACTCCACCAGCGGGTCGGTGAAGGTCGCGACGTGGCCGGACGCCTCCCACACGCGCTTGGGAAGGATGATCGAGGAGTCCAGGCCCACCATGTCGGCGCGGGACTGCACGAACGTGCGCCACCACTGCCGCTTGATGTTCTCCTTGAGCTCCACACCGAGAGGGCCGTAGTCCCAGGCAGAGCGCGTACCGCCGTAGATCTCTCCTGCCGGGAAGACGAAGCCGCGCTTCTTGGTGAGGGAGATGACGTTGTCCAGCGTGCTGGCGGGGGCCTTGGCCACGGGGAGACTCCTGGTGACGAGGGTGGAACAGAACCCTCCCAGCATACCGACGGCGCACGTGTGACGGTGCGCACGCCGGGCGGCCCCGGCGGCCCGTCGGCTTGCGCAGGCATGCCGGCTTGGTGAGAATGATTGTCATGACGTTCACTCCGCGCCCCACGCGCCGCTCCCTGCTCGCCCTCACCGGACTCGGTGCGGGTGCCGCCCTGCTCGCCGCCTGCGGCGACGGTGGGGGCGCAGGCAGCGGCGGCAGTGGAGGGATCACCGTGGTGACCTCGAACTATCCGCTCTCCTACCTCCTGGCACGGATCGGCGGCGAGCACGTGGACGTGACCGACCTCGCCACCCCGGGCGCCGACGCGCACGGACTCGAGCTCTCCGTCCGCCAGGTCATGGCGGTCCAGGAGGCGGGGCTGGTGCTGCAGATCCCCGGCTACCAGGCCTCCCTCGACGATGCGATCGCCTCGGGCGACGGGGACAACGTGCTCGACGTCTCCCAGGTGGTCACCATGCTCCCCAGCGGCGACGACTCCCATGAGCATGAGGAGGAGGCCTCGGACGCAGGCGGCGACGAGCACGCCGCGGACGAGAGCCACGACGAGCACGATCATGGGCCGAACGACCCCCACTTCTGGCACGATCCGCTGCGGATGGCGGAGGTCGGCGATGCCCTCGCCGCCCGCCTGGCGGAGCTGGCCCCTGACGGCGTCGACGCCTTCTCCGCCGCTGCCGCCGACGTGCGCAGCGACCTCGAGGCCCTCGACGCGGAGCTCACCGAGCAGTACGGGGGCGTCGACGGGGAGCGCGCCTTCATCACGAGCCACGCGGCGTACGCCTATCTGGCGGACCGTTACGACCTCCACCAGATCGGCATCGCCGGGGTGGACCCCGAGAGCGAGCCCTCCCCCCAGCGTCTTCTCGATCTGGAGAAGCTCGTGACGGAGGAGAACGTCTCCACGATCTTCTTCGAGACCACGGCGTCCCCGAAGGTCGCCCAGACCCTCGCGGAGAACCTCGGCATCGCCAGTGAGGAACTCGACAACCTCGAGACCCAGCTCGATGAGGACTCGGACTACCCTGCTGTGATGCGAGAGAACAGCCGCAAGCTCCTGGAGAGCTGGGCATGACCCGATCCGCGGAACACGTTGTCGAGGTCCGGGGGGCGAACGTCCAGCTCTCCGGGACACGTATCCTCCACGATGTCGATCTGCGGATCGCCCCCGGCGAGATGGTCGCTCTGCTGGGCGCGAACGGCTCGGGGAAGTCCACCCTGCTGCGGGCGGTCGTCGGCGTGCTCCCCCTGGAGTCCGGCAGTGCGACGCTCTTCGGGCAGGAGGTCCACCGCGCAGCGGTGCACGACCGTCTCGGATACGTGCCCCAGGACTCCTCGGAGGCCGGCTCCATCCCGGCGACCGCCCGGGAGTCCGTGGCCAGCGGCCTGCTCACCTCGCGCTCCTGGTGGCCGCGGACCCGGGACCCCCGGGTGCGCACGGCGCTGGACGCCGTGGGGCTCGGGGACCTGGCGGGCCGGCCCATCACCCGGATGTCCGGCGGGCAGCGCCGACGGGTGATGCTGGCCCGTGCCCTCGTGCGCGAGCCGGAGTTCCTGGTGCTGGACGAGCCCTTCTCCGGCGTGGACCTCTCCACCCAGCAGCTCATCGCCTCCCTCTTCCGGGAGCTCACCGCGCGTGGCACCACCATCCTCGTGGTCCTGCACGAGACCGGGATGCTCGAACGGGACATCACGCGGGCGGTGGTCCTGGACCACGGCCGGGTCGTCCACGACGGCGACGTGGGCGATCGCCCGCCGCTGGATCCCGGGCACGAGCACCTGCTCGACAGCCTCCCGCCTCACGAATGCCTCGGACAGGAGATCCACCCCGCATGATCTCCCCACTCGACATCCTCACCTCCGACCTGCTGCGGTACCCGCTGATCATCGCGGTGCTCATCGGGCTGACCGCCCCGGTGGTCGGCACCTACCTGGTCCAGAAGCGACTCTCCCTGCTCGGTGACGGCCTCGGCCACGTGGCCCTGACCGGCGTGGCCGTCGGCTGGCTGGTGGGCGCCTGGACCACCGCCACCCCCGCCGATCTGCTCGCGATCCCGGGCGCGCTGGCCGCCTCCGTCATCGGCGCGCTGGCGATCGAGTACGTGCGCGAGGTCAGCCACACCAGCCGCGACGTCGCACTGGCGATCATGTTCTACGGCGGCATCGCCGGCGGCGTCGTGATCATCCAGCTCGCCGGTGGCACCTCGCAGAACCTCATGGGCTACCTGTTCGGCTCCCTGTCCACGGTCACGGCCCCGGATCTGCTCATCGCGCTCGTGCTCGCCGTCGTGGTGCTCGTGATCGGGATCGGCCTCAGCTCCCTGCTCTCCGCGGTCACGGGTGACGAGGAGTTCGCCCGGGCCTCCGGCCTGCCGGTGCGCGCGGTGAACGTCCTCATCGCCGTGATGGCCGCGCTCACCGTGACGCTCTCGATGCGCATCGTGGGAGCGCTCATGGTCTCCGCGCTCATGATCGTCCCTGTCGCCGCGGCGCAGCAGCTCGTGGTCGGCTTCACGCGCACCATGCGCACCGCCATGGTGATCGCCGTGGTGTGCGCGCTGGGCGGACTGCTGATCACCGTCTACGTCGACCTGCCGCCCGGCGGCGTGATCGTGCTGGCCACGATCGCCGTCTACATCCTCGCGCTGCTCACGCGGACGATCCTCGGATCCCGCAGCCGGGTCGGGACCGCGCCGGCCGAGCCGGATGCGGAGACCCGCGCCCGCCAGGAGCGCTCCGTCGAGACCGCCCATGAGGTCGCCGCCGCACGTGCCCCCTCCGGCTGGCAGCGATGAAGGTCCCGACCGACATGGGGGACAATCGAGGCATGCAACGGAACACCCGCCAACGCTCCGCGATCCTCGAGACGCTCGAGCGACAGGACGACTTCCGCAGCGCCCAGCAGATCCATGAGCAGATGAAGGCCGACGGCGAGACCGTGGGCCTGGCCACCGTGTATCGCAACCTGCAGGCCCTCAGCCGCTCCGGGCGGCTCGACGTGCTGGTCGCGGGCGACGGGGAGTCGCTGTACCGCCAATGCGAGGACACCGGCCACCACCACCACCTCGTGTGCCGGGAGTGCGGTCGCACCGTCGAGTTCCTCGCGCCCAAGCTCGAGGGCGCCATGACCGCCATCGCCCGGGAGCACGGCTTCACCGACCTCGATCACACCCTCGAGGTGTTCGGTCTGTGCACCGACCACGGTGGCGCCGAACAGGTCGAGGGCGAGTCGGTCGAGAGCGAACAGGTCGAGGGCGAGCAGGTCCAGGACGAGCCGGCTGAGGGCGGGGCCCCTCGGCGATGATGGACTGGGTGGAGTCGCTGCCGCTGCTCCAGGCGATGGGCGTGCTGTACGTGGTGATCTGGCTGCGCGCCGGGTCGACCTATGCCCTCGGCCGCGGCGCCCGTCGGGTCGCCCATCGTGGACGGATCGCCGCCTTCCTCGATTCCCCGCGGGTGGAGCGGGCCACGGAGATCGTCAACCGCTGGGGCGCGCCCGTCGTCGCCCTCAGCTTCCTGACCGTCGGCTTCCAGACCGCGGTCAACGCCGCTGCGGGCCTCACCGGGATGCCGCTCCGGCGGTATCTGCCGGCGCTCGCGATCGGCGGCGCCGCCTGGGCGTTCATCTACGCCACCATCGGCCTGGTGGCCTTCGCCGCCTGGCTGGAGCTGTTCCTGCGGTCACCGTGGGCCGCGGTCGCGGTGCTCGCCCTGATCGTGGTGCTCATCGCGATGCTGCTGCGCCATCGGCGCCTCGCCGGCGGGATGCTCGCCCCGGCCGATGACGTCACGCCCGCCGATGACATCGCCACGGAGCCCGCCGACGAGCAGGATGCGGCGTCCGATGGCAGGGATCCGGACGCCGGCCACAGCACGGATCAGGCCTCCTGAGACGACGACCCGACCGCGCTCGCACCCACTCGGGCTCGTGTTCGTGATCGAGGTCGTGTTCGGGCCCGTGCTAGTGCTCGGGCTCGGACCCTGCCCTCAGACGGGGTCGACCTCCGCAGCGCCGGGGACATCGACCGCTCCCCCGTACCGACGGTCGCGTCGGGCGTACTCCGTGATCGCGCGCCACAGCACCACGCGGTCCACATCGGGCCACAGCTCGGGGACGAACACCAGCTCGGCGTAGGCGGACTGCCACAGCAGGAAGTTCGAGGTGCGCTGCTCCCCGCTGGTGCGCAGGAACAGATCCACATCCGGCATGTCAGGATCGGCGAGATGCCGGGCGAGGGTGCGTTCGTTGATGCCCCGCCCGCGCAGGCGCCCGGAGCGTGCCTCCTCGGCGATCTCCCGCACCGCGTCGATGATCTCGGCGCGGCCGCCGTAGTTCACGCACATGTAGAGCGTCATCCGGGAGTTGGTGCGCGTGAGCTCCTCGGCCTCGCGCAGCTCCTTGATGACGCTGCCCCACAGGCGCTGCTCGCGGCCGATCCACACGATCCGCACGCCCCAGGAGTTCAGGGTGTCGCGCTGGCGGCGCAGCACCGAGCGCGAGAAGCCCATGAGGAAGCGCACCTCCTCCGGGGAGCGCTTCCAGTTCTCGGTGGAGAAGGCGTAGGCCGACAGATGGGTCACGCCGATCTGCAGCGCACCGGCGACGACGTCGAGCAGGGCCGCCTCCCCCGCCTCATGGCCTGCTGTGCGCGGCAGCCCCTGGCGGTTCGCCCAGCGACCGTTGCCGTCCATCACCACGGCGACGTGGCCGGGGATCGTGGGGGTCGGCAACGACGGCGGGCGCGCACCGCTGGGGTGCTCGAACGGCTCGTCGTATGCAGCAACGGGTGCGCCGGGCATCGGTGGCCTCCAGGGGGTCTCGCGGGCGGACGGTCGGCGGACGTTGCCGCAGCGTTCGGGGTCTCAGAGATCAGGGTCTCAGCAGTCGGGGTCTCAGCGTTCGACGTAGCTCAGGGAGCGCACCGAGCGCTCGAGGTGCCACGTGATCGTGTCGGTGATCAGCCGGCCCGCCTCCTGCATGACGGTCTCGTCGGCCGTGACGACATTGTCCCAGTCGCCGGCGAGCAGGAAGATCATGTGCTCGATCGTGGACTGTCGCACGGCGATGGCCCCGGGACGACGACAGGCGGTGCACACCAGGCCACCGGCGCGGATGTCGAGGGCATGGTGCGGGCCCGGTGCCCCGCAGGTCGCGCAGATGGACAGCTCAGGGGCCCATCCGGAGACGGCGAGGGTGCGGATGAGGAACGAGTCCAGGACCAGCGGCGGGGCGAGACGGCCCTCCGACATCGCCCGCAGCGCGCCGACGAGAATGAGGAAGCCGCGCTGGTTGGGGTCCACCATCTCGTCGGTGAGCCGGTCGGTGGTCTCGAGCATCGCGCTCGCGGCCGTGAAGCGGCTGTAGTCGGCGCTGATCCCGATGGCGAAGGCCTCGATCGCGACGACCTGGGTGACGGTGTGCAGGCTGCGACCGGTGTGCAGCTGCACGTCGACCAGGGTGAACGGCTCCAGCCGCGCACCGAAGCGGCTGCCGGTGCGGCGCACACCCTTGGCGACGGCGCGGACCTTGCCGTGCCGCCGGGTGAGAAGCGTGATGATGCGATCGGCCTCACCCAGGGGATGGGTGCGCAGGACGATCGCGTCGTCTCGGTAGAGCTTCTGCTGCATGGTCCCTCGAGCCTACGGCGGGGTGGTGACTCCTGGCTGCAGGCAGGGGTGGTGTCGGCCAGGAGGTCCGTCACCCCGGAGCCCGCAGATCCGTGTCGGCACCGCATCGCCACCCCACCAGGACCGCACCGGAGCCGCACCTGGGCCGCACGGAGTGGTCGGATCGGCGACGCTGCGGGGTCAGGACGTGCATGATGGCGTCACCAGCCGTCGCCCCGGAAGGGACGTCGGACCACGACCGGGAGGGAGACGCCATGGGGATCCTCGGGATGCTGAACCGTGACGACAGGACGAAAGCGACCGCTCGGGAGGCCATGAAGGAGGCCCGCTCGGGCAAGGGCGGCTCCGACGGGAGCGCGCTGCAGCGCATGGTCGAGATGTTCCGCGACATCGGCCTGGACGGGAAGCTGACCTTCTCCTCGGCGCAGGACGTCGCGAAGCGTGCGCAGCGTGGCCGTGCCCGCAAGCGCCCCGACAAGGCGGTGCGACGCCTGGTGCGTCGCCATCGGCGCGGCGTCACGATCGCCGGGTTCCTCACCGGGCTCGGAGGCATCTTCACGCTGCCCGTGCTGCTGCCCACGAACGTCGTGGAGTTCTACGCCCAGTCCACCCGCATGGTCGGCGCGATCGCCGTGGTGCGCGGCTACGACCTCGACGACGAGGAGATCCGGGTGCGCGTGCTCGCCTCCCTCCTGGGTGAGGAGTCCGGGGACGTGCTCAAGAACATCGGGCTCGGGCCCATCGCCGGCGCCGCGACCCGTACCGTCGCCAAGCGCCTGCCCCGCAGCACCGAGTCCGCCGTCGCGAGCGCGATCGGCGGTCGCATCCTGCGCAAGTTCGGCCTGCGGTCGGCGCGGCTGTTCGGCAAGGCGATCCCGGGGCTCGGCGGTGTGCTCGGCGCGATCGCGGACCGTGCCCAGCTGAACAAGATCGCGAAGGCCGCGCAGCGGACGTTCCCGCCGGTGCGCTGAGCTGGTCGACGGGACCTGCCAGGCGCCCGGGACCTGCCAGGCGCCCGCGGCCTGCCAGGCGCCCGCGGCCTGTCAGGAGCCCGCGGCCTGCCAGGTGACTGCGGCCGGTCAGGCGGGCTTGCGGGCCACCGCGAAGATCCGGCGGAACGGGAGGATGACGCCGCCGCCCTCGTCAGGATAGGCACGGCGCAGGCGCTCCTTGAACTCGGCCTCGAAGGCCGGGAGCAGCGCCTCGGGCAGGGCCTGGAGCGTGGGCCGGGCCCCGGTGCCGCTGACCCACTCGAAGACGGGATCCGGCCCGTGCAGCACGTGCAGATAGGTCGTCTCCCAGGCGTCCACCTCGAGGCCCAGCTGCCCCAGCGTGCGAAGGTAGGTGGCGGCATCATGGGAGGCGGGGTGATCGACCCCGTCGAGGTGGCGGGCATAGGGCTGCTGCGCCGCGAGCTGCCGCCTGATCGAGTGGCTGGGCTCCTCGAAGTTGCCGGGCACCTGCATCGCCAGCCAGCCGCCGGGGGCGAGCATGGCGACCAGGCGCGGCAGCAGCTCCAGGTGCCCGGGGACCCATTGCAGCATGGCGTTGGTGACCAGCACGTCGACCCCGCGCGGAGGCTCCCAGCTGCGCACGTCCCCTCGCTGCGCCCCGATGCCGGGGACCTCCTGGGCCCGGGCGACCATCTGCGGGCTAGCGTCGACCGCGAGCACCTCGGCCGACGGCCAGCGCTCGGCGAGCTGGGCGGTCAGGGTGCCGGGGCCGGCGCCGAGGTCGACGACGAGACCGGGCGAGATGGCGCCGATCCGCGTGGTGAGATCCACGAACGGGCGCCCGCGCTCGTCGCCGAACTTCAGGTACTGCTCCGGGCTCCAGGTGTGCACCATCGCTGCGGCCTCCGACCGTCGAGAATTATCTTGATCTCAAGATACCCGGCTCAGAGCGGGACGTCGAGTGCCACCTGGACCCGCGGCTGCATGAGGGAGACGTCGTCGCCCGGGGCCTTCCACCCGCCGGCGATCGACGGATCATAGGTGGTCTCCAGGAGTGTGAGCTCGGCGCTCTCGGGGACGGTCGCCTCCACCGTGACGGCCTCCCCCTGCGGGACACCGACGATCTGCACCCCGGTCAGGGGATTCCCCGATTCCAGACTGCGCCCGTCGATGCTCACGTCCTCGAGACCCCCGACGCTCGGGCTGAGCTCCAGTTGAGCGGCCTCGCGCGGGGAGGTGATGAGCAGCCGGACGCGCGGCGTGCCGTCCGTCGACGGCGTCCCCGCAGCATCGGCGACCTCGATCATGGGCAGCGGCACGTCCGAGGTGGCCGAGACGCCATCCAGCGCCTGCCCCCAGGCGGTCGTCCCGGACGCCTCCCAGGTGGTCGCTCCCGTCGCGCCGTCGACGTGCGCGTCCACCCGCTCCTGGACCGGTTCCGGTGCGGCCTGGGTCCACGCGGTGCCTCCGACCACGAGGCCGACGGTGATCACGGCGGGCAGCACCGGGATCAGGAGCCGATGCGGTCGCCGGGAGGGGAGGGAGGCGTCGCCGCGTCCGAGGAACAGCGGCGCCGCCGCTCCGAGCCCGACCACGGCGGTCCCGGCGAGACCGCCGGCGGACGAGGCGATGCCGAACTCCATGAGGGCGGAGACCTGCGTGCCGAGCATCCACGCCGTCGGCAGCAGGGCGAGCACCCGGATCGCGAGCGCGGGGCCGGCGGGGAGCATCGTCGCCAGCAGGGCCCCGGCGGCGGCGAGGATCGCGGGCGGGATCATCGAGCTGCCCAGCGCGGGTGAATAGAGGGCCAGTGCGGCGAGCAGCGCCGTCATGGCGAGTCCTGCGCCGGTGAGCAGCGCCGCGCGACCGATGAGAAGGCGCGCCAGCACCCAGCAGCAGGCGACCCCCACCGCGCCGGCCACAAGATCGGCGAGGAGGAAGAGCTCGGCGCGCACCGGTTCGCGGGTCGTCTGCGAGAGCATCTGCGGCGTCGCGGCGGAGGCGAGCTGCCAGGTCACGACCGCCACCGCGACCGCGAGGGCCAGGCCGAGCGTCCCGGCGACGACCCCGAGCGCGACGCCGAGCAGCGTGAGCCGTCCCCGTCGGCGCTCCACGAGGATCACGGCCAGCAGCGCGATGGGTGCGCACAGAGCGAGCACGGTCAGCAGCAGCGGGTGGATGCCGACGATCCCCCACGGGGCTGTGGTCTGCACCGGGTCCCCACCCGACCCCTCCTCCAGCGCGCCCAGGTCCCTGCCCGCCAGGTCACGGGTGAGCGCGAGGGTCAGATCCCCATAATGCTGGAGCGAGTTCTGATCGAGGTGCGCGGCGTCGTCCTGGGGGCTGTGATACGCCCACGCGTCGTCGATGATCGCCATGTCCATCCCCCACCAGCCGGCCGCACGATAGACGGTGAAGTCGGTGTCGTTGGGGATGATCTCGAACAGGGCATCGGTGAAGGATTCGAACTCGGGGTGGGGCATCGCGCCGAGCACGTCGTGCATCGGCCCGTTCGTCCGGGTCACCACAGGGCGACCGGAGATGCCGCGGGCCTCGTGGTTCAGCACGACCACCGGGGGTGTCAGCTCCTCGGCCCGCTCATCGAGGTACGCCTGCGCGCCCAGCAGTCCGCGCTCCTCCCCGTCGACCAGGAGCACCACCAGATCGTTGCGCTGAGCCTCCGGTCCGAGCGCACGGATCGACTCGAGGATCGTGGCGACGCCGACGCCGGCGTCCGCCGCTCCGGGAGCACGGGGGACCGAGTCGATGTGCGTCGCCAGGACGATGGTGCCGGTGGGGTCCGTGCCGGGCCGTACTCCGAGGAGGTTCCGGGTATACCCAGCGACCCCCTCGTCGTCCATCGCCCGCAGCCCGATCGACTCCTGGGTGTCGGTCGTGAAGCCGAGCTCTGTCAGCTGGTCAGCGAGCTCCTCGTGGGCACGGGCGTTCGCCGCCGACCCGACGGGACGCGGCTCGGCCACGACCGCTGCGGCCGCCTGGGAGGCACGTGCGGCACTGAAGACGTCCGCCGGGGCATCCGTCCCCTGCGCCGCGGTGACGCCGCGCGAGGCGAAGCCCAGGGCGACCACGAGGGCGAGCGCCACCAGGAGCAGAGGAATCTGCCCGCGTACGAGGAGGGACCGTCCACGGCCCGGCCGCTGCGCACGGGCCCTCGCGGCGCCGGACCTGCTGGGCTCTGCCGACGATTCGTCCTCCTGGTCCGGGTCAGCCTGTGGGCGCTCGGGCCCGGTCGGGTCAGGGATGTCGGGACCGCTGCGCATCGTCATACCACGTGTGTACAGGGGCGACGCCGCTTCTGCCTCCTCCTTGCGATGGAGAAACGCCGTCGTGCTGGATTCCGTTGCGGTTCCGAGACCTGCCCTCCCCGTCGCTCCTTCCCTTCGCCCTTCCGCCTTGCCGTCCTTCCGCCGAGAACTGCTCGGGGGGCTCAGCGCTCGAGTCGATCCAGGGCGTGCAGATCGCTGAGCGTCCCACCGGCCTCGAGCAGGGCGGCTCGGAAGGCCAGCAGCGCGGGCTGGCCCGCCGCCCCGGCCCGGGCCGCGGTGTAGAGGGACCGGTGAGGGTCACCGGGCAGCCGCAGAGGTCGGGTCCCACCGAGGTGCTCGGAGGCGATGATGCCCGGGAGGAAGGCGACCGCATGGCCGGAGCGCACCAGGTGCACCTGCAGGAGCGGGTCCGGGGTGTCGAAGCGGACTCGGGGCTCGACGCCGGCGGCGCGCAGATAGGTGCGCGCCCAGTCCCCGGTGCGGGTGTCCTCGGGGTCCAGCGCCCAGGGTGCATCGGCCAGCTCCGCGAGGGAGCCGGGCACGGACCAGGGACCGGAGTCCGGCAGCACCAGCAGCAGCGGGTCCCGGAGCAGGTCCTCCCGGTCGGTGCCGCGCCGCACGACCCGTCGGCCCCCGGGATAGTCCTCGCCCAGGATCACCTCGAAGCGATGCGCCAGGAGGCCCTCGTACGCCGCCTCGACCTCGCGCTGGGCGAGCTCGATCCGGAGCTCGGGATGGCGCTGCTCGAGGATGCTCACCGTGGCCGGGGCGAGTGCGATCAGCGGCGTCTGGAAGGAGGCGACGCGCAGCACCCCGCTCGCCTCGCCCTGCGCCATCTCGAGCTCGGCCTCGGTGGCCTCGAGCAGGCTGAGCATCTCCTCGGCGCGCCGGGCCAGCTGCATGCCCGCATCGGTCAGGATGACCCGTCGGCCAGCCTGCTCGAACAGGGTGACCTTGGTCTCCCGCTCCAGGTGGGAGAGCTGCTGGGACACCGCCGAGGGCGACATCGAGTGGGCCTTGGCGACCGCCGACATCGTCTCCAACCTGCGCAGTTCGTGCATCAGGAACAGGCGATGGAGGTTCAGCATCGCGCCCTCTTCTCGACGTTAAGCATTGCTTCACGGTACACGTCGGAAACATTCGCTGGACCAGATCGGATGCGAGGCCCCACAGTGGAGGCGTGACGATCTCTGCTTCTCCTGCCTCCACCGGATCGGCCCCGGTCACGGGTGCACCCCGTGGTGGTTCCGGGGTGCCGCTGACCCCGGTGATGTTCATCCTCGGCTCCTGTATCTCGCTCCAGTTCGGAGCGGCCCTGGCCACCCAGCTCTTCCCTGAGCTCGGCCCCTGGGGCACCACCTCCCTGCGCCTCGGCATCGCGGCCCTCGTGCTGCTCGTGATCGTGCGGCCCAAGCTCCACCGCTTCACCCGCGAGCAGTGGATCGCCGTGCTCCTGTTCGGTGGCGCCATCGGTGCGATGAACGGCGCCTTCTACGCGTCGATCAGCCGCATTCCGCTGGGCACCGCGGTCGCGATCGAGTTCCTCGGACCGCTGGCCGTCTCCGCCGTGCTCTCCACGCGCCGCACCGATCTGCTGTGGGTGGTGCTCGCCCTCGGCGGCGTGAGCCTGTTCGGTCTGGAGTCCCTCACCGGCGACACCGCACTGGACGGCATCGGCGTGCTGTTCGCCCTGATCGCCGCCGTGTTCTGGGGAATGTACGTGCTGTGCAGCGCCCGTGTGGGACGTCTCGTGCCCGGACAGGACGGTCTCGCCGTGGCCATGGCCGTCGGCGCCCTCGTGGTGCTCCCGCTGGGTGCCCCCGGAGCGGTCGCGGGCCTGGTGGATCTGCGTCTGCTCGGCCTCGCCGTGGGCACGGCGCTGCTCGCCTCGGTGCTGCCGTACACCCTCGAGCTCGCGGCGCTGCGACGGCTCCCCCGCCACGTGTTCGGGATCCTCCTGAGCCTCGAGCCGGTCATCGCTCTGTTCGCCGGGGTGCTCCTGATCGGCCAGGACGCGACGGCCCTGCGCATCGCCGCCGCGCTGCTCGTCGTGGGTGCGAGCGTGGGCATCACCCTCACCGCCCGGGGCGCCGCTCCCGACCAGCCCCAGCCGGTCGACGAGGAGCCCGGATGGGAGCTTCCCACACCGACCCACGCGACCCTGACCGGGGAGATGCCCGTCGTATTCCCCGAGGAGGGGCTGGGGGCCGACGAGGCGCCTGGAGCGTGCGGCACCGACACCGGGCGGCGCTGACCCGGGCCACATCGTGGAAGGTGCCAGCTCAGCGGCACCTTCCACGACATCACGGGCGGCACGCCCGCGGAGAACGGGCGCCGGTCCCTCGGAGGGCGGAACACGACCCGCGGAGGGCGGGCACCGGCCGCTCGGGGCCCGCGCCGGGTCTCAGCGCTGGACGCGGTGCTCGCGGTTCAGGGCCGAGATGATCGCCTCGAGCGAGGCACGGGTGATCGAGCCGTCGATGCCCACGCCCCAGAAGATCCGGTCCCCGATCTCGCACTCGATGTACGAGGCGGCCAGCGAGTCGTCTCCCTCGGTCAGCGCGTGCTCGGCGTAGTCGAGGATCCGCACGTCGATCTTGCGCTCGGCGAGGGCCTTGACGAAGCCGTCCAGCGGACCGTTGCCGATGCCCGTGACCGTGTGCTCCTCGCCGTCGACCACGAGCGTGACCGTGATGCGGTCCGCGCCCTCGCCGGTGGACTCCTGATGGATGGACGTGATCGCGAAGCGGCCCCAGCGACGTGCCTCGTCGGTGGCGGGCAGGTACTCGTCGGTGAAGGCGTCCCGGAGCTGGTCCGGGCTCACCTCGCCGCCGTCGGAGTCCGTGCGCTGCTGCACGATCCCGGAGAACTCGATCTGCAGGCGACGCGGCAGATCCAGGCCGTGCTCGGTGCGCAGCAGGTAGGCCATCCCGCCCTTGCCCGACTGGGAGTTCACGCGGATCACGGCCTCGTAGGAGCGGCCCAGGTCCTTGGGGTCCACGGGCAGGTACGGCACGCGCCACACCAGATCGTCGAGCGCCTTGCCGGCCTTCTCCGCGTCGGACTCCATCCGTTCCAGACCCTTCTTGATGGCGTCCTGGTGGGAGCCGGAGAAGGCGGTGAACACGAGGTCGCCGCCGTAGGGGCTGCGCTCGGGGACCGGCATCTGGTTGCAGTGCTCGACGGTGCGACGCACCTCGTCGAGGTCGGAGAAGTCGATCTGCGGGTCGACGCCCTGGCTGAACAGGTTCAGGCCCAGGGTCACCAGGTCCACGTTGCCGGTGCGCTCCCCGTTGCCGAACAGGCAGCCCTCGATCCGATCGGCGCCGGCCAGGTAGCCGAGCTCCGCGGCCGCGACGCCGGTGCCGCGGTCGTTGTGCGGGTGCAGCGACAGCACGAGGGAGTCGCGACGATCGAGGTTCCGATGCATCCACTCGATCGAGTCGGCGTAGACGTTGGGCGTGGCCATCTCCACCGTCGCCGGCAGGTTGACGATCATCTTGTCCTCGGGCGTGGGCTTCACGATGTCGATGACCGCGTTGCACACCCGCAGGGCGTACTCGAGCTCGGTGCCGGTGTAGGACTCCGGCGAGTACTGGTAGGTGATCTGCGTGTCCGGGATCGTCTCCTCGTACTTCTTGCACAGCAGCGCGCCCTGGACGGCGATGTCGAGCACCGCGTCCTCGTCCGCCCGGAAGACGACGTCGCGCTGGACCACCGAGGTGGAGTTGTACAGGTGGACGACGGCGCGCGGGGCGCCGGCGATCGCCTGGTAGGTGCGCTCGATCAGGTGCTCGCGGGACTGGGTGAGGACCTGGATGGAGACGTCCTCGGGGATGCGGTCCTCGTCGATGAGGGTGCGCACGAAGTCGAAGTCCGTCGCGGACGCGGCGGGGAACCCGACCTCGATCTCCTTGTAGCCCATCGCGACCAGCAGCTCGAACATCCGCAGCTTGCGCTCGGCGTTCATGGGGTCGATGAGGGCCTGGTTGCCGTCGCGCAGGTCCACGGCGCACCAGCGGGGGGCGCGGGTGATCCGGCGGGTGGGCCAGGTGCGGTCCGGGAGCTCCACGCGGATCTGCTCGTGGAAGGGCAGGTACTTGTGGATCGGCATGCCGGAGGGCTGCTGGGGGGCCTCGCCGGTGGAGCCGACGACGGGCTCCGCGGGGTCGCCGACGGCGGCGATGGCAGGAGCGGTGGTGGTGGATTCAGTCATCAGGGGGTCCTTCTCGCTGGGGTACCGGTCGCCGGACACAACGTCAGCCGCGGCGGGGTCCCGGCGTTCAGGTCCCGTCGCGGCGGCTAAGCAGAAGCAGCGATCCACGCATGAGCGCCACGGTAGCACCGTCGCCGCGGCCGTCAGGATCCGCTCACCATGCGAACGCCGCAGCCGGGTCAGAACCCGAGGCGGCCCAGCTGCTTGGGATCGCGCTGCCACTCCTTGGCGACCTTGACGCGCAGGTCCAGGTGCACCTTGCGGCCGATGAGGTGGTTGATCTCCCCGCGAGCCTGGGTGCCGACCTCCTTCAGACGCGAGCCGCCCTTGCCGATGATGATGCCCTTCTGGCTGTCGCGCTCGACGAAGAGGGTCGCGCGCACCACGAGCCGGCCCTCTCCTGGTTCGACGTGCACGAAGGGGTCGTCGGGGTCCGTCTCCACGACCTCCTCGACCACCACGGCGATCGAGTGGGGCAGCTCCTCGCGCACGCCCTCGAGGGCCGCCTCGCGGATCAGCTCGGAGATGCGATCATCACGCGACTCCTCGGTGAGCTGGTCGTCCGGGTACAGCTGCGGCCCCTCGGGCAGCTGCTTCGCGATCACCTCGAGCAGCACGTCCATCTGCTCGCCCTTCACGGCGGAGATCGGGACGATCTCGTCGAAGTCCATCAGCTGGTCCACGGCCATCAGGTGCTGGGCCAGCAGGTCGCGGTTCACGAGGTCGGTCTTGGTCACGACCGCGACCACGCGCGGTCCGCGTCGGCCCGTGCGCATCTCGACAAGGTCCTCGGCGATGAAGCGGTCACCGGGGCCGATCTTCTGATCCGCGGGCAGGCAGAACCCGACCACGTCGACCTCGCCGAGGGTCTCGCGCACCAGATCGTTGAGCCGCTCGCCGAGCAGGGTGCGGGGGCGGTGCACGCCCGGAGTGTCCACGAGGATGATCTGGGCGTCCTCACCGGTGACGATGCCGCGGATGGCGCGACGGGTGGTCTGCGGCTTGCTGGAGGTGATCGCGACCTTCTCCCCCACCATGGCGTTGGTCAGTGTCGACTTGCCGACGTTGGGACGGCCCACGAGGGCGACGAAGCCCGAGCGGTGCGTCGGGCTCTCCCCCGCCGCCTGACTGCCCGGCCCGCCGAGATCTTCACGGGGAGCCGGGGCGCTGGCACCCGGGGTGGTGGGGTCGAGGTCATCGGTCATCTGCGGTCTCCTGATCGGCGTCATGCATGTCGTCCTGCGAATCCTGCGATTCCTGCAAATCCTGCGATTCCTGCGAATTCTGTGCGTCCGCGGCGTCCTGTCGGTCCTGGGCATCCCGGACCCGGGAGACGATCACGGTGCTCAGCCTCCTGCGGCGGCCCGAGGTGCTCTCCGCCTCGAGCACCAGCCCGAAGGCCTCGGCGCGGGAGCCGACGATCGGCACCCGACCGGTCACCTTGCCGAGGAGCCCGCCGACGCTGTCGATGTCGTCGTCGTCCAGCTCGAGGTCGAACAGGTCCCCGACCTCCGAGAGCCCGGCGCGTGCGGGGACCCGGTAGCGGCCCTCGCCGAGGTCCTCGATCTCGGGTTCGTCAGGATCGTGCTCGTCGGCGATCTCACCGACGATCTCCTCGAGGATGTCCTCGATCGTGACGATCCCGGACACCCCTCCGTACTCGTCGACCACCATCGTGATGTGCACGTGGCTGGTCTGCATCTGCCGCAGGACCTCGTCGGCCATGACGAACTCGGGCACGAAGCGAGCCGGTCGCATGATCTCGGAGACCGGACGGTCGGGACGCGGGTCCCAGGGCGCGTGGATCGCCTTCATGACGTCCTTGACGTACAGCATCCCGCGCAGGTCGTCGACGTTCTCGCCGATGACCGGGATCCTCGAGAAGCCCGAGCGCACGAACAGCTGGACCGCCGACTCGGCGGAGTCGTCGCAGGAGAGGGCGACCATGTCGGTGCGCGGCACCATCAGCTCGCGCACCATCCGGTCACGCAGCTCGAAGACACCCTGGATCATGTCCCGCTCGCCGTCCTGGACGTGCTCGTCCTCGAGCGCCCGGTCCACATTCTGGCGGGCCTTCTCAGCGGCGTCCTCGGCGCGGTCCTGCGCGCCGGGACGGGCGGCGAGGTTCGCGCCGACGGCGGTCAGCGCGCTCACCGGCAGCCAGAGCACGCCGCGCGCCGCGGCCACCACCCAGCGGCTCGAGACGAGCACCGACTCGGGGCGGCTGCGACCGATGGTGCGCGGGGAGATCACGAGGATCACGAGCAGCAGCAGCGCGGCCCCGACGACGGTCACCACCGTCGGCGCGAGCCAGCTGGCCCCGATCCCGAGACGGTCGGCCCCCATGAAGGCGATGCCGGCGATCGCGGTGACGGTCACCGCCTCGGCGAGCATCCTGCCCAGGGACACGGACAGGAGGGTGCGGGCCGCATCGGAGTGCTGGGCGAGGACCTGGGTCCGCGTGGGCTCGGGGTGCTCTGCCAGGCTCTTCTCGAGTGCGCCGCGCGAGACCGTGAGATAGGCACCGTCCACGGCCATCAGCAGGGAGGAGACCACCAGCGATGCCAGGCCCAGCGGGATGAGGACGAGCAGCGCGGTGCTCAGCACGGGAGGTTCCAGCAGTCAGTACGGTCAGTAAGGTCAGAACAGTCGGAGCGGTCCGGATGCTGCGGAGGGTGATCGGACATGGCGGTGGCGCTCAGCTCTTCCCCCGCGAGGCGAGGAACGTCAGCAGCAGCTGGCGCTGGAGGTCGAACATGACCTTCCGCTCGTCCTCCTCCATGTGGTCGTAGCCGAGCAGGTGCAGGATCGAGTGGCAGGTCAGCAGCAGCATCTCCTCGACGGCGCTGTGCCCTGCCTCGGCGGCCTGCTTCGCGGCGACGCTCGGGCACAGCACGACATCGCCGAGCAGGCCCTCCGGCGCGGGATGCTCGGCGCTGCCGGGCGTGAGCTCGTCCATCGGGAAGCTCATGACGTCCGTCGGCCCCGGGAGGTCCAGCCACTGCACGTGGAGCTTCTCCATCGCGTCCTCGTCGACGAAGAGGATCGACATCTCTGTGGCCGGGTTGAGGTGCATCGACTCGAAGACGAAGCGGGCGCAGTCGACGAACTCGTTCTCGTCGACGACGTAGGTGGTCTCGTTGCGGATCTCGATGGTCATGTCTGGCAGCTCAGCTCTCGGTGCTCTGTGGTCGATGCTCTGTGGTGGGTCCTCGGCGACCGATCCGGGGATCAGGTCGCGGTGGAGGCGCGGTGGCGGGAGTCCCTGCTGCCGCCGGGGCGGATCTCCCAGCGACCGTACGCATCGACGATGTCGCTGACCAGGCTGTGGCGCACGACGTCGCGGGAGGAGAGCCGGCAGAAGGAGATGTCGTCGATCCCCGAGAGCACCTGCTCGACGACCCGCAGGCCGCTCTGCTGGGAACCCGGGAGATCGACCTGGGTGACATCGCCCGTGACCACCATGGTGGAGTTGAACCCGAGCCGGGTGAGGAACATCTTCATCTGCTCGGGCGTGGTGTTCTGCGCCTCGTCCAGGATGATGAAGGCGTCGTTCAGGGTGCGCCCGCGCATATAGGCCAGCGGCGCGACCTCGATCGTCCCGGCGGCCATGAGGCGCGGGATCGAGTCCGGGTCGAGCATGTCGTGCAGCGCGTCGTTGAGGGGCCGCAGGTACGGATCGATCTTCTCGTTGAGGGACCCGGGCAGGAAGCCCAGCTTCTCCCCCGCCTCGACGGCGGGCCGCGTGAGGATGATCCGGTTGATCTGCTTGCTCAGCAGCTGCTGGACCGCCATCGCCACGGCGAGGTACGTCTTGCCGGTGCCGGCGGGGCCGATGCCGAAGGTGATCGTCGAGGACTCGATCGTCTCGATGTACTTCTGCTGGCCCAGCGTCTTGGGCCGGATCGAGCGCCCGCGGGAGGACAGGACCGTGCGTGAGAGCACCTTCTCGAGCTTCTGTCCCGAGCCGCGGTCGTCGCCGTAGAGGTTCGCGGCGCGCTGCACGGCCTCGGTGGTGACGGCCTGGCCGGTTCCGGCGAGGTCGATGAGGCTGCGCATGATGTGCTCGGAGCGTCGCAGGGCGTCCTGGGTGCCGCGCAGGGTGACCTCGTGACCGCGCACATGAACATCTGTGTCGGGCACCGCGTCCTCGAGCGCTGCCAGTGCCTGATCGTTCTCACCGAGCACCTGGAACGGACTCAGATCGTCCGGGATCGCCAGTTTCCGCTCCAGCACCTCGGGGGCGCGGCCGGGCGTCGGGGTCAGGGCATCAGCCAAGATCCGTCACATCTCTCCTTCTGCGAGCGGCCCGCCCGCCAGGACGTGCGCGTGCACGTGGAATACGGTCTGTCCGGCATCCGCGCCGGTGTTGAAGATCAATCGGAAGTCACCATTGCCCAGGTCAGCAGCGATTGTGCCGCCGACGGAGGCGATATGCCCCAGCAGCTCCGGCTGGTCGACGAGCTCGAGCACGTCGCGGCGATGCTCGCGCGGGACGACGAGCACGTGCACAGGCGCCTGCGGAGACCGGTCGCGGAAGGCGATCACCTGATCGTCCTCGTGGACGCGGTCCGACGGGATCTCGCCGGCCACGATCCGGCAGAAGACGCAGTCCGGAACAGACGGTGCGGCAGCAGTGTTTCCCATAGCGGCAAGTCTACGGGAGCGAGTCTGCGCACATCCCGTTTGAGTGACCGAGCAGGGTATGAGAAGTTTTAACCATCATGACGAAACTTGGCATCATCATCAGCAGCGCCCGCCCCAACCGCGTCGGCGAGAAGGTGGCCCGATGGGTCGCCGATTCCGCCCGCGACCGGTTCGACATCGACCTCATCGACCTGCGCGATGTGGCCCTGCCGTCCTTCGACGAGCCCTCGAGCCCGAAGTCCGGCGCGGAGAAGACCACCGATCACGGACGCACCTGGGGCGAGCGGATCGCCGCCCTGGATGCCGTGGTGATCCTTACCCCGCAGTACAACGGGTCCTACCCCGGCGCCCTGAAGAACGCGATCGACTTCCTCTACGCCGAGTGGTCGGCGCTGCCCACCCTGCTCGTCGGCTACGGCTGGGGCGCCGCAGGCGAGGTGCTCCCGCTCCTGGAGGCACTCATGCGTCGACTGGACGCCGAGGTGATCGGCAGCATCGGCCTCGGCTTCCGCGAGGACCTCTCGATCGACGGCGAGCTGTTCGTCACCGCGGAGAAGACCGCAGCCCTCGAGGAGGCCTTCGCCACCCTCGAGCAGGAAGCGCTCGCTCCGATCGGCTGATCCGGCCTTCTTGTCTCCGGACCCCGTCGGCGCATCGGGTCGGCGGAGGTGCTCTCGAAATGATGGGGGCTCGATGGGGGCTCTCAGTGCCCCGGGCTCGCGTAGTACCTCGAGAGGTACCGGAAGACCGCGATCCCGCCGACGAGCACCAGCGGACCCACGACCGGTGAGAGCTGGGCGAGCCACAGCGGCACGACCAGCTCCTCGGCGTGGCCGAGCACGAGCGCGGCCGGGAGATAGGCCATGAACGCGAGCGGGAGCAGGAAGGTCAGCAGCCAGGCGCCCGCGGTGCCGAAGATCGTCATCGGATACGCACCGAAGTCCGTCAGCACCCGGTCGATGGTGTCCTTGACGCGCGTCGTGGGGCCCATCGTGAAGTCCAGTCCGGAGATCCCGATCTGCAAGCCGGCCTCGACCAGCCCGCCGCTGATCGCCGCGAGCGCCACGTACAGCACGATCCACGGGCTCCAGCGGATCTCGATCGACGTCGCGGCGACGCTCAGGATCGAGACCCCCAGCACGAGGTCCCCGATCGTCCCGGGGTTGAAGAAGCGGGTGAGCAGCTGCAGCAGCGGCGGTGCCGGGCGCAGCAGATAGCGGTCCCAGTCGCCGTTGCGCACCACCTGGGCGCTGGCGCGGTGCTGCCCGAAGTTGATGGTGCACACGCCGTGCGCTGTCAGCCGCAGCCCGTAGAGGAAGGCCACCTCGGCCACGTCCCATCCGGCGATGGTGCCGAAGGCCCCCAGCAGCACACCGATGAAGGCGAGCTGGGTGCCCTGGAGGGCGGCGCTGCCCAGGAAGGTGAGGATCAGGTTCATGCGGTGCACACGCATGCTGCGCCAGGTCGCCCCCAGCAGGATGCCGTAGGTGCGCCAGGTCGGGACCGGCCGCGCGAGGGACCGGCGGGAGCTGTGGTCCCTGGTCCTCAGGTTCTCAGCCACCGAAGATCACCAGCCGACGGATGGCTCGTCGCCACACCAGGGTGGCCAGGGCGAGCAGGATCGCGATCCACAGGGCCTGCAGCCCGATCGCCTGCACGGTGTGCCAGCCGGGATCTCGGTCCACGTAGATCGACAGCGGGACGAACACCTGGGCGGAGAACGGCAGCAGGGTGAGGATGCCGGTGAGCCAGTCGGGCATGAACCACAGCGGGATCAGAGCGCCCGAGGAGAACTGGGCGAGCATCCGGTAGATGAGGAAGGCGCCGCCCGTCTCCAGGGTCCAGAATCCGACGAGGCCCACGGTGAAGTTCACGATGAGGGCGATCGCGAACCCGAGGACCAGGGACAGCACGCACGCGAGGCCGGAGACCCAGGACCCCGGCAGGGCGATCGCACCGAGCGCCAGACCCACGACGAGCGCCGCGACCGCGGCCGGAAGCTGCGCGATCGTGCCGCCCAGCTGTCGGGCCAGTGCCACAGGGACGGCGGAGACCGGCCGCATGACGTCGAAGGCGATCGCCCCGGTGCGCAGCCTCCCCAGCAGGGAGTCGAACATGAACGGCTGGAACAGCGTGGTGGTCAGCACGCCGAGCACGGCATAGGTGACGGCGTCGACCTGGGCGACGCCCGCGACGTCCGCACGCCCTCCGTAGACGGCGGTCCACACGAGGTGCACGAGGACCACCTGGAGCACGCAGGCCACGATCCCGGTCCAGGTGGAGGCCCGGAAGGCGAACTGGGAGCGGGCCGCATGCCCCACCGAGGCCCGCAGGGCGACGCGGACCTGCGGGCCGGACAGCCGTTGGGCGGGGGCGCTCACCGCTGTCCCGTGCGGCTCGGGCCGGCAGCGCCCGGGCTGGCGGAGGCCGGGCTGTCGGCGGCCGGTTCGACCCCGCGGTCGGTGTAGATCCGACGGATCACGTCCTCGACGTTCGGTTCCCGGGAGGACAGATCCGTGATCTCCAGCGCGGCGGTGAGCCGGCCGATCGCCGCGGGGGCCGGGATCTGCGCCGGATCGAAGTGGAACGTCGCCCGCATCTCCTCCCCGACCGGGACCAGCTTGGTCAGCGTCAGGGCCTCGATCTCGACGGACTCCGGGATCTCGGAGGCGCTCACCTGGATCTCGCGGAAGGGCGCATAGCGGGCCCGGAGGCTGTCCAGCCCGCCGTCGTAGAGGATGCGGCCCTCGTCGATGATGATCACGCGCCGGGCGAGCTGCTCGATATCGGAGATGTCGTGCGTGGTCAGCAGCACCGTCGTCCCCTCCGCGCGGTTCTGCTCGCCGATGAAGTCGCGGATCCGGGCCTTGGCGACCACGTCGAGGCCGACGGTCGGTTCGTCGAGGTAGAGCACCGGCGGCCGGTACAGCATCGCGGCGACGATGTCCCCGCGCATCCGCTGCCCGAGCGACAGCGAGCGCACGGCGGTGTCGAGGAAGGGACCCATGTCCAGCAGGTCCACGAAGACGTCGAGCGATCGGCGATAGTCCTCCGGCGCGAGCCCGTAGAGCTTCGCGATCAGCTCGAAGGACTCCCTCAGCGGGAGGTCGGTCCACAGCTGGGTGCGCTGGCCGAACACGGCGCCGATGGTGCGGGCGTTGGTGCGCCGGTCCTTCCAGGGCACGATCCCCTCGACCTCGATGTGCCCGGACGTGGGCACGAGGATGCCGGTGAGCATCTTGATGGTGGTGGACTTCCCGGCGCCGTTGGGGCCGAGATACCCGACGATCTCCCCGTCATCGATGCGCAGCGAGATGTCGTCGACCGCCCGCGTGGTGATCTTCTCGGTGCTGACGAAGGACCGCAGACCGGCCCACCGGCCCTCGACCCGGCGAGGCCTGCTGAACTCCTTGACCAGGTTCTCGGCGGGGATCATCGTCGTGAGTCCGTCGCGTTCGCTGCCGAGGATCGGGCACGGAGCGGTTCGAGAGGGCACATGGGGAACCACCCTACACACCGGTGGCGCACGTCACAGGGCACATGCCGGTCACACACCGCGACTCCGCAATCCATCGCACTGTCGCGCCCTACCTCGACATCGCAACCCACCGCGATGTCGCGCCCCACCTCGATGTTGCCCCCTATCTCGACGTCGCCACCCACCGCGATGTCGCACCCCACCGCGACACGGCCATGCACGTCGCCGACTCCTCAGGAACGTGCCGCTCCGGACACGAATCGAGGGTCTCGGTAACGGTGAGCAGCGTGTCGCCGACGGTCAGCGGCATGTCTCCGACGGTGGGTGCCTCTGCGTCGGTGCCTCGGCGGTGGCGGCGGCCGCGTCGACGGCGACTTCGGCGACAGGCGCTGCGGTGGCTCCGGCGGCGACTTCGGCGACAGGCGCTGCGGGGGTTTGGTCAGCCCCAGCGGCCGAGGAGGCCGCTGAGCACCGCGAGAGCGGCGGGCCCGGCGGTCGAGGAGCGCAGCACCTCAGGGCCCAGCAGCACCGAACGGGCTCCGGCCTCGCGCAGCGCGTCGAGCTCCTCGGGGGCGATGCCGCCTTCGGGGCCCACGATCACGACGATCTCCTCGACCCCGTGCTCGCTCGCGGCCCGCAGCTCGTCGGTGAGCTCCATGAGACCCACGGACTCCTGCTCGTGGAGGACCAGCACGAGGGTGCCGGCGGCGGAGCGCTCACGCAGATCGGCGACGAGCTCGCGGGTCGTGACAGGGGCGTCGACCGCGGGGATCCCGGGCCGACGGCACTGCTTCACAGCGGCCCGTACCGTGCCGGTCCAGCGGGCACGCCCCTTGACGAGCTTGTCGCCCCGCCACACCGAGACGGAACGCCGGGCGATCCACGGCACCACCCGGTCCACCCCGAGCTCGGTGGCGGATTCGACGGCCTGCTCGTCGCGACCGCCCGTCGCGAGCGCCTGCACGAGCGCCAGCCTCGGCAGGCGCTGGACAGCAGGCGACGGCTCCTCGAGCAGACGCAGGTCGAGGGCCTCCTTGCGGGCCACGGTCACCTCGGCGAGCACCTGGCGACCCGGACCGTCGGTGAGCAGGATCTGCTCCCCCACCCCGATCCGGGCCACCTTGGCGGCGTGCTTGCCCTCGTCCCCACCCAGGGTCAGCGTGTCGCCCTCGCGCGCCGTCTCGAGAGCGGCGTCGAGGATCAGGAACCCGGGCGGGGTGGTGGGCATATCAGCGCCTCAGAGGTCGCGCAGGCGGTCGCGGAGCTTGGCGAAGGGACCGTGGCCCTTGCGCCGTGTGGTCTCGTCGCCGCGCAGGTCCGCGAACTGCTGGAGCAGCTCACGCTCCTCGTCGCTGAGCGTCGTGGGCACGGCGACATCGAGCACGACGCGCACGTCGCCGCGGCGCTCGCGGCGCAGCGGGGTGACGCCGAGGCCCTTGAGGGTGATCTCGTCCCCGGGCTGAGCGCCGGGCTTCACATCGATCTCCTGGGTGCCGTCGAAGGTCTCCAGCGGGATGGTCGCGCCGAGCGCCGCCGAGGTCATCGGCACGGCCATGGTGATCACCAGGTCCTCCCCGTCACGCACGAACATCTCGTGCTCGGCGACGGCGAGCTCCACGAAGAGGTCACCGGAGGGGCCGCCGGCCTCACCGGTCTCGCCCTCGCCGCGCAGCTGGATCCGGGTGCCGTTCTCGACGCCGGAGGGGATGCGCACGGTGACGGAGCGTTCGGACGGTGTGCGGCCGTGGCCGGAGCAGCCGGTGCAGGGGGTCTCGATGACGTCGCCGTGGCCCTCGCAGGTGGGGCATGGCGCCATGGTCACCATCTGGCCCAGGAGTGACTGGGCGACGCGCTGGACGTGGCCGCTGCCGTTGCAGGCCGTGCATCGGGTGGGGCTGGTGCCGGGCTCGGCGCAGGCACCGTGGCAGTGCTCGCAGAGCACCGCGGTGCGGAAGGAGACCTCCTTCTCGGTGCCGAAGACCACGTCGCGCAGGTCGATCTTCACCCGGCGCAGCACATCTCCGCCACGGCGCTGGCGGGGCACGGGGCCCTGGTTGCGACCCCGCATGCCGGTCGCCCCGGCGAACATGTCGAAGATGTCGTTGACGTCGAATCCGGCTCCGCCTCCGAAGCCGCCGAATCCGCCGCCACCGCCCATGCCGGGGCCGCCGCCCATGTCGTACTGGCGGCGCTTGTCCGCGTTGGACAGGGTCTCGTAGGCCTGGGAGACCTTCTTGAAGCGCTCGGAGGCCTCGGGGTCGGGGTTGACGTCCGGGTGGAGGGTCCGGGCGAGCTTCCGGTACGCCTTCTTGATCTCCTCGGTCGAGGCGTCGCGGGAGACGCCGAGGAGCTCGTAGTAGTCGTCGTTCACGGTGAAGGATCCTTACCGGGGAGTCGGGGCGCCCGGGGCCGCGGCAGGCGGCGGACGGGCACGGTCAGTGATGGATGCTGTGGGGTCCTGCGGGGAGCCGGGGCGCCATGCGTGCGCGCCACCGGGTCATTCGAGATAGCGCGACACGTACCGGGCGATGGCCTGCACGGTCGAGATGCCGGCGACGTAGTCCATGCGGCTGGGCCCGAGGATCGCGAGGTGCGATCCTGCCCCGTAGCCGGCGCCCACGAGCGCCGCCTGGTGCAGCGCCTGATCGCGCAGCTCCGATCCGATGCGCACCTCGACCGCACCGGGTGAGGCATGCATCTCGGTGAACAGACGCATCAGCACCAGCTGCTCCTCCAGGACGTCGAGCAACGGCTCCACGTCCCGGGCGAAGTCCTGGGCCGAACGGGCGATGTTGGAGGTTCCGGCCAGCATGATCCGGTCCTCCGCGCGGGTCGCGGCCAGGGCTGCGAGCGCCTCCGCCACCTCGGTGGCAGCCGCCCGGTCGACGAGCGGCAGGGTCTCGCAGAGATCCGTCAGCGGGCGCTGCAGGTCGGTGACCTCACGCCCGGAGACGGCCCGGTTGAGCTGATCGCGCAGCTCGGCGTAGAACTCGGTGGGTCGGGGTGAGAGCACCGGGACCGTGCGCTGGTCGACCCGGCCGGATTCGGTGATGAGCACGACCAGGAGCAGGGAGTCGGCGACCTTGACCAGCTCGACGTGACGGATGCGGGCCTGGCGCCGCGCCGGGTACTGCACCATGGCGACCTGCTGGGTCAGCTGCGCCATCAGACGCACGGTCCGGCCCAGCAGCTCCTCGACGTCGCCGGCGTCCTCCAGCAGCGTCCGGATGGCCCGGCGCTCGGGGGCCGACAGCGGCTTGACGGTCGCGACATGGTCCACGAAGGCGCGATACCCCTTGTCGGTCGGGATCCGGCCGGCCGAGGTGTGGGGCTGATGGATCAGCCCCTCCTCCTCGAGCGAGGACATGTCGTTGCGCACCGTCGCCGCGGAGACGCCGAGCTCATGGCGGTCCAGCAGCGACTTGGAGCCGACGGGCTCATGGGTGGAGACGTAGTCCTCGACGATCGCGCCGAGGATCTGCAGCTTCCGGGCGTCCGTGTCCCTCACCTCCCTGCGTTCCGTCGATGATTCGGGTCTCGTCCGACGGGGCTGACCGCAGCCACCGGGACCGCTGGCACTTGCCCGCGCCGAGTGCCAATCGTACGCGTCCCCGGCGATGCTCGCGGAGAGGTGTTCGCCACGAGGGTAAGGTGTCGCGCGTGCCTGCAGCATCCGATCACTTCCCCGACCGGTACGGCCACGACGTGCTGTCCTCCGGTCCCCCTGCCCATCACCGTCGCCGCCCGGTGGCCCGCGAGGTCCCCGCGCAGCGCGATCTCGTCGTCGAGGAGGCCTCGACCGGGTTCACCGGCGCCATCACCCGGGTCGAGAAGATCGCCGGCGAGATGATCGTCGAGCTCGAGGACGGCCGGAGGGCCCGACGCACCTTCCCCCTCGGACCCGGTTTCATGATCGACGGCGAGCCCGTCGTCCTCACCCGCGCCGCGCCCCGTGCGCAGGCGCCGGTGCGCAAGCGCTCCGCGAGCGGATCGGTGTACGTCGAAGGCGCCACCGCACGCACCGCCCGCGCCTCACGGATCTGGGTCGAGGGCACCCATGACGCAGAGCTCATCCAGAAGGTCTGGGGCCATGACCTGCGCATCGAGGGCATCGTCGTCGAGCAGCTGGAGGGTGCGGACAACCTCGTCGAGCGGGTCCAGGAGTTCGGCCCGTCGGCCGGGCGTCGACTCGGGATCCTCGTGGACCACCTGGTCCCGGGCTCTAAGGAGTCCCGCATCGCCGCCGAGGTCATGAAGCTGGGCGGCGCTCGAGGCAATGTCGCGGTGCTCGGCCACCCCTATGTCGATGTCTGGCAGGCAGTGCGCCCCGCGCGCGTGGGGCTGCGGGAATGGCCGCACATCCCCAAGGGGACCGACATCAAGGTCGGCTCGCTCGCCGCGCTCGGCTGGCCTCATGCGGACAAGTCCGACATCGGGCTGGGCTGGAAGCGGATCCTGTCCACGGTGCGCTCCTATGCCGACGTCGAACCGTCGCTGTCCGGCCGGATCGAGGAGCTCATCGACTTCGTGACCGTGGACCCTGCCTGATCCTGCCAGACCCGGTCTGCACCGATCCGACGCACCGCACCCGGGGGAAAACCCCCAGGTGATCCGGTGGTCCACTCCCGTGATCCCTCGTGATCGGCTCGTTAGGCTGTCTGCATCAGCCAGCGGTCGACCCCCGAGGCCGGCCCCGTCGAAGAAGGAATCATGAGCCAGACTCCGCACCCGCACGATCCGTTCGGCAACGAGCCCAGCGCCGACGTTCCCGAGCAGCCGGCCGCCTCCGCCCCGTACTCCGAGGACCAGGCGAGCCCCACCTCCGACCCGGCCCTGCACCCGCACGACCCCTTTGCCGCGAGCGCCCAGCCCGCAGGTGCGTCCGCCCCCTCTGCCGGCTCGGCGGCCTCGGCCGCTCCGGGTCCGTACGGCCCCGGCTCAGCAGGACCGCAGTGGTCCGCTGCGGAGCCCTCCGCCGCCTCGCCCTACGGCGCGCCCGCCCCGTCCGCCGACGGCGGCAGCGCCCAGGATCCCTACGCCACGTCAGCCGCCGGGGCCGGCCCGGGCCAGCACGGTGGATACGCTCAGCAGGGTGCGTACGGTCAGCAGCAGGCCCCGCAGGCCGGCCCGCAGAGCACCGATGTGCCGCCGCCCGGCACGAAGGGCGTCTACGAGGGGCAGCTCTCGGGCCCGGGCCTCAACGACTCCGACACCCGCATGTGGGCGATGTTCTCCCAGCTCGCCGTCACGCTCGGCCACGTGGTCAGCTGGGGCTTCCTCGGCTGGGTCGGGCCGCTGATCATCTTCCTGGTCTACAAGGACCGCAGCCGCTTCGTCCGCTTCCATGCGGCGGAGGCCCTCAACGGGGCGATCACCGTGCTGATCGCGCAGGTCGTGCTCAGCATCGTGCTGGGCATCTTCGCGATCGTCACTCTCGGGATCGGTTCGCCTCTGCTGGCCCTCGTGCCCGTTCCGGCACTGGTCCAGTTGATCTTCTCGATCCTCGGCGCCGTCAAGGCGAACCAGGGTCAGTGGTGGAGCTACCCGTTCAACCTCCGCCTGGTGAAGTGACCAGCCGGCCGGTCTGACCTGCACCCGAAGCACCGACGAGGGCCCGACGATCCATCGATCGTCGGGCCCTCGTCCGCGTCCGGAGCTCGGTCAGCTCGCCAGGGACGGCTCAGGGCACGAGGTCCCGGATGACGGCGTCGGCCAGCAGGCGACCCTGGCGGGTGAGCACGGCGCGGCCGGCGGCGAGGGCGTCGGCGTCGAGGTGGCCGCGGTCGCGGTGCACTGCCAGCTGGGGACGGGTCTCCTCGGGGACCTCGTCCACGGACAGGCCGTCCACGATCCGCAGCTCGAGCATGATCCGCTCGAGCAGACGGTCCTCGTCGGAGAGGACTTCGGAATCCGCGACCGGGAGGGAGCCGTCGGTCATCGCCGCCGCATAGCGGCTGGGATGCTTCAGGTTCCAGGCGCGCAGCCCGTCGCGATGGCGATGCGCGCCGGGGCCGATCCCCCACCAGTCCCGGCCGCGCCAGTAGGCGAGGTTGTGGCGGGACCGCTGCTCCTCGGTGCGGGCCCAGTTGGAGACCTCGTACCAGGAGAGCCCGTCGGCCGACGCGAGGTCGTCGACCAGCTCGTACTTGTCGGCCATATCGTCCGGATCCGGCGCTTCGAGCTCTCCGCGCCGCAGCTGACGCGCCATCGCGGTGTTGCCCTCGATGATCAGCGAGTACGCGGACATGTGGTCCACGCCGCAGGCCAGCGCGGCCTTCACGGAGGTCTCGACATCGGCGAGCGTCTCCCCCGGCGTGCCGTAGATGAGATCCAGGCTGACCGACAGTCCCGCCTCGCGGGCCCAGGCCACGGCCTGGGGGACCCGCTCGGGATCGTGGGTGCGATCCAGGGTGCGCAGCACCGAGGGCACGGCGGACTGCATGCCGAAGGAGACCCGGGTGATGCCGCCGTCGGCCAACCGGGACAGCGAGGCACGGGAGACCGAATCCGGATTCGCCTCGGTGGTGACCTCGGCGTCGTCCGCGAGCGGGATGAGCGTGCGCAGGTGGCTGAGCATCGCGACGAGATCATCGGCGGGCAGCAGCGTCGGGGTGCCGCCGCCGAAGAAGACCGTGGAGACCTGGCCGTAGTCGTAGCCGGCGGCGCGATCGGCCGCGAGCGTCAGATCCATCTCCCGCATCGCATTGGCGGGATACTCGGCCTGGGAGCCGCCGCCCCCGAGCTCGGTGGCGGTATACGTGTTGAAGTCGCAGTACCCGCAGCGCACGGCGCAGAACGGGACGTGGATGTAGACGGAGAGATCACGCCGGGCGGGCCCATCGGTCTGTGCGGTCATCGCTCCCCCGCCAGATGCCGGTTCGCGCGCGCCTCGAGCTCACGATGCAGCGCCACGCCGCTGGTGCGCGACCAGGAGTCCAGAGCGCGGCTGAGCTCCCGGTCCCGGGCGCCCCCGTAGGCCCCGGCGGCGCTGACGCCGTGCCCCGGGGTCAGCTCGACAGTGGCCGGATCCCCGGCCGAGACCTCGCCCGGCACGAGCACGCGGAAGTAGACGCCGGTGCGGCCGCGACCGTGGTACCGCGCACGGAAGTCATCGGTGCCCATCCAGCGCTGGAAGGTCATGCACGGAGTGCGCGGGGCGGTCACCTCGAGCAGGGCGGTGCCCACGCGCAGCCGCGCACCGATCTCGAGGTCGTCGACGGCGAGCCCCTCGATCAGCAGGTTCTCCCCGAGGGAGCCCGCAGGCACCTCGCGGCCGAGCTCCGCGGCCCAGTGGGCCGGCTCAGCGGCATCCACCGCGTAGACGGCCTGATCGGGCCCGCCGTGGTGGGCGCGGTCGGCCTGGACATCGGCGTAGAGGCCGAGCTCTCCGATCTGCACCGGGCCGTCGACCGGACGCTTGTCGATCGCCGTGGTGCCCACGCCGCCCGCATCGGGATGCAGCGCGGAGACGACGCAGACCGCGGCGACGCTGCCGGCGTCACCGACGGCGAGGGTGGCCACCGGCTCCGTGGACGAGGGAATCCTGGTCACGAGTACCTCCTGAGGCGGGACAGGGTCCGGTGGGGGCTGGGCTCCCCGTCGGTCCTCACTTCTTCGTGGAGTCTTACTTCTTCTTGGAGTCCTTGGGCATATCGCCCTCATCGGAGGAGAGCGCGGCGATGAAGGCTTCCTGCGGGACCTCGACGGATCCGATGTTCTTCATGCGCTTCTTGCCCTCCTTCTGCTTCTCCAGGAGCTTGCGCTTGCGGGAGATGTCGCCGCCATAGCACTTGGACAGCACGTCCTTGCGCATGGCGCGGATGTTCTCGCGGGCGATGATCCGAGCACCGATGGCGGCCTGGATCGGCACCTCGAACTGCTGGCGCGGGATGAGCTTCTTCAGCTTCCCGGCCATCTCGACGCCGTAGTTGTACGCCTTGTCGCGGTGCACGATCGCGCTGAAGGCATCAACGGGCTCGCCCTGCAGGAGCATGTCCACCTTCACGAGATCCGCGGTCTGGGAGCCGGAGACGTCGTAGTCCAGGGAGGCGTAACCGCGAGTCTTGGACTTCAGCTGATCGAAGAAGTCGAAGACGATCTCCGCGAGAGGCAGCGTGTAGCGCAGCTCCACACGGTCCTCGCTGAGGTAGTCCATGCCGCCGAGGTTGCCGCGCTTGGACTGGCACAGCTCCATGACGGCGCCGATGAACTCGGCGGGCACCAGGATCGTGGCCTTCGTGATCGGCTCGCTGATCTCGCTCACCTTGCCCTCGGGGAAGTCGGAGGGGTTCATGACCTCCACCTCGGTGCCGTCCTCCATGACCACGTGGTACACGACGGACGGGGCGGTGGAGATCAGGTCGAGGTTGAACTCGCGCTCGAGACGCTCGCGGACGATCTCCAGGTGCAGCAGGCCCAGGAAGCCGACGCGGAAGCCGAAGCCGAGCGCGGTGGAGGTCTCCGGCTCGTAGTTCAGCGAGGCGTCGTTGAGCTTGAGCTTGTCCAGGGCGTCGCGCAGCACCGGGTAGTCGGAGCCATCGATCGGGAACAGCCCGGAGTACACCATCGGCTTGGGGTCCGCATAGCCCTCGAGCGCCTCGGTCGCGCCGCGGATCGAGGTGGTGATGGTGTCGCCGACCTTCGACTGGCGCACGTCCTTCACGCCGGTGATCAGGTAGCCCACCTCGCCGGGACCGATGCCCGGGGTGGGATGGGGCTCCGGGGAGCTCACGCCGATCTCGAGCAGCTCATGGTGCGCGCCGGTGGACATCATGTCGATGCGGTCACGGGACTTCAGGGATCCGTCGATCATGCGGATGTACGTGACCACGCCGCGGTAGGTGTCGTACACGGAGTCGAAGATCATCGCGCGGCAGGGCGCGTCGGCATCGCCCACCGGGGGCGGGAGGGTCCGGACGACGTGGTCCAGCAGGTCCTCCACGCCGAGGCCGGTCTTGCCGGAGACCCGCAGCACGTCGTCCGGTTCGACACCGACCAGCTGGCCGATCTCCGCCGCGTACTTCTCGGGCTCGGCACCGGGCAGGTCGATCTTGTTGAGCACCGGGATGATGGTGAGGTCGTTCTCCATCGCGAGGTAGAGGTTCGCGAGCGTCTGCGCCTCGATGCCCTGCGCGGCGTCGACCAGCAGGATCGCGCCCTCGCAGGCGGCGAGCGACCGGGAGACCTCGTAGGTGAAGTCCACGTGGCCCGGGGTGTCGATCATGTTCAGGGCGTAGTTCGTGCCGTCGACCTGCCAGGG
Organism: Brachybacterium sp. AOP3-A1-3; assembly: GCF_052378285.1. Lineage (NCBI taxonomy): Bacteria > Bacillati > Actinomycetota > Actinomycetes > Micrococcales > Dermabacteraceae > Brachybacterium > Brachybacterium sp. AOP3-A1-3. The sequence continues at coordinate 337,990 of NZ_JBQSXM010000002.1, read as the reverse complement.
CATGCGCACGGCCTGGCTCTTCACGGTGATGCCGCGCTCGCGCTCGATGTCCATCCGGTCGAGGTACTGGGCGCGCATGGCGCGTGCCTCGACCACCCCGGTGATCTGGAGCATGCGATCGGCGAGCGTCGACTTGCCGTGGTCGATATGCGCGATGATGCAGAAGTTCCGCAGCCGCTCCTGGGGTGTCGACGCGGGAAGGATGTCCCGGGCCTCATCGGCCGCGATCCTCGGGGTCACCGGCTTACGTCCTCTCATCACAGCGAGCCGCTGCGCAGCTGCGCAGGGCAATCGGTTCATCGTCTCATGGGGGCCGCGCCCCGTCCCGCCCCGCCGCCGCCCATGGACCGACGTCACACCTCGGCGCGCGGTCCGGAGGGCGTTGCCGAGATCAGGTCGCGGGGCGGAACGTCAGGTGGCGGGGTGGACGTCAGGTCGCAGGGTGGACGTCAGGTGGCGGGGTGGAAGTAGGTCGTGCCCAGGGCGCGGGTGACCGCCCCGGTGACCTTCTGGAGCTGTTCCATCTCGTCCTCGAAGTCCGCGACGATGTCGTCCAGCGAGCGGAAGCGCAGGCTCGCCGCCGCCCGGCCCACGATCCGTCGGCCCGGTTCCGCCGTGCCCATCCGGTCGAAGGAGCTGCCATGCAGCTTGGCGAGGGTCTCGAGCGCCTCGTCGATCTCCAGCAGGCAGTGCGCGGCCGAGCGCGGGAAGATCGAATCCAGCAGCAGGAACTCGATCGCGTGGGAGGCGCGCACCCGGCCCCGGTAGGACCGGATGTACGCCTCGTGGGCGCTGCAGCTGCGCAGAAGCATCACGGTGGCGGCATCGGAGGAATCGTCCAGATCGTGCGCCTGCAGGATCCGGGCGATCATGTCGACCCGCTCCAGCAGCTGACCGATCCGCAGGAACAGCCAGGCCTCGTCACGGGTCATCGAGGAGTCGACCAGCCCGTTGACCACGGCGCAGCGGTCCTTCGCGAACTGGAAGGCCCCGTGCATCCGCGAGGGGCGCACGCCGCGCGGCATGCCCATGCTGGTCGTGTTCAGCGATTCCCAGACCTCGGTGGACAGCGCCTCGCGCGCTCCGCGTGCGTTCTCGCGGGCGGTCCGCAGAGCGCCCGCGACCGACGAGGGGTTCTGCCGGTCGGTGACGAGACGGTCGAGCACCCGCTGCACGGTGAGGTCCGCGTCGTCCGCCGCCCCGCTTCCGAAGAGCTCGTAGACCCGGGAGCAGGCGGCGGGAACGTCCTGCGGAGCGTCCTCCGTGATCGACTGCAGCATCACATCGAGGATGCGGGCGGTCTGATCGGCGCGTTCGACGTAGCGCCCGATCCAGAACATCGAATCCGCGATCCTACTGAGCATCATCGGCCTCCTCCTCGCCCGCTGCGGCAATCCCGTCCGCGCTGCTCCCCGCCGGCCCGGCGCCGGGATCCGGCACGGCCCGGTCGTCCTCGGGATCCAGCGCATCCTGCAGGTCCAGGAGCGGGATCGCGGACGTCACCGGGTCGGGCTCGCGCGTCGGCTCCTCCGAGTGGTCCTCGGGGAGATCGTCGTACTCCTCGTAGTTCTCGTCCAGCGGATCCTCGATCCGCTCCTCCTCGGCGGAGGACTGCGACTGCGCCTGCGCGGAGGCCGTGCCGGTCCCGGCGGGTGCCGGCCGGTCGGTCGCGAACACCCAGGTGTCCTTCGATCCCCCGCCGCGCGAGGAGTTCACGATCATCTCGCCGCGCGGGAGCGCCACGCGCGTGAGCCCTCCGGGCAGCACCCAGATGTCGTCGCCGCTGTTCAGGGCGAACGGGCGCAGATCCACATGGCGGCACTCGGGCCCGCCCTCGACCAGGGTCGGGATGGTGGACAGCTGCACGACCGGCTGCGCGATCCAGCCTCGAGGGTCGGCGAGCAGCCGCCCCCGCAGCGCATCGAGCTCCTGCGCAGAGGCCGCGGGGCCGATGACGATGCCCTTGCCCCCGGAGCCGTCCACCGGCTTCACGACCAGTTCGTCGAGCCGGTCCAGCACCTCGGTCAGCGACTCCGGCTCCTCCAGCCGCCAGGTGTCGACGTTGGGGAGGATCGGCTCCTCGTGCAGGTAGTAGCGGATCAGGTCCGGGAGATACGTATAGGTCAGCTTGTCGTCGCCGATCCCGTTGCCGATCGCGTTGGCGACCACCACGGTGCCCGCCAGCACGGCACGCACCAGCCCGGGGACGCCGAGCATCGAGTCGGGCCGGAACACCTCGGGGTCGAGGAAATCATCGTCGGTGCGCTTATAGATGACGTCGACGCGACGCAGTCCGGCAGTGGTGCGCATGTAGATGCGCTCGTTGCGCTCGACGAGGTCCCCGGCCTCGACCAGGTCGACCCCCATCGTGCGGGCCAGCAGCGAGTGCTCGAAGTAGGCGCTGTTATAGCGGCCCGGCGTGAGCACCACGACCGTGGGGTCCTCATCGGCGACGTCCGGCGCCGCGGCCTGCAGCGCGCTCAGGAGACGCCCCGGGTACTCGCCCACGCGCCGCACTGGACGAGGCGCGAACAGCTCGGGGAAGGCCTGCGCCATGGCGCGACGGTTCGAGAGCACGTAGCTCACCCCGCTGGGGGTGCGCACGTTGTCCTCCAGCACGCGGAACTCCCCTGCGCCGTCGCGTACGAGGTCGATGCCGGAGATGTGGATGCGCACCCCGTTGGGCGGCCGGTATCCCACCATCGCGTCGACGATGTAGGTCGAGGAGGAGACGAGCTCCTGGGGGATCACGCCGTCCGTGATCGCCGCACGGTCGGTGTAGAGGTCATCGAGGAAGCGCTCGAGGGCCTGGACCCGCTGGGCGACGCCGCGCGAGACGCGGGACCATTCCTGCGCATCGATGACCCGCGGGATCGCGTCGATCGGGAACGGGCGCTCCTCGCCCGCATAGTCGAACGTGATCCCCTGGTCGAGATAGCTGTGGGCGAGGGACTCCGAGCGCGAGCGGAACTCCTCGGGCCCGAGGCCGGCGAGGGCGTCGTGCAGGGCCGCATAGGTGGGGCGCACCGAGGCGTCGGGCGCGAACATCTCGTCGCCGCCCGCTCCCGCCTCGACATTCTGGAACAAGGAGGTGGAGGGCATGCCTACCATCTAACACCGTCCCCCTCCCGACGCGGGCGCACAACGCCCAGGAAACGAGAACCATGTCTCTGGGCTCCAGCCTGTCCTCACTCCTCCGATCCGCGATCCGCTCCCCGTCCGTGCGCCGCAGCGCCCGTGGCCTCGGCCGCGCCGCCGTGCGTGCGGTGCGGGAGGGACAGAGGGGCTCGACCCCTCGCAGCACGAGCCCCCGCAGCGCGGACCCCCGCAGTGCGAGCCCTGCCGAGCGTGCGCCCTCCGGGGGCGGCGGCGAGCAGGTGCTCGCCGACCGCGATCCCTCCCGTGCGGTCGCCATCTCCTACGCGCCCCACGCAGACGGCCGGCCCGACCCCGGGGAGATCGTGTGGACCTGGGTGCATTACGAGGAGGACGCCTCCCAGGGCAAGGACCGCCCGGTGCTCGTCCTCGCCGAGGAGAGCGCCGAGGCCGGTGGAGCCGACGGGACGGGGTCGGTGCTGGTGGCGCTGATGCTCACCTCCCGTGACCGCGCGGAGTCGGACCAGGTCATCACCGATCAGCACGGCGCGACCTGGGTGGACATCGGAACCGGGGACTGGGACCGGAAGGACCGCCCGTCCGAGGTGCGTGCGGACCGTCTGCTGCGCATCGTCCCCGCCACGGTCCGCCGCGAGGGCGGGCGCCTGGACGAGGAGACCTTCGGCCGGGTCGCCGCCGCGGTGAGCGCCGTGCACGGCTGGCGCTCCTGACCCCCGCTCCCGCTGCCCCCCGCTCCCGCCCGGATCGCAGGAGACACGCCGCACACCGGGTACGTCCTGGGAGGGGCTTCTGGTAAAGTCTTGCCCCGTATGTGTGACATACCGTTCGGTGTGCGCATGCCGTGATCCCGCCGTGTCAGGGGTGACGGCTCGTGCGACCCGGGCGAGTACCCGTGGCAGCGACCCGGTACCGACGTCTCCAGGCGAGTCCCCACCGCCGTCCCCGTCGGATCCGTCCTCGGCCGTCCCGGATGATCCACCAGAGCAGCACAAGAGAAGAGTCTTCGTGGCAAACATCAAGTCCCAGATCAAGCGGAACAAGACGAACGAGAAGTCCCGTCTGCGGAACCGCGCCGTCAAGTCCGAGCTGCGGACGTACACCCGCAAGGTGAAGGCCGCCGTCTCGACCGGCGACGCCGCCGCCGCCGGTGAGGCCCTCTCGGCCGCGTCCCGCAAGCTCGACAAGGCAGTCTCCAAGGGCGTCATCCACCAGAACCAGGCAGCGAACCGCAAGTCCGGTCTCGCCAAGCTGGTTGCCGGCGCCTCCAAGTGACATCGCAGCTTCGCTGCATCCTCGTCTGACGAGGTGATGAAGGCCCGGTGCGGATCCGTCCGCACCGGGCCTTCTGCTGTCCGGAACCAGGGCCGGGGTCGACGAGATCAGCGGGCGCGGCGGGCCCGGCAGATCTCCATGACCATGCGCTGCACGGACCATCTCGGGTCACGACCGGCGCCTTTGACCTCGTGGTCAGCGCGCGCCACGGCTTCCAGCGCCCGGGCCAGTGAGCGGTCGTTCCAGCTCCGGGCCTCGCGGGTGAGATTGCGCAGCATCCAGTCGGGCATGCCGAGGGTGCGGGCGCTCGCGCCGGGTGACGACGCCTTCGCGAGGGACCGCATCTTCGACGCGATCGCGGCGACGATCGGGACGGGATCGGCGCCGGCGAGCTGCGCCTGCTGCAGCAGCTGGAGCGCCTCCTGCTCGCGCCCGGCGATCGCGGCGTCAGCCACGGCGAAGGCGGTGGACTCCACCCGGCCCGCCGTCACGGCGTGCACGTCCTGCAGCGAGAGCTGTGGGGCCTGCTGGCCCTGTTCCGGGGTGGTGTCCTCGATGAGCTGACGGCTGATCGCGGCGAGCTCTGCGAGATCTGCGCCGAAGGCGTCGACGAGGGCGGCGATCGCCTCGGGGTGGATCCGCCGCTCGGCCCGTGCGAACTCGGCGGCGACGAAGGTCTGCTTGTCCCCGGCGCGCTTGACGGGGCTGGCATCGACGCGCGGCACGCCCGCCTTCTTCAGCGCGTCCAGGAGCTTCTTGCCCCGATTGCCTCCCCGGTGGACCAGCACGAGGGTCACGTCCGACTCGGGGCTGCGCAGGTAATCCAGGAGCTCCAGGACGATCGCGTCCGGGGCGACCTGCAGCTCCGGCACGATCACGAAGCGCGGCTCACCGAACAGGGAGGGGCTGGTGAGCTGGGCGAGAGCCCCGGCACCGGCGTTCTCCCCCACGAGATCGTGGAAGGCCACCGACGGATCGGCCTCCTTGGCGAGCGTGCGCAGCCGCTGCACGGCGCGGTCGGCGATCAGCGCCTCGGTGCCGTGGATGAGCACGATCGGTGCGAGGGCGACGCTGTGCCACTCGACATCGCTCACGGAAACTCCTCTGGTGTTCGGGGACCTGGACGATCCTATCTGGCCGGGCCGACGGATCGAGCCGCCGCAGGGTCCTCGACCGGCAGCACGACGGTGCCGTCGACGTCCGTGCGGATCGTCGCGGTGCCGGCGTCGTGCAGGAGGTCCAGGAGATCCTCGGTGGGATGCCCGAAGGTGTTGTCCTGGCCGACGGTGATCAGCGAGAGATCCGCGTCCAACTGGTCGTACAGGGCCGGGTCCTGACGTCGTGACCCGTGGTGGGCGACCTTGATGATGTCCGCGGGCCCGGGGCCCGTCTCCCCCAGGGCCGCCTGCGCCGCGGGTTCGAGGTCTCCCAGGGACACCAGGCGAGTGCCGTCCGGCCAGGTGCCGGCCACGACGACCGAGCAGTCGTTCGCGGCGTCACCCTCCCCGGAGCCGTCCTCCTGGGCCGTCATGGCGATCGCGTCCTGGGCCGAGCCCGGCCACAGCACGTCCAGGCGGAGTCCCTCCACGCTCCAGGCCTGCCCGGTGGTGACGACCGTCGTCGGCGTGGCGCCCACCCGTTCGTCGCCCGCCTCGGGCAGCGGGCAGATCCACTGCTCGGCGGGCACCCGTGCTCCCGTGAGGGCAGCGCGACCGCCCACGTGATCGGCGTGGGGATGGGTGAGCACGAGAAGGTCGATCCGGTCCACACCCAGACGGTCCAAGCAGGCGCGCAGGGCCTCCGGTTCCGGGCCGGTGTCGATCAGCACCGTCGGGGGCGGCGCCGTCGCCGCCGATCCGGTGGATCCTGAGGAGGCACGCAGCAGGAGGGCGTCCCCCTGCCCCACGGCGCAGACGGCGACCGTCCACGCGGGCACGTTCCCGCCGGGGACGAGGCGGCCCAGTGTCGGGGCGAGCGCGGCGACCAGGACGGCGGCCACCGCCCACCGCACCAGGGGCGCCTTCCGAGCCGCGACGGCGATGGTCAGCCCGATGAGCACCGCGACCACCAGGAGCACACCGACCGCGCCTCCGGGCACCGCGATCCGTGATCCCGGGAGCGCATCGGCGGTCCGAGCGATCAGCAGCACCAGGTGCGCGCCGCCGGCGGCGACCGTGTTGAGCATCGAGGCCGCGCCCGGCCAGAGGATGCCGATCAGGAGTGCGAGCAGCCCGATCACGGTGGTCGGCCCCACCACAGGACCGACCAGCAGGTTCACCGGCACCGCCCAGAGGGAGATCTCGGGCGTGAGCAGGATCAGCAGCGGGGTGCATGCCAGCTGGGCGACCATGGGCACCGCGATCACCAGTGCGAGGCCCTCCCCCAGCCTCGTCCCGCTCAGCTCGACGAGAGCCGCCGCCAGGGGCGGGGCGGCGATGAGGATCGCGGCGGTCGCCACCGCGGAGAGCAGGAATCCGATCGACGCGGAGGTGACCGGATCCAGGATCGACCAGACGGCGACGGTCAGGGCGAGGGCAGCGACCGGGGAGGCCCGCACCCCGGCGAAGCGTGCGGCCAGCAGGGGAACCGCCATCGTGGCCGCCCGCTGCACGCTCGGCTCGTCACCGACCAGCCACACGTAGCCCAGCAGCACCCCGGCGGCGATCGCGATCCGTGGCCTCCGCCGCACCCCGGCCAGCAGCAGCGGGCCCAGCACGGCGGCCAGGACCAGCGCGATGTTCGCCCCGGACACGGCGACCAGGTGCGATATCCCTGCTCGTCGCATGATCTCCTCGGTCTCCTCGTGGAGTCCCGAGGTGTCCCCCGTGGTCATGCCGCGCACCAGCGCGGCTTCGTCCACGGGCAGGTGCGCGGTCGCGGCGCGGGCCTGGCGGCGCAGCTCGTGCCGCAGATCCTGCGCCTGCTCCCTCCAGACCGAGCCCGGCACCAGGGTGGCGTCGTAGGCACGGAGCACGATCAGGTCTCCGCTCGTGCGCAGCGTGCCGCGCACGAGGACCCGGTCGCCGTCGCGCGCCCGCTCCAGTCCGTCGGCCGCCTCCCCGTCGGCTCGCAGCAGCAGCGGGAGGGACGCGGGAAGGACCCTCTCCTCCCGTCCCAGCTGCGCGGTGCCACGGGCGGTGCGGGCCATGACCTGCATCCCGCCGCGGGACCACTGCGGGCCTGAATCGGGCGCGGCAGGATCCGCGGAGGCGATCACCGTGAGCTCGACGACCAGCTCGTCGCGCGCCGCCTCCTCGAGGAGCTGTGACGCGTCGCCGTGGCGCAGCAGCGCCGGGAACAGGAGCACCCCGGCCAGTGCCAGGATGCCGAGATGGGCGAAGATCCCGTGCCGGACCCGGGGATCGCCGATCAGCAGGATCGCGGTCAGCGCGAGCGCCACGATCGCCGCCGTCGCGGCCACGGCGGCGGCGGCCCCCGCGGTGACTCCGAGGACCGCCACGGCCCAGAGACAGGTCGCCGCGGGGAGCAGGCGCAGGTCGGAGCGCTTCATCGGCGCGCCGCCCCTCGTGCCCCGCGACGAGACCTCTCGCGACCGCTCATACGCGCGCCCGCTCCCGGATCTTCTCGAGCGTGGCCGGGCCGATCCCGGAGACCTCCAGGAGGCCGTCGACCGAGGTGAAGGGACCGTTCTTCTCCCGGTGCTCGAGGATCCGCCGGGCGATGGCCGGGCCCACTCCCGGCAGCTCTTCGAGCTGGGCGGCGCTCGCGGTGTTGAGGTCGATCGTCCCGCCGTCGGCGCCCTCCCCGGCATCGGCGCCGGTGCCCTCGCCGCCCCCGCTCCCGTCTCCGGCGCCACCCGCCGCGGGGACGGGCGGTGCCTCCTCCCCCGGCACCGGCACATGGATCTGCTCCCCGTCCGCGACGGGACGGGCGAGGTTGATGGCCGCGAGGTCGGCCTCCTCCGTGGTGCCTCCCGCGGCCTGCAGAGCATCCTCGACCCGGGATCCCGGCGGCAGGCGCACGACGCCCGGGGACTGCACGGCTCCGGAGACGTGGACCACCACCTCCTCCTGGCCGCTCGCGACTCCGTCGGCACCGTCGGCCGGCGAGGCGGAGGCTGGAGTGGGGGCGGAGCCGTCCCCGGAGTCCGTCGAGGGGACCTCCGAGCCTGCCTCGGCCTCCTGGTCCTCGGCAGGCTGCCCGTCCGCCTGCTGGCCGGCGATCTCCTCGCCCTGCAGCGGGACCGCGGTGCCCGAGCCGGACAGATGGATGACCCCCACCGCGATGAGCACGAGCACCGCGATGCCCACCAGGGCGGACGGCGGCGGGAACGGCAGGGACAGCCGGCGGCGGGTGGTCGGCTCCGTGTGGTCGCGACGCTCGATCAGCGCCTGCCCGTGGCGGCGGTGACGACCTGCCGCGCCGCGGGGCGTCGGCGAGGACTCCTCATGTGCTCCCATGCCCGCGACTGTAGGGAGCAGGCCCCTGCCCGGTCAGCGGGCGCCCCCGCAGTGGGGACGACGAGGCCTTGGGGAGGAACGGTGAGGCGAGCGACGGCTCGTCGGGTCAGTACAGTCCGGCCACCGCGAGCCACTGGCGCCAGAACCCGGTGAGGATCGCGAGCACGACCAGCAGGTACCACGCGAGGCTCAGGATCACCCAGTGCCGCAGCAGGTTCGCGAGCGGCGCAGGCGGGCGCAGATCCCCGCCCTCGATGCTGCGGGCCAACGTCGCGAAGAACATCGGGGCGCTCACCGTCCACACGACCATGCACCAGGGGCACAGGGCATGGATGACGTAGATCGCCGAGATCGCGAGGAAATGGACGTAGCCGAAGGCGAACGCCACCCCGCCCAGGCGGGCCCAGCGGAACCAGGCGGGCAGCGCGACGCCACTGAGCATGAGCGCCCCGACCACGCCCATGATCGCGAAGCCCGTCAGACCGATGGCCTGGTTGGGAAGAACCAGTGCCGACGCCTGCCAGGTCATCATCACGTCGCCGCAGGAGATGAAGGGATTGACGTCGCAGCCGAGCGCGGCATCGGGATTCTTGAGCAGGATCTCCTTGTCCAGCAGCAGCGCGAGCGCCGCGATCCATCCCAGCACGGAGCCGATCAGGAGCACTCCACCGGTCCTCCGCGCGCCGGCACGCCGGGTCGCGGTGCGTTCGGCGGCGAGCTCGGCGTCGATCTCCGCCAGGAGGGCCTCGTCGGTGGGATCCGCGTCCTGCGCCCCGTCGGGGCCGGGGAGGGAGGAGTGCTGGTTCATGTCAGGTCCAGGATCTTCCGTGCGGAGGGATGGGAGGGGCGAGCGCGAAGTGCGCTGCACCCCGAGCGCTCAGTCGGTGACCGGGTGCTCGCGGAACCAGGCGGCGAGGTGCTCGTTGCCCTCGTCCATCGTGACGCGCGGCGTCCACTGCAGGCGTTCACGGGTGCGGCGCTGGTCGAACCAGTGCGCGGTCGACATCTGCTCGGCGAGGAACTCGGTCATCGGTGGCTCGTCGTGCCCGGGCCGTGCCTCCCAGATGCGTTCCACGACGCGGCCCGCGAGGCGGCCCACGCTGCCGGGGATCCGGAGGCTGGGCCGGCGCACGCCGGCGGCGTCGCACCAGCCGTTGAACACGTCGCGCACGGTGCGCGGCTCGCCGTTGGTGATCACGAAGCTCTCGCCGTGCACGTCCTCGATGCGATCGTGCGCGGCGACGATCGCCTCGGCGGCGTTGGTGACGTAGGTGGTGTCGATCAGGGCCATGCCCTCGTCGAGCAGGGGCAGGCGGCCGCTGCGAGCGCGGTCCACGATGCGTCCCACCAGCTGGGTGTCCCCCGGGCCCCACACGATGTGCGGCCGCACGGTGGTGACCAGCAGGCCGTCCTCGCCGTCGGCCCCCATGGCCAGCAGCTCGGCGGCGGCCTTGGTGCGGGAGTAGTGCCCGCGGGCGCGCGCGGGATCGGCCGGGGTCGCGTCGAGCCCCTCGATGGCGCGTCCCAGGTGGGCGACCGACGGGGAGGACACGTTCACGAGCGTCCCGCCGCCCTGGGCGCGCAGGGCGTCCACGACGTGGCGGGTGCCGTCGATGTTGATCGCGCGGTACTCGTGCTCCGGGCCGGAGATCGACACCTTCGCGGCGAGGTGGATGACCGCGTCGGCCCCCTGGACGGCGCGCCGCACGTCGGCGGCCTCGGTGAGGGATCCGGTGACGTCCTCGACGCCGGGGATCTGGGCAGGACGGCGCTGGAAGGCGCGCACCCGTGCGCCCCGATCGCGCAGGGTCGTCGCGACGGCGCCCCCGAGCATGCCGGAGGCCCCGGTCACCAGGACCGTCGGCGCGCTCACAGCGACCCGGCCTTCTCCCCGCGCAGGGTCCGGCCGGCCCAGCGGGACAGCGCCGCCCGGTCGATCTTCGAGTTGTGGCGGATGTCCGTGGGCAGCGCGCTGGTGGTGAACACCGCGACCACCTCGGCTCCGGACCGCTCACGGACGGCGCGGCGCACGGCCTCCTGGAGCGAGGTCGCGGCGGCGCGCGGCTTCCCGGGCCTGCCGGCCCGGTAGCCGTCCTCGGTCTCGAGGATCACGACGACCTGCTGGGTGCCGCGAGGGCCGACGACGGCGGCTCCGGCGCGACGCACGGTCGGCACCGTCTCGGCGGCGTCCTCGATCTGCACCGGGGTGAACAGCCCCTCGGCGGTGGCGAGCACGTGGTCCGCACGGCCCTCGACCCAGAGGCGGCCCTCGGCGTCGAGATGGCCCACGTCGCCGGTGGCGTGCCAGCCCTCGAAGCGCATCGAGGCGTGGGTGGTCCCCCACAGCATCAGATAGCGGTCGCGCACGTGCGGGGCGCGCACCAGGATCTCTCCGGTCGTGTCGGGATCCTCGGTGATCTCCCCGCTGGTGCGGCCGTCCTCGTCCATGACGGCGATGGCGATCTCCGTGCGCGGAACGGGCCTGCCCACGCAGACTCCCGACCCCTCGCCGGCGGCCTCGATGCCCTCGAGGTCGATCGCGGCGACGGCGAGGCATTCGGTCATCCCGTACGGGGTCAGGGCCCTCGCGTGCGGCATGAGGCTCTTCAGCTCGCGCAGCAGGTGCGCGGGGATCGGCGCGCCGGCGGAGAAGAAGCTCGCAGCGCTCGCGATCGCCCCGCGCCCGAACTCGTCGAGCTGGGCCGCCGTGTCCAGGATGTTGCGCAGCGCGGCGGGGGCGGTGAACACGGCGGGTTCGCCGAGCGCCGCGATGGCCTCCGCGAGCGCCGGGGCGGTGAGCTCGCCGGGTCGGGTGATGTCCATGTCGGGGACCACCGTGGGTGCTCCCAGCGCCGGGCCCAGCAGGGCGAAGGGCGCGAAGCCGGCGACCAGGCCGCGCTCCGGGTCCAGCTGCAGGGTGTCCCCCACCGCGGTGAACATGGCGCTCATCTGGCGGTGGGTGTACACGGCGCCCTTGGCGGGCCCGGTGGAGCCGGAGGTGAACAGGATCGCGGCGTCGGCGTCCGCGTCGGGCCAGTCGGCGGCCAGCGGCGCACCGAGGTCGCGCATCATCGACCCGGACGTCGCCAGCTGGGCGATCGAGGTCTCGACGCCGAAGGCGGCGCGATCCAGGGTGGGCAGCTGCTCGACGCTGATCCGGCGACCGGGCCAGCCCATCGTGCGCGCGCCCACGAGAGCGGTCTTGATACCGATCAGCCAGTCCGGGTGGGAGCCGATGACGGCGCGGGTGAGGCCGGGGATGCCCAGGCCGGCGTCGGCGATGACCGCGACCGCGCCGATGCGCAGGCACGCGTAGAGCACGCCGGTGAGATCTGCGCCGGGGGTGATGAGGATGCTGACCCGGTCACCGGGGCGCACCCCGTGCCCGAGCAGGCCGGCGGCGATGTCATCGACCCGGCGGTTCAGCAGCGACCATGAGATCTCTCGGCGCTCGCCGTCCGGACCGGCCATCTCCACGACCGCCGGCCGGTGGGCATGGGCGGGATCGGCGGCCAGGCGCGCGATCGGCTCGCCGACGTGACGCTCCGGGGCGGGCTCCGCATAGGAGGAGACCGGGCGCGGCGAGGCGATCCTCCGAGCGGGCTCGAGCTCCGCGGCCGACGGGCTCAGCCGCGTGCGCAGCCACTGCGAGACCAGGCCGGCGACGTCGGCGTCCTCCCAGACCAGGTGGGAGGTCTTCTCGAAACGGTGCACGTCCGCGTGGGGCACGCGCTCGATGAGATCGCGCAGGTAGCGGTCCGAGAACGTGATGTCCTTCGGGCCCCAGGCGAACAGGGTGGGGACCTCGAGGTGGCGGATGCCCTCGGCGAGGCGCTCGAGCGCGGGACGCGAGGGGTGGTCCGCGTCGGCGGGGATGTCGGCGACGAACTGCTCGATGCCCTTGCGTCGGGCTCGCGTGCGGTACGGCGCGAGGTAGGCGTCCTGGACCTCCTTGGGCAGCGGCGGCCGCGACAGCGCGAGGGTGGTGCGCAGGAAGCCGTCGGTGAGCGACGTCGACGCAGGCAGGAAGGCCGGGGCGGTCGCGAGCTGCAGCGCCTTGGGCAGCTTCTCGACGAGCTCCTGGTGGATCCCGGTGTTGGTGAGGATCATGCCGGCGAGGTCATGGCGGTTGTCCAGTGCCCAGCCGACGGAGACGATGCCGCCCCAGTCGTGGCCGACGGTGACCACGGGGCCGCGGAGCGAGAGCGCATCGGTCAGCAGCGACAGATCCGTGATGCGGTCCTGCAGGCGGCGCGTGACCCCGGTGCGCTCGGACCAGCCCATCTCCAGCTGGTCCACGGCGATCAGGCGCCACGGGATGTCCTCGCGCACCAGCGAGCGGAACAGGAACGAGTACGTGGGGTTGCCGTGCACGGCGAGCAGGGTGCCCTGCGGGGTGATGCCGCGCTCGGCCAGCAGCGGGCCGGAGTCCAGCAGGTGCCAGCGGCGCTGCTCCCCGGCGTGGTCGCGCACCTCGAGAGTGCGGCTGAGACGGGGGTCGACCTCGGGCATGCCGGGGACGTCGGGCGTCGCCGCACGGCGGCGGCCCGTGCTCCGGGTGCTGGTGTTCACCACTGGACCTCCATCATCGCGGTGTTCAGTCCGGAGCCGACGCCCATGAGGAGGACGCGCTCACCCCGCTTCACGTCGTCCTGGATGCTCGCGAGAGTCATCGGCACCGCCTCGGCGGCGATGTTCCCCCAGTCGGGGAAGCTCACCGGGATGCGTTCCATCCCCACTCCGGTGATCTTGGAGAAGTTGCGGGTGTAGACCATAGACACCTGGTGCGGGATCACGTGGTCGATGCTCTTGAAGTCGAGACCGGCCTCGTTGGCGCCCTTCCAGGTGTCCAGGATCAGCTGGATCCCGTTCTCGAGCAGCCCGGCGGAGTCGGTGCGCATGTCCTGCATGTCCGCGACGCACAGCTCATGGTGCTCGGTGCCGGCGCGGGACTGGGTGTGCTTGAGCCGGTGGCCCTCGGGGTGGAGATCCGCCGGGCCGATGACGGCGGCGGCGGCTCCCGACCCCAGGGTCAGGGACGCGAACTGGTTGTTGAAGTCCGCCCGGGTGGAGGTCTTGGAGTTGAGGCGGTCGATCGTGCCGCGCTGGACCTGCTCGACATCCTCCGCCCCGACGATCAGGGCGTACTGGATCTGCCCGGCGTCGATCATGCCGGCGGCCATCGTCATCGCATTGACGAAGCCCAGGCAGGCATTGGTGATGTCGAAGTTCATGCAGCTGGACGGCATCCCGAGCGAGTGATGGATACCGGTGGAGACCGCGGGCTCCAGATGCTGGCGGGAGACCGAGGCGTTGATCAGCAGCCCGACCTGGTCGCGCATGATCCCGGCCTTGGCCATGGCGCGCTCGGCGGCGAGCACGACGCCCTGCTTCCAGCCGTTCTGCGGATCACGCCACCAGCGGCGCTCGTAGACCCCTGCCACCCGCTGCAGCACGCCCTTGGGCAGGCGCAGTCGCTTGCGGGCGGGAGCGAGCATCTCGTCGATCTCGTCGGAGGTCACCGTGACCTGCGGAAGAGTCATCTCGACCGAGAGCAGGCTCGCGTTCCTGTGGACGAATGCTGTGTTCCCGTTCCCCATCTGCGTGCGATACCTCGTTCGTCTCGTGCATTTCGTGGTGGGCATGGCCGCCGGACGGACGCCGACCCTGATCGGCGCGCCCCGAGGGGCGTCGAGAACCGGGTCGAGCACATGCGACGGCCAGTCTCCCACCGACACCTGTGGGCTGTCTGCCGAGGTGGCGGATGCCACGTCCGGTCAGCCCTCCGGCAGGTCCCCGGGATCGAGGGCGTCCGGGAGGTGGTGACCCAGATGATGGCGGGCGAAGAGCAGGCACTGGCGCAGGATCTGCTCGCGATGCTCGGCGTCGCCGCTGGTGCTGACCTCCAGGAGCACGGAGCCCTCCCAGCCGCGGTTGGCCAGGCGCCGCAGCACCTCGGCGCAGGGCTGGTTGCCCTCCCCCGGCGGCAGGTGCTCGTCCTTCGTCGTACGGCCGGAGCCGTCCGCCAGGTGCAGGTGGGTGAGCCGGTCGCCGAGGCGGTCGATCATCTCCAGGGCGTCGTCCCCCGCCGTCGCGGCGTGGGAGAGATCGACGGTGACGTGGGCGTAGTCCTCATCGGTCGGGTCGTGATCGGGAAGATAGTTGAGCAGCTCGCGTACACCGAGCCGCCACGGGTACATGTTCTCCACCGCGATCGCGACCCCGTGCTTCTCCTCCAGGGCGGCGACCCCGGTGACGAACTCCCGGGCGTACTTCCCCTGCCACCGGAACGGAGGGTGCGCGACGACCGTCGGCACCCCGAGCTCCTTGGCGATCTCGACGGTGCGCTCGATCTTGACCCAGGCATCACGGCCCCAGAGCCCCTGCAGGAAGAACAGCGTCGGCGCATGGAGGGAGAGGATCGGCAGGCCGTAGCGCTGGGAGTACTCGCGCAGGATCTTCGGGTCCTGGCTGTCCTTGGGATAGGACACCATCACCTCGACCCCGTCGTAGCCGATCTCGGCGGCGAGGCGGAAGCACTCCTCGACGCCCGCGGGGAACACCGAGGAGGTCGACAGCCCCACCGGGATCCGACGCTGCGGGTCCTGGTCGCTGCGAGGATCCCCGGCGGAGAGCCGCTTGAACAGGGACTCGCGATGGGAGTGCTGGGCGCTGTTGGGACGGGTCAGGGGCTTGCGGGCCCCCTCACGTGGCGCGCTCGCCGATGGATGATCACGGCGTGGGTTCACAGCAGCTCCTCAACGTTGGGTACGGCGCTGTCAGTATGCAACAGCACCCGACCTAGACTCCTCGCCATGCCTGTCCGCGACCTCACGTCCGATGACCATGTCTCCTATCGGAGGCTCTCCTCCGGCGCCTTCGGCGGGCCGCCGCCCGATCCGGAGCCGCGTCCCTTCACCCCCGGCGAGATCCCGATCGGTGTCGACTCCTCCGCCCTGCCGGGAGGCGCCGACGGCGTGATCGCCGCCGGCGCGAGGATCCGACGCGACCGCATCACGTGGGGCGAGGGCGCGAAGATCGCCTGCGGCGGCATCGGGGGCCTGGCCGTGCACCCCGCGCATCGCGGCGGCGGACTCTTCCGCGAGCTGATCATGGCGATCCTCGCCCGCTGCGACGCGGAGGGGATGCCGGTCTCGATGCTCTATCCCTCGAACCCGTCCATCTACCGCCGCTTCGGCTACCAGGTGGTCGCCTCGCTGCACAGCATCATCGTCCCGCTGCTGGACCTGCAGCAGCTGCCTCGGGTCCCGGGCAGGCGCCTGGTCCCGGTCACCGAGGAGACCATGCCGCGTGTGCACGCTCTGTACCGGGAGCTCACGGCCGGCGACAACGCGATGCTGCTGCGCGAGGGACCGCTGTTCCCCGAGGGTCTGCCGAGCGACGGCTGGTCGGCGCTGCTGCTCGAGGACGACACCGGCACGGATCACGGATACGTCTCCTGGAACCGGGTCCCCTCCTCCGAGCGGGGGTACGGGCTGCAGGTCCACGAGCTCCTGGGCCGCACCCGGGAGGACCGGATCGCCCTGCTGGGTTCCCTCGCCTCCTGGTCGACGGTCCTCGAACAGGTCTGCCTGCGCCTGCGCACGGACGATCCCGTGCTCGACGTGCTGCCCGGGGCCGGCTCCCGACCGACCCCGGATCCGATCCCGCTGCTCATGATGCGCGTGATCGATACGGCGGCGGCCCTCGAGGCCCGCCGCGCCCCGGCCGGGCTCGCCGGGTCCTTCCGGCTCGTGGTCGAGGACGCCACCGTCCCGGCCGGCATCTGCCGTGCGGGGGGCGCGTGGGTCGTCACGGCCGCCGACGGGACGATCTCCGCGGAGCCCACGGAGGACGCCGGCACGGCCGACGGCGGAACCGTCCGCCTCAGCATCCACGCCGCGTCGCTCCTGCTGGTGGGCGGCCGGACCATCGCCGACGCCCGCCGACTGGGACTGGAGGTCGAGGCCGACGCCGAGGCCGGGCGTCTCCTGGACGCCCTCCTCGCCGGGCCCCGGCCCAGCGTGCTGGACGCCTTCTGAGCAGGGCGCCCCGCCCCGGCCCGCATCCGTCGGCCCGTACGCTGGGCACCCTGCCCCACCCCCCTCACCACCCCGGAGCACTCACGCATGGCCAAGCTGCATTTCAAGTACGGAGCGATGAACTCCGGGAAGTCCGACACCCTCATCAAGACGGCGTACAACTACGACGAGCGGGGCCTGGCCACCCTCACGGTGAAGCCGGCGCTGGACACCAAGGGCGAGAACTGGGTCGTCGCCCGGGGCGGCGCCAGACGGCAGGTGGACGTGCTCGCCCATCCCGGTGAGGATCTCCGTGAGCGGGTGGCGGCCATGGCCGACGAGCGGGGCCTGCGGCCGTTGCACTGCGTGCTGGTGGACGAGGCGCAGTTCCTCGAGCCCGTCCAGATCGACCATCTCTTCCGCATCGCCAAGCTCGATGGCATCTCCGTGATCTGCTACGGGCTGCGCACCGACTTCCGCACGGCCATGTTCCCCGGCGCGACGCGCCTGTTCGAGCTCGCCGACAACGTCGAGAAGCTGCCGACGATGTGCCGCTGCGGATCCCAGGCGGAGTTCAACTGCCGCAACATCGAGGGACGCTTCGTCTTCGAGGGCGAGCAGGTCGCGATCGACGGAACCGACGTCACCTACGTCTCCCTGTGCGGTCCCTGCTTCCTCCAGGAGCAGGACGCCGCCGGAGTCGCCGTGCTCGGCTGACGCCCTCCTGCTCCGACAGCAGCACGACGAGACGCGCCGCGGCTCCCGGATCGGGAACCGCGGCGCGTCTCGTCGTCGGCGACTCAGGAGCTGAGCGGGCGGTCGTCGCCGACCTCGGCATCGCCGCCACCGCTCGTGGACTCCGCGTCCAAGTCGTCCTGCTGCCCACTGCTGAGCCGCTCCTTGGCGGACGCCGCGGCCCCCGAGGCCGAGGCGGCAGCACCTGACGCGGCACCCTTGGCCGCAGAAGCGACCTCCGGAGCCTTGTCCTTCACGGTGGTCGCGGTGTCCTGCGCGACACGACCCGCGGTCTCCTTGGCCTGCGTGGCGCGACGCTGGACCTCAGGATCATCGGCGACCTGCCGTGCCGTGCGCTCGAGGGACTCGTACGGGCCGCGACCCGCACGGGAACCGACCACGAATCCGACCGCGAGACCGGCCAGGAAAATGAACTTCTTCATCACTGCCTCCTTCAGAACGTCGGTGTCGTGCCCGCATCGTGTCACAGCCCGGTCACGAACGTCCTGCGGATCCTACCGACTGGTTCAGCACAGCGCGCCCGACGAGGGGCGTCCAGGCAGATCCCGCGTCGTCCCGGAATGGTCCCATCCCGGTTACACAACCTCCACGAATCGGAGCACCGGTGAGCCTCCGCGGCGGTGCGGAGGATCTACCATCACAGGAGGGCGATGAAGCCCTGCGCCGACTGTTTCCGCCGTCCTGCACGGCGACCGAGGAGAAGACACGTTGTCCACGTCGCAGTTCCCGCTCGATGAGCGCATGACCACCACGCTGACCATCGAGGACGTCGCCGCACAGGTGCGCGCCTGGGTCGATGCCGCCGCCACCCGCTCCGTCCCGGGGCCGGCGAAGATGCTGTCGGATCTCCTGCGCGATCCGCAGGGTCTGAACTTCACCCTCGCCTTCGTGGATCGCGTGATCCGCCCTGAGGACCCGAAGGCCGCGGCCGTCGAGCTGCGTCGTCTCGCGCAGGATCCGCCGGCCTTCCTCCCGCCCGCGCTGCGTCGGGTGGTCTCCCTGGGCGGCGTCGGCTCGCGCATCGCGCCGTCCCTCGTGGTGCCCACCGCCCAGGCGGCGATGCGCCGGATGGTCTCCCACCTCATCCTCGACGCCCGCAGCGGCCCGCTCTCCACGGCCATCACCCGGCTCACCGCCGATGGCACCGCGCTCAACATCAACCTGCTCGGCGAGGCCGTCCTCGGCGCTCAGGAGGCGACCCGTCGGCTGCAGGGCGTGCGCGAGCTCGTCGCCCGGCACGACGTCGACTACGCCTCGATCAAGGTCTCCTCGATCGTGGATCATCTGCCGCTGTGGGCGGCCGCGCAGACCGTCGACCACATCGTCGAGACGCTGCTCCCGCTGTACCTCGAGGCGGCTCACGGGGACCATCCCACGTTCCTGAACATGGACATGGAGGAGTTCCGCGACCTCGAGCTGACCCTGCAGGTCTTCGAGAAGCTCCTGGACCGTCCCGAGCTCTCCCGGATGCCTGCCGGCATCGTGCTCCAGGCCTACCTCCCCGACGCCCCGTCGGCGATGGCTCGGCTGCGACGCTTCGCCGAGCGCCGGGTGGCCGACGGCGGCGCTCCGATCAAGGTGCGCCTGGTCAAGGGCGCGAACCTCGCGATGGAGAAGGTCGACGCCTCCGTGCACGGCTGGATGCAGGCGCCGCTGCTCAGCAAGGAGGAGACCGACGCCCAGTACAAGCGGGTGCTCCTGGACGCCCTCCATCCCGAGCAGCTCGCCGCCGTGCATCTCGGGGTGGCCGGCCACAACCTGTTCGACGTCGCCTTCGCGCATCTGCTCATGGGAGAGCGCGGGATCCCTGCGGGGGCCGGCAGCGGCGTCGAGTTCGAGATGCTCGCCGGGATGGCTCCCGGTCAGCAGGCCGTGGTCCGGGAGGCGACCGGCACCATGCGCCTGTACGTGCCCGTCGTCCACCCGCAGCACTTCGACGTCGCCGTGTCCTACCTCGTGCGTCGCCTCGAGGAGAACGCCTCCTCGGAGAACTTCCTCTCGGCGGCCTTCGAGCTCGACACCCAGGCGGACCTGTTCGAGCGGGAGCAGCAGCGGTTCGCCAGGGCGCTGGACCGCGCCCTCCGGGAATCCTCGCTGCCCACCCATCGCGATCAGGACCGCTCCACCGAGACGCAGGGCGCCCTCGCCCAGCTGGGGAGCTCAGCCCTGCCCTCCGTTCCCGGCGCCTTCCGCAACACCCCGGACACCGACCTCTCGACTCCCGCGAACCAGGAATGGGCCGAGCAGATCACGCATCGCATCCGCAGCTCCTCGCTCGGGGAGGACGAGGCGCGTGCGGCGCGGATCGAGACGGTGGAGGGGGTCCGCAGCACGATCACGCGGGCGCTCGCCGCGGGGCAGGGGTGGGCCGCCCTCGACGTGGAGAAGCGCGCCCTGATCCTGCGCCGCGTCGCCGGCACGCTCTCCGCGCATCGCGGCGACCTGCTCGAAGTGATGGCCTCGGAGACCGGCAAGACCCTCGAGCAGGGAGACCCCGAGGTCAGCGAGGCGATCGACTTCGCCCTCTACTACGCGGAGCAGGCGGAGCGGCTCGCCGCCCTGAAGGACGTCACCTTCTCCCCGCGACCGCTCACGCTGGTCACCCCGCCGTGGAACTTCCCGGTCGCGATCCCCACCGGAGGCGCCCTCGCCGCCCTCGTCACCGGAAGCGCCGTGATCATGAAGCCGGCGCCCCAGGCCCGCCGCTGCGGAGCCCTCCTGGGCCGTCTCTTCCACGAGGCCGGAGTGCCGCAGGACGTCTTCACGCTCGTCGATGTCCCCGAGGACGAGGTGGGGCGGGCGCTGATCTCCGACCCCCGCATCGACCAGCTCGTCCTCACCGGAGCATCGGACACGGCCGCGCTGTTCGCCTCCTGGCGGCCCGAGCTGCGGATCCTGGCCGAGACCAGCGGCAAGAACTCCATCATCGTCACTCCGCACGCCGATCTCGACCTGGCCGCCCACGATGTCGCCGCGAGCGCCTTCGGTCATGCTGGCCAGAAGTGCTCGGCGGCGTCGTTGGTCATCGCCGTCGGCTCCGTGTCCCAGTCCCGCCGCTTCTCCGCCCAGCTCGCCGACGCCGTGCTCAGCCTGCACGTGGGCGAGCCGACGGATGCGACCGTGCAGATGGGACCGGTCATCGAGCAGCCCGGCGAGAAGCTCGCCTCGGGTCTCACGGAGCTCGGCGACGGCGAATCCTGGCTCGCCCGTCCCCGGCAGCTGGACGACAGCGGCCGCCTCTTCACCCCCGGTGTGCGCACCGGTGTCGAGGAGGGTTCCGCCTTCCACCGCACCGAGTACTTCGGTCCGGTGCTGGGCATCATGCACGCCGGCTCCCTCGAGGAGGCGATGCGCATCCAGAACGGCACCGATTTCGGGCTGACCGCCGGCCTGCACTCCCTGGAGCCTGCCGAGGTCGCCTGGTGGACGGAGCACGTGGAGGCCGGGAACCTGTACGTCAATCGCGGGATCACCGGAGCGATCGTGCAGCGCCAGCCCTTCGGCGGCTGGAAGCGCTCCGCGATCGGTCAGACGGCGAAGGCCGGCGGCCCCAACTACCTGGTGCACCTGATGGACGCCGCCGATGCCGCGCCGCGCGTTCCGGGCCAGGACGAGGCGTGGCTCGAGCGCGCCCGACACTCGGACCGGGAGCACTGGTCCTCCACGTTCGCACCGCGCGATCAGCAGCAGCTGCACGGGGAGATCAACGTGCTGCGGTACCTGCCCCTGCCGGTCCTGGTGCGCGCCGCTCCCGGGACCGCGCCGGCGGAGCTGACCCGCGTGCTGCACGCCGCGGCGACCGTGGGTGCCGACGTGGAGGTCTCGGTCGCCGATGCCGAGCTGGCGGCGGTCGCCACCGCTTCGGGGCTCGAATCCACCCAGGTCCTCGTCGAGGGCGCCGCGGATTTCGCGCTGCGCATCCCGGATCTGGAGCAGGCCCGCGTGCGGCTGATCGGGGAGGTGGACCCTGCCCTGCGGTCCGCCATCGCGGAGCACATCACGGTCGCCCTGTTCACCGGTGCCGTCGTGGTCTCCGCACGGGTCGAAATGCTGACCTTCCTGCACGAGCAGGCGATCAGCGCGACGAACCACCGCTACGGCAACCCGCTGCCCGAACCCTTGGACCTCACCGGCGGCCGAGGGTGGTTGCGCGGCGACGCCTGAGACACGTCCGGAGCCTGCCGGGCGCACCTGGGGGACGACAGCAGCACGAGGTCGTACTCTGCTCCCGTCATTCTTGAGTACCAGCTCGAAGGAGCTCCATGCCCGACGGCGACCCGGCATCCCCGCACCCCGAGACCCCGGGCGATGCCTCGACCTCGGGGGCCCGCACGACGACGTCCCGTACGACGGCGGCCCGTCCGCCCCGGGACCCGTTCCTCGACAATGCGCGCGGCATCCTGATCACCCTGGTGGTCGTCGGGCATACGATCGAGAGCTTCTTCCAGTCCTCCGAGATGCTCCCGGACACCATCTACACCTGGATCTATTCGTTCCACATGGCGGGCTTCGTCATGATCTCGGGGTTCCTCTCCCGCTCGTACCGCAATGAGCCCCGACAGGTGCGCCGTCTGCTCACCTCGATGGTCGTGCCGTATGTGATCTTCCAGCTGATCCACGAGTTCGCCAAGATGGTCCTGCTCGGCGACCAGTACCACCTCCAGCTCTTCCTGCCGGCCTGGACGCTGTGGTTCCTGCTGGCACTGATGCTGTGGCGTCTGGCGACCCCTGTGCTGCGCCAGCTGCGCCACCCGTTGGTGTTCGCCGTCGCGATCGCCGTGATCTCCCCGCTCGATCCGGGACTCGACTCGACCCTCACCGTGGGCCGGCTGGTGAGCATGCTGCCGTTCTTCGTGGTCGGCCTCGTGTGCACGCCGCAGATGCTCGAGCGGCTCAAGGCCTTCCGCCACCGCTGGCTGGGAGCGCTCGTGCTGCTGGGGGCCCTCGTCTGCACCGTTCTGATGCGGGAGGACTTCAGCACGTCGATCTTCTTCCTCCGCGAGGCGTACGACGAGGACAACGGGCTGCTCATCGGCATGGTCCTGCGCCTCGCCGTCCTCGCAGTCGGGGTGATCGGCGCCCTCGCCCTGCTGATCGTGACGCCGCGGCGCCGCTCACCGCTGACGACGCTGGGTGAACGCTCGCTGACCGTGTATCTGCTGCATCCTCTCGTCCTGGTCTCGTTCCGGTACGCCGACGAGGTGCCGGACATCACCTCGACCTGGTGGGGAACCCTCGGCCTGGTCGTCGCAGCGCTGCTCCTCACGGCGATCCTGGGCTCGGGGATCGTGGGCCGGCTGACGCGCTGGGTGACGGATCCACCCATCGGGCACCTGCTGGTGAAGCCCGAGGAGAAGCCGGAGGAGAAGCCGGACGCCTCGTCGCGCCCGACGACTGCCAGGTCCTGACCCGAGGGGCGCTCTGCCGTGGCCCGTTCCAGACTCTCGACCAAACGCTGTGCGACAGGTCACGCCCGCGGCTAGCGTAGGGCGGGACCGATCCCGCTCCGACCGCACAGAGGTGCCTCGTCATGCCCATCCCGTCCGCGCCGTCACGGCGCACCGTCCTCGCTGCCACCGCGCTCGGAGGCGGGGCGCTGAGCGCTGCGCCTGCTCTGGCCGCACCTGCCCTGGCCGCGCCCGCCCTCCCCGCACCGACCGAGAGGACCGATCCTGCCGTGACCGAGATGGACCCCGAGGGCGGCAAGGCCCCGTCGCCGCGCGAGACCTCCCAGCGCGCGGTCGACGCGACCCGCGCCCTGCTCACGAACTTCCCGGCCGAGACCGATCCGGACATGCTCATCGAACGCTTCCCCCGCCAGGCGGACGACCCGGAGTTCACCTACGTCTGGCCGCTCTCCCAGGCCCGCGCCGCCGTCACCGAGCTGATCACCGCACTGGACGCGGGCGGCCCGTCGGCCGATCTCGGCGATCTCGATCTCGACGCCGCCGACGCGGCGCTGATCCGCGCCCAGGAGCACTACTGGTACCCGCAGGGCGGGACGACCGGTGTGCCGGGATACACCGCCGCCACGGACTCGCAGCAGGGCGCCAACGGCGACTTCTTCTACGACGACAACGACTGGATCGCCCTGCTCGAGATCGAGCAGCACCTGGTCAGCGGCGGCGCCGCCGGGGACCTGGATCGGGCGGTCGAACTCCTGGAGCTGTTCCGCTCCGGGGAGTCGACCGATCCCTCGCTGCCCTCCCCCGGCGGGATCTTCTGGACCCAGGGGGACTGGAACCACTCCCGCAACACGGTCTCGACCTTCCCCTCGGCGAAGGTGGCGCTGCGCATCCATCAGCTCACCGGCGACGAGAGCGCGCTCGAGGACGCCCTGCGCTGGATGGCCTGGGGCCGGGACACCCTGCTCGATCCCGACGTCGGGCTGTTCTGGGACAACATCGATCTCGAGGGGAAGATCGACAGGACCTTCTGGACCTACAACCAGGGGGTCCCGCTGGGCTGCGAGGCTCTCGCTTACGAGCTCACCGGCGATGCGACGCACCGGGACAACGCGCTGGCGCTGGCCCGATCGATCGTCGCCTACTACGACCCCTACACCACGGGGGCGGGATTCGACGAGCAGCCGATCCAGTTCAACGCCATCCTGCTGTCGAACCTCCTGATGGCCGAGTCGATCCTGGGCGCTCGGGTCCAGGGTCGGAAGATCACGCAGGCCTACGCTCAGCGGCTGTGGGAGGACCGGCGCGATCCGGAGACGGACCTGGTCATCGGCTCCCGCGAGACCGACGTCGGCACCCACCTGCTCGACCAGGCCGGCTTCGCCCGCACCCTCGCCCTCGCCGCCACCCCGCGGCGGCAGTGGACGCACCTGAGCTGAGCCAGGGCCGGCCCAGCGGCCCAGCGGCCCAGCAGCCCCAGCGGCCCAGCGGCCCAGCGGTCCAGCGGTCCCAGCGGCTCTAGCAACTCAGCGGCTCCAGCGGCTCCAGCGGCTCCAGTGCGACCTTGGCGCTGTCCTCGATCAGCGGAGGGCGCGCCAAGGACGCACTGGAAGAGCAGAATCTGACGTCCGCCCGAGGTGCGCGGCTGGGTCCTGCCCGGATCCCGCTCACGCCCACCCGGTGCCCGTCGATCATCTCCAAGAGCCGCGTCCCTGTCTGGTCACGTGTACCGCACTCCACGGTCCGCGTCCCCTGCTTGGTCTCGCGTACCGCTCTTCACGGGCCACCGGCCACGGGCCACGGCACACTCCTCACGGGCTCACGGGCTCACGGGCTCACGACGGTCTCCACCCTCCTGCGACGAGGGCGGCGCGAACGCGCGCCACCGCCTTTCGGCAGCCGAAGGACAGATCGTCCGCTGTGGTCCGCACCTCCTGCCATCCTGCCGCTCGACGGCGATCTCCCCGTGAGATGTCTTTGGCCAGCTGCTCGGCCCGGAGATGGTGCGGGCCCTCATGCTCGACGACAACCTTCCACTGCGGCCAGTGCAGGTCGGGCTCGCCCAGATCGCATGGCCCCTCGTCCGCCTCCACCGGCCCCGAGATGCGCACGTTGGCCAGCGGCTCCGGCAGGCCAGCAGCGACGAGGGCGAGGCGGAGCCTGGTCTCCGCGGGAGAATCACTGCTGGTTCGGACCTGATCCACCGCCCGACGCAGCTTCCGGGCACCACGGCCCGAGAACCGCTGCGTTGCGTCCGCGAGATCGACGCACGTGGTGTAGGGCTCGGCGCGACCCTCGAACTTCGAGCGCGGCCTCCGCACCAGATGATCGCCGATGGCCACGAGCGCGTCCTGACGCAGTGTCCCGGCCAGATCGAGGTATGTCCGGATCCTCGAGGTGATCCGTACTCCGGAGTCGCTGCCGAGCAGGGTCGGCTCCATCGGGAGGAGGCTCCACCTCAGGAGTGCCGTCTCCCGACGCCGTACGCCGGCAGTCGCCAGATGGATACGGGTGTCCACCCAGTTCCCGCGCGGTCTGAACACGGATCGACCCGACCTATGCCCGGTCGACCTGACAGGCTCGACGACGTCCTCGGACAGGGCGCCGGGCAGCGGGAACTTCCAGAGTCGAGCAGCCGTGAGCCCGGCGGCGAAGACCGCGGGGTCCTGGCGGCAGTACGCGGCGACGATATCCAGCTCGGTGAGCGGGAGGTCACGGCGCGCCCACAGCCCACGGGCCACGGAGCGCAGATCTGACGCCCTCAGCCGAGCGCTGGAGACATCGAGCCCCGTCGCCTCCTCCGTCGTGAAGACGGCGAAGGGCAGATCTGGAGGAAGTGGGCGCGGTCGGCTCGGCATACCGACAGCATCGAACACCTGAACGCGGCTCGTCGGGTTGTGCACACATCGCAGGTCAGCTGAGGACGAACCCTTCCTCCCCAGCTGACGACGCAGGTCCGCGGCGCACAGAGAAACACCGAGGAACACAGAGGAACACAGAGGAACACAGAGGAACACAGAGGAACACAGACACCGTCAGCGCCAACTGTCGACGTGCCCCGGCTGTCGATCGCGAGACGCTGAAGCGCGCCGCCCTCAGCAGAGTCGCACCGCACACTGCAGAGGCGCACCGCCCTCAGTGGAAGCGCGCCGCTCTCAGCAGAGGCGCCAGACCCCCGTGCCCTCGTCGAGTGCGTCCTTGGAGCTGGATAAGCAGTCCTAGGGCAACGCCAAGGACGCACTCGATAGGCATCGCACCAGGAAGTCCTGCGGGGAATCCGTCCCGACGACCGAACGATCGCACGGACACGGATGCGGGTAACTGCGGTCAGGCGGTGCTGGAGGTCAGGCGGTGCTGGAGGTCAAGCGGTGCTGGAGGTCAAGCGGTGCTGGATGTCTGGAGGTGCTGGAGGACGGGCGGTGCTGGAGGGCAGGCGGTGCTGGCCGTGCCGGAGGGCGGGCGGTGCTGGAGGTCAGGAGGTGCTGGCCGTGCCCACCCGGGCGCCCTCGGGGACTTCGCCGCCCTCGTCGCCGAGCACGGCGTCGCCGAACACGGAGACGTCCGCACCGAAGGTCCAGCGGCCCTGCACGTCGAGGCTGGTGGCCTCCTTGAGGGACGGCACACCCTGCGGGAAGCGCGGTTCGAAGTCCTGGATCAGCTTGTAGCAGTCAGGGGCGAGCGACACCGTCGGCACCGACTCGACCTGCTGGACCAGTGCCGCGCGCTCATCGAGCGCATAGACGTCCGACCGCATGAGGAGCAGGTCGCTGGTGGCCTTCACCGGCAGGAAGCGGTCACGTCCCACCACGATGGCGGTCGCCCCGTCGAACACCTCGATCGCCGCGCCCATGGCGGACTCGATCTGGTAGACGGGCGTGCTGGTCTTGTCGGCGGGGTCCACCGTCTTCTCGTTGCGGATGAGCGGAAGACCCATGATGCCGCCCTGCTTCTCGAGCACGGCCGCCATCTGCTCGAGATCGAACCACAGGTTGTTGGTGTGGAAGAACGGGTGGCGGTGCTCGTCGGTGAAGTAGTCCATCTCCTCCGCCGGGGTCTGGGCCGTGTCCCGCAGGATGAGGCGGCCGTCGGACCTGCGCACGGCGAGGTGGCCGCCCTTGCGGTCCGCGGGGGTGCGACGGCACAGCTCTGCCGCGTACGGAGCGCCGGTGGCGGCGAACCAGGAGGCGATCACCGGATTGGGCACGGTGCCGAGGTTGTCCGAGTTGGAGACCGAGGCGTACTTGAAACCGGCGTCCAGCAGCTGCTGGAGCAGGCCGGAGGTCTGCAGGGCGGTGTAGATGTCGCCGTGTCCGGGCGGGCACCACTCGAGCGTCGGGTCCGCCTCCCAGTCCACCGGGGTGAGGTCGTCGACCCGGAGCTTGGGCTCCTTGTTCTGCAGGAAGTCCAGGGGCAGGTCGCCCACGGGCAGGTCCTCGTACTTCGCGAGCACCTCGAGGGTGTCCTCGCGGGTGCGGAAGGAGTTCATGAAGATCAGCGGCAGGCGCGAGCCCGTGCCGCGGCGGGCGGCGAGGACCTGCTCGACGATGAGGTCCAGGAAGGTCTTCCCCTCGCGCACCGGCAGCAGCGACTTGGCACGGTCCAGGCCCATCGAGGTGCCCAGGCCGCCGTTGAGGTTGATGATCGCGAGCTGGTCGAAGACCTGCTTGGCGTGCGCGGGATCGATCGAGACGTCCTCGAGCAGCGGCGGGTCGAGGTAGGGCTCGATGGTGTCCTCGGGGATGGAGCCGGTGACCCCGTCCTCGAGCTGCCCGTAGTAATGGGAGAAGACGTCGATCGCGGTCTGTGCGACCCCCTCGTCGGCCATCTTCTTCTGCGCTGCGGAAAGTCCTTCGGTGCTCATGGGTCCAGGGTATCGGGGCGGGCGGGTGCTCCGCTCCGTTCGCCTCCAGGAGCCTCTCGCCCCGCCTTCGTACGATGGCGCGATGAGCACCTCCCTGCAGCAGCTGCGCGAGCTGGTCCGCGACCACGACATCCGGGCGGTCGTGTCGGATCTCGACGGCGTGCTGCGAATCTTCGACGGGTCGCTGTGGGCCGAGCTCGACGGGATCACCGGGACTCCCGCCGGCACGGCGTACCAGGCTGTGCTCGGTCATCCGTTCCTCGACGAGGTGGTGCGCGGGCGCGGCACCCATCGCCGATGGCGCGAGCACGCCGCCTCCGCACTGGTCGCGGCAGGCAGCAGCCCGCAGGCGGCCGACGCCGCGATCGCCGCCTGGCTCGCCTCCCCCGCCCGCATCGACCAGGGGGTCCTGACGCAGCTCGAATCGCTGCGCGCCGCGGGACTCGGGGTGTTCGTGCTGACCAACGGCACGGACCGGGTGCCCGAGGAGCTCGAGGAGCTGGGGATGACGCCCTTCCTCGGTCCGGGCCGACGCTTCCTGCTGAACACCGCAGATCTCGGCGCGGCCAAGCCCGACCAGGAGGCCTACGCCCGCGCCCATGCCCGGATCGAGCAGGAGCTCGGAACGTCGCTGCGCCCCGACCAGGTCGCCTTCCTCGACGACTCCTCCCGGCATGTGGGCGGGGCTGTCCGCTTCGGATGGCGGGCCGTGCTCCACCACGCCCCGTCCGACCCTGCCTCAGCGGGCACCGCGGACCCGATATCGGAGGACCCGTCGGAGAACCCACCCGCACTCCCCTAGAATCGACTGCTATGAGCACAGTCCTGTCCGCGGTCGCCTGGCCGTACGCCAACGGTCCCCGCCACATCGGCCATGTCGCCGGTTTCGGCGTCCCCTCCGACGTCTTCTCCCGCTACATGCGCATGGCCGGGAACGACGTGCTCATGGTCTCCGGCACCGACGAGCACGGCACCCCGATCCTCGTGGAGGCCGACTCCGAGGGCATCACCGCGCGCGAGCTCGCCGACCGCAACAACCGCCTCATCGTCGAGGACCTCGTCGCGCTCGGGCTGTCCTACGATCTGTTCACCCGCACCACGACGCGCAACCACTACCAGGTGGTGCAGGACATGTTCGTGACCGTGCGGGACAACGGCTACATGGTCGAGAAGCTGACCTCCGGCGCGATCTCCCCGTCGACCGGCCGCACCCTGCCCGATCGCTACATCGAGGGCACCTGTCCGATCTGCGGCGCCGGCGGCGCCCGCGGCGACCAGTGCGACAACTGCGGCAACCAGCTCGACCCCACGGACCTCATCGACCCGATCTCCCGCATCAACGGGGAGACCCCGGAGTTCATCGAGACCTCCCACTGGTTCCTCGACCTCCCGGCCCTGGCCGGCGAGCTGGGCCGCTGGCTCGACGACCGCGAGGCCACGGGCCTGTGGCGCCCGAACGTGATCCGCTTCAGCCAGAACATCCTCGACGACATCAAGCCGCGCGCGATGACCCGAGACATCGACTGGGGCATCCCGGTGCCGGGCTGGGAGGACCAGCCGAACAAGCGCCTGTACGTGTGGTTCGACGCCGTGATCGGCTACCTCTCCGCCTCGATCGAGTGGGCGCGCCGCAGCGGCGACCCCGAGGCGTGGCGCGCCTGGTGGAACGACCCCGAGACGCTCGCCTATTACTTCATGGGCAAGGACAACATCGTCTTCCACTCGCAGATCTGGCCGGCGGAGATGATCGCCCAGAACGGGAAGGGCGACAAGGGCGGCGAGCCCGGGAGGTTCGGCGAGCTGAAGCTCCCCACCGAGGTCGTCTCGAGCGAGTTCCTCACGATGGAGGGCAAGAAGTTCTCCTCGTCGAAGAAGATCGTGATCTACGTGCGCGACATGCTCGAGCGATACCAGCCCGATGCGCTGCGCTACTACATCTCGGCCGCGGGTCCGGAGAACCAGGATGCCGACTTCACCTGGGTCGACTTCGTCTCTCGCACCAACAACGAGCTGGTCGCCGGCTGGGGCAACCTGGTCAACCGCACCGCGGCGATGATCGCCAAGAACGTCGGCGAGATCCCGGCCGCCGGGGAGCTCGAGGAAGTCGACGAGAAGCTCCTGGGCGCGATCCGGCAGGGCTTCGACACCGTCGGCGGTCTCATCGAGGCGCACCGGCAGCGCGCCGCGATCGCCGAGGTCATGCGTCTCGTCGGCGAGGCGAACCGCTACGTCTCCGAGACCGAGCCCTTCAAGATGAAGGCCGACGAGCAGCGGCCCCGCCTGCTCACCGTGCTGCACGTCCTCGCGCAGGCCGTCACCGACCTCAACACGATGATGGCTCCCTTCCTGCCGCACTCGGCCAACGAGGTCGAGAAGGCGCTGGGCGGGGAACGGCTGATCGCCCCGATGCCCTCGATCGTGGAGGTCGACGACCTCGACGGCGGTCCCGGATACCCGATCATCACCGGCGACTACACGGGCGTCCCGGCCTGGGGGCACCACCCGGTGGGCGTCGGCCAGAAGGTCGTGAAGCCCACCGGCATCTTCGTGAAGCTCGATCCGGTCATCGCGGAGCAGGAGCTCGAGCGGCTCGAGGCCACGACCGCGGCCGATCCGCAGGGCTGATCCAGAGGGCTGATCCAGAGGGCTGGTTCGGAGGGCTGATCCCGACGGCTGTCCTTCCCGCCGGATGTGCACGGTCCTCGTCTCTAGATAACACTTCCTCCCCGAAGTGTTACTACACTGGCGGCATGCCCACACATCCGGCGCCGTTGCCCGTTCCCGCCACCACCCGGCGTGCAGGGACCTGGGTCGTGCCCGATGACGGCCTGGTCTCGCGGTCAGCCCGGTCCCGGGGCACCGGACCCTATGAGTCCACGGTGCCCGCGGCGCTGTCCCGTCCCGCCGGGGCGGCCGACCACGACCTCGACCACCGCCTCGATCTCGCCCTGCCCGGGGATCTCGCCGCCGATGTCGCCGACGCGGAGCGTGCCCTGACCACCTTCGGGCTCCACGCCGCCGCCCGACTCGGTGCGGACAACCCCGCCCTCGGCCCGATGAGCAGCATCCTGCTGCGCACGGAGTCGGCCTCCTCCTCGCAGATCGAGGACCTCACGGTCGGGGCGCGGCAGCTCGCCCTCGCGGAGCTCGAGGAATCCCGCAGCGCGAACGCGCGCGCCGTGGTCGCGAACGTGCGCACTATGGAGGCGGCTCTGCGACTCGCCTCGGACCTCGATCTCCAGGCCGTCCTGAGCATGCAGGCAGAGCTGCTCGCCCCGGACCCGACGGCAGGCCGTCTGCGCGAGCAGCTGGTCTGGGTGGGACGCAGCGGGCACAGCCCGCTCGGCGCTGTGCACATCGCCCCGGAGGCGGAGCTGGTGCCTGCCGCGATGGCGGATCTGCTCACCTTCATCGCCCGGGACGACCTCCCGGTGCTGCTCCACGCGGCGATCGCGCACGCCCAGTTCGAGACGATCCATCCCTTCACCGACGGCAACGGCCGTACCGGACGTGCCCTCGTGCACGCGATGCTCACCGGAAAGGGTCTGCTGACGGGCACCACGGCCCCGGTCTCGGCCGGTCTGCTCACGGACCTGCTCGGCTACACCGAAGCCCTCACCGCCTACCGGGAGGGGAACGCCCGACCCGTCGTCGAGCAGTTCGCGCAGGCCGCCCGCTACGCCGCCGTCACCGGGACGCAGCTGGTCGACGATCTCGCCGCGCAGCTGGAGCGGGATCGGGAGCGTCTGGCCGGCGTGCGCCGCCATGCGCTCGCATGGAGGGTGCTGCCCCTGCTGGTGGGACAGCCGATCGTCAATGCGGCGCAT
Organism: Brachybacterium sp. AOP3-A1-3; assembly: GCF_052378285.1. Classification (NCBI taxonomy): domain Bacteria; kingdom Bacillati; phylum Actinomycetota; class Actinomycetes; order Micrococcales; family Dermabacteraceae; genus Brachybacterium; species Brachybacterium sp. AOP3-A1-3. Next base: position 306,310 of record NZ_JBQSXM010000002.1, on the reverse strand, counting down.
CTCCAGCGGAACCTGGGGGTGACCGCGATGACCGCGCAGCGCGCCCTCGCCCAGCTCACGGAGACCGGCGTGCTCACCGAGGCGACCGGGCGCTCACGCAACCGGGTGTGGCAGCACACCGAGATCCTCGGGGTGCTGGACGAGTACGCCGCCCAGGTGCGCCGGCAGGGCTGACCGCCGGACCCTGGAGCGACCGCCCGGTCCGACGCGCTGGTCACGCCGGGTATAGCGTGTCAGCATCCGCGACCGCGACACCGATACCGAACGGGAGGCGTCCTTCCCATGTCCACATCCGAGCAGTCCGCCGGCTCCACGGCGCAGCACGCCCAGCATCTGAACCCCAAGGTCGTCGTCATCAGCGTGGCCGCCGCGATCGGCGGCTTCCTGTTCGGCTTCGACACCTCCGTCATCAACGGCGCCGTCAATGCGCTGTCCGACGAGTTCGCCCTCGGCGCCGGGCTCACCGGCTTCGCGGTCTCCTCGGCGCTGATCGGCTGCGCCGTCGGCGCCTGGTTCGCCGGCAGCCTGTCCAACCGCTTCGGACGCATCCCTGTCATGGTGATCGCCGCGATCCTCTTCTTCATCTCCGCGATCGGCTCCGGCCTCGCCTTCGGGGTGTGGGACCTCATCGTGTGGCGCGTGGTCGGCGGTCTCGGCGTGGGCGCCGCGAGCGTCATCGCTCCGGCCTACATCGCGGAGGTCGCCCCGGCCAGGTACCGCGGCCGTCTGGGCTCCCTCCAGCAGCTCGCGATCGTGCTGGGCATCTTCACCGCGCTGCTCTCCAACTCCCTGCTGGCGAACACCGCCGGTGGTGCGGCCGAGTCCTTCTGGTTCGGGGTCGACGCCTGGCGCTGGATGTTCATGATCGAGGCCATCCCCGCCGCGGTCTACGGGGTCATGGCGCTGTTCCTGCCGGAGTCCCCGCGCTACCTGATCGCGAAGAACGAGCTCGACAAGGCCTCGCGGGTGCTCTACGACTTCACCGGTGAGCTCGACGTCAACCTGAAGATCGAGCAGATCCGTCGCACCCTCGAGCGGGAGGAGAAGGCGAGCCTGCGCGATCTCGTCGGCGGACGCTTCGGGCTGAAGCCCATCGTCTGGATCGGCATCCTGCTCTCGCTGTTCCAGCAGCTCGTGGGCATCAACGTGATCTTCTACTACTCGACGACGCTGTGGCAGTCCGTCGGCTTCGACGAATCCCAGGCCCTGCTCACCAGCACGTTCACCTCGGTGATGAACATCGTCGCCACGATCATCGCGATCCTCCTGGTCGACAGGGTGGGACGCCGCCTCATGCTCCTGGTCGGCTCGGCCGGCATGACCGTCTCCCTCGGACTCATGGCGCTCGCGTTCTCCTTCGGGGAGATCGCCCCGGGGACCGACGCCATCACCCTCCCGGATCCCTGGTCCACGGTCGCGCTGATCAGCGCCAACGCCTTCGTGATGTTCTTCGGGACCACCTGGGGCCCGCTGGTGTGGGTGCTCCTGGGCGAGATGTTCCCCAACCGCATCCGGGCCTCGGCCCTCGCCGTCGCCGCTGCTGCGCAGTGGGCCGCGAACTGGGCGGTCTCCGCCACGTTCCCGTCCCTGTCGACCGTCGGCCTGAGCTTCGCGTACGGCCTGTATGCCCTGTTCGCCCTGCTCAGCCTGCTGTTCGTGTTCCTGAGGGTCCCGGAGACCAAGGACCGCGAGCTCGAGGACATGGAGGACCTGCAGCTGGGACGGACGAAGAAGAAAACGACGAAGTAGACGGCAAACACGACGACAAAGACGACGACGACGTAGACGACGACATAGACGACCCCGACGCGAGCCGGCTCCGCCGACCGACCTCCTGGCGCCTGCACCGACAGTCGCTCCGCACGGACGACGGCCGCCCCTGATCCGAGATCAGGGGCGGCCGTCGCTGTCGGACAGGGCCGTTCGGACGGGGCCGTCCGGACGGGGCGGTCAGGCCTCGAGCAGGCTGCGGGCCGCCTCGGCGATGTGGGCCGCATCGATCCCGGCCCAGTCGAGAAGCTCGGCGGGGGTGCCGGATCCCGGGACGCCGTCCACCGCGAGGTGGCTGAAGCGCAGGTCCGTGATCGGCTCCGCGGCCAGCGCGGCGAGCACCGCGGCTCCGAGTCCGCCCTCGGCGTGGTGGTCCTCGACGACGACGACCCGTCCGCCGGTCGCCTCGACCGCGGCACGGATGCCCTCGGCATCGATCGGCTTGACCGAGTAGGCGTCCACGACCCGCGCCCGGGTGCCCTGCTCCGCGAGAGCGGCGGCCGCCGAGAGCGCCTCGTGGAGGGTGACGCCCGCGCCGATCAGCGTGACGTCGTCATCCGCGGACTCCACCAGCGTCTTGGATCCGCCGACGGGGAACTCCTCCCCTGCCTCGTACAGTCCCGGGTACTCGCCCCGTGTGGTGCGCAGGTAGCTCACCCCGGAGGTCTCCGCCATCTGCTGCACGAGAGCCGCGGTGGAGGTGCCGTCGGAGGGGTAGAGCACCGTGGAGCCCTGGAGGGCGGCGAACATCGCCAGATCCTCCAGGCCCATCTGGGAGGGTCCGTCGGCCCCGATCTCGACGCCCGCATGGGAGCCGACCATCCGCAGGTCGACACGGGAGACGGGGGCCATCCGCAGGAAGTCCGCCGCACGGGTGAGGAAGGCGGCGAAGGAGGAGGCGAAGGCGATGTGGCCGCGGGTGGCGAGCCCGGTGGCGGCGGCCACCATCTGCTGCTCCGCGATGAACATCTCGAAGAATCGATCCGGATGCTTCTCGACGAAGGTGCCTGTCCCCGTGGAGTTGGAGACCTCGCCGTCCAGGGCGACGATGCGGGGATCAGCATCACCGAGCGCGGCGAGTGCGGCGCCGTAGGCCTTCCGCGTCGCGACCTCCTCGCCCTTCTCGAAGGTCGGCATGCTCGCGGTGCCCACCTCGGGCGCCGCGCGCTCGACCTCCGGAGGCTTCGGCCCGCGCACGAGCAGGTGGCGCTCGCCGCCGAGGCCGTCGATGGCCTCGGCGGCCTTGTCCTCGGGCAGCGGCTTGCCGTGCCAGCCCTCGGCGTCCTCGACCTCGGGGTATCCCTTGCCCTTGATGGTCTTCGCGAGGATCACCAGGGGCTTGTCGAGGTCGCCGTCCGTCTCGGCCAGGGCGGCGTCGATCGCGTCGAGGTCGTGCCCGTCGAGCACGATCGCCCGGGCGCCGAACGCCTCGACGCGGCGCTGGTAGGCCTCGAGGTCCCAGCCGAGATCGGTGGGGCCGCGCTGTCCGAGCCGATTGACGTCGACGATCGTGATCAGGTTGGTCAGGCCGTAGAGGGACGCCTTGTCGAGGGCCTCCCACATGGAGCCCTCGGCCATCTCGCTGTCACCGCACAGCACCCACACGCGATACGGGGCCTTCTCGAGATACTTCGCGGACAGGGCGATGCCGACCGCGTCGGGGAGCCCCTGGCCGAGCGAGCCGGTGGCGACGTCCACCCAGGGCAGCACCGGGGTGGGATGGCCCTCGAGCCGCTCGTCGAAGCGGCGGTAGCCGGTCATGAGCTCCTCGTCGGAGACGACGCCGGCGGCCTTGTACACGGCGTACAGGAGCGGGGAGGCGTGTCCCTTGGAGAAGACGAGGTGGTCGTTGCCGGGGGCGTCGGCGTCGTCCCAGTCGTACCGCAGGTGGCGGCTCATCAGCGTGGCGAGCAGGTCCGCGGCGGACATGCTCGAAGTGGGGTGTCCCGAACCGGCGCTCGTGGAGGCGCGGATCGAGTCGACGCGCAGCTGGGCGGCGAGCTCGGGGATCTGCGAGAGATCGAGTCCCTCGTGCTGGGTGGTGGTCATGGACTGCTCCTTCCCGGAGCCCGGGTGCGGAGACGTGACCGCGCCGGGGCGCCGATGTTCATCGTCCTGTGTGGTCATCACCTTAGGAGCGTGCCCGGAGGACGACAAGGGTGCTGACGACCGCTCGGTCCAGAAGTGCGGTGGTCAGTCGCTCTCGGCGCTCCGGAGCCCACCGAGGTCGTGGACCCGCATCGTCACGGCGTGCTCGGTCCCGGCGGCCTCGCCGCCGTCGCGGAGGATCTGGGGGATGAACCCTTCGGGCACCGGGTGCCCGGTCACGTGCGCGAGATACGCGGCATGGGCGCGCAGCGAGTCCACCGACGCCTGCACCTGCTCGGGCCCGACCGCCTTGGCGTGGGTCGGGGCGGGATGGCCGACGACGAGCAGGGCGCGGGCGCTCCATGGCTCCAGTCCCTCCTGCTCACGCAGCTCACGGAACACCCAGGGATTGGCGGCGTCGCGGGCGCCGTCGGCGGCGCTGAGGCCGGCGGCGCGATGATCGGCCTGGTTCAGCGATCCGTAGGCCTCGAGGTCGAAGTTCGTGGTGAGCACGAGATCCGGGCGCACCTGGCGGATCACGCGGGCGATGTCGCGGCGCAGGCCGAGGGTCGCCTCGAGCATGCCGTCGGGATGCTCGAGTATCCGCAGATCCTCCACGCCGACCACGTCGCAGGCGCCGCGCTGCTCCGTCGCGCGCAGCGGGGCGACGAGCTCGGGGTCCTCGGCCATCCCCGCTTCGCCGCGGGTGAGCAGCAGGTAGGTCACGGAGATGCCGGCCGCGGTCCAGGCGGCGACGGCGGCGGAGGCGCCGTACTCCATGTCGTCGGGGTGGGCGACCACGCACAGCACCCGACGGATCCCGTGCTCCGGCAGGGGCGGCAGCGGCTGGGCGGCGGTGTCGGTCATCGGGATCCTCCTGGGCTGGTGGCGGGTCCCTGCCCACTCTAGGCAGAGACCGCCGGTTCGCGCTCGAGCGCGGCCAGCAGCGCGGTGACCGCGGCGCGACCGGCACGATTGGCGCCGATCGTCGAGGCGCTGGGGCCGTAGCCCAGCAGGTGGATGCGCGGGTCCGAGACCACGGCGGTGCCGTCCAGGGCGATGCCGCCGGCGGCGTTGTGCAGGCCCAGCGGCCGCAGATGGCGCAGCTCGTGGCGGAACCCGGTGGCCCACAGGATCGTGTCGAGCCCGGTCTCCGTCCCGTCGGCCTCTCGCACCCCGTCGGGGGTGATCCGCACGAACATCGGGCGGCGCTCGAGCAGCCCACGACGCTGCGCGTCCCGCAGCGCGGGGGTCCAGCGCAGGCCGGTGTTCGAGACGACGGAGCCCACCGGAAGCCCCTGCCGCACCCGCTCGATGACCCCGGCGACCGCCTCGCGCCCGTCCTCCTGGGTGAACGGGCCGTCCTCGAGCACGGGCTCCCGCCGCGTGTACCAGAACGTCTCGGCCACGTCGGCGATCTCCTGGAGGAAGCCGAGCGCGCTGATCCCTCCCCCGACGATGCCCACACGCTGACCGGCGAAGTCCGCGGCCCGCACATAGCCCGCGGTGTGCAGCTGCCGGCCGCGGAAGTCGGCGGCACCCGGAGAGGCGGGGAGGAAGGGTCTCGTCCAGGTCCCGGTGGCGTTGAGGATCGCGCGGGTGCGCAGCGGCGGCAGCGGGACGTCATCGGGCCCGAGGGCGTGCACCCGGAGCAGTGCCGTCCCTTCCCGGGCGGCGGTCTCCGGGTCGTCCTCGACCCGGACCACACGCACCGGCCGCTGGACCGGGACCTCGAACCGTCGCTCGAAGTCGGCGAAGTACTCGGGCACCGCACGGTTCGCGGGGTCGGCGGGATCGGCCTCGACCACCGGCATCCCGGGCAGCTCCCGGATCCCGTTGACGGTGGCCATGGTCAGGCTGTCCCAGCGATGCCTCCACGCCCCGCCCGGGCCGCTCCCGGCGTCGAGGATCACGACGCTGCGCTCCCCCGGTGCCGCCAGCGCCGCCGGCCGTACGCCCCGGCGCAGCAGATGATGGGCGGCCGAGAGCCCGGCCTGGCCGGCACCGATCACCACGACGTCCACCACGCCGTCCACGCTGCCTCCAGGGATCCACATGTCCGGTCGAACTCCGAGCACGCCCGGGGTGTTCCCCGACGCGTCGGACATCACCGCGGCCTGTGCGGCATCAGCTCAGCAGAGCCGGTTCCTGCGCCGCTCGATCGGTCCCGGGTGCGACCGCCTCGACGGCGGCCAGGCCCCGCTCGAGATCGGCGGAGAGGTCCTCGAGATCCTCGAGGCCGATGCTGAGGCGCACCGTGCCCGGGTGCACCCCGCAGGCCCGACGCTGGGGCTCGGTCAGATGCGAATGCGTCGTGGTCCCGGGGTGGCAGACCAGCGATCGGGCATCGCCGATGTTCACGGCGAGGGTGAACAGCTCCAGGGCGTTGCAGAAGGCGGCGGCCGCCTCCTCTCCCCCGGCGAGGTCCACGGAGAACACGCCGGAGGTGCCGTGGGGGAAGTCGCGACGGACGAGGTGCGCGTCGGGACGGCCCGGGATGCTCGGATGGTTGACCCGGGCGATCCCGGCGCTGCCGTGCAGGCGCCCGGCGAGCGTCGCGGCATCGGCGCTGATCTTGCGCATCCGCAGGTCGAGGGTCTCGATGCCCACCAGGATCTGCTGCGCGCTGGTCGCCGGCAGGGTGGTCCCGAAGTCGGTGACGTACTTCGCGCGGGCGTAGGACAGCAGCCCCGAGGCGCCGCGCTCGTAGTCGTCGGCGAAGACGACGCCGAAACGCCGGTTGCGGGTGGTCAGCCGCTGCCAGCGCTGCGGACATCGCCGCGGGTCGAAGCGCCCTGTGTCCACGATGATCCCCGCGATGGTGGTGCCGTGGCCGCAGAGGTACTTGGTGGCGGAGTGCACGACGACGTCGGCCCCGTGGTCGCCCGCCCGGTACAGCGCGGGGGTGGACAGCGTCGCGTCCACGACCACCGCCACGTCATGGGCGTGGGCGATCGCGCTGATCGCGTCGAGGTCCACGAGCTGCGCGCCGGGATTCGCGATGGATTCGACGAGCACCACGCGGGTGCTCGGGGTGATCGCACGCTCCCAGGCATCGAGGTCCCAGGGATCCACGGTCGTGGTGGTCACGGCGAGGTCGGCCAGGGTGTCGTCGAGGAACTCGGTGGTTCCGCCGTACAGCAGCTCGGAGGCGACGACATGGCTGCCCGGCTCGAGCAGCGCGCACAGGGCGATCGTGGTGGCGGCCTGGCCGCTGGCCACCGCGATCGCCCCGATCCCACCCTCGAGCGCGGTGAGGCGCTGCTCGAGCACCGCCGTGGTGGGGTTGCCGGAACGGGCATAGGCGAAGCCGCTGCGGCGCCGGGCGAACAGCTCCTTGAGGGAATCGTGGTCCGGGTGCGCATAGGCGCTCGTGGCGTAGATCGGGGGTGTGACGGCGCCGTGCATGTCGCCGCCGCTCCAGCCTGCGTGGATCGCTGACGTGCTCACGTGGCCTCCCCGGGGGTGTCGTCCTGTGCGGAATCCTGCTCAGCTTCGGGGAGACCGCGCAGTGCGCGCGAGGAGTGTGACGGACTGTGGCCGTGCGCGGGCTTCACGTCGCACCGGGTCACGCACCGTCATGTCAGGCGGGAGAGCCGTGCTGCGTCCACACCTGCGAGGATCCGCGGCGGTGCGATCCCAGCAGATGGGTGTCGACCACGCCGAGCGCCTCCATGAGCGCGAACATCGTGGTGGGGCCGACGAAACGGAACCCATGGCGCTTGAGCTCCTTCGCCAGGGCGATCGACTCGGCACTGGTGGTGGGGACGTCCTGCGCGGTCGCGGGCATCGGGGTGCGCTCGGGCCGGTGGGACCAGACCAGATCCGCCAGATCGGCGCCGGGCCCGAGCTCGCCGCGCGGGCCGAGCCCGTCGAGGCCGCGCAGGGCGATCGTGGCCCGCGCGTTGGAGATCGTCGCCTCGATCTTGCCGCGATGGCGGATGATGCCCTCGTCGTGGAGCAGCCGCTCCACGTCCTCGGGACCGAAATCGGCCACGACCTCGACCTCGAAGCCGGCGAAGGCCCGCCGGAACCCCTCGCGTCGGCGCAGGATCGTCGCCCAGGACAGCCCGGACTGGAACCCCTCGAGGGCGAGGCGCTCGAAGACTCCGTGCTCGTCACGCACCGGGAGGCCCCACTCGGTGTCGTAGTAGTGGCGGAGGTCCTCGTGCACGGAGGCCCAGGCCGGCCGGTGGAGCCCGTCGGGCCCGAGGACGAGACCGTCGGCCATCAGTCGTCGATCTTCCCGATGATCTCGCGCTTCTCGGCCTGGAACTGGTCCTCGATCCGACCCAGCGCCCAGTACGCGGAGACCGAGATCTGCTCGCGCGGGATCCCGGAGTCCTTCACGAGGAGCCGGCGCAGCTGCTTGGTCAGCCCTCGCTCGGCGTGGCAGAACACCTGCAGGCCCTCGGTGCGGGACAGGTCCAGACCGCGCACGGCCTCGAGCAGCAGCTCGCGCTCACCGACGATCCAGCGCAGCTCGACACCGGCGGGCCGTGGGAGCTCGAGCGCGTCCTCCTCGTGATCGAGGTGGAGGAGCACGAGACCCTCGGCCTGCTCGTCCATGGCCTCGAGGGACGCGGCGATCGCGGGCAGCGCGGCGTGGTCGCCGATCAGCAGGTGGGTCCTGGTGCCGGGCTGCGGGGTGTAGCCGCCGCCGGCTCCGGAGAGGGCGATCAGGTCGCCGGGCAGGGCCTCGTCCGCCCAGCGGGCGGCGATCCCGCTGTCCTCGCCGTGGCCGTGCAGCACGAAGTCCAGGTCGAGGGTGCGGGCCTCGTCGTCCCAATGACGCACGGTGTACGTGCGGCGTGCCGGGAGCAGCTCGGGCTGCTCCTCGCGGAGGGCGTCGAGATCGTATGGCGGGTGCAGGCCGGAGGCGGGATCGGCGATGAGCAGCTTGACGTAGGCGTCGCTGTTCTCGTTGCGGTTGAGGTGGTCGTACTGCTCCCCGCCCAGGGTCACTCGGAGCAGGCGCGGGGAGAGACGGGTCTTGTCCCTCACCTCGAGCACCGCCTGCTTCCGGGGGCGCTTCGCGGGGGCGGACGGGGCAGGCGTGGTCTCCATGTCTCCACATTACGCGACACCTGCGTTTCGTTAATGAACGGCAGCTGGGATCTCATCTGCTGGTCTCTGCTGGTCTCTGCTGGCTTTCGGATCACGACGTCTAAGCTGGGGACATGAGTGCACAGCGATTCGCCGAGCTCGATGCCGTCGTCGTCGGCTCGGGGCCCAACGGCCTCGCCGCCGCCGTCACCCTCGCCCGCGCCGGGCTGCGGGTGCAGGTGCTGGAGTCGCAGGACACGATCGGCGGCGGCGCCCGCACCCTGGATCTCGGCCTCGCCCCCGGCATCACCCATGACATCTGCTCGGCCGTGCAGCCGCTCGCCCTGGCGAGCCCGTTCTTCCGTGCCTTCGACGTGAGGGCCCGAGGGGTGGAGCTGCGCACCCCGGAGGCGTCCTACGCCCAGCCCCTGGACGACGAGCCCGCGGCGATCGCCTGGCGGGATGTGGAGCGCACCGCCGCAGGCCTCGGGGCCGACGCCGCCGCCTGGCGCGCCACCCTCGGCACCCTCGCGGCCCACTGGGACCTGGTGGTCGAGCTGTCCCTGGGCGACAAGCGGTCCGTGCCGTCGGCGCTGCTGAGCCCCCGCACGCTCGCCGCGGCGCCGATGTTCGGTGCTCTGCTGGGCCTGCAGGGCACCGCCGCCTGGAACCTGCCCTTCCGCACGGAGCGGGCCCGGGCCCTCCTGACCGGGGTCGCTTCCCACGCGATCGGGGATCTTCCGTCCCTCGCCCTCGGCGCCACCTCCGCACTGCTGGGCACCCTGGCGCACGGCACCGGCTGGCCGATCCCCGTCGGCGGCTCGCAGGCGATCATCGACGCCCTCGTCGCCGACCTGCGCGCCCATGGCGGCGAGATCGTCACCGGTCACCACGTGAGCACCTGGCGCGATGTCCCGTCGGCGCGAGCGGTGCTGCTGGACACGACCGCCGGCGCCGCGGCGGACATCCTCGCGAACCGACTGCCCCGGTCCCTCGAGGACTCGCTGCGGCGCTTCCGGCACGGCAACGCCGCCGCGAAGGTCGACTTCGTGCTGTCCGGCCCGGTGCCGTGGCGCGATGCGGAGGTGGGCCGCGCCGGCACGCAGCACCTGGGCGGGACCCGTGCGCAGATGGCGGCCGCCGAGGCCGAGGTCGCGGCCGGCCGGGTCCCCGAGCATCCGGTGACGCTGGTCAGCGACCCGTCCGTCGGCGACCCCTCCCGCATCCAGGCCGGCCTGCGACCGCTGTGGGCCTACGCCCACGTCCCCACCGGCGACACCACGGACCCCACCGAGCTGGTCATGCGCCAGATCGAGCGCTTCGCGCCGGGATTCCGCGACGTGGTGGTCGCCTCTCGCGGGGTGAGCGCGGCAGACATGCCCCACCACAATCCCGCTCTCGTGGGCGGGGACATCTCGCTGGGGCAGGTCACCATGTGGCGCATGATCGCCCGACCCACCGCCCGCTGGGATCCGTACCGGCTCGCCGACACCGGCTGGTACCTGTGCTCTGCCGCGACGCCGCCCGGCCCGGGCGTGCACGGCATGAACGGCTGGCACGCCGCGCGACGGGTGCTGCGCCACGAGTTCGGGATCCACGAGCTGCCGGACCTGTCCCCGCAGGCGACCGACATGACAGGCTCCGCGACTGACCCGTCACATCCGCGTCCCTGAACGTGACGGAGGACGTCCTGTGTCGCAGGATGATTGACCGTGAATTCTTCAGACCCCTCCGCTCCGACCCCGTCGGCCCCCGCGGCCGAGAGTCGTGAGGCGGATCTGCACAATCCCTCCGGCAAGACCTTCATGGGCCAGCCCCGGCCGCTGGCGAACCTGTTCAGCGTGGAGCTGTGGGAGCGCTTCAGCTTCTACGGCATGCAGGGCATCCTCGCGATCTACATGTACTTCTCGGCCACGGCCGGAGGTCTGGGGATCGACGAGGGCGTAGCCCTCAGCATCGTCGGCGCGTACGGCGGCTCGGTGTACATCTTCTCGATCCTCGGCGCGCTGGTCTCGGACCGGCTGCTGGGCCCGGAGAAGACCCTGTTCGGCAGCGCCGTGATGATCATGATCGGCCACCTCGCCCTGGCCCTCGTGCCGGGAGTGCCAGGCCTGGTCGCCGGACTGCTGCTGGTCGCGATCGGTTCCGGCGGCCTGAAGGCCACCGCCGCGACGCTCGTCGGCTCGCTGTACGACCTCCAGGACACCCGGCGCGACGCCGGCTTCTCCATCTACTACATGGGCGTCAACATCGGCGGGCTCTTCGGTCCGCTCGTGACCGGCTTCGCCCAGAAGGAATGGGGCTTCCACCTCGGCTTCGGGCTGGCCGCGATCGGCATGGCCGTCGGGCTCACGCAGTATCTGCTCACCCGTAGGTCGCTGCCGCGCACCGTGCACGTGGTCCCCGATCCCCTGCCGCGCTCGAAGTACCCGCTGTGGGCCGCGATCGCCGTGGTCGTGGTGCTGGTGGTGCTGATCCTCGTGCTCACCGGGGCGATGAACCCCGGCAACCTGGCGACCATCATGGTGAGCCTGTCGGTGGTCGGCGCGGTCGTCATCTTCACGTTGCTGCTGACCTCGGAGAAGGTGACCGGCGACGAACGCTCGCGCGTGGTCGCCTTCATCCCGCTGTTCGTCGGGACCGCGGCGTTCTTCGCGCTGTTCCAGCAGCAGTTCACGGTGATCACGCTGTACTCGGACACCCGGCTGGACCGCAACCTGTTCGGCTGGGAGATGCCGATCTCCTGGGCGCAGTCCTTCAACCCGTTCTTCATCATCACGCTGGCACCCCTGTTCGCGGCGCTGTGGACGAAGCTCTGCACCCGCCAGCCCACCACCCCGAAGAAGTTCGCCCTGGGCATCATGCTGATGGGCGCGGCATTCCTGCTGTTCCTGCCGATGGTCCCGGTGGCCTCGGTGCCGGTGCTGTGGATCGCCCTGATCATGCTGGTCGCCACGCTCGGCGAGCTCTCGCTGTCCCCGGTGGGTCTCTCGCTCACCACGAAGCTCGCCCCCGCGGCGTTCCCGGTGATGATGATGGCGCTGTACAACCTGTCGATCGCCCTGGGCACGTCGCTCTCCGGTGCGCTCGCGCAGTTCTACTCCGCCGAGACCGAGGGCGCCTACTTCGGCATCCTCGGCGCGGTGACCATCGCGATCGGCCTGATCATGCTGGCGATCTCGAAGCCGGTGCACCAGGGCATGCGCGGCGTCCTCTGACGCCCCCGCTCCCCCGCCGTCAGGGCATGACGACGGGGATGAGCACGCCGATCACGGCGCACACGATGCCCAGACCGCCCGCGACGCGCAGCAGCGTCCGGGCGGTCGTGTCGTGCCAGCCCTTGAGCAGGCCCAGCGCGACGAAGAGCACGAAGGAGAGGACCGCGAGGGCCCCGACCGCGCTCAGCAGCGCGATCATCGGCCTTCTCCGGTCCGACGGGTCCGATGGATCGGCGGGCGGGCACGGGACGCGGGGACGGGTTCCATGGCCTCACCGTAGGAACTTTCGGTCAGATGTCCAAGTGGTCACCGGACCAGCGCGTCCCGAGCAGCGCCTTCACCATCACATCGTGCGTGCACCGTTGTGCGTTCACCGTCGTGCGATCACCGTCGTGCGATCACCGCTCAGCGCGCCCCGTCACGAACGCCCGGATCGTGGCCGCGTCGAGCTTGGGCCGACGGTCCGCGTCCGCGAGGCCGTTGGCCTCCTGGAGGGTGTCGGTGAGCTGCGTGTAGCAGTGACCGGCGAGCACGGGGCTGGCGTTGAGCGCGGCGAACAGCCCGCCCACCTTCGCCTCGAACTCCTCCGGGGTGGTGACCGTCGCGTAGCCCCAGGTGTTCTCGGCGGCGTAGGCGATCCCGCCGAACTCGGTGAGCATCACCGGGGCACCCTCGGTGACGTGCTGGGCGGCGTCGTCGACCGGGCGCCGACCCTGCGGACCCCGGCCCTCCAGGACGTCCTGCACCGCGGTGTCATCGGCATAACGACGCTCCAGGGTCGCGGCGTCGGTCGTGTAGTCGTGCAGCGCGAGGATGTCCCCGCCGGTGATCTCATAGCCGTCGTTGGCGACCACGGGCCGGCTCGGGTCCAGGGCCCGGGTGATCGCGGTCAGCGCGATCGTGAGGTCCTTCTGCGGGGCGTGGTCGGCGAGGTCGCGCACGCCCCAGGATTCGTTCATCGGCACCCACGTGACCACCGACGGATGGGCGCGCACCTGCTCGACGATCTCCGTCCACTCCGCGGTGATCGCGGCGACGGCGCGGGGTGAGTACGAGTAGGCGTTGGCGGTCTCGCCCCAGATCAGCAGGCCGAGCCGGTCCGCCCAGAACAGGAAGCGAGGATCCTCGACCTTCTGGTGGATACGGGCCGCGGTGAAGCCGAGCTCCTTGATCAGCTCCACCTCCTCCTTGTACGCCGCGAGGGTCGGTGCGGTGAGCTGGGAGGTGGGCCAGTAGCCCTGCTCGAGCACGGAGCGCACGAAGTACGGCTCCCCGTTGAGCAGGAACCGGCCGCGGTCGATGCCGGTGGTGCGCAGGCCGAGGTAGCTCGCGGCCTCGTCGACGACCTCTCCGTCGACGAGCACCTGCAGGGTGACGTCCACGAGGTGCGGATGCTCGGGGCTCCACAGCAGGCGGTCGCGGTCCTGGGTGTTGCGCACCGCGGGCACGTCGATGGTGGTCTGCACGCGCGGGTCGTGCGCGGCGACCTCGACGGCGCCCAGGCTCTGCTCCTCCCCCGCGAAGGCGATCCGCACGGTGGTGCCGGGCTCGGGCCGACGGGCCAGGCGCAGGGTCACGTCGACACGGGCGCGCGGCATGTCGAAGTCCCAGTGGAATCCGGTGACGTGCTGCTCGGCCACGGTCTCGAGCCACACGCTGCGCCAGATCCCGGTGGAGCGGTGGTACCAGATGCCGTGCGGTTCCTCGCGCCAGTCCTGCTTCCCCCGGGGCAGCTCGACGTCGTGCGGATCATCGTGGGCGCGCACCACGAGCACGTGCTCCGTGCCCTCGGCGAGGAGGTCGGTCAGATCGCAGGTGAAAGCGGTCTGCCCACCCACGTGGTGCCCGGCCAGGTGCCCGTCCACCCACACGTGGGCCTCGTGGTCCACGGCGCCCAGGTGCAGCAGGAGCCGAGTGCCGGCAGCGGCCGACGCGGTGATCGTGCGGCGGTACCAGACCACCGGGTGGAAGGCGGTGTCGTGGATCCCGGAGGCCTCGGATTCGGGCACGAAGGGCACGGTGATCTCGCGATCGAAGTGCTCGTCGCGGGCAGGCTCGAACCAGCGCTCGGCAAGGCCCACCGCGTCGTCGTCATGGGCGAATCCCCAGGCGCCGTCGAGCAGCGTCCAGTCCTCGCGCATCATCGTGGGGCGGGGGTGGGTGCCGTCATGCGTGGTGGCGCGCAGCGTCATCGTCGTTCGCTCCTGGTGGAGAGGGGGCCAGCGGTACCCGCACAGCCTGCCACAACTTCACTGCCCACGTGGGAATCAGGACTCCGTCGAGAGCACCACCAGCTCCTGCGTGGCCCGGGTCATCGCGACGTACCGCGCGACCGCGCCCTCGATGCCGGCCCCGAGGCTCTCCGGCTCCACGAGCACCACGAGGTCGAACTCGAGCCCCTTCACCAGGTGGGGCGGGAGCGTCATGACGCGCTCTTGCCGGTACCCGGTGTCCTCCCCGATCACGCAGACCGTCCCCTCCTCGTGCTCGGCGAGCCAGCGCTGGAGGATCGTGCCGAGCTCGTCGGGTCGGCCGTGGCGCACTTGCATCCCGGACTCGCGGATCGAGGTCGGCACGTTCGCATCGGGCAGCGCAGCCCGGATCACCGGTTCCGCGTGCTCCATGACCTCTGCCGGGGTGCGGTAGTTCAGCGTGAGCGTGGACCGCTCCACCCGCTCCAGGCCCACCCGGGCGAGCCGCTCCTCCCAGGTCTCGGTGAAGCCGTGCGCCGCCTGCGCCCTGTCACCCACGAGGGTGAGGCTCTCCGACGGGCAGCGCCGCAGGATCATCGCCCACTGGGCATCGCTGAGCTCCTGCGCCTCGTCGACGACGACGTGGGCGAACGGGCCGGCCAGCACGTCCGGTGCCGCGACCTCGACGTAGGTGGAATCCTCCAGCGCATTGCGCAGGTCCTCGCCGCGCAGCATGGACATCTCCTTCATGTCGGAGCTGTCGGAGGCGATGAGGTAGTCGGTCATCAGCTCCACCTCCTCGACGGTCTCCCGGCGGGCCGCGTCCTGCCGGCGACGCCGACCGTCGGCTCCCGGATCGCCGAGCCGGTGCCGGGCGGCGTCGAGCAGCGGCAGGTCCTCGAGCGTCCACGCGCGAGGCTGCTCGCGCTGCAGGATCCGCACCTCCTGCGGACCCAGGGTGGGCGCGCATCGCCGCAGGTAGGCGGGGACCTCGAAGAGATCCCCGACGAGATCCCTCGCCTCCAGCAGCGGCCAGGCCCGGTGCACGATCACCACGAGCTCCTCGTCCGCGGCGAGCTCCTCGCGCACCTGCTCGACGACCGGGTCCTCCTCCGGATCCTCGCCCGGGTCGAGCTGCGCCAGGACGATCTCCGCCAGCTCCTGCCAGATCTCTTCGCGCGCGAGGTTGTGCGGGGTCGAAGGATGCACGGCCTCGAAGGCGTCGGCGAAGTGCTCGGGTTCCAGCCGCACGGGGCCCCACTGGCTCTCGAGCACGTGCGCCACCTCCGGCGGCTCCTCGTACAGGGCGACCGCGGGCTCGATCGCGGCGACCAGCGCAGGACCTGCCTTGAGCGCCGACACCTGCGGATCGCTCTCGGGGACCGCATGCGCACCCTCGGGAACAAGGTCGGCGAGCGTGCAGGTGAGCACGTCCTCCTCGCCGAGGCTGGGGAGCACATCGGCCACATAGCGGAGGTAGGGCTGATGGGGGCCGACGACGAGCACCCTGCCGCGGCGGTCCCGCAGGCGCGGGTCCGTGTACAGCAGGTAGGCGGTGCGGTGCAGGGCGACGACGGTCTTGCCGGTGCCGGGCCCTCCCTCGACCACCAGCGGGCGACGGGAGCTCGCGCGGATGATGGCGTCCTGGTCTGCGGCGAGGGTGGTCAGCACGGTGCCCATCTGCGGGGTGCGCGCGCGGGTCAGGGCGTCCAGCAGCGCCGACTCCTCGTCCGGGCTGGTCCCGAGCTCTGCGCCGTCGCCCTGCTCCGCGCTCTCCCCCAGCGTCTCGTCCCAGTAGTCGCGGATCCGGCCGCCCTCCCAGCGGTACCGGCGGCGGGAGAGCAGCCCGTGCGGGTGCGCACGGGTCGCGGCGAAGAAGGGCTCGGCTGCCTGCGAACGCCAGTCCAGCAGGAGCGGGGTGCCGCCGTCGTCGTGGACCGCCAGCCGTCCCACGTAGAGCGGCGCCGAACCGTCCTGCGGGGTCATCCGACCCAGCACGGCGTCCAGCTCGACGCGCCGCAGCCCGTGCAGGCGTGCGCGCAAGTGGTCCACGCGCGCCTCGCGCTCGACCCGTCCCGCGGCGTCCCCGGTCTGATGGAGGAGCGTCTCCTCGAGGTTGCCCTGCACCTCGCGGATATCCGCCGCGAGCGCCTCCGCGACCTGCCGGAAACAAGCGTCGTCAGCGGCGATGCGGGCGGGCGCGGCCTTGTGAGCCCGTTGCCCGCGCAGGTAGAAAATACTGGTCGTGGTCATGGTTCCCCCGGTGCTCGATGTGATCGACCGGTGATTCTTGCGCACCGGGGGGACCTTGCCGCAAGCCCCCCACCAGGGCATATACTGGGATTACGGCGCAGGGGGACGCAGGGGGAATTCCGC
Source organism: Brachybacterium sp. AOP3-A1-3 (assembly GCF_052378285.1). Lineage (NCBI taxonomy): Bacteria > Bacillati > Actinomycetota > Actinomycetes > Micrococcales > Dermabacteraceae > Brachybacterium > Brachybacterium sp. AOP3-A1-3. The sequence goes on along the minus strand of NZ_JBQSXM010000002.1, from coordinate 289,620 downwards.
CGGAAGTGGCCCGCGGAGCCGGGCCGCGGCTCAGAACAGCTGCTGGTTGTCCGCGCTGCTCCAGGCCCCGACGACGGGGAACTCCATCACCCGCAGCCTCGCCGTCCCGTAGGGCACCAGGCGGATCCCATGGATCGGCCCGTGGTCGAGCACCGGGCTCGCCGGCGGAACGGCGGCGGAGGCGCCGTCCTTCCCCCACTGCCGCACCCTGGCACCCACGGCCTCCACGGTCGTCGCCTCGCCGAGCGAGAACGGCACCTCCGGCACCGCGCCGCGACGCACCGCCCACTCGGGCGCCTTCTCGAGATCTGCGAGCGCCCAGTTCCAGGTGGTGCGGGGATGCACGGTCCACTCCCCCAGCCCCGGGGCGTCGGGCACCTCGGTCCAGATCTCCCCGGGGCTCGCGACCATCACGAGCGGGCCGAGGTGCACCGCGGCGGCCTGGCGCTCCCGGCGCACGATCCGCGGGCGCATGGGCAGCGTCAGCTCGAGGGTCACCTCGCCGGACCACTCCCGGTCGATCTCGACGTGCCCATCACTGCCTGCCTTCGCGATTCCTGCCTCGACGGCGATCTGCACCCCGTCGACCCGAAGCGTCGGGTCCTCGCACCACGAGGGCACCCGCAGCCGCAGCGGGAAGCGCACGCCGGGCTCGTCGGCGTCGACGGTGATCCGCACCGTGTCCTCGAAGGGGTAGTCGGTCTCGACGTCGATCCGCACCGGGATGCCGCGCACCTCGGTGCTCACCGTGGCGGGGGCGTAGGCGACCGCTCGCAGTGCGTCGTCGGCGTCGCGCGCCCACAGGGAGGTGGCGAACTTCGGCCATCCCTGGTGGAGGTTCGCGGTGCAGCACCCGAAATGCGGTTCGAGGCCGAGGATGTTCGCGTCATCGCTCGAGTAGGACCAGTCCCGCCGGGCCACGGAGATCTCGAGCTGGGTGCCCTGCTGGTGGTACTGGTGCCCGCGCATCGACGGGTCGCTCGAGGCGGGCAGCAGGTTGTAGGCGAGCGATTCGAGACGGTCCCCGTGGTTCGCGTCCCCGAACACGCGGGAGAGGGTCGAGGCGGTGTGCATCATCTCGACCACGAGGCAGGTCTCGATGCCGGCGGTGGCCTCCCGCCCGCCGAGCCACTCGTCCCCGGAGAACCAGCCGTGGGCCTGTCCGTGCCAGCGGTCCAGGGCGGCGAGGGCGGCCTCGGTGCGGTCGCGGTGGGCGGGGTCGCCGTCGAGCAGATGAGCGGTCGCCCCGGTCTTCAGACCCTGGGCGACGTTCACCCCATGGGTGGAGTGGGTGAACACCTGGGCCTGCCCGGTGATCAGCTCGGTGGTGAGGTGGTCGTTCCAGTCGAAGGTCTGCTCCTGCACCAGCGCGGCGAGCTCGAGCAGCCAGTCCTCGCCGGTGGCGCGATGGGTCCAGGCGATGGTGAGCACGTCCTCGGCCCCGCGTGCCCTGCCCCAGTCGGTCAGCGGCCGTGAGGGCAGATGCTCGCGCTGGTAGCGGTGCCAGCGCAGCAGGAACGGGGCCACGCGCTCGTCGCCGGTGGCCTCGGCGTGCTGGACGAGGACCTTGGCGGCGACCATGCGCGGCCACCAGTCCTCGGTCGCCGCCGGGCCGAAGAACCCGTCGGCACGCTGGGAGGCGAGCATCCACTCGATCCACGGCTGGGCCTTCGCGATCAGCGACTCGTCGCCGAGGGCGTGCGCGAGCGGCACGAGCCCGTCGAGGTAGTACGGGCCGCGCTCCCAGCTCTCCCCCGTCCCGCCGAGCCAGCCGCTGTCGGCGCCCACGTCGGGCCAGATCTCCTCGAGCTGCCCGGTGATGTTCTCGGCCTGGAGCCGCAGCTGGCGCTCGAGCCATCCCCGGGGCCTGATCACGCCGGGCGGCAGGGCGGTGGAGGCGGCGTGCAGGCGGGTGGTGGGCAGCGTCATCGTCGATCGCTCCTGGGAGTGTGGCAGCAGTGCGCGGCTCCACGATAGGTGGCGCGGCCGCAATACTGGAGGGGTGACCACGCTTCCCGCCGACCATCTCCTCGAACTGGTTCCTGCGGACGGGGTGATCGGTCTGGGTGAACCGACCCATGGCAGCGCGAACGTCTTCGCGGCGAAGATGGAGCTGGTGCTCGAGCTCGCTCGTCGCGGGAAGCTCTCGGCCCTCGCGTTCGAGGAGTCCTACGCACTGGGTCTGCAGGTGGACAGGGCGCTTCGCGGTGACGGAGACCTCGACGCCGCCTGGGCCCGGGCCACCTCCGTGTGGAGAACCCCGGTGATCCGCGAGGGTCTCGGCGCGCTCCGGGATCTGAACCGCTCGCTGCCCCCGGATCGCCGCATCGCGTTCCTCGGGATCGACATCAAGAAGCCGTCCCTCGCCGCGCAGGGCCTGCTCGACCGCGGCCACGACGAACCGCCGCTGCACGAGCTCGCCGGCGGCAGCGATCCCCTCGGCCCCGCCCGGGCGAACCTCACCCGTCTCTGCCGCCGGCTCGCCACGGGTCCCGAACCGTCGACGGGAGCCCTCGCCCGTCAGCTCCTCCGCTGGATCGAGGCCTACCGGGATGCACCAGAGCTTCCGGATCTCCACCTCCGCGACAGGTTCATGGCCGCCACCCTCCTCGAACAGCGGCCGACGAACGGGCTCACCGCGCTGTGGGCCCACAACGAGCACGTGGCGATCAACCCCGACTTCTACGGAGGGCCCGCGATGGGGCAGGTTCTGGCCGATGAACTCGGCGGTGACTACGCCGCGGTCGGCATCCTGTGCGGTGAGGGCATGTGCCGGGCGGTGGACCCGTCGACCGGCGAGGACGACTACCGCTCCGTGCCGCTCCCCGCAGTGCTGCCCGGCTCGACGGAGGCGGCGCTCGCCGCCCGCAACGACTCGTTCGTCCTCACCACCGAGTTCTCCCATCCCGGGCCCCGGCGATTCCTCGGCTGGAAGATCGACTCCTCAGCACCCGTCACGCAGCGCGGCGACATCGCCCGGCCCGCCTCGGACTTCACCGCGATTGCGTACCTGCCCGGCAGCGTCGCCGACACCGCCTGGGTCCCGGCCCGCTAGATCCGGCCGTCGGTTCCGTCATCCGGTGCGTTCTGGTCCCTGATCAGCGCGACGAGGGCGACCATCACGGCAGGGGAACCGGTGTAGTGCTCGCCGTCCCGCTCGAGGATCCCGATCTCGGCGAGGTCGCCGAGGTCCCTCTGCACGGCGACGAAGCGGCTGACCTCGTCGCGGTCCCACTCCCCGGTGGCCGGGTCGATCGGGACCTGCGGGGCGTACGGATCGGACGACTGCAGGCGGGGCAGGGTGAGCCCTGAGGGTCCGCAGGCAGTGAGCAGCGCGGCGATGGTGTCGGGCATCCCGCGGAACCCTCCGTCCTCCATCTCCCGGGCGTCCTTGCCGAAGAGGTGCGCGGTGAGCACCGCATGGCCGAACTCGACGAAACCCTCTGCGGCCTCGGAGTCGGCATCAGGGGCGACGTAGGGCACGGGTCCCGGCCGACGGCGCACCCGGGAGCCGGTGACCTCGAGCCAGCCGCCGTCCAGCAGGGTGACCCAGGGACCGGCGAGCTCGGGACGTTCCCACATCGTCCGCACCGCCGGCGCCGTCCCCGCGTGCTCGCCCTCCAGCAGCACGATGCAGTCCGCCCGGTTCAGCGCGCCGGTGGCGGTGACGGGACGGTCCCCGTCCCCGAGGAGATCGAGGAGGGCCGCGGCCCGGCGCACGAAGGCGTTGCCGGCGTAGACCGCGTGGTCATCCCCGGGGACCATGTCCTCCAGGGCGATCCCGTCGTCCTCGTCGAGCGCGGGCAGGAACCACGGCCAGGTCCCCGAGACGGTGCTGTCGGTCCGGGCGGCCTGCATCTCCTCCTCGCGATCGAAGGCCACCGTCGGCGCGGGCAGGCGTCCGGTGTCGCTGAGCTCGACGCGCTCCTCGTCGGGCAGCGAGTTGTACCAGTGCATGTAGCCGGCCAGCTGCTCGTCGTCCTCGAGGTCGACTCCGAGGGCCATGCCGTGACCCAGCACGTTCGTGGAGAAGGAGCGGCGCGAGGGGTCATCCGCCGCCTCGAGGGTCGCGAACTCCAGCGACTCCACCATCGCGGGCGCCTCCGTGATCGGCATCGCGCCGGCTTCCCAGCGACCGGTCTCCGCGAGATAGGTGAAGAAGCGCACCAGCGTGGGCACCATGTCCATCACGCGCTCGCGCGGTTGGACGACGGTGCGCGGCACGACCTCGGTGAGCAGCTGCGTGGCGAGCTCCTGCGTCCACCATCCGGGCTCCGGGCTCCCCTGCTGCTCGGCCTTCAGGCGCAGCAGCGTCTCCAGGGTGCTGACCTCTCCCGCCACCGGGGCCTCGTCATCGGCCGTGATGCGCCAGGTGCCGTACTCGGACAGCACGAGCTCGCGCTCCTGCTTCCACTGCTCGTCCGTCATCTCCGCCATCCCCCCAGCATGACGGCCCACGACGGTTCCTGCCACCGGACGTTCACCCGTTCGCCCCTCCCCGGGAGCGCAGGGAGCATACGGTGTGGGCGCCCCCACCCATTCTCCCCACCTCTCCCGGAATCGTGATGGTCGCCCACTCCTCGCCCACCCGCCCCTCCTCCCCGGCAGCGGGTTCCCCACCCGCGAGGCTCCTCGCTCTGCTCGCGGCCCTCGCCCTGCTCGCCCCCTCCGCCCTGGCTCTGCAGGCGATGCAGGCCCCGCCCGCAGCCGCCGAGGTCACCGACGACCAGCTCGCCGCCGACGGCGTGCTCCGCGACTCCCGCACCTATCAGGTGGCCCCGGGCCTGGACCTCACGAACTTCTCCCGCCTGGAGGACGGCGGCTGGAACGAGGGCAGCGTGCTCACCGCGGACCTCGACGTCCCGACGCTCTCGCTGGACGTGGCCCACGGCGACTCCGTCTCCGGGCGCGCGCCGCTGCAGGAGGTGATGGCCTCCGGTGAGCACGGCGACCGGGCCGTGGCCGCAGTCAACGGCACCTTCTTCGACATCAACCACTCCGACGCCCCGATCTACACCTCCATCTCGCAGCAGGGCGTGCAGATGGGCTCCCCCTCCCCGCAGCCGGCCCTCACCATCGCCGACGGCCACGCCGCGATCCAGGCGCTCTCGGCGACGGGCACCGCGACCCTCGCCGACGGCACCTCGCTCGAGCTCGCCGGGATGAACAACCCCTCGATCTCAGCGGATGGCATCGGTCTGTACACCGCCGCCTGGGGCGAGTACACCCTGGACCGTCCGATGGGCGCCCCCGACGCCCCCGCCGAGCAGGTGGCCCGCGCGAGCATCGTCGACGGCGTCGTCACCGAGGTCAGCGGCCTCCAGGACAGCGCCGGCGAACCGGACATCGCCGAGGGCGAGCAGGTGCTCCTGGGCCGCGAGGACGGCGCGGAGACCATCGCCGACCTCGAGGTGGGCGACCGCGTCGACATCGAGGTGGGCCCGAGTGCGGACGTGGACTTCGGCCTCGCCGGCTCCCACCAGATCCTCACCGACGGCGCCGTGCCCGAGATGGGCGACGACTCGCTCGTGACGGGCGACCATCCGCGCACGGCGGTGGGCGTGTCCCGGGACGGCAGCGAGCTGTTCGTCATGGTCATCGATGGCCGCACCACCGACTCCCGCGGCATGACGCTGCCGGAGGCCGGGAAGATCCTGCAGGACATGGGTGCGCACAATGCGGTGAACCTCGACGGCGGCGGCTCCTCCGCCCTCGCCGCGCGCACCGCCGGCGCCGAGGGCTCCTCGATCTGGAACAGTCCCTCGGACGGAAAGGTCCGTGACGTCCCCAACGCTCTCGTCTTCTACTCCGATGCCCCGCTGGAGGAGCTCACCGCCGTGCAGACCACCACCTCGCTGGACGACAACGCCGTCTTCCCCGGCCTGCAGCGCACCCTGCGCGGCACAGGTCTCGGGGCGAACTTCGAACCGCTGAAGGCGGAGGGCTTCTTCGCGGCCGACGGGCCCCTCGACCTGGTCTCCTCCGACGCCGAGGGCGCGGTCGTGCGCGGCACCGGGCGCGGGACCGGCTCGGTGACGTACTCGACGGGAACGCTCGAGGACCGCCTGGAGCTGCGCGTGCTCGGCACGCCCGTCGGCCTCGAACCGGCGGTGCGCGCCCTGAACCTGGCCGACGCCGAGGACTCCGCGGAGCTGACCCTGGACGGCGTCGACGCCGACGGGCAGCGGGCCCGCATCGAGACCGCCGACGTGGAGGTCGCCGTCGACGGCGGCTTCGAGGTCACCCCGGACGGGACCGGTGCGTGGACGGTCACCGCGACCGGCGCCACCGAGACGGGCTCGGCGACCCTCACCGTCGGCGATCTCTCCACCACGGTGGCTCTCACCCACGGCACCGAGATCACCACGGTGCTGGACCTCTCGGACCTCTCCGCGTTCGCCACGGACGCGGCCCGCGCGACCGGCACGATCAGCGCCGCCGAGGGCCCCGACGGCGAAGCCGGCTCTGCGATCGGGATGAGCTACGACTTCACCACCTCTACCGCCACCCGCGGCTTCTACCTGGTGGCGACGGAGCCGGTGACGGTCCAGGGCGATGCACTCGCCTTCACGATGGACGTACGCGGCGATGCCAGCGGCGCCTGGCCGCGCCTGCAGGTGGCCGACGCCGAGGGCACCGTCACCAACCTCGACGGCGACATGATCGACCACGAGGGCTGGGAGCAGGTGCGCTTCACCGTGCCCGAGGGCCTCGCGCAGCCGCTCACCGTGCAGCGGGTGCGGATGATGGAGACCCGCCCCGAGGCGCAGTACTCCGGTGACATCGCCGTCGCGAATCTCGAGGCGATCACCACCCCGGCGGTGGACCTCCCCGAGCAGTCGCCCGTGCACGACCCGGCCCTGCTGTCCACCGGGAGCGTGGTGGATCGTCCCCAGCAGATCGCCGTGCTGAGCGACGCGCAGTTCATCGCCGCCGATCCCGGGTCAGGGGCCGTCGAGGGCGCGCGTCGCACGCTGCGCGAGATCAAGGATGCCGAACCGGACCTGCTGGTCATCAACGGCGATTTCGTCGACGAGGCCGCCCCCGAGGACTTCGCCCTGGCCGCGCAGATCCTCGAGGAGGAGTGGGGCGAGGAGATCCCGTACGTGTACGTGCCCGGGAACCACGAGGTGATGGGCGGGGACATCTCGACCTTCGAGGCCGCCTTCGGTCCCGTCACCACGCAGCAGGATCTCGGCGGAACGAGGGTGGTCACGCTGAACACCTCCTCGGGCACGCTCGCCGGAGGGGGCATCGACCAGATCGCCGAGCTGGAGAGCACGCTCGAGGAGGCCGCGGGCGACGCGGACCTCACCGGGGTCACGGTCTTCTTCCACCACCCGCCCACCGATCCCCTGCCCAGCATGACCAGCCAGCTCACCGATCAGCGCGAGGCCCGCGCCGTCGAGGATCTGCTGGCGGACTTCCGCCGCACCTCCGGGAAGTCCGTCGCGCTGGTCAACGGACACGTCGGCGCCTTCCACGGCGCGGCCACGGAGGGCGTGACCACCCTGATCAACGGCAACTCCGGGAAGAGCCCGGCCGGCACCCCCACCACCGGCGGATTCACCGGCTGGACCATGCTCGGCGTCGATCCCGCCGCCGGCGCGGTCGGCACGGCTCCGAGCACACAGGACCGAGTGGACTGGCTGGCCGCCGAGACCCATCCGTGGGTCGACGAGATCTCGGTGCAGGCTCCACGGACGCTGACGGTGGGCGGTGTGGCCAGCACCTCGGCGAGCTTCACCCAGGACGGACGCACCGTGCCCGTGGCCTGGCCGGTGACCGCCCAGTGGGGCGGCGAGGGGGTGCAGGTGCTCGGCGACGGGGCGAAGAGCTCCGATCGCCGCGGCGTGGTGCGCCTGAACCCCACGACCGGCGAGATCACGGGCATGCGCCCGGGCACCGCGACCCTCTCGGTCACGGTCAACGGCCGCACGGCGACCTCCACGGTGGAGGTCGCCGGGCGCTGACCGCGGAGGGTGCGCGGATCAGACCAGTTCGATCCGCGCATCCTTGTCGTTCATGACCAGGATCGGCGTGACCGCCGGATGCCCGGCGACGCGGATGGCCGAGAGGTCGGCGCGCAGCAGCGGGGTGCCGGCGGAGACCTTCTGGCCGGCCTCCACGAGGGTGGTGAAGCCCTCGCCCTTCATCTGGACCGTGTCCACGCCGACGTGGATCAGCAGCTCGACGCCGTCCTCGAGCACCAGCGCGACCGCGTGCCCGGTCGGGAACACATGGCCCACGGTGCCGGCGGCGGGAGCGACGACCTCGCCGTCGGTCGGCTCGATCGCGACGCCCGGGCCCATGATCTCCTGGGCGAACGTCGGATCGGGGACCTCGGACAGCGGGATGACCGCACCGGCCATCGGCTGGCGCAGGCGCACGAGGTGGCTGGTGCGCACCGCGGTGTCGGCGCCGCCGTCGGCCTCTGTCCCTGCCTCCGCCGCGAGCTGCGCGTCGTCGACCGGATCGACCCGGCCGGTCATGATCGACTCCATCGCGTCCTTCACGAACTGGACGCTGGTGCCGTAGATGACCTGCACGGACTGGCCGCCCGGGCGGACCACGCCCGCGGCGCCGGCCCGCTTCAGAGCACCGTCGTCCACGAGCGTCGTGTCGGCGACCTCCATCCGCAGCCGGGTCGTGCAGTTCTCCAGGTCGGTGATGTTGTCCTTGCCGCCGAGCGCGGCGAGGAAGGCCGTCGCCTCGGCGAGGTGCTTCCGTTCGCCGGAGAGCACGGCGTTCTCATCGGTGAGCAGGTCGCCCTCGTCGCGACCGGGGGTCTTGAGGTCGAACTTGAGGATGATCGCGCGGAACACCACGAAGTACACCGCGAACCAGAAGATGCCCATCAGCGGGATCGCCCAGGGGTTCTGGGCCATGGGGTTCACCCAGCCCAGCACCAGGTCGATGAAGCCGCCGGAGAAGCCGAAGCCCATCCGCACCGGGAGCATCGCGGAGACCGCCATGGAGATGCCGGTGAACAGGGCGTGGACCACGTACAGGCCCGGGGCGAGGAACATGAACGAGAACTCGAGGGGCTCGGTGACGCCCACGAAGAACGAGGCGATGGCGCTGGAGAACAGCACGCCCGCCGCCACCTTGCGGCGCGAGGACTTCGCGGTCACATACATCGCGAGCGCGGCGCCCGGCAGGCCCATCATCATCACGGGGAAGAAGCCGGTCATGTACTGGCCGGTGACGCCGTAGGTGCCGGTGGCGTTGAGGAAGTTGCCGAGGTCGTTGATCCCGGCCACGTCGAACCAGAACACGGAGTTCAGGGCATGGTGCAGGCCCAGCGGGATGAGCATGCGGTTGAGGAAGCCGTAGATGCCCACGCCGAGCGGGCCGAGGGTCAGGATGAACTCTCCGAATCCGACCAGGCCGGTGAACACGAGCGGCCACAGGAAGAACAGCACCAGGGAGAGCACGAGCGAGGCACCGGCGGCGACGATCGCCACGGAGCGACGACCGGAGAAGAACGCCAGGGCGTCGGGCAGCTCGGAGTCCTTGAAGTGGTCATAGGAGTAGGCGCCGATCAGGCCGCACATGATGCCCACGAAGACGTTCTCGACGTTGGAGAACGCGAGGTTGACATCCTCCTCGGCGATCCCCTTGAAGATCGCCACGCTTGCCGGCGACAGCAGATTGGTGACCACGAGCCAGGAGACCAGGCCCGCCAGGGCCGAGGTGCCGTCGGGCTTCTTGGCCATGCCGATGGCGACGCCGATGGCGAACAGGAGCGGGAGCTGGTCGAGGAGGGCTCCGCCGGCGATCTTGAAGAAGCCGCCGACGACATTCGTCTCGTTGCCGGTGGCGGCCAGGATCCAGTAGCCGATGCCGCTGAGGATCGCGGCGACGGGGAGCACGGCGACCGGCAGCATCAGCGATCTGCCGAGGCGCTGGAAGAACTTCATGGGTACCTCTCGAGGGGGTCGAGGACGCACCGGAAGGGCCGACGACGGTGCCGGGAGGTGCGTGCCTGGGGACGGCCGCCATTGTGCCCCCGCACCGGCTCAGCACCATGCTCAGGGGGAGCAGGCATGACGGATCCCGCATGACGCTCACCGCCGGGTGCGGTTGCCGCTCAGGTCCCGGAGGCGCGCACCGACCCCTGGTCGAGCCGTTTCTGGGCCGTCTTGATCGTGCTGGAGTCGTAGGAGCCCGTCGAACGGGCCTCGTTCAGGGCATCCTGCTGGGCGTCGAGGATCAGCTGCATGAGCTCTGCGTACTGCGACTTGACGGGATCCTCGGCGGCTCTGCGGAGCTGGGGATCGGCGATCCGGGCCTGCACCTCCCGCACCTTCTCCAGCACCCCCGGGTCGAAGTGCTCACCGCCGCGGCGGCGCAGATCGGGGTTGTCGAGCACCTGACCGGCGGCCGCCTCGTTGATCTCGACCAGCAGCAGGGCGAGCTCGCGTCGGGCCTGCTCCTCGTCGGTGCCCCGGATGCCGAGCACGCGGATCAGGAGCGGGAGCGTCCCGCCCTGGCCGACGAGGGTCACGAGCGCGACCACGAACGCGACCAGCACCAGCTGGGTGCGATACGGGAAGTCCGTGGGCAGGGACTGCGCGGCGGCGAGGGTGACCACGCCGCGCATGCCCGACCAGGCGAGCACGGCGCCGCCGCGCCAGCCCAGCCCGTTCCCGGCGTAGAACCGGGCATCGGCGCGGCGACGCTGCAGCCAGCGCTCGAAGCGTGCACTCCGGGGGTGCTGCTGGAAGCGCTCGTCGGCCGAGACCCGTTCCAGCGCCTCGTCGAAGCGCCGGGCCTGCTCCTCGTAGTCCGGACGTCGGCGGCGGGCGGTGAACACCACGGGGACCACGAAGGCGACCCGGATCAGGCCCAGCAGCACCGTGACGGCGAGACCCACCCAGACGGCGTGCCACACCGACAGCCCGCCCTCGGAGACGTCCGTGACGAGCGTGCGCAGCTGCAGACCCATCAGCAGGAACACGCCGTTCTCCAGCAGCAGCTGGACGGTGAGCCAGTTGGTGCGCTCGGCATTGCGGTCCGCCACGCTGAGGCGGCGCACGCTGCTCGCGCCGGTCACCAGGCCGGCGGCGACCACGGCGAGCACCCCGGAGGCGTTCGCGAGCTCGGTGGGCAGGAACGCGATGAACGGCACGACGAAGGAGATCGCAGTGGTGAGCACGGGCTGGTCGATCTTGGAACGGATGCGCACCGCGACGAACCCGACGGCGGCACCGATCGCGATGGCGACCACCACCGCGTAGAAGAAGTCCCCGGCGGCCTGCCAGAAGGAGAACGCGCCGGCCGTCGCGGCGACGGCGGTGCGCAGCAGCACCAGGGCGGTCGCGTCGTTGACCAGGCCCTCGCCCTCGAGGATCGTCAGGAGTCGCGGCGGGAGCCCCAATCGCTTGCCGATGGCGGTCGCGGCGACGGCGTCGGGAGGGCTGACCACGGCGCCCACGGCCACGGCGGCGGCGAAGCTGAGAGTCGGGAAGATCGCCCACAGCAGGGTCCCGACGCCGAAGGCGGACACCAGGACGAGGATCACGGAGAGCGCGCCGATGGTCTTCAGATCGCGTCGGAAGTCCATCACCGGCATGTTGACGGCCGCCGAATAGAGCAGCGGCGGCAGCACCAGCGCGAGGATCAGCTCGGGCTCCGGGGCGATCAGCGGCATCCCCGGGATGACGCTCACGGCCAGACCCACGATCACCAGGATGATCGGAGTGGCGAGTCCGAAACGGCTCGAGAAGTACGACGCAGCGACGATGATCAGCACGGCCAGGACGGCGACGACCTCGAACTGTTCCAAACCCATGGAGTGTCCTCCCGGTGGCCTTCGCTCCACCGTTCGGCGGCACACCCGATCTCCGGGCCGTGCGCCCATTTTCTCATCGATCGTCTCGCCCGGCTGGGATTTCCCTCAGGACGGGGGGGCGACGTCGCGCCCGACACGCAGAGTTTCCAGGTCGTACGGCCTCGCGTCACACTCTTGTCGCCGCCAGGGAGCACAATTCAGTGGAAACCGGACGTGAAGCGGACCACACTATGACGGGTGGTCCGGAGAGGCGGTGGTGACGATGAGCGTGGTGAGGGTCTACAACCGCGGGTACGACGTCGACACCGGGATCGGCGAGCTCCTGCACACCACGTCCGTGCGCCACGCCTTCGGGATGATCCGCCGCGAGGTCGCGAGCCCGGTGGAGCTGATCATCGTCGAGGACCGCATCCTCCCCACCGCGCTCGAGCTGACCCGCGAGCTGAGCGGTGCCTGGGTCGAAGGTGCCGGACAGCGCTCCGTCGGCTTCTCCTATCGGGCGATCCACGAGCGCGACCACTGGACCTGCGCCTACTGCGGGCGCAGCGTCTCCAAACGACCGCCCTGCGAAGCACTGCTGGCGACGGTGGACCACATCCAGCCGGTCTCCCGGGGCGGGGAGTCCTCCTGGTGGAACCTGGTGAGCGCCTGCAAGGAGTGCAACAACCGCAAAGGCGCCCTCACGCCGCTGGAGGCGGGCATGGATCTGCGCTTCGAGCCGTACGATCCGGCGCTGGCCTATCGCGTCGGCGGTCAGGTCGAGGCGCTGCCGGTGCTTCTCGCGGTGTGACCCGCTCCGCACGCCGACCTCCACCCCGTATCTCATCTATGAGATACGGTCGATCCATGACTGAGAACGAGAACTACCTGGCCCGTATCGGCACCCTGATCCGTGACGCCCGTCAGCATTCCGGCCTCACCCAGGCTCAGCTCGCCGATCAGCTGAGCACCAGCCAGAGCGCCGTGAACCGGATCGAGAAGGGTCAGCAGAACCTGACGCTGGAGACCATCTCGAAGATCGGCTCCGCCCTGGACTCCGAACTGGTGGGCCTCGGCACCTCGGGCCCCAGCCATCTGCGCGTCCAGGGCCAGCGGACCCTCAGCGGCTCCATCGACGTCAAGAGCTCCAAGAACGCCGGCGTCGCCCTGCTCTGCGCGTCGCTGCTGAACACCGGCACCACGATCCTGCGCAAGGTGGCCCGCATCGAAGAGGTCAACCGCCTGCTCGAGGTGCTCACCTCGATCGGCGTCAAGGCCCGCTGGATGAACGAGGACAACGACCTCGAGCTGAAGGTCCCCACCTCGCTCGACCTGGCCTCGATCGATGCCGATGCGGCGCGCCGCACCCGCAGCATCATCATGTTCATGGGCCCGCTGATGCACCGTGAGGAGTCCTTCCAGCTCCCCTACGCCGGCGGCTGCGACCTCGGCACGCGCACCGTCGAGCCGCACATGACGGCGCTGCGCCCCTTCGGCCTCGACGTCGTCGCCACCGAGGGCGACTACCAGGCGACAGTCTCCCCCGGGGTCGGCCCCCGTCGGCCGATCGTGCTCACCGAGCGCGGCGACACCGTCACCGAGAACGCCCTGCTGGCCGCAGCCCGGTACGAGGGCGAGACGGTGATCCGCAACGCGAGCCCCAACTACATGGTCCAGGACCTGTGCTTCTTCCTCGAGAAGCTCGGCGTGAGCATCCAGGGCATCGGCACCACCACGCTCACCGTGCACGGCAAGGCCGAGATCAGCACCGATGTCGAGTACGCCCCCAGCGAGGACCCGATCGAGGCGATGAGCCTGATCACCGCCGCGATCGTGACCAGCTCCAGCATCACCGTGCAGCGCGTGCCGATCGAGTTCATGGAGATCGAGCTGGCGCTGCTGGAGGAGATGGGGCTGCGCTACGACCGGTCCGAGGAGTACCTCGCCCGCAACGGGCAGACCCGTCTGGTCGACATCACGACGCACCCCTCGCAGCTCAAGGCACCGATCGACAAGATCCATCCCATGCCGTTCCCGGGGCTGAACATCGACAACCTGCCCTTCTTCGCCGTGATCGCCGCGACCGCCGAGGGCCAGACGCTGCTGCACGACTGGGTGTACGAGAACCGCGCCATCTACCTCACCGAGCTCAACAAGCTCGGGGCCAAGGTCAAGCTCATGGATCCCCACCGCGTGCTCATCGACGGGCCGACCCGCTGGAGCGGCGCCGAGATCGTGTGCCCGCCGGCGCTGCGTCCCGCCGTCGTGATCCTGCTGGCCATGCTCGCCGCGAAGGGCACCTCGGTGCTGCGCAGCGTGTACGTCATCAACCGCGGCTACGAGGACCTCGCCGAGCGCCTCAACAAGCTCGGTGCGCGCATCGAGACGTTCAAGGACATCTGAGTAGGAGCTGGGCCCCGCTCCTCCACTCGGCTCCGTGGACTCGACCCGCGATAGCGGGGCGATGGGCCGGCGAGGCCGCTCGGCACCGAACGGTGAGGGAGCCCCTCGCCCTCCGAGCTTCCGCAGCTACTGGCCGGCGAGCGCGTCGGGCTTCCCCGCGCTCGGGATCTCGACCGTCGCGGTCGACGTGCTCGTGGCCGGCGGGCTCTCGATCGGTGCGACGGCAGGCATCCTGTTCGCCGTCGGCTGCGGCGGAGTGTTCGTCGTCGCCGCCGAGCAGCCGTACCTGCCCGATCTGGTGCCGCGCAGGACCCGGGTCCTCGCCGATGCCCGGGTGGGCCAGTCGCTGACGGTCGCGGAGTGCTCCGGGCCCGCGCTCGGCGGAGCGCTCGTGGGTACGGTGGGGCCAGTTGACGCTGCTGCAGTGATCTTCACCGCGGCCGTGCTGGTCGCACTGCACTCACCGCTGCGCGGCGCCCGCAGTCGCTGACCCCTCTCCCTCGGGAGCTGTCCCATCCAGCAGACCGTGCCGGGCGAACGCCTGCGCGATCCCACTCTGGTGCACCGTGCCGGTGATCTCATCGGCCGCGGCCCGCGCCTCGGGGGTCGCCTCACCCATCGCGATGCCCACGCCAGTGATGCGCAGCATCTCCAGATCGTTGTTGTTGTCCCCGATCCCGATCGAATCGGCCACGTCCAGCCCGAGCTGGTCGAGCAGGGCCAGGATTGCCGAGCCCTTGTTCACCCCGGCCAGTGAGACCTCTCCCCCACCGGTGCCCAGATGCGTGATGGTCCCGGTGATCACGCTGAAGCCCTCGGGCGTGAGCGCCTGATGGACCCGTTCGAAGGCGTCCGGGGTCACGCCGAGGAAGATCGCCTTGGCGATCGCGTCGAGCGGGGCCTTCTCCGCGACCTGCTCGATGTCCAGCTCCTCGCCCGGCCCCAGCCCGGGCCGGTCCTCGATGCCGAGCATCCTGCGCATCTCCTCCCGACGCGAGGCGACGGGATAGACGCCGTCGCGAGCCTGGAGCACGTAGTCCAGATCGAGCTGTCCGAAGACCTCGATCATGCGTCTCGCCTTCGCGACGGGCATGGCGTGCTGGACCACCCAGTCCTCGCCGAGGTGCACGAAGGCGCCGGCGCCGAGGACGGCTCCGTCGAACCCGATCTCCGCGAGACGAGGGTCCAGCTCGCTCGGGGAACGGCCGGTGGCCAGCAGTACGCGGTGCCCCGCGGCGCGGGCGGAGCGGATCGCGTCGACCGTCGAGGTGGGGAGGATTCCGTCGTGGGCGATGATCGTGCCGTCGACGTCGAGGAAGACGATGCGTCGTCCGGGGTCCAGGATCACCGGGCCCCCGTCCAGCTCGCGAGCGCCGGGGCGTCGGGGATGTACAGGCCCTGCTCGGCGAGCTTGCGGGCGGTGGCAGCACCATCGACATGGCGGCTCACACTCGCGCCGCCGCCCTGGGGCACCACGGAATGCATGATCGTGGAGTTGTACACATGGACGAGGTTGAAGGCCTGCGCGCCGTCCCGGCCCCGCGTGCCGCGGTCGGGCGTCTGCAGGTCCTGGGTGTAGCAGGTGGCCGAGGCGACGGAGACCGGGATGCCCGCGAAGGTCGCGGAGGTCGAGTAGTGGAAGTGACCCCCGATGATCGCGCGCACATCGCTGCCGGCCAGCACCTGAGCCAGGGCGTCCTGGTCGCGCAGCTCGACGGTGATGGCGAGGTCCTGGACGCACGGGACCGGGGGATGGTGCAGGGCGAGGATCGTTCCCTCCGGGGCAGGCTCGGAGAGCACCTCTCGCAGCCAGGCGTACTGGGCCGGACGGATCTCGCCGTAGGCCCTGCGGGGCACGGTCGAGTCGAGCACGATGATCCGCAGGCCTCCGAGCATGACCACCCGGTCGTACGGGGCGTCGTCGGCCTCCGCATCGAGCAGCTCGGTGCGCATCGTGGCGCGATCGTCGTGATTGCCCATCACCCAGATGAGCTCGGCGCCGAGGTGCTCGGCGAGCGGCTCGACCAGCTCGCGCAGCTGCCGATAGGCGGGTGCCTCCCCGCGATCGGCGAGGTCGCCGGTGAAGATCAGTGCCTCGGGTCGCAGGTTGGTGGCGACCAGGTCCTCGAGCAGCCCCTCGAGATGCTCACGGACCGGGGCGACCCCGGACAGCAGCTCGCCCGGGGGCACGAAATGGGTGTCCGAGAGGTGGACCAGGGTGTGGTTCGCCCTCGGATATTCGGCGGCGCGCAGTGCGTTCATGCGGGTGTCCTTCCGGTGGTGCGGGGCGGCCCGGCGGTGCGCCCCTGGATGAATCGGCCGGGCAGTCTCTCGTGCACGACCCTGCCTCCTGCGGGATCTCCAGGCCCGGCCTCCGCGGATCCGCCCGACCCCGCATCGTCCCCGATGCCGGTCGCCCCGATCATCCGGGCGATGTTCGCGATGGTCCGTTCGGCGACGTCCTCGACGGCGATGCGCATGGTGGTCAGGCCCAGCAGGTCGATCCCGGGAAGGATCCCGTCGCAGCCGGTGGTGGCGACGTCCTCGGGGGTCCGCAGGCCCGCCTCGTGGAGACGACGGATCAGGGTCAGCTGCCGCAGGTCGGAGGGGACCATGACGGCGCTGACGCGGCCGCGACGGGCCAGGTCCACGGACTCGTCCATCGCGTCGTGACCTCGTCGGTACTCGAGCCGGTGCACCGTGGCTCCGCGGCTCTCGAGCAGCTGGGTCATGACAGTGCTGCGCACGAACTCGGGGTAGGAGTCCTCGGCGCGGGCGGTCTGCACGGCCACATCCGTGTGGCCCAGTTCCAGAATGTGCTCGGCGAGGCGACGGGCCGCGTCCTCCTCGTCGTAGGAGACGGCGTGGATCCGCCCGCTGCTCTCCGGGCGTCCGGCCCGGATGATGGGAAGCCGGTCGCGGAAGGGCTCGAGCTGGTCGCTGGTCACTCCGCCCGTGGCGACGATCAGACCGGCCACGCGCATGCCCATCAGGCGGTGCAGGCTGGCCACCTGCTGCCTGCCCTGGTCGTCATGCTTGATGGTCATCGACAGCAGCGTGACGCCGGCGGCGTGGCCCGCCTTCTGCAGCTCGCTGAACAGCAGACCGTAGGCAGGGTTGGAGGCGTCGCGCAGCAGGAGGCCGACGGTGGACGAGCCTCCGGAGGCGAGCTCGCTCGCGGCGACGTTGGTGACATATCCGAGCTCGTCGGCGACCGCGAGCACTCGGCGCCGGGTCCGGTCGGAGACCTTTCCCTGGCCGAGCATGACGCGGGAGGCGGAGGTGCGGGAGACCCCGGCGGCGGCGGCGACGTCCTCCAGCCGGACGCGACCGGGGGGACGTGGCTCGGGAGAGGCGGAGGCGGAGGTGCTCATGAACGGACTTCCTGGTCGACGGCTGTCGCCCCGGCGGTGCCGCGGGCTGCTCGGGTCCCACGATAGGCACGCAGCAGCCAGGGCCAGTCCGTCTGGATCAGATCGGCGCCGAGGTCGAACAGCGGTCCCCACCCGGCACCGGGCCCGTGCAGCAGCGCCGCCTCGTCGTCATAGCCCGCGAACAGCGGGATCCCGTTGGTCAGCACCTCGGCGTTGACCAGCACGAACAGTCCGCGGGCGTGCAGCTCGACGAACAGGTCGGGGTCCGCGAGCTGGTGGTCCGGGCCATCGGCCAGCAGCTCGACGCCCACGACGTCGAGGTCATCGTCCTCGACGAGGTCCTCGATCTGCGCGAGATCCGTGCAGATCGGCAGGTAGGGGTACTTCACCTCGTGGCGCCGCAGGACGTCGAGCGGTCCGGGCAGAGCGGCCGGGCTCTTCAGCAGCAGCTGCTCGGTCATCCCGAGACCGTCCAGGGCGGGGAGGAGCGTGGCCCATGACCCCCAGGACCGGTCCACGTTCACCAGGGGCGCCGCCTCGTCCTCCACACCCAGCTCAGTGGGACGCAGCGCGGCCAGGAGGTCGAGCAGGCGTTCCACACCAGCCGGACGGCCCGGGCGGTCCACGTGCACGTATCGCAGCTCGTCGATCTGCCGCGCCGTGAGCGTGGTGAGGTTCGCGCCGATCCCGAGCAGCCGCTGCTCGGTCCCGTCGTGGAAGGCGTAGAACTCTCCGTCCGCGGAGGTCGAGACGTCGATCTCGACCACATCGGCCCCGGAGACGAGAGCGGCCATCGCCGCCACGCGGGTGTTCTCGGCGATGCTGCCGACGGCCGTGCCGCGATGCGCCACCACGAGGGTCCCGAGCTCGGCGAGGCGCCGGTGCAGGAGCCGGTCGGTGCCTCCCCGCTGCGGGTGCCGGAAGGCGGCGCTCATCGCTCGGCCCCGTCGCGATCGCGCTGACGGCGTGCTCGGGCGCGCCGGCCGCTGCGATCCCGGGCACCCCGCCCGTAGACCAGGTACATCGTCGCGCCGGTGATGATCATGAGCAGCACCGTATAGACGAAGGTGTTCGCGCGCGCATCGAGGTTGGCATCACCCTCGGTGCTCGCCTTGATGACCAGGCCCAGCGGTTGGAACAGCGGGTGCGCGAGAAATACGGAGGTGTCGTAGTCGTCCAGCAGGCTGTTGAAGTTCAGCGCCCCGATCGCCAGAACCGTCGGCAGCACCGCGGGCAGCAGGATCCTGCGGAAGACGTACAGTGTCCTCGCGCCCATCAGCGAGGCGGCTTCCTCGAGGTTGTCATTGATCCCCGAGAAGGCAGCCTTCAGCAGGCGCAGGGTGAAGGGGATCTTGCCGATCACGTAGGCGATCAGCAGGATCACGGTGGTCCCGGTGAGTACGCGGCCGCCCACCAGAGGGCTCGGATGGTCGTAGCTGATGATCAGGCCCAGCGCGATCAAGGTGGTCGGCAGGATCCACGGGATGTGGAGCAGGTATTCGGCGGCGAGCGTGATCGCGTTGCGGTGCTTCGCGATGATGCGGGCGACGAACAGCAGCCCGAGCACGCTGATCAGGGAGGCGAGGCCCGCGTAGACGATGCTGATGACGAAGGGCCGCAGGCTCGCGGACTCCCCGAGCACGCGCACATAGTTGTCCAGGGACATGGTCGAGAAGCGGAACTGCCCGGACTCGATCGCGCGAGAGTCCTGGAAGGAGTACAGGACGATGAGGATGACGGGCAGCAGATAGGCCGCGAACAGTGCGTAGGCGACCACGTGCACCGCGACGTTCAGCACCGGATTGCGGATCTTCTGCTTGACCAACTGCGAGGAGACCTTGGCGATCGAGAAATAGGTGCCGCCCTTCTCGATCCGGGTCAGGACGATCAGGAGGAGCACCGTGGCGATGCCGAGCACCAGCGCGAGGAGCGCGGCGATGTCCCGCGAGCTGGGAGTTGCGGCGAACGTCAGGATTATCGGGGTGATGGTCTGGAAGTCGCGCCCGCCGAGCACCTGCGGGGCCGACAGCGCCCCGAGCCCGCCCAGGAACGTGAGGATCGTGACGGCGAAGAGCACCGGTTTCAGCATCGGCAGGACCACTCGGCGCAGGATCGTCCACTCCGAAGCACCCATGCTCCGTGCCGCCTCGATGGTCTGATGGTCCACCTTGGACAGGGCGCTGGAGACGAACAGGAGGTGGTTCGTCGTGGTGGCCAGGGTCATCACGACGACGACGGCGAAGAAGCCGCTGAACCAGTCGGGGTCCATCTCGGGGAACAGTCGCAGCAGGAACCCGGTGATGATCCCGTCGGCGCCATAGACGAACTTGTACCCGGCGGCCAGCACGATGCCTCCGTAGATCAGGGTGGTGGCGTATCCCAGCCACAGGATCCTGCCACCCCTGATGTCGTAGTACCGCGTGACCAGCACGACGAAGATGCCGACGACGTTCACGGTGACCGAGAGGACGAACGCCAGCAGGAACGAATTGCCGAGGGACATCATGGCCCGTTCCGACGAGGCGAGCTTCTCGACCGCCCGCAGGGTGGGCTCGCCGTCCGGGACGAAGGTCTGCACCAGCAGATTCGCATTGGGCCAGATCAGGAACGCGACGATGAACCAGCCCACGATCGCGCCGGTGACGATCACGAAGGGCGAGCGGATCATCCTCGAGATGCTGCTCGCGCCGTTCATCGCGCGGCCACGGACGTCACGGCGGTCGCGGGCGCCCCGTCCTCGGCGGCGCCAGAGGCGGCCCTGCCCTCGTACTGGAGGATCGTGGCGGGGTCGATGTGCACGGTGACGACGTCGCCGGCCTGAGGGCGGGCGGAGCCGTCCTCGGGCTGCATGACCTTGACGATCGCGCCGTGCGTGCTGATCTCGTAGCTCGAGCGCACTCCGTGGTACCGACGGCGCACCACGGTGCCGGGAAGCGCGACCGATCCGCCGCTCGCCGTCCCGGTGCCGAGCCTCACCTTCTCCTCGCGCACGTACGAGACGCGCGTGGGGTCGAGGGCCGTGCCCGACCGGGCTGCGACCTCCGTGACGAGAGCGGGCGACAGGCGACTCGCATCGCCGATGAAGTGGCACACGAACTCGGTGGCGGAGGCGTCGTAGATCTCTTCGGGGGTGCCGATCTGCTCCACCCGGCCGTCGTGGAAGACGGCGATGCGATCGCTCATGCTCAGCGCCTCGTCCTGATCGTGCGTGACGTAGACGGTGGTGATGCCGAACTGCTCCTGGAGGTCCTTGAGCTGCACTCGCAGCTGGGCCCGGAGCTTCGCGTCGAGGTTCGACAACGGTTCGTCCAGCAGCAGGATCTTGGGGCGCAGCACCAGCGCGCGCGCGATCGCCACGCGCTGCTGCTGCCCCCCGGAGAGATCGGCGAGGTTCTTCTCGAGCTGGGTGGGGGACAGATCGACCTGTTCGGCGATCTCCCGGACCTTGCGCTCCACCTCGGCTCGGGACTCCTTGCGGACCTTGAGCCCGAAAGCGATGTTCTCCCGCACGTTCAGCGACGGGAACAGGGCGTAGTTCTGGAACACCATGCCGATCTGGCGCTTGTCGCTGGGCAGGCGCGTGACGCGCCGGCCGGCGACGTGGACGTCCCCGGCCGAGGGACTCACGAAACCTGCCAGCGTGCGCAGAGCAGTGGTCTTGCCGCAGCCCGAAGGGCCCAGCAAGGTGAAGAATTCGCCGTCGCGCACGTGCAGGTCGAGGCCGTGGATCGCCGTGAAATCGCCGTAGTCCACGCGGATCCCGTCGTAGCGGATCATCTCGGTGCCTTCCGTCAGGGTGCGGTGGGTGGTGGTGGTGCGAAGCCGGTCAGACGACGTACTCGAGCTCGATCTTCTCGACCCAGCCCGGCAGGTTCTCGGTGACGAACTCCCAGTCGATGTCCTGCCGCACGAGACCTTCGTGGAACTCGACGATCGATGGCTCGGCCTGGTCGATCGCGCCCTGGTTCACGGGCATGGAGTCGAACTCCGCGGACCAGGCGGCCTGCAGTTCGGCGCCGCCGAACCAGTCGATGAACTCCTGGGACTCCTCGAGCTGGTCGGTGCCCTTGATGATTGCGGCCTGCTCGACCACGAACGGCACGCCCACCTCGGGCTCCACCACACCGGCTGTGATGTCGTAGCTGGCCTCGCGGCCGGGCAGGCCGGAGGACGGCAGCTGCCCGTAGTCGACCTCCCCGTCCACGATCCGCTGGAAGACGTCGACGTCCTCGACGGCGGGGCTGCCGGTGCTGAAGTACTTCTCGACCTCGGCCCAGCCCTCTTCGGAGATGCCCATCTCGCCCTCAGGATCGGCATAGCGGGTGAGGATGCCGGACATGACGATCTGGATGGTGGCGTTGCCCATGCTGGTCTCGGACTGGTAGCGGCCCTCGAAGGCGGGGTCGTTCCAGAGGTCGAGCCAGTCGTTCGGGGCGTCGGCCGCATCGATCCTGTCGGCGTCGTAGGCAAGCAGGATGGCCTGCTGCACGACGGGCCAGTAGTTCCCGTCCCCGGAGGCGTCGCCCAGCTCGGCGTCGATCTCGTTGGCCCACACCGGGGTGTACGGCTCGATCGTCTCGGCGTCCACGAGCTGGTTGAAGTAGACGTTGTTGAGCCCGAACACGACGTCTGCGACGGGGTTGCCCGCCTCGGCGAGGATCTTGTTGGTGGTGTCCCCGCCGCCCTGGCCGACGACCTCGATGTCGAAGCCGGCCTCGGCAGCCTGCTCGGTGAGCCAGTCCCCCCGGCCGTCGCCGTTGGAGTTCGTGTAGACGATGAGGGTGTCGCCGGAGTCGGCGCCGCTGTCGGCGCTTCCGCAGGCGGTCAGGGCAAGGGCTGCGGTCGCGAGGACTGCGGAGGCTTTCAGGAGCTGTCGCATGGGAACACTTTCTGTACACGAAGGGGTGAGGCCCTCCGGAGGGCGGAGGTGCGGACGACTGCGGACGGGCGTCACGTCGAGGCCACGCCAGGGGGAGCGCTCCCCCACCGGTAGGAACTCTCGTCATCGAAAGTGGATCCGACGCAACGCCGAAGGCATCGCCATGTGAACTCTGGTCGAACAGTGGGGGAGCGCTCCCCCTGTGCGTGATCAGCAACACTAGGGGACACCCAGGCGGCTGCACAAGGGGCCCGGACCGCGTGTTAGTGCGTGCCGACCATAGGGGCCCTTCCTCCCGATCAGCTTGACAGGAATCCACAAACCGGTTTAACTGCTTTCTGTTCAAACCGGTCTGCGCATCGGTGCTGGCGTCAGCGCCAGCACAGCTGCTGAGACCGCCAGACCCAAGAACGACCGACCGGTTCGACCGAGCCGACTGCGCTCACCCCGCCCGGAGGAGGAAGACCATGCACGGTGCACGACCCACCATCGGGGACGTCGCGCGAGCCGCCGGCGTCTCCAAGGGCACCGTCTCCCTCGCATACTCCGGCAAGCGCCCAGTGGCAGAGGAGACTCGTCGCCGTATCTTCGCAGCGGCTGAATCGCTGCGGTGGACCGCGAGCTCGAGCGCCCAGGCGCTCGCGACGTCTCGCACCAGCACAATCGGTCTCGTCATTGCACGGCGACCGGAGATCATCGCCACCGACACCTTCTTCCCACGCTTCATCGCCGGCTGCGAGGCCGTCCTCGCCGAGGCCGGGATGGGCCTGATGCTCAACGTCGTTGCTGATGACGACGCCGAGACGGCGGCCTACGAGCGATACGCCGCGGGACGCGTCGATGGTGTGATCCTGCTCGATGTGGAGCAGGGCGACCGCCGCCCTGACCTCGTCCGCGAGCTGGGACTGACCGCCGTGATACTCAGCGCCGAAGCACCCCACGAGGAGGAGCCCGTCGACACCCCCGTGGTCTACACCGAGGACGCCGCCGCCGTCGGCGAGCTCGTGGAGCTGCTCGTCGATGCCGGCCATTCCTCCATCGCGCACGTCTCCGGGCCCCTGCGCTACGTCCACGCCGCAGCGCGCCGGGACGCCTTCGCGGCTGCGATGACCCGCCATGGCCTCCTCCCCGACCGCATCGTCGAGGGCGACTTCACCGCCGCCTCCGGTCGTGATGCGACCGCTGCACTGCTCGACGGCGACGACCACCCGACAGCGATCGTCTACGCGAACGACGTGATGGCGATCGCCGGCCTCTCCTACGCGCGCAGCTCCGGGCTGCGCATCCCCGAGGACCTCTCCGTCACGGGCTTCGACGACAGCGAGCTCTCCGCGCACCTCTCCCCAGGGCTGACCAGCGTCTCCACCGGGGCCGATGTACGCGGCGCCGTCGCGGCCCGCACGTTGCTGGCGGCGCTCGGCGGCGATGCCCACCGCGCCGTCCTCGTCGACGGCACTGTCGTCGTGCGCCGAGGCAGCATCGCTCCGCCCTCTCAGCCCTGACGATCCGCCCACCACCACGACCACCACCGAGGAGATCGACGATGACCCTCACCCGGCGCGCTCTCGGCGCCACAGCACTCGCAGTTCCTCTGGCCCTCGCCGCAGGAGCCTGCTCACGCAGCGCGGTCGACCCTGTGCAGGCGGCGACAACGCGTGGCGCCATCCGGATCTGGGTCTCCAACAACGAGCAGGAGCTCGCCTGGGGCGAGGCGGTCACCGCCGCCTGGAACGCCGAGCATCCCGATGAGCAGGTCACGCTGCAGGAGGTCCCTGCCGGAGCCAGCTCGGAGGAGGCCATCTCCGCCGCGATCGTGGCCGGCACCACCGCGGATCTCGTCTTCAACGCGTCCCCGGCGGCGCTGCCCGATTGGGTGCGCGCCGGCGGCCTGGTCGATCTGACCACGTTCGAGGGCGGCCGGGAGCACATCGAGAGCCGCACCGGACAGCGCGCCCGCGACTACGCCGAGGACGGAGGCCAGGGCGGTTATTACCAGCTGCCCTGGAAGTCCAACCCGGTGATGGTCATGTTCAACAAGGAGATCTTCGCGGCCGCCGGGATCGATCCAGGGTCCCCAGGAATGGACACCTTCGAGACTTTCCTCGAGGGCTCACGGCAGATCGTCAGCTCAGGTGCCTCGGCATCAGCCGTCTGGCCCGCACCCACGAGCGACTTCTACCAGCCGTGGTTCGACTTCTACCCGATGTACCTCGCCCAGACCCACGGCACGCTCCTCGTGGAGGATGACGCGACCACCTTCGACTCCCCCGACGGCCTGGCGGTCGCCGAGCTGTGGCGCGCGATGTACGAGGAAGGGCTCGCCCCGCGGGAGGAGTCCACGGACGACGCGATGACGATGGGCACCACCGCGATGCAGCTGGCAGGGCCTTGGGCGATCGCCACCTACAAGGATCAGCTCGACTACGGATTCATGCCGGTTCCCAGTGCGGACGGCATCGCCCCCGAGGAGACCATCACCTTCGCGGACTCCAAGAACGTCGCGATGTTCAGCTCGAGCCGAAATCGGCTCACGGCCTGGGAGTTCCTGTCCTTCGCCACCAGCGAGGAGTGGGACGGCAAGCTGCTCGAGCTCTCCGGTCAGATGCCCCTGCGCACCGACCTGCTCGCCACCTACCCGGACTACTTCGCCGAGCATCCCGACTACACGAGCTTCGCCGATCAGGCCGATCGAGTGGCCGATGTGCCCTACCTGTCCGGTGCCATCGAGATCTGGCAGCGATTCCGCGACGAGTTCTCCGCCTCCGCGATCTTCGGGAAGAAGTCGGTCGCGGACGGCCTGCACGATGCCGCCGAGCAGATCGACCAGCTGGTGCAGAAGGGAGCACGATGATCACCCCCGATACCGCCCCGCCCCTACGCCCTCCGACGAGCCCGCTGCGTCGGCTGCTCGGGAAGCAGCCCCTCGGTCTGGGACTCTCGTTGCCGTACATCGTGTTCCTCGCCGCGGTGATGGCATATCCCCTGGCCTACGCCGTGTACATCTCGTTCTTCGACTACGTGTTCACCGCCCCCGGCATGGACATGGACCATCCGTTCGTGGGGCTGGAGAACTACCGCACCGCCCTGACCGATCCCCGCGTGCTGCAGTCCTTCGGCAACATCGCGGTGTTCCTCGTGATCAATGTGCCTCTCACGGTCATCCTGTCGATGGGGTTCGCCTCGGCCCTGAACGCGGTCACCCGCTGGGCCGGTGCTTTCCGCGTGGCGTTCTACGTCCCGTACGTGACGGCGAGCGTGTCGCTGATCGGCGTGTGGATGCTGCTGTTCTCGCAGGATGGCCTGGTCAACACGATCCTCGGGCCGCTCGCTCCGGATCCTTCGTGGCTGGTCAACGACGCCCTCGCGATGCCGTCGATCGCCCTGTACGTGACGTGGAAGCAGCTGGGGTTCTACATCCTGCTGTATCTCGCCGCGCTGCAGAACGTGCCGAAAGAGCTGTACGAATCCGCCTCGACCGACGGGGCCGGGATCCTGCAGCGCTTCCGACACATCACGGTGCCGGGCCTGCGCGCCACCACGATGCTCGTGCTGATCCTCTCGATCATCACCGGCGCGAACCTGTTCACCGAGCCATATCTGCTGACCAGCGGCGGCGGACCGGATGGCGCCTCCACCTCACCGGTGCTGATGATCTACCAGAAGGGCATCCAGCAGGGGAACCCGGATGTCGCCTCTGCGATCGGCGTGCTGCTCGTGATCGGCGTCGGCCTGCTGTCCCTGGCCTCCACCCGCCTGACGAAGGAGAGCTGACATGAGGTCCCGCACCCCCACCCGGATCGCGCTGTACGTGATCCTCGCGCTCGCGGCGCTGGTGTTCATCTTCCCCTTCTACTTCATGATCGTCGGTGCCCTGCAGGAGAACCCGACCACCACCCCGGCGGGCATGTTCCCCACCGGGGGCTGGACCCTGGAGAACTTCGCCAGCATCAACGAGCGGCTCCCGCTGCTGCGTGCGCTGCTGAACTCGGTGGTGTTCACCGCCGGTGTCCTGCTGGGCACCCTGACCTTCGGCCTCAGCGCCGGCTACGCCCTGTCCCGGCTGCATTGGCGTGGCCGCGGAGTACTGTTCGTGGTCATGCTCGGGGTGCAGATGGTCCCCTTCCAGCTGCTCATGATCCCCCTGTACGTGCAGGTCGCCGGCTCGTACGGGCTCGGGGACACCTACGCCGGGATGATCCTGCCGTTCTTCATCAACACCACCGCGGTGTTCATCTTCCGGCAGTTCTTCCTGGCCCTGCCCGAGGAGATGTTCGAGGCGGCGAGGATCGACGGGGCGAGCGAGCTGAGGGTGCTGTGGGCCATCGCGATCCCGCTGGTGCGCCCGGCGATCGCGACGGTCGTGCTGATCACCTTCATCGGCCCGTGGAACGAATTCCTCTGGCCGTTCCTCATCACGAAGGACGCCTCGATGCAGCCCCTCGCGGTGGCGCTGGCGAACTACATCGCCAACATCGCCCAGACCGTCGCGAACCCCAATGGCGCGATCCTCGCCGGAGCCTGCGCCCTCGCGCTGCCCGTCGTGATCCTGTTCTGCCTGTTCCAGAAGTACTTCACGGCCTCCGACATCGGCGCCGGGGTGAAGGGGTGATCGGCCGACACGACCGACGCATCTGACGCCACCGATACGACTGATACGGCCGCAGCTGAAGCGACCGCAGCAGCGGAGGCGATCGGCGCCACCGCGCCGAGCCGCCGCTGCTCTCCTCCTCGACCCCCACTGCAAAGGACCTCCCCATGACCACCACCAGCCTCTTCGGCGACGCCCGCTTCCCGCTGGGCCCCTTCACCCCCTACGAGAACAACCCGATCCTGCGGCCCAAGGGCGACTCCTGGGAGTCCTCGAACCTCTACAACCCGGCGGCGCTGGTCGTCGATGACCAGGTGGTGCTGCTGTATCGGGCCCACGCGGAGGACATCGTCTCCCACGTCGGCATCGCGTTCAGCGACGACGGCTACCACTTCGAGCGGGAGAACGCTCCGATCCTCTCGCCCGAGCACGACTACGAGCGCTTCGGCTGCGAGGACCCGCGCATCGCATACATCGAGGGCACCTACTACCTCACCTACACGGGCTGGGACCGACGCTCCGCGCAGCTGTGCCTGGCGACCTCTCCCGACCTGCGCACGTGGACCAAGCACGGCCCGCTCTTCGAGGACTTCGACACCTTCAAGACCATGGACCCGCGCGGCTTCAACTGGTCCAAGGCTGGCGTGATCGTCCCTCAGCAGATCGACGGGAAGTGGTGGATGTACTTCGGAGAGGGCGGGATCTACTGGGCGACCAGCGACGACCTCATCCACTGGACCCCCGGCACGAGCGACGAGGAGCCGATGTACTCCCCCACCCCGGGCACCTGGGACGAGGCCCTCGTGGAGATCGGCACCTCTCCGGTGCTGACGGACGACGGGCTCCTGCTGATGCTCACCAACGGCGCCACCCGGCGCTACCTGAAGGACGGCACGCGGGAGGTCGACTACCGCTGCGGCCAGATCGTCATCGACCCCGCGAACCCGACGACGGTCCTCGCCCGCCTCCAGGAGCCGTGGCTGCGCCCGCAGACCTTCGAGGACACGCACGGGCTGGTCTCGAACGTGACCTTCGTGGAGGGGCTCGTGAAGTTCCGCGGGACGTGGTTCGCCTACTACGGCCAGTCCGACACCACGCTCGCCGTCGCGGTCGCCGATCCGGGCGCGACGTACGGGACCGATCTGCGCGCCGACGGCTGAGCTCACTCGGTCGGACCCCGGCACGGCACGGCCCGCCTCCCCGGTTCCCCCGGGGAGGCGGGCCGTGCCTGCGCGAGGACTCTCAGGGCAGGGAGAGCAACGCCTGCATCGGCAGATGATCGGACGCGAAGGCACCGCTGGGATCGCGGTAGTCGTTGATCGCGGCCTGATGCGTGGTGATGTCTTCCGTGGTCAGCACCCAGTCGATCCGGTCGCCGCCCTCGACTGCCTCTGCATATCCGGGGCAGGTCTCCCAGGCCGGGGTGAGCTGCTCGGCCGCGGCATCCCAGGAATCCACGGTGGGGCCGTCCGTGACGAGGGTCGTGTAGGCGCCGGAGTCGTGGGCGGGTGAGTTGTAGTCGCCGGTGACGATGGTGGGGAGCTGGTCGAGCTCACCACCGTCGAAGAGGTCGATCATCGCCTGGCCGCTCTTGATCCGTGCCTGCTCGGACTCGTGGTCGAAATGGGTGTTGATCATCGCGAACTCGGCCCCGCTGGCGAGGTCCCGCAGCCGCGCCCACACCACGATGCGGGTGATGCGGTTCCCCCAGGTCGCGGAGCCGATGACCTCCGGGGTGTCCGAGAGCCAGAACTGGTCCCAGGCCAGGACCTCGAGGCGGGTCGTGTCGTAGAAGATCGCCGAGTGCTCGTCCTTGCTGCCGCCCTTGCGCCCGTAGCCGATCATCCGATGCCGGGGCAGGGCGGAGTCGATCGCGCTCATCTGGGTGTACTGCGCCTCCTGCACGCCCAGAAGGGTCGGCTCCTCACGGGCCAGCAGATCGATCAGCACCGGTTCACGGTCCGGCCAATGATCCGGGTCCCCTGGTTCTGTCTCGGGGGTGGTGTCCTGGCGGATGTTGAACGACATTACATGCAGGCGGTCGCGGCCTGCCCTGCCGATCAGCGGTCGAGCACTGTCGCCGTCGGCTCTCACGGGTGCAGCCGAGGCGGGAGCGGCAAGCGCTGCGGCAGCTCCTCCGAGGGCGGCTGCCCCGATTCCGGTCGCGAAGGTGCGGCGGGCGATCGACATGTCCATGGTCTTCTCCTGAAGGTTGTCGTCATGGGAGATCCACACTAGGGGGAGCGCTCCCCCTAGGTGCGGAGTTCTCCGAATGGACCATCGATCGGTCTCGGAATTCGTGCGCTGGGAACCGTCCGGCCATCCGGTACGCGGCACCCGCCCGACAGCGGGCAGTCCCGCGAGCCGCCGTGCAGAGCGATGCGCGGTGTGCGAGCCCGGTCGGCGGTGCCGCCGACGAGCGACGGATCCCTGACATCGGAGAGCGAGGTGCGGAGTGGACGATCCCGGTCTGCTCCTCACTCTCAGCATGGCGCTGAGCGTGTTCATCGGCGCCGTCTCCCAGCGTGCCACCGGGATGGGTTTCGCGCTGCTGTCCGCCCCGTTCCTCGTGCTCGTGCTGGGACCGCTGCAGGGAATGCTCGCGGTCAACGCCGCCTCCGTCCTCGCCAACTCGCTGAACCTGGTGCAGGTGTGGAGGGACGTGGACTGGCCGCGCGCGAAGCTGCTGGTCCCGATGGGGGTGGTGGGCGTCCTGCCCGGCGCCGTCGCCGTCGAGCTGCTGCCGGAGGCGCCGCTAACCATCGTGGTCAGCCTCCTGGTCGTGCTCGGGCCCGGCGTCACTAACCTGCTGCGGGGCCGCACGGTGCCCCCGTCGGCCGTGCTGGGAGCGGCGGGCGGCTTCACCTCGGGCTTCATGGGCGTCACCGCAGGTGTGGCTGGGCCCGGCGTGGTGGTCTATGCACGCGCCACGGGCTGGGAGCATCGCCATTTCGCCGCCACCGCACAGCTGCACGGAGTGGCGCTCGGCATCGTCTCGCTCGCCGCCAAGCGTGCTCTGCCGTCCTTCGAGCCCTCGGGCTGGATCGCACTGCTGGTCTCGCTGCTCGTAGGCCTCCTGGTGGGAGATCGTCTCTCGCGTCGCATCGACGGCGCCGCCGCGATGCGCGTCGTCGTCCTGATCGCGATGGCCGGAGCCCTCCTCGCTCTGGGGCGCGGTATGTTCGCCGCGCTCTGACCGGGGCCCGGCGCCCAGCCGTCGGCGCAGACCGGAGCCTTCCGAGGGCGCCCGCAGGCGACAAGACCCCTGCCTCCTCCCGCCGACGGCGGGGGTGACAGGGGCCTGTCCATGACGAGGTCGAGAACACCTCGCCGGTCAGCTCACAGGGTGCTGGCGAAGGGGTCGAAGCCCTCCTGCACCAGCGGGACCTCGCCGACGGAGCTGTTCACGGTGACGAACTCGCCGGAGGCTGCGGACTCCTCGGCGGAGAGCATCACGTCGAGCACGTGATAGCCGAGCTCGCCGCTGGCCACGTGCGGGCGGCCCTCGGCGATCGCGCGGACCATGTCCAGCAGGCCGGTGCCGCGGCCTGCGACGATGCCTTCCTGCGGGACCTCGATCCACTCCTGCTCCGGGGGCTGCTCGCCGAAGGAGTCGAAGGGCTTCACGTAGGCGATGCGACCCTCGAACATGTTCGGGTCGGGGACCACGAGCGACCCCTCGGTGCCGTGGATCTCCACGACGCCCTGGCGCGCGAGCGGCGAGTCGAAGCTGACCAGCGACGTGCCCGTCTGGCCGGCCTCGAACTGGGTGAGCACCGAGATCGTGGAGGGCACCTCGACGGGGAAGGTCTCCCCCGCGTTCGGACCCACCTGGATCGCACGCTCCTTCGTGGCCCTCAGGCCCACGGCTGCGACCTTCTCGACGGTGCCGAACAGGCTCACCAGAGTGGTGAAGTAGTACGGGCCGATGTCGAGCAGCGGGCCGGCGCCCTGGGCGAACAGGAAGCCGGGGTTCGGGTGGAACACCTCGGGGCCCTGGTACTGCATCGAGGTCTGCGCGAACAGCGGGCGACCGATGGTCCCCTTGGCGATCTCGCGCTTGGCGGTCTGGACGCCCGGGCCGAGCACGGTGTCGGGCGCGCAGCCCACCCGCAGCCCGGCCTCGCCGGCGGCCTTCAGCAGCGCCGACGTGGACTCGCGGTCCAGGCCCAGCGGCTTCTCGGTCCAGACATGCTTGCCGGCGGCGATCGCCGAGGCGGAGATCTCGGCGTGCACGGCGGGGATCGTCAGGTTCACGACGACCTGCACGCCCGGGTGGTCCAGCACGTCCTGTGCGGTTCCCCAGGTGGCGATGCCGTGCTTCTCGGCCTGGCTGCGGGCACGATCGGTGTCGATGTCGCCGAGCACGAGCACGTCGACGTCCGGGAAGGAGCCGAGGTTCTCGAGGTAGGTGTCGGAGATGACGCCGACGCCGATGAAGCCGACGCCGACGGGCCCGGTGGAGGCGCTCATGCTGCGAGGCCGTTCTCGATGAGGAAGGTGTAGCTGTCCGCGATGTCCTCGAAGACGTCGCCGGGGGCGTTGTCGTACTCGATGACGGCGTACTCCAGGGCGGTCGCGGCCTTCAGGGCGTCGATGGTGGGCACCTCGCCGTCCCCGGCGTGGCGCTGGTCCAGGCTCGAGGAGTCGAACTTGGGGGCGTCGGGCGCGAACGGGTTCGAGGCCGGCGCGACGCCGTCCTTGACATGGATCGCGACGAGGCGGTCGCCGAGCTTCTTCACGAGGCCCACGGCGTCCTGCTGGCCGGCGAGGGCCCAGAACAGATCCAGCTCGATCACGACGGTCGGGTCGACCAGATCGAGGAAGCGCTCGTAGGCGGTCTGTCCGTCGAACGAGGCGACGAACTCCTGCGCGTGGTTGTGGTAGCCGACGGTGAGGCCGAATTCCTTGGCCTTCTCGGACGCGGCGTTGAGCCGCTCGGCGATGTCCTTCACGCCGTCCTCGGTGAGCCAGCGGTCCGCGGCGACCATCGGCTCGATGACGGTCTTCATGCCGATCTCGGCGGCGGCCTCGAACACGATCTCGTTGGCCGGGGTGGGGATCGAGCCGTCCGGGGTCCACAGCTCGTCGGAGAGCAGCGGGGCGTGGCCGGTCGGGGAGGTCAGGCCGGCCTTGTCGAGGGCGGCGCGGATCTCCGCGGGGCGACGCACGAAGTCGAAGGCCTCGACCGTGCGCAGACCGATGCCGGCGAGCTTGTCGAGGGATCCGTCCATGTCCGCCGAGAACTCGGAGGCCAAGGAATAGAGCTGGATGGAAGCGATGGGCAGGGCCACGACGAACCTTCTTTCTGGCGGTTATCACCCGCTGTTCCGCACGTCACGGTGGGGGCGTGGGGGAAACGCTAGCACGCAAAGCCTCCACATGGAGGTTTTGTCCGGGTAGCATCTGGACATGTGCACCGATGAAGCCAGCGCCGCCGCCGAGCCCACCGTCATCGGCCGCGCCGGTTCGTATTCGAAAGGCGTGGCTCGACGCCAGGAGATCCTCGATCGAGCGATCGAGGTGTTCCGCGAGCGAGGGGCCGACGGCACCTCGCTGCGTCGCATCGCCACGGCCATCGGGGTCTCGCATGCCGCGCTGCTGCACTACTTCGATTCCCGTGAGCAGCTCCTGGTCGCGGTCTACGAGCACGCGGAGTCCCAGCGCGACACCGCGAAGATGTACGAGGACAGATCCGCGCTCGACGTGCTGGTCACGGCGGCCGTGATCAACATCGGCGTGCCGGGCATGGTGGAGCTGTACACGACGCTCGTCGCCACCGCCCTCGCGGTGGACGGCTCACCGTCGAACACCTTCTTCAGCTCACGATTCGCGCGGATCCGAGAAGATCTCACGCAGCGCCTGGCGGCCGGGCAGGCCGCCGGCAGCGTGCGTCAGGATGTGGATCCCGCCGATATGGCGGCCCTCCTCATCGCGGCGTCCGACGGCCTGCAGGTCCAGTGGCTGCTCGAGCCCACCGTGGAGCTCGAGCGCACACTGGAGACCTTCGCGGTGCTGTTCGCCCCTACGGCTTGAGGCTGCCGCGCAGGTCGGGCACGTCCGAGAGCAGCCGCCGGGTGTAGTCGCCCTGGGGGGAGAAGATGACCTCCTCCGTCGTGCCCCGCTCGACGACCTTGCCGTGCTCCATGACCGCGACCCGGTCGGCGAGATAGCACGCCTGGCCGATGTCGTGCGTGATGAACAGGACCGTCAGGCCCAGGTCGTTCTTCAGATCGTGCAGCACGTTGAGCACGTTCACGCGCAGGGTCGCGTCGAGCATGCTCGTCGCCTCGTCCGCGAGCAGCACCTTGGGGCGCATCATCAGGGCACGGGCCACCATGACGCGCTGGCGCTGACCGCCGGACATCTGGTGCGGGAACTTGTGCAGCACCTCCTTGGGCCGCAGGTCGACATAGCCGAGGCACTCCTCGATCAAGGAGTCGGCCTCGTCCTTGGGGACCTTCGCGAGGGCGAGGCCGCGCCGCAGCAGGGACCCCACGGTGAAGAACTGGTTGAACGAGGAGAAGGGGTCCTGGAAGACCGCCTGCACGTCCGTCCAGTACTCCCGCAGGTCGCCGCCCCGGAGATGGGTGACGTCCTGCCCGCGGTAGGTGATCGTCCCCGAGGTCACCGGCATCAGGCGCAGCAGCATCCGCGCCAGGGTCGACTTCCCGGAGCCGGACTCCCCCACCACGGCCAGCACGCTGGACTCGGGGAACTCGAGGCTGACATCGTCGACCGCGGTGATCTTCGACCCCGCGACGCTGAACTCCTTGGTGACGTTCTGGCAGGACAGCAGGACTTCGGCATCGGTCGTGCTGCGGGTGATCATGTCGTCCTGCGGGGCGTTCTGCGCAGCAGCTGCGGTGGACTCGCTCATGGCGTCCCCACCTCCTCGGTGGTCGTGGGCGTCGTGGAGCCTCTCGTGCGACGGGCGACGCCGCGCCTCCGCGTCTCCTGGCTGGGATCGAGCACCGAGGACAGCAGCTTGCGCGTGTACGGGTGCTGGGCGTTCTCGACGAGCTGCCGGGTCGGGCCGGACTCGACGATGCTCCCGGCGTTCATGATCGCCAGCTTGTCGGAGACCTGGGAGAGGACCGGCAGATCGTGGGTCACGAAGACCACGCCCGACATGATCCCCTGCTGGACCATCTCCAGCAGCATCTCCACCAGCATGCGCTGGCTGGAGACGTCCAGGGCCGACGTCGGCTCGTCGGCGATGAGCAGGCGCGGGTTCTGCAGCGTCGAGATCACGGTGATCATGCGCTGCTTCATGCCGCCGGAGAGCTGGTGCGCATAGGAGTCCAGCACCCGCACGGGCATGTCCAGCATCTTCAGCCGGTCCTGGGCGAGGTCCAGGGCCTCGTCCTTGGTGATCTTCGGGTCGTGGGCCCGCATCACGTCCCTGACCAGGCTGCTGATCCGCAGCGTGGGGCTGATGGAGTTCATCGCGCCCTGCGGGAGCATCGAGACGGTGCGCCCCCGGTAGGGCCGATGCCGCGTGAGATCCGA
This sequence comes from Brachybacterium sp. AOP3-A1-3, assembly GCF_052378285.1. NCBI lineage: Bacteria > Bacillati > Actinomycetota > Actinomycetes > Micrococcales > Dermabacteraceae > Brachybacterium > Brachybacterium sp. AOP3-A1-3. The sequence goes on along the minus strand of NZ_JBQSXM010000002.1, from coordinate 255,088 downwards.
CGGCTGGAGGGTCGACAGATCGATCGTCTCCCCGTTGATCTCCAGGGTCCCGGACAGGACGTACAGCGGCGGGGTGGCGATCATCGCGAGCGCGTTGCCCAGCGTGGTCTTCCCACAGCCGGACTCCCCGGCCAGCCCCAGGATCTCGCCCTCGCCGAGCTCGATCGAGACTCCGTCGACGGCGGTGAAGTCCTCCTCGCCGCCGCCGTAGACACAGCGGATGTTCTCGGCGCGGGCGAGGATGCCTGACCGCGAGGGGGATGACGCCGCGCCGGTCGCGCCGGTCGTGCCGTTCGTGTCGTTCGTACTCATGCCTTCTCACCTGCTCTCGCTCGGTCGGGGCCGGCCTGCTCGGCGAGCTGCCGGGCCTCCTCGATCCGCCGGTTGGCGGCCTGCTTCATCTGCTTGCGCTTGCCGCGGCGCAGGCGCGGGTTGAACACCTCGTCGAGGCTGGCCTGCAGCAGCAGGAAGCCGAAGGAGACGAGGGTCAGGATGATCGTCGGCGGGAGGAATGCCCACCAGGCGCCGCTGGCGACGGCCTGGAACGCGAGCGCCCAGTGGAGCTGGGTGCCCAGGGAGTTCGCGCCCGACGGGCCCAGGCCCAGCATCGAGAGCGCGGCCTCGGCGAGGATGGCGCCGGCGACCTGCAGCACGAACGCCATCACGGCGTAGGACAGGATGTACGGCAGGACGTCCTTGAGCAGGATCCCGGCCAGCCGCGCCCCGGAGAGCCGGGCCACGTCGATGTGCTCGCGGGTGGCGACCGAGGACGCCTGCGCGCGCACCGCCCTGGCCGTCCAGGGCCAGGAGGTGATCCCGATGACGATGGCGAGGGACCAGATGGTGCTCTCGGGCAGCGACATCGAGATGAGGATCAGCACGACGATCGAGGGGATCGCGAGCACCACGTTGGTGACGCCCATGAGCAGTTCCTCGAACCAGCCGCCGACATAACCGGCCAGCAGCCCGACGCCCACGCCGATGGTCGTCGCGACGGTCCCGGCGACCAGGCCGATGATCAGCGAGGTGCGTGTGCCGGCCATCAGGACGGCCAGGACGTCGTGCCCGAAGTTGTCGGTGCCCAGCAGCAGGCCGGCACCTGGCGCATCGTAGAGCGAGCCGACCTTCTCCCCGGCGGTGGTCGGGTAGATGTACCCGGCCAGGCCCAGGGCGACCACGAAGACCACCAGCACGAGGGAGATCCAGAAGCGTCCGGAGAAGTTGAAGGAGCGCAGGGTGTTCGCGCGCGGAGCGGCCGTCTCCTCGGCCATGGAGGTGTTCACCGTCGACATATCACTTCTCCCCGGACTTGGCCGCGCGGATGCGCGGGTCGACGATTCCGTAGACGATCTCCACGGCGAAGTTCGCCACCAGCACGGCGACGGTGATGATGAGCGTCACCGCCTGGATGACGGGATAGTCATTCGCGGAGATCGCGTTGAACAGCAGCAGACCGACGCCCGGATAGCTGAAGACCAGCTCGGTGATGAGCGCGCCTCCGACGAGGGTGCCGATCGCCAGAGCGAGGCCGGTGATCTGCGGGAGCATCGCGTTGCGGAAGATGTACTGCGTGATCTTGTTGTCCCGGATGCCCATGGCCCGGGCGTAGTTCACGTAGTCGCCGCCCAGCTCGTAGATGGCCATCGAGCGCATGCCCACGGCCTGGCCGCCGATGAAGACGACCACGAGCGAGAGGAAGGGCAGCCAGTAGTAGCTGACCGCATCCCAGAGGAACGCGAGGCTGAACTCCGGTGTCAGCCCGAGCGAGTACGCCCCGCCGACGGGGAACACCCCGGCGACGACGGCGAGTCCGTACAGCAGCAGGATCGAGAGGCAGTAGTACGGCATGGCCGAGAGGAACAGCGACGAGGTGAACACGCTGCGGTCCCAGTTGCCGCCGCGGAACGCGGCGATCGCGCCGACGACGTTGCCGAGGATCCAGCCGATGAGGATCGCCGGCAGCTGCACGGCGATCGACCAGGGCAGCGCCTGGCCCACGAGGTCGTTGACCGATGCCGGGTAGTACGCGAAGGACGTCCCCAGATCACCGGTGAACACGTTCCCGAGATACGTGAAGAACTGCTGCCACAGGGGCTGGTCGAGACCGAACTCCTGGACGTAGCTCTCATAGACCTGCTTCTGCTGCTCGCTGGTGACGGAGCCGCCGCGGGACAGGTTCGAGACGATGACGTCGACGGGGTTGCCCGGGACGAGCCGGGGCAGCAGGAAGTTGAGACCTACTGCTGCCACCAGCGCGACCAGGTACCACACCGTCTTCTGGGCGATGTAGCGGCCGAGATTCACAGGTTCCCTCAGCCGCCGATCTTCTTGAGCTGGAAGATCCACTCGTTGCCGGCGCCGCGGAACATCGGCGGGGCGTAGTCGTTGTCCTCGGTGGGCCAGTTCGACCAGTTCGAGGCGTTGAACTCGAAGAACTCATCAGGGCGGTACATGAGCGGGAAGGCAGGGACCTCCGCACGGTACAGATCGTCGAGCGCGGTGATCGCGTCCTTCTTGGAGGCGTCGTCGGGTGCGGCGGCAGCCGTCTCGAGGAGGTCGTTGACCTTGTCGTTCTCCCAGCGACCGAAGTTGCGGTAGGCGGTCTGACCCAGCGGTGCCATGTCGACGTTGCTCATGACGTCGCTGAAACGCTGCCACGGGGCGGCAGGGTTCGTGCCGGCCACCGACCAGCAGCCCATGTCGAAGTCGCCGTTCTGGAAGGCGGTCGAGGTCTGGGCCTGCTGCGGGAAGTTGGTCGCGGCATCGACACCGATGGCCTGGAAGTTCTTGGCCACGATCTCGAGCGCCGCGTTCCAGTCCGTCCAGCCCTGCGGGGTGATGAGCTTCCAGGGACCGAGCTTCACGCCGTCCTTGGCGTAGAAGCCGTCGTCGCCCTTGGCATAGCCGGCGCCCTGGAGGATCTCCTCGGCCTTCGCGGCGTCGAAGGTCCAGCCATCGGCCTTGGCCTTGTCCCGATCCAGCCAGGCGTCCTCGGCGCCGTCCGGGACGACGAGCGAGGCGAGCACCTGGGAGGAGTAGCCGGACATGGCGGTCTCGGCGATCGAGGCGTAGTCCACGGCGTGGGCGAGGGCCTTGCGGACCTCGACGTCATCGAGCCCGGGCTTGGTGGTGTTGATCATGAACATCGGCATGGAGCCGGGCGAGAAGTACGGCTTGTCCTGCAGGTACGTGCCCACAGGCTTGTCCGCCTCCCACATCTTCCAGATCTGCGGCACGAACTGCTGCATGACATCGAGCTCGCCGTTCTGGAACTTGAGGTTGCCGTCCTCGTTGGACTTGAAGATCGGGTGGATGATCTTCGTCATCGCCGGCAGGCCCTCGTAGAAGTCCTTGCCCCAGTAGTCCTCGTTGCGCGCGAGGATGATCTGGGTCTGGTCCGCGAGCTCGAGGCTGAAGGGACCGGTGCCGATCGCGGTGTCGGTCTCCCAGGAGGCGATCTTGTTCCCGGTCTCCTTCGCGACCTTCTCGAACACGGCCTTGGGCACGATGAACTGCTGGGCGAGCGAGGTCAGCACGGAGCCAACGTTCTTGCGCTCCTTGTTGATCGCGATGCTGATGGTGTTGCCGTCCGCGGTCATCTCGTCGACCTCGGTCCAGAACGACGCGACGCCGAGACCCTCGTCGATCTTGCCCAGCTCGAAGGTGTAGAGCACGTCGTCCGCCGTGAACTCAGAGCCGTCGTGCCAGGTGATGCCGTCCTGGAGGGTCAGGGTGATGGACTCGTTCCCGGAGACCTCGTGCTTGGCGGCGAGGCCCGCGAGGAGCTCGCCGGAGACGATGTCGAAGCGCAGCAGGGTCTCGTAGACGTACTGGGCGACGTTGTTGGAGGCCGGCCACGCCGGGGCGGCCGCGAAGGTGTTGAAGTTGGTGGGCGGGCTCCACTGGAAGCCGGCGATGAAGAGCTGGTCGGCGCCGTCGCCGCTGCGCCCCTTCCCGGCCTTGCCGTTGTTGCCGACGCCGACGAGCTCCTCGCCGCCGCCACCGCCGCTCTTGCCTCCACCACCGGTCGCACCGCCGCAGGCGGCCAGTGCCGCGGCGCCGCCGAGGGCACCGGTACCCGCCATGAAGCGGCGGCGGGATGTTCCGCCGGGGAGTCGACGGGATCCAAGTTCGGTCATGGCAGACCTGCCTCTCTGTTCGCGCTCCCCCATTGGAGCGTCGGATCATCAGTGATCCATGACACTGATTGAACCCTCCCCCGCCAGAAAACATCCACTGGTAGGCGTTACGGTCCGATAACGATTGTGGCGAGCTTCACGGCGTAAAACGTTGAGGTGACAAAGAGGCTCTGGCCTGCCCCGTTGTCGACCGGCCCTCCCGGCCTCCCGGCGCCCGGGCGTGATTCTGCTAACTTGGCATCGGCACGACCGCCTGCGCGGATCCCCGGTGCAGGCCAGAGCCACGACAGGAACGACGGAGGCAGGCGCCCGCATGGATCCCTTGGTCGGCGCGATCACGAGCACGTCGCTCGTGGAGAGCCAGCTGCTCCTCGTCGCCTTCGTGCTGTGCTCGCTGATCGGGCTCGAGCGCCAGTTCCGGCAGAAGGCCGCCGGCTTCCGCACCCACGTGCTCGTCGGCCTCGGCTCGTGCGCCTTCACCCTGGTCTCGGTCTACGGCTTCGCCGCCGTGCTCGGGGACGACGTGCGACTGGACCCGTCGCGCATCGCCGCACAGATCGTCTCCGGCATCGGCTTCCTCGGCGCGGGCGTCATCTTCAAAGGACGCAATGTGGTGCGGGGGCTGACCACGGCCGCCACGATCTGGGTCGCCGCCGCCGTGGGCATGGCCTGCGGAGCCGGCATGCTGTCGCTGGCCGTGCTGCTCACGGCGCTGCACCTGCTGACGCTGTTCGTGGTCGCACCGCTGCTGCGCCGGCTCCCCTCCCCCGATGCGAAGCGCCTGCTGCGGATCACCTACGCCGACGGCGCCGGCGTGCTGCGGGACCTGCTCGCTCTCGCGACCGCGATGGGGTTCACCAGCTCGATCGAGCACAGCCGCCGCACCGAGCGGGACGGTCATCGATTCGTGGTGATGGACGTCCGGTTCCACGGCAGGCCCCCGGTGCGCGACCTGATCCCCCAGTTCATGGAGCTCGACGGCGTGGACCGGGTCATGCTGCGCACCAGCGGCGAGGACGCCGACGACGAGGATGTCAGTTCCTGAGGGCGACCCGTCGACGGGCCATGATCTGCCGCGCGGCCACGTCGGCGCCGGCGAGCAGGGGTGACGGCACGCCCGGGCTGGCCCCGATAGCGCTGCCGGGCTGGGTGCTCGCAGCGGGGATGCCGAGCACGATCACGGCGGGATCCTCGGTGCCATCGGCGGCGACCAGGTTGTGCCCTCCGCGGGCGGACTCCGCGGCGTCCGCCCGTGTGGCCTCGAGGCTCTGGGTGGGGACACCGTCGACGGTGTGGATGCGGGCGCGCCCGGTGCGGAGCAGCTCCCGCAGCAGCGGGTCGTCGGTCTGCGGGATCCGTCCCTTGGACATCCGTGTCTCCAGCAGCACGCGTGAGGACGCGGAGCGGCCGGTGATCGCCGACCGGCCGAAGAACCGGCCGCGGGTCTCGTCGACCCCGATGCTCAGCTCGGGCCCCAGCAGCTCGATCACCCCGGCCTCGATCAGGGCGAGGACCAGGCGGACCCGGTCCGCAGGAGGACCCGAGGCGAGCGCGAGGGAGTCGCCGTCGAACCAGCCCAGCACATCCCGGGCCAGGGACTCGCCGTGGAAGGCGCCGAGCCCGGTGAGACGGCCGACGTGCCGGCGCAGGGCGCCCATCGCCCCGTTGACCGCAGCGCGGGGGTGGTGGGCGGGGTCGGAGAGCGAGCCGAGCTCGTCCTCGATCAGGCGGGCGACCAGGGCGTCCCAGGCCTCGCCGGTGACGGGCCGGCCGTGGGTGGGGCGGTGCAGCTCGTCGAGCGTCCAGGTCCAGCGGGGGTCGGTGATCGCCGCGCTGAGCACTGCGTCGACCGCGTCCTGCGTGGTTGAGGCGTCGAGGGCGGGCAGCCAGCCTCCGCGCACGGCGCCGGGCACGTGGTCCGTGAGGGCGTCGAGGTAGGCGCGCGCGAACTCCCGGCAGAGCACGGGCCACACCTCGGCGGCGAAGTCAACGTCGGAGCGTTCTGCCAGCTCGCCGAACCATGCACGGGTGGCCCAGCGGGCGGTGAAGGGTCGCACGGAGCGGCCGCCGTCGGGCTTGGACCGGTAGGGCACACCGCGGCGGGAGCCGACGACGAGGCGGGGCTCGCGTCCGCTGGGTGCATAGCGCAGGCGGCCGGTCGGATCGCCGGGGATGCGCCGCGCGGCGCCGCCCCAGTCGTCGACCAGCTGTCCGATCACGTCGAAGAAGTTCGCTCCGAGGCCGCGCACCAGCACGGTCTCCCCGGCGGGCAGTCCCGTGTAGCGGCGCTCGGCGGGCATGCCGGGTTCTGCGCAGCGCAGGCCGTGGCGGTCGGCCGCCTCGATCAAGGCGGTGACCTCTGGGTCGCGACGCGCCTGGACCATCCCCTGGGCGAGGACCACGGTGGGGGCGGCGAGACGGCGGCCGTCGGCCAGCACCACCACGGTCTCCTGCCCGTCGCGCGCGAGGTCCACGACGAGTCCGTGGATCTCCTGGACCTCGACGTGCCCGGCGGCGATCGCGGCGTCGAGCTGATCGCGGAAGTAGACGCCCTGCAGCCGGCGGGTCGGGAAGCTCGCCCCGACCAGGGTGCGGGCCTCCTCGAGCACCCAGGATCCCTGCGGATGGCCACCGGAGGCGGTGACGGTGCGGGCCCACTGCACGAGGTCCGGACCGGGGGCGGCCGGGCCGCTCATCGGGGTGCAGTCGTCGGGATGGATGGTGGTCGCGTCGGCCTGCGTGTTGTTGAGGTACTCACCGGGCTGGTCGATCCGCCAGGTGGCGCCGGCGCCCACGGACGTCGCGTCGATGACGGCCAGGCGAGCGGGCGGCGCGCCGTCGGCCTCCGCGCGGGCTGCGGCGCGCAGCACGGTCGCGACGCCGCGCGGTCCGCCGCCGACGATGATCGCGTCGAGGGTGCTCATCGGGCGTCGGCGACGAGCTCGTCGAGCCGGGAGCCGGTGCGGGTTACACCGTGCTCGTCCACCCGGGGCCGCACCTCGACCGTGCCGTCGCTGATGCCGACCTCGACGTCCACCTCGTAGACGGTGCGCAGGGTCTGCGCCTGCAGGGCGCTCGCGGGGCTGCCGTCGGCGGTGATGCGCCCGTCGTGCAGCACGATCACCTGGTCGCAGTAGCGGGCGGCGTGGTTGAGGTCGTGGATGGCGATCAGGGCGCTGATGCCCTCCTCGCGGGTGATCTGGCGGACCAGCTGCAGGGTCTCGATCTGGTAGCGCAGGTCGAGGGCGCTGGTGGGCTCGTCCAGCAGCAGCACGCGGGTCTCCTGGGCCAGCGCCCGAGCGATCAGCGCGCGCTGGGCCTGACCGCCGGAGAGCTCGGACATGCTGCGCTCGGCGAGGTCCATCAGACCCATGCGCACGATCGCGTCCTCGACCGTCGCCCGGTCCTCCTGGCGCGGGGCGATCCCGAAGTGCGGGGTGCGGCCCAGCATCACGGCCTCGCGCACGGTGAGGTCGAAGGGGGCGTCGCCGGCCTGCGGCACGTAGCCGACGACCTTGGCGAGCTCACGGCGACCGAGCGAGGAGGTGTCCCGGCCCTCGACGGTGACTCGGCCGGCCTTCGCCCGGTGCACCCCGGCGATGGCCTTGACCAGCGTTGACTTCCCGGAGCCGTTGGGGCCCAGCAGGGCGCAGAACGCTCCCGGTGCGACCTCGAAGGAGATGTCCTCGAGGATCCTGCGCTTGCCGTAGGCGAAGGAGAGGTGGTCGACGGAGAGGCTCACTTCAGGGTGTTCCTTCGCGTGAGGATGAGATAGATGAACACGGGGCCGCCGATGAAGGCGACCACGATGCCGACGGGCACGACGGCGGGAGCGATCACCGTACGCCCCACGGCGTCGGCGACCAGCAGGAGCAGCCCGCCGGAGAGTGCCGCGAAGGGCAGCAGGTGACGGTGGTCGGCACCGATGGCGAGGCGTGCGATGTGCGGGCCGACGAGGCCCACGAAGCCGATGATCCCGCAGAAGCTGACCACGATCGCGGCGAGCGTGACCGACAGGGCGATCAGGCCCACGCGCAGCGGGCCCACGTTCACGCCGAAGCTGCGGGCGGCGTCGTCGCCCGCGAAGGCGATCGCGTTGAGGTCCTTGGAGAACCACATCGTCAGCGGGAGGGCGAGCACGGTGACGGCGCCGACGATGAGCACGTCCTGCCAGCTGGCGTCGTTCACCGACCCGAAGGTCCAGCGGATGATCGCCTGCAGGGTGTTCTCGTTCGCGGTGAACTGCAGCGCCGAGGTGAGGGCCTCGAAGATCTGGGTCATGGCGATGCCGAGCAGCAGCAGCGTGGCGACGGCCATGCGGCGGGCGGTCGCGATGCCGAGCACGAGCGCGGAGACCATGAGCGACATGACCATCGCGCCGGCGATCGTGGCCCAGGCCGGGAGCTGGTTGGTGCCGGCGAGGGTGATCACGAGGGCGGCACCGAAGGCCGCCGCCGGGGAGACGCCCAGGGTGAAAGGGCTGACCAGGGGATTGCGCAGCAGCCCCTGCATGAGCACGCCGGAGACGGACAGCGCGGCGCCGGCGGTGAAGGCGAGCAGCACCCGCGGCAGACGCAGCTGGGTGATCACCGCGTAGGAGGACGCGAAATCGGCGCTGATGGTGCCGCCGACGATGCTCACCTGGATCGAGCGGACCACGTCGGTGAAGCCCACACCGGCGGTGCCGATGGTCACCGAGGTGATCAGGGCGAGCACGGAGACCACGAGGCCGGCAGCGATGACCAGGCGCTTGCGCAGCTCATGGCGGCGGGCGGGGGCCGATGCCGCCGCAGCGGCGGGAGCCGGAGCGGGCTTCGTCGCGAGGGTCGTGGTCATGACTGCGGCCCCTGCACGTAGTCGGCCGGGTCGGAGAGCTCGGTGTCCTGGAACTCGGTGACCCAGCGGGTGAGGTACTCATCGGGGTCCACGTCGGCCATCTCCTGGGGGTGCAGCCAGACGCCGAGGTAGAGGGCGCCGATGGACTTGCCCAGCGCGCTGGTGGCCCAGCCGTTGGCGATCGCGACGTTCCCCTCGGCGAGGGCGGTCATCCCGCTCCAGCCGGGGCGGGCGGCGAGATCGGCGCGGAGGTCCTCGAAGCGGTCCACGGGCTCGGCGGAGGGCTCGAACTCATGGATCACGAACTCGGGGTCGCGCAGCACGACCTCGCTGGGGTCGACGGTCAGCTCCTCCTGGGCGTCGCCGCCGGAGGCGTCGTCGAAGATGTTGCTGCCGCCGCCGGCGAGGATCATGGCGTGGAAGCCGGAGCCGGGCAGGGTGGTGAGGTACGGCTCGACGGTCTCGAAGTAGACCGGGACGGGCTCGACGTCCGCGAGGCGCTCGGTGAGCAGGCCCGAGATCTCGTCCTTGAAGGACAGCACGGTCCGAGCTGCGTCGTCGGCCCCGAAAACCTGGCCGAGCAGGGTGATGGTGGCGTCGACGACCTCGGTGTCCCAGGCGGTCGCGACGACCAGCGGGATGCCGAAGGGTTCGAGCTGCTCGGCGGCCTCCTGCCAGACGGCGTTGCGGGGCAGGATCACGACGTCCGGCGAGAGCTTCGCGATCGCCTCGTAGTTGAGCTGGTCCAATCCCTCGGCGATGACCTGGCTCTCCTCGAGCGGCAGGTAGGGCAGGCGGTCCAGCGAGGCACGGTCCACGCCCACCACCCTGTCGCCCGCGCCGATGGCGCGAACGAACTCGTTGGTGTAGCTGTTCAGCACCACGGCCTTCCGCGCGGGGCCGGGCAGCACGACCTCTCGGTCCTGGTCATCGGTGATGGTGATCGACGTGTCCTCGTCGCTCACGGCGGACTCCCCCTCCACGGTGACCTCGCCGCAGGCGGCGAGGCCGAGGACGGGCAGGGTGGCGACAGCGGCGCCGAGCAGGGTGCGACGGCGAAGTGCGCGGCCCGTGGAGTGGGTTGAACGCGTGGGGGTCATGGGGGTTCCTCGAGGGGTCGGCGGGAGGACGGGGAGGGGTGCGGCGGGGTCAGGCGGCGGCCTGCTCGGCGTCGGGCAGCGAAGGCTCCCCGAGGCTGAGCATGAGGCGGTTCGCCCAGGCGAAGAAGGCGGCGGCGGTGAGCACATCGGCGATCTGGGGGTCGGTGAGCTCCAGGCGGCGCAGCGCGTGGATCGCCTCAGCGGTGACGTGGGCGCGCGGACGGGAGAGCTCGGCGGCCGCGGTGACCACCGCGCTCCAGCGCTCGTCCTGCTCGGCGACCAGCGGGTCGAGGTCCGTGGAGATCCAGTTCGCGTCGCGATCGAGGGCGGCGGCGAGCAGGGCGTCGACGTCCTCCGGGCGCTTGGAGAAGCCGGCGGACTTCCTCGCGTGGACGGAGGCGCAGTAGATGCAGTCGTTGACCTTGCTGGTCACGGCGGCGGCGAGCTCGCGCTCGGCCTTGGGCGCGCCATCCCGCGGCAGGAAGATCGCATTGTCCAGGGCGCTGCGGGCCTTCGTGATGCCGGGGGTCTGGGAGAGCATCCGGAAGTAGACGCTGTTGGTGCTGGCCTTGGAGGCGAAGGAGTCGCGCTGGAGCTCGGTCAGCTCGTCCTCGGCGGGCACCGCCACCCAGGGCTCCCACTGCAGCTGCTCGCGGGTGAAGGCCGACGGGCGGGTGCGGCCGGTGACAGTGGTCCCGCCGTGCTCGGCGGTGCGGCCGTGGGTGCGCGGGAGGCGCACGGGGGCGTCGGCCGACGGGACCTCGAGGCCACGGAGCGCGGCGAGGCCGGCGACCAGGCGCTGGAGGTAGCTCTCGAAGGAGACGAGCTGACTGATGAGCACGGCGACCGACGAGCCGACACCGGCGTCGAGCAGTCGCTGCTGGTCGGCGCGGGTGGTCAGCGCCGGAGAGATCGACAGCAGGTCGACGTGATCCCGCAGGGCGTTGAGCGTCGCGGCATCGAGGGTCGCGCCGCTCGGACCCCGGAGGTCGGTGGCGACCGGATCGGCGGCGGTGAGCTGTGCGTCGGCGCCCTGGGCACGGTGCCACTGGGCGAGTGGGCCGCTGCCCTGCCAGTCCGCGGTGACGGCGGCCAGGGCGTGCAGCACGGAAGCGGGAAGAGGCTGCTCGCTGCGGTACAGCGCGTCGTAGGCCTCCCGGGTGTGGGCGAGGACCTCGGGTCGCAAAACCGTGAGCGCCTCACGATCTTCCGGGGCATCCGTGAGGACAGCGGTGAGGATCTGATGGGCGTCGAGGGACATCATCACGTCGGACATGAGGACATCTTATGCACTACCCAAGATCACCTTTGCGGAAGGGTGAGGTGTCAGTGGTCACCCGTCCGGTGACCGGTCAGTCACCTGCGGCCTGGGCTTCTGCTGCTGTGGTGCGCTGATCTGCAGGGAGTCCGGGCCGAACGGTGCCGGTCTCCGGAATCAGGCCCGCATCGCTGCACGCTCACAGCGGAATGCCTCGTCGGCGCCCGTTCGCACTCCGTCACCTCTAGAGTCGTCCCATGCCATCGCCGCCACCCCTCGCCGCCAGGTTCTCGGTCGATTCGGGAGATCCCTCGGCAGATGCCTCGATGCCCCAGGACGAGGTCGATGGAGGCGGCCACGGCCAGCTCACCGTCGAGGTGACCGAGAGCGCCTCCGAGCCTCAGGACCACAGCCTGTCCGTCGATCTCGGGGAGCTGCTCTTCTGGATCTCTCCCGAGGTCACCACGGACTTCCGTCTCAGTTCCCTGACTCTGCTGGGCACCTCTGCGCACATCGGGTGCGGCAGGCTCTCCGCGTCCATGGCCCGCACTGACCACCCGGCCACGTCGTATGAGGACGGCGGCGCGGCCGAGGAACGGATCGAGGAGTGGATCGTGTCGATCGATCGGGACACGGTCACCGCTCCCCCGCTCACGGAGGAGGGCTACGAGCCGCTTCCCCGGGAGGGAACCTGGGGCAACGGTGCAGCGAGCGTCGCCCTCACGATCGATCCCGACGGCGTGGTCCGCACGATCGTGCTGAGGCTCGATCGGAGCCTGCAGCGGCCATAGCCAGCAGCGAGGCCTGTCGTGCGCACGAGGTGGTCAGCTCTTCGCGGCGAAGAGGAATGTACAGCTGAGCCCGGCGATCGGCGCGAAGCCGACCGGGGCGCGGCCGTCGGTCGCTCCAAGGATCCCCCAGAGAAACACCGCAGTCAGGATCACCTCGATGAACAGCGCCGAGAGCAGGCTGTACCCGCCGGGCGAGTGATCCCCGTGCCCGTTGGTGGCGAAGGAGCCGGCGGCGGAGAGGTCGATCGCGAAATCCGCCTGGCCACTGGCGATCACGAACAGGGCGACCCGCGGCGATCAGGCCACCCACGATCTGGGTGCCGATGTACGGGAGCACGAAGCGGGACTCGAGCCGTCCTGAGAGGAACACCCCGAAGGTGACGGCCCGTGGTCAGCCCTCGAGCCAGCGGGGCTCGACGAGGGTGACACGAGGCGCGGCGCCCTCGACCTGCAGCAGCCGCACGAGCTCCGTGACGGCGAGCTCGCTGATCTCGACCCGCCGCGGGTCGACCTGCGGGACCGAGGCGAGCAGCGGGCTGACGTCCACGAGATCCTCCCCGCTGAGGGCGATGAACAACCGGGAATCGTCCACGAGGGCGCCGGTCGCCGCCATCGCGAACAGCACCTGGCGCACCCCGGTGATCCCGAACAGGGCGGTGCGCTGATTCGGCAGCGTCATGCGCAGCGCCTGATCCGGCACGTCGGCCAGCGGGACGGCGTCCAGCACCACCTCGAGATCCTCCTCCGAGGCGGCATCCTCCACCCCGGCGAGGAAGCGGGCGACATCGTTGCGAGAGCGCTTGCGCCCGGGCTCGCCGAACAGCAGCAGCCGGTCGCACTGCTCCTCGACAGCGCGCTCGACGATCATCCCGCCCAGCATCTCGAAGTCGAGATCCACGACGGATCCCTGAGGGAACTCGTCGGGCTTGCCGATGGTCACGAAGGGGAGCCCGGAGTCGATCACCGGGGCCACCCGTTCGTCGTGCCGTCCCAGCTCCATGAGGATCAGCGCCTCGCACACGCCGGTGCGCACCACGCGGCGGATGCCCTGCGCCCCTTCCTGGGCGGTGACCAGCAGGATGTCGTAGCCGTAGCGACGGGCCTCCCGGGCGATGGCGCCGATGAACACCATGAGCACACCGTCATCGGACTCCGCCTCCGGGACCATCAGACCGATCACACCGCTGCGCTGGGAACGCAGGGTGCGGGCCCCGGAGTTGGGGTGGTAGCCGAGCTTCTCGATGGCGTCCTCCACCCGCGCCCGGGTGGCGTCGGAGATCGGTCGGGATCCCGTGAGCACATAGCTCACGGTGGACTGGGAGACCCCTGCCAGCCGGGCGACGTCCTGGCTCGTCGGTGCTTTCTTCCTCACCGTGCCTCCACCCTTCCTTCGGGCCACCACTCACACGGCGGTCAGACCAGATGTCCCAGTCTTCCATGCGGCCAGCGCCTGACTGCGCCCGTCGGCGATATCCAGGGTGCGGGCGCTCTGAAGGGCTTCGTCGAGGATCGCCGCGAGCTCCACACGTGCTCCGGTGTCCGCGGCGCGCACCGCGGCCTCGACGATCGCCTGGGTCCACACGTTGCCGTGCACCTCGGAGGCGGGGACGTCCCCGCCGCGCAGGGCGTCGCAGAAACCCGCCAGGGAGGCGTCGAGCTCCCAGAGCTCGTCGGCGGCGGGGGCCCGACCCGCGGACTCCTCGCCTCCCTCGGGGCTGGCGGTGGGAGGAGTCTCCCCGTCCCAGCTCACGGTGCCCGTCGCGCAGCTGAGCAGCCAGTCGCCGTTCCAGCTGGTCTCGGCGCCGGGAGCGGCCCAGGAGCCGGAGAAGGTGTGCACCGCGCCGGTGTCGTACGTGATCGCGACGGTCGCCGCCGCGTCACCCGCATACCAGCTCCAGGGCGGGTTGGAGGAGCTGGCGGTGACGGAGACGGGGTTGCCGTCCAGCAGCACCCTCCCGGCGTCGAAGGCATGGATCGCCATGTCGACGATCAGGGGATGGTCCATCTCGTCCCGGAATCCGCCGAAGCGGGGCGCCTTGTAGAACCGGGTGTCCACGATCCCGGCACCGCCGAGCTCGTCGGCGAGCCGCCTCGTCTCGTGCAGGTGGGGGTTGTTGCGGCGGGACTGGGAGACCATGAACAGCCTCCCCGTCGCCTCGGCGTGACCCGCCAGGGAGAGGGCCTCGGCGAGGGTCGCCGCGCAGGGCTTCTCGCCCAGCACCGGGAACCCGGCGTGGAGCGCGTCGGCCGTGACGGCGTGGTGGGCGGCGGGGATCGTCACGTCGATGACGGCCTCGGCGCCGGCCTCCCGGGCGACGGTGACCGCATCGGTGCCGGTGATGATCCCGTCGCGGCGGCCGTCCGGGACCACCTCCTGGACTGCCCGGGCGGCGGCGCCGTCGATCACGTCGACCACGCCGACGAGCAGGGCGTCGGCGCTGCGGAGCACGGTGCCCATCCACGCCCGGCCCATGCCGCCGGCGCCGACCACGACGACCGGCACGGAGGTCCGTTCGGTGGGGTTCGAGGCGGTGGTGCTCATGCGCTCTTGCCCGCCGCCTCGGCGTCGCCCAGGCCCTGGCCGCCGGAGCCGGTGAGGAACCAGTCGGCCTCGTAGCGGTCCAGGAAGGGCACCGTGCGGTCGCCCGTGGCCGGGCGCGCCCAGCTCACGCCGTTGGCGATCACGCGGCGCACATCGGTGTGCTGATAGACGGGGTAGTCCTGGTCACCGGGGCTGAAGTAGAAGATCTTGCCCTTGCCGCGCCGGAAGGTGCAGCCCGAACGGAACACCTCTCCCCCACTGAAGGATGAGACGAACACCAGCTCGTCGGGCACGGGGATGTCGAAGTGCTCGCCGTACATCTCCTGCTCGGGGATGACGATCGGGTGGGGAACGCCCTCGGCGATCGGATGGCTGGGGTTCACGGTCCACACCAGCTCGCGGTCGGCCTCGTTGCGCCAGCGCAGCGTGCAGGTGGTGCCCATCAGGCGGGTGAACGGCTTGGACCAGTGCCCGGAGTGCAGCACCACCAGGCCCATGCCGGCGAGCACGTGCTTCTGGACGCGCTCGGCGACCTCGTCGGAGACCTCGTCGTGGGCCATGTGACCCCACCAGGTGAGCACGTCGGTCCGGGCGAGGACCTCCTCGGTGAGCCCGTGCTCGGGATCATCCAGCAGCGCGATGTGAGTGGTGACGTCGTCCCCGAGGTTCTCGACGATGCCGTCGCGGATCGCGGCGTGCATGCCCTCGGGATAGTGGTCGCGCACGCGCTGGTCGCGCTGCTCGTGGCGGTTCTCGCCCCAGACGGTGACGCGCAGCGAGGCTGCGGCGGGGGTGCTGGTCATGAGAGTGGTCCTTTCGGAGAGGGACGGGCCGGCGAGGGCCGGTCCGACGAAGGGTTCGGGGTCGAGGGAGGGATCAGGGGCGGGCACGGTGGTCACTTGACGGCTCCGCCGGTGGCCCCGGCGGCGACGTACTTCTGGGCGACGATCATGAGGACCACCGCGGGCAGGGAGGAGAGGACCGCCGTGGACATCACGGCGCTCCAGTCCGTGTCGTTGGTGCCGATATAGGTGTACAGGCCCAGGGTGACGGGTCGGATGGACTCGCCGGTGGTGAGCGTCAGGGCCATCAGGAAGTCGCTCCAGGCGAAGAGGAACGAGAAGATCCCGGCGGTGATCAGCGAGTTCTTCGAGACCGGCAGCACGATCGACCAGAACGCCCGCACGTGGCCGCAGCCGTCCACGCGGGCGGCCTCGACGATCGAGGTCGGGAAGGTCTCGAGGTAGGCCCGCACGATGAGGATCGCGAAGGGGATGCCCTGGGAGGCGTCGGCGAGGATCAGCCCGGGGATCGAGTTGATCAGGCCCAGCGGGGTGTACACGGTGTACAGGGCGTTCGCGATCACGATGCCGGGGATCATCTGGCTGATCAGCACGACGAAGAGGAGCACGGCAGTCCCCTTGATCTTGAACTGCGCCAGCGCGTAGGCGCACGGCGCGGCGATCACGATCGAGAGCAGGCAGGCGCCGACCGCCACGATCAGGGAGGTGATGAGATTCTTGCCCTGGTCGGCGATCGCCCGGGAGTAGCCGGAGAAGTCAGGGTTCAGCGGCAGCCACTGGGTGTTCAGGCTGTTGCCCGCCGGCGCGAGCGAGGCGTTGAGCATCCAGTAGACGGGGAACAGCATGATCGCGACCAGGACGATGCCGATCACGGTGTGCAGCCAGGAGCGGCTCTTCGTCTTGGTGCGGCGCCGGGGGACGGGGACGGGTGCGATCGATGTGGCGGGTGCGGTGGTGGCGGTGCTCATCGGGGTCATCCGTTCTTCGCGGCGCGGGCGTTGGCACGCAGGTAGACGAGGCTGAAGGCGAGGGCGATGAGGATCAGGATGTTGCTCAGCGCGGCTCCCTGGCCGAAGTCGAACTCGATGAAGCTCATCTCGTAGCTGCGCGTGGCGAGGGTCTGGGTGGCGTTGGCGGGACCGCCGCCGGTGAGGCCGATGATGAGGTCCAGGACCTTGATCGTGTAGATCACCCCGAGCAGCAGCACCACGGAGACCACGGGGCGCAGCATCGGCAGCGTGATGTGCCAGAAGGACTTCCAGCCGGTGGCGCCGTCGAGCTGGCCGGCCTCGTAGAGCTCGTCGGGGATGGACTGCAGCCCGCTGTAGAGCAGCACCACGTTGAACGGGATGCCCAGCCAGATGTTCACCATGATCACGGCGATCAGAGCGGTGTCGGAGCTGTTCAGCCACGGGATGGGGTCGGAGATCAGGCCGATGCCGGAGAGGAACTCGTTCAGCGCCCCGTTGTCCTGCTCGAGGATCCATCGCCACACGGCCGCCGAGACGATCATCGGCAGCAGCCACGGCAGCAGGAGCAGCGAGCGCAGGAAGCCCGAGAGCGGGAACCGCTTGCGGAAGTAGAGCGCCAGGCCCATGCCGATCACGAACTGGCCGATGATCGACCCGATCGTGAACAGCCCGGTGTTGCCCAGTGCGCGCAGGAAGATCGGATCGCTGAGGGTCGCGGCGTAGTTGTCCAGGCCGACGAACGGCGCATGGCCGTTGAAGAAGGTCGCGAAGTCGTAGGCCTGGAAGCTCATGACGACGTTCTTGAGGATCGGGTAGCCGAAGAACGCGATCATGTAGATCGCGGCCGGGGCGATGAAGGCGTAGCGCACCAGCAGGTCGTTGCGCCGCTGGGTCCGACGACGGGATACGTCCGTCGGCGCGGTGGCCGCCTGCAGGTCCACAGGGTTCTGGGTGGTGGTCATGTCTCTCCCCTGCCTCAGCTGACGGTCCGGGCGGCTTCGTCGTAGGCCTCTCCCGGGTCGGTGTCGTCCACGAGGACGCGCTGGTTGGCGGTGTAGATCGCTTTCGCGGTGCGCGGCCAGTCCGGGCCGAGCTTCGCGGTGCGGGAGCGGGCGGTGGAGACCTGGTCGACGAAAGTGCCCAGGTCCGGGTTCTCGCTCGCGAACTGCGTCGCGGCCTCCACGTCTCCGGGGATCGTGGAGCGCTCGCCGGCCATGTACAGCTGGTTCTCCGGGGCGACGAACATCTTCAGGAGCTCGGCGGCCTTGGCCTGCTTCTCCTCGTCGCCGGTGATCGGGACGGTCCAGACCTCCCCGCCCAGCGGCGCGACGGAGTCCGCGCCGGCGGTCGGCACGGGGATGGTGACCACGTCCCAGTGCAGGTCCGGGGTGTCTGCTTCGAGCCCGGCGATGTTCCAGGGGCCGTTGATGACCATGGCGGCGTTGCCCGCTTTGAACTGGTCCATGACGTCGCCCTGTCCCCAGTTCACGACCGAGCGCGAGGTGAGCCCGTCGGCCACGAAATCTGACCAGAGCTGGGCGGCGCCGAGCACGCCCTCGGAGTCGAGGTCGGTCTCGTCTCCTCCGTTGGACCACATGAACGGCATGAACTGCCAGGTCCCCTCGTAGCTCGCGATCGCGGAGAAGGCGAAGCCGTAGTGGTCCTCGGTGGTCAGCGCCTCGGCTGCGGTGCGCAGCTCGTCCCAGGTGCTCGGGGGCTCGACGCCGGCCTCCTCGAGCATGTCGACGTTGTAGAACAGGGCGATCGTGTTCACGGTGGGGGCGATCCCGTAGAGCGTCCCGTCGTACATGCCCAGGTCGGCGACGGCCGGGGTGAGGCCCTCGGTGCTGATCCCGTACTGCTCCAGCGGTGCCAGGGCCCCGGAATCTGCGACCTGCTGGACGTTCGGGTTGTCGAGCATGAGCAGGTCGGGAAGGGTTCGTGAGGAGCCCATCTGGAGCACCCTGGCGATGAGCTGGTCGCCGGGGACCCGCTCCCGGGAGAAGGTCAGTCCCAGCTCCTCGGCGCACTTCGTGAAGGTGCCGTTGATCGCGACGTCGTCGGCCGGGGTGTTGTAGTAGTCCACGATCCGGATCGCGGACGGGTCACCGTTCCCTTCGGAACCGCCGCAGCCGGCCAGCGCCAGAAGGCCAGGGGCAGCGATCGCGCCCCGTCCGAGAGATCGACGGGTCAGCTGTCGCCCCACTCCGGGAAAGAGGGTGTCGGAGGCTCCCTGTCCGGGAATGTCTCGTAGCGATGTCGTCGGTGTCGTGGGCATCGTCGTCCTGCTTCCTGGGGACGTCCGGCTGTCGATTCGAATCGATACCGGTGCGCGGTCGCCGTCAGTGGCGGGCGGATTGTCGGTCGGGATATCCGCACGCTCCACACATCGGCTGTGGTGCGGGTCTCGTGCGGCGAGGTCGAGCCATCATGGCGCACGTTCCCGGGAGGCGCAAGGCCCACGGAGAGAACATGTCGATTCGTATCACCTGGACCTCGCCAGGCGCCGCAGACGTCGAGGAGTCCCGTCTGACGCGGGCGGCTCCCCTCACAGACGGGCCGCGCCGCCGCTGCGCCGGCACCCTTCGGTGCTAGCGTGCCGGGGTGACCGTCTCGGAATCTCGCCCTCCCGCCCTGTCCACCTCCTCCACCCCGGAGGGCCGCGGAGGCGGGAGCGTCGGCTTCGACCCGGAGCAGTACATCGCGCTGCAGTCGCGCCACATCCAGGAGCGCCGAGAGCAGATCGGCGGCAAGCTGTACCTCGAGATGGGCGGCAAGCTCTTCGACGACCACCATGCCGCTCGGGTGCTGCCGGGCTTCACCCCGGACAACAAGATCGCGATGCTCGAGAGGCTCAAGGACGAGCTGGAGATCCTGGTGTGCCTGAACGCCAAGGACCTCGAGCGGCAGAAAGTGCGCGCCGATCTGGGCATCACCTACGAGGACGACGTGCTGCGCCTCATCGACGTCTTCCGCGAGCACGGCTTCCTGGTCGAGAACGTCGTGCTCACCCAGCTCGAGCAGTCCAACCACGTCGCCCACGCCTTCATCGAGCGCCTGCAGCGGCTGGGGCTGAAGGTGGCCCGCCACGGCGTGATCCCCGGCTACCCGCAGGACACCGCCCGGATCGTCTCCGAGCAGGGGCTCGGCGCGAACGAGTACTCGACCACCCAGCGCGACCTCATCGTAGTGACGGCACCGGGGCCGGGCTCGGGCAAGCTCGCCACGTGCCTCTCGCAGATCTATCACGACCACGCCCGGGGGATCCCGGCCGGCTACGCGAAGTTCGAGACCTTCCCGATCTGGAACCTCCCGCTCGAGCATCCGGTGAACCTCGCCTATGAGTCCGCCACCGCGGATCTGGACGACATCAACCTCATCGACCCGTTCCACCTGGCCGCCTACGGCAAGCAGGTCACCAGCTACAACCGCGACGTCGAGGTGTTCCCGCTGCTGCGCACGCTGCTGGAGAAGCTCACCGGCGCCTCGCCCTACGCCTCCCCCACGGACATGGGGGTCAACATGGCCGGGAACTGCATCGTGGACGACGAGGTGTGCCGCGAGGCCTCGCGGCAGGAGATCATCCGGCGCTACTACAAGGCCGCTGTGGACGAGCGCATCAACGACCACGACGACGTGGTCTCCCAGCGCGTGGCCATGGTGATGAGCAAGGCCGGCTGCCGGGTCGAGGACCGGTCCGTCGTGGGCCCCGCGCTCGCGATCGAGGAGGCCACCGAAGAGCCGGGCTCCGCGCTCCAGCTGCACGACGGCACCATCATCACCGGGAAGACCTCACCCCTGCTGGGCTGCTCGGCCGCGATGGTCCTCAACGCGCTGAAGCACCTGGCCGGGATCGACGACACCGTGCACCTGCTCTCCCCCAGCTCGATCGAGCCGATCCAGACCCTCAAGACGGAGCACCTGGGCTCGCGCAATCCGCGCCTGCACACCGACGAGGTGCTCATCGCCCTGTCCGTCTCCGCCTCCTCCGACGAGCACGCCCGGCGTGCGCTGGACGAGCTGCGGAACCTCTCCGGCTGCGATGTGCACACCACGACCATCCTGGGCACCGTGGACGAGGACATCTTCCGCAATCTCGGGATCTTCGTGACCTCGGAGCCCCGTTTCCAGCGGAAGTCGCTCTACCACAAGCGCTGATCCGCGCCGGGTCGCCCTCAGGGCAGGGAGATCAGCGCCTGCACCGGGGCGTGGTCCGACGGGTAGGCGCCCACCTCGTCGCGCCAGACGTTGATCGCGGCCTTGTCGGTGGTGAACTCCTCGGTGACCAGCACCCAGTCGATGCGGGTACCGCCGTCGACCGGGTCGTCGTAGCCGGGGAAGGTGCCCCACGCCGGGGTCACCTGCTCCTCCGCGACGTCCCAGGTGTCGAGCGTGGGACCGTCGGTGACCAGCGTCGTGTACGCGCCGGAATCGTGGGCCACCGAGTTGAAGTCGCCGGTGACGATCGTGGGCAGCTCGTCGAGCTCGCCGCCCTCGAACAGGTCGATCATCGCCTCGCCGCTCTTGATGCGCGCGGGCTCGGACTGATGATCGAAGTGGGTGTTGATGAACGCGAACTCGGTGCCGCTGGCCTTATCGCGCAGCCTCGCCCACACCACGATCCGCGTGACGCTGTTGCCCCAGGTGGCGGAGCCGATCTCGTCGGGAGTATCGGACAGCCAGAACTGGTCCCAGGACAGCACCTCGAGGCGGGTGGTGTCGTAGTAGATCGCCGAGTACTCGTCCTTGCTGCCGCCCTGGCGCCCGTAGCCGACCATCCGGTGCCTCGGCAGCGCCTCGTCGATCGCGCCGAGCTGCCCGTACTTGCCCTCCTGGATGCCCAGCAGGGTGGGCTGCTCCCGCTCGAGCAGTGCGATGAGGAGCGGCTCGCGGTCCGACCAGTGGTCCGGCTCGCCGGGCTCCGTGTTCGCCTCGTTCTCCATGCGGATGTTGAAGGTCATCACGTGCAGCTGATCGCGCTTCGCCCTGCCGATCAGAGCCCGGCCGCCTCCTGCGCCGGAGGGACGAGCGGGCGCGGCCGACGCCGGTGCGGCGAGGGCAGCGGCTGCTGCGGCAGCTGTGCCGACCGCCGCCGTCGTGGCGAACAGGGTGCGACGGTTCAACGACGAGGACATGGAGATGCTCCTGGGATCAGGGAAAGGGCCGCGATCACCCTAGGGACCCCACGACGTCGCAACCGACGTTCTGCCCGTTCAGCAGCGGATGTTCACGGATCCGCCGGGAGCCGGTCATCGCCGACCGGTCATTCTCAGGCCAGGGTCATGACCTCGAGCCGGGCGGTTCACCCCATCGCGTGCAGCGTCAGCGCCGCGAGGAAACCGAGCGTCGCGAGGAGCCCGGTGTACAGGGAGTCCTTCGCGAAGGCCTCGGGGATCATGGTGTCGGTGATCATGGCGAGGATCGCCCCGGCCGCCAGGGCGTTGACGACGGCGAGAGTGGCCGGCGCCGCCCCGTCCAGCAGCACGTAGCCGGCCAGCGAGGCGAGCCCGGAGACCAGCGCGATCGTGCTCCAGATCCCGAACACATAGCGGCGGCTGCGGCCGGCCGTCTTCCAGCCGGCGCTGCTGGACAGGCCCTCGGGGACGTTGGAGATGAACACGGCGGCGAACATCGGCACGCTCAATCCTGGCCCGGCGAGCACGCTCAGCCCGAGCACCATGGATTCGGGGACGCCGTCGAGCAGGGCGCCGATCGCGATCGCTCCCCCGCTGCCGCTCTGTTCACCTTCGGAGGTCTGCTGGTCCCCGGAGCGCTTGCGGTGCCGGGCGCCGCGGCGGGCCAGCAGAATGTTCAAGCCCACGTAGATGACGGCCCCGGCAAGGAACCCGCCGCTCGTGGCCAGCAGCCCGCCCTGGTCCATGGCGTCGGAGACGAGCTCGAGGGTGAGCGCGGAGATCAGCACCCCGGCACCGAAGGCCATGATCCCGGCGACCACGGCCGGCGGGACCTTCACGAACCAGGCGATCGCGCTGCCCAGCAGCAGCGCGCCGCCGGCGACGAGTCCGGCGAGCAGGGCAAGCACCCAGGGGGCCATGGTGTCTCCTTCGCCGGCAGCGTGGGGTGTGTGACCCCGACCTTAGACCCGCGGATCATCGTGCCCCACCGCGAGAGCCGCGGACCGTCTCCTCAGAACGGGGCGAGGCGCGGCCGCTCCCGCATCTCCGTCGCGACCAGGGCATCGAGCAGGAAGCCCTCCATGTCCGCGCGCAGCTCGCGATGCTCCGGCAGATCCCACAGGTTCACGAGCTCGTCGGGATCGGCCTCGAGGTCGTAGAGCTCACCGGTGCGCTCTCGCGCGGTGGCCGGTGACCCGTGGTGCACGACGATCTTCACGTCGGCGCGCCGCACCATCGTGCAGTGCACCGGCGGGTCGTACTCCCAGCAGCTGTCCCGGTACTCGGTGAGGATCCAGTCCCGGTCCTCCCAGTCCTGTCCGCTCACCAGCGGCATCAGGTCACGGCCCTGGGCTCGGACGAGGCCGTCGCTCCCGGCAGCGGCCATGAGTGTGCGGGTGAGGTCCAGCCAGTCCACGAGCTCCTCCCGGACGGTGCCCGGGGCGATATGGCCGGGCCAGCGGATCAGCAGGGGCACCCGCACGGAGCAGTCGAACATCATGGGGCCCTTGAGGAGCATCTGGTGATCACCGAGCATCTCGCCGTGGTCGCTAGAGAACACCACCAGGGTCTCCTCCGCTAGACCCTCGCGCTCGAGCGCGTCGAGCACCCGTCCCACCTCGTGGTCCACGAGGCTGACCATCGCGTAGTACTGGGCCTTGATCTCCTGGATCTGCGCCGCGGTGTGCTCCGCGAAGCCGGCCATCTGCCCGGCGTAGGACCGCTGCGATTCCAGGGTGTGCACCGGGGGCTTCGTGGCGAGCTCGTCCGGCGTGGTGACCGGGGCGGGAAGGGAGCCGGCGTCGTACAGGGCACGGATTTCCGACGGTGCCTCGAACCCGTGATGGGGGTCGAAGAAGTTCGCGATCATGCAGAACGGTCGATCCGCATCGCGGGTCTCGGTGAGGAACTCGATGGTCTCCTCGGCGATCCAGCGGCTGTAGTGGGCCTCCTGCGGGAGGGCGTCGATCGAGCGCTCCCTCCGCACCACGGCCTGCTCGTGCAGCTCAGGATGGGTGCGGCGCAACCAGTGGTGGTACTCGTTCCCCGGGGATCGCACGTAGGGGTCGTGGGCCCAGCGGAAGATCCGGAACCCGTCGTCCAGGCGCGGTTCGATCCGGCCTCCGAAGGCGGATCCGAGATGGAACTTCCCCGCCAGGGCGCAGTCGTACCCGCCGTCGGCGAGGACCTTCGTGAACAGCTGCTGGGCAGGGTCGAGATCCACTCCGTTGGCCCACAGGCCGTGGTGGCGCGGGTAGACCCCTGTCATGAGGCTCGCGCGCGATGGGGCGCATACCGTCGACTGCGTGTAGCAGCGGGTGAAGCGCGCCCCGTCACCGGCCAGCCGGTCGAGGTTCGGGGTGCTGATGTGGGGATTGCCCGCCGCGCCCAGGGCGTCATATCGCTGCTGGTCGGTGCACAGCAGGAGGATGTTCGGTGCGGTCACGACTGATCCGTTCGATGGGGAGGGAGCGGCGGTACGGTCTCCTCCTGCAGTGCATCACACCCTGGCCGCCCCGGTCAGCCCCTCCGTCGATCAGGCGATCGGGTGATCGGCCGCTCAGGAGTCCGGCACCACATCACCCGATCATGTTCGTCGCGAACATGTTCGTGACAGTGGGTGCATGACACTGAACAACAGCCGACGAGAGCGCCCGGCCAAGCCCGCCCTGTCCCGCGAGTGGGCCGTCGCGGAGACGATCGAGATCATGCGTCGCGAGGGTTTGGAGAAAGCGACGATGCGACGCGTCGCGAAAGCCCTCGACACGGGCCCTGCGTCGCTGTACGTGTACGTCGCGAACACCGCAGACCTGCACTCAGCCGTCCTGGACGAGCTGATCGGGACGCTGGCACCCGGTGCACACGGGGACTGGCGAACCCGGCTCGAGTCGCTGCTCGCCGGGTACTCCGAGGTGCTGTACGCCTACCCGGGCCTGGCCCGGTCCGCACTGATGCTGCGCCCGACCGGCCCCTATGCCCTGCGGCTGTACGACCAGCTCCTGGGCCTGCTGCTGGAAGGCTCGATCGCTCCGAGCCGAGCGGCCTGGGGTGTGGACCTGCTGCTGCAGTACGTCACGTCCTCGGCCGCCGAGCGCAGCCCGCCTGCGCCGAAGGGCATCGGAGGTGACGAGCGCGAAGCGGACGATGAGAACGCGTTGGCCGCAGCCGTCGCGTCGGCCGATCCGCAGGTGACCCCTCACCTCGCCGCGCACGCCGAGACGGTCATCTCGGGCACGCCGAGCCAGCGCACCACCTGGGCCATCCGTGCGCTGGTCGCCGGCATCACCGCAACTCCCACCACCGACGGCACGGGCGACCACGCCTGAATCGCTGCACCCGACATCACTCGCACCCGGACCACGAAAGACTCACCATGACAACGCATTTCCCGATCGCCATCATCGGTGGCGGTCTCGGCGGCCTGACCGCAGCCCGTGTCCTGCACGCCCGAGGGATCGAGGCTGCGGTGTTCGAGCTGGAAGCCAGCCGATACGCCCGCACTCAGGGAGGCATGCTCGACATCCACGACGACACCGGGCAGCGGGCACTCCATGCCGCCGACCTATGGGAGCAGTTCACCCCGCTCATCCATCGCGGTGGGGAAGCCATGCGCATCCTCGACCACCGTGGGACGGTGCTGCGTGACGAGGCGGACGATGGTCAGCTCATCCGCCCGGAGGTCGACCGCGGCCAGCTGCGCGACATCCTCCTCGACTCCCTGCCCGCCCGTACTGTCCACTGGGGTCGCAAGGTCTGCGCGGTGCGCACGGTGGACGGCTTCCCCGGGCGGCACGAGGTCGAGTTCACGGACGGCGAGGCGATCACCACCGACCTGCTCATCGGCGCGGACGGCGCCTGGTCCATGGTCCGTCCGCTGATGTCCGGCGCCCGCCCCGTCTACACCGGGATCTCCTTCGTCGAGGCCGACCTGTTCGACGCCGACGAGCGACACCCCGCCGAAGCTGCGGCGATGGGCCGGGGCATGCTGTTCGCCTTCAACGGCCCGACCGGCGTGCTCGGCCACCGCGAGATCGATGACACCCTGCACGTCTATCTGGGCCTGCGCGTCTCGGAGAGCTGGATCGACACGATCGACTTCGCCGACATCGCGGCCTCCAAGACGGCTCTCCTCGCCCGGATCGACGGCTGGGACGACGCGCTGCGCGGCCTGATCGCCCACGCGGACACCCCGCTGACGCCGCGCCGCATCCACGCCCTTCCCGTCGGCCACTCCTGGGAGCGGACACCCGGCACCACGCTCCTGGGCGACGCGGCGCACGTGATGTCCCCGTTCGCCGGCGAGGGCGCCAACCTCGCCATGTACGACGGCGCTCAGCTCGCCCTGGCGATCACGGAGAACGCCGGCAGCACGGAGGAAGCCCTCGCCGCGTACGAGGCCGATCTCTTCCCGCGTTCTGCCGACTCTGCCCGCGAGTCGGCCGGGAGCCTGGACCTGCTCTTCTGTGATGACTCCCCCGGACCCTTGACCAGCACGTTCGAGGAGTTCGACCGCCAGTCCGCAGAGTCCGCACCGGTCACACGCTGAGCCGTCCAGCTGGCTATGACGGTCAGTCCGCAGTTGATCGCACCGTGCGACTGCGGGTGCTCAGGCCCGCAAGGACTCCGGCAGCAGATCCGCGTGGGCGGCGAGCAGCTCGTCGGTCATGGCGCGAGCGTCCTCGAGGGTCACCTGGGCCGCTGTCAGGGGATCCATCGCGACGGCGTGATAGACGTTCTCGAGGTTCCCGGTCAGCGCGGCCTGCACGGCGAGGGTCTGCACGTTGACGTTGGTGCGGTTCAGTGCGGCCAGCTGCAGAGGCAGCTCGCCGACCGCGGTGGGCTGCACGCCGTTGGCGTCGACCAGGCAGGGCACCTCCACACAGGCGTCGGCCGGGAGGTTCGTGATCAGGGAACCGTTGTTGGGCACGTTGCCGTGCACCACGCTGGGCACCCCGGTGACGATCGAGTTGATGATGCTGGCGCCGTACTCGACCGACGGGGCGAGCTCGGCCTTCAGCTGCTGCAGCTGCGTGTCGATGTCCCCCTGGTCGTCGTGCGCGGAGCAGATCTCGAAGTAGTCCCAGCGCTCGGGGATGTAGGACTCGGTGAGCTCGGGGGTCCTACGGAAGTAGGGCAGGTACTCCGAGGCGTGGTGGCTGGACTCGGTCTCGAAGTAGCCGAAGGCGTTCATGAGAGTGGTGCGCACCTGCTCGTTGCCGCCCTCGTAGACGTTGGACTGCTCGGCGGCCTCGCTGTGGTCGCCGTCGTCCCCTGCGAGGTCCGCGGCGCCGCGGCCTCGGAGGTGGCGTGCGTTCATCGCCTCGCGGAGCTGCGGGTAGAGATCCTCGCGGCCGCGGGAGAACTCCAGCACCCAGGACTGGTGGTTGATGCCGGCGCAGCGGTAGCGCACCTCGTCATAGGGCACATCGAGGGTGCGGGCGAGCATGCGGGTGGTGCCCTGCACGCTGTGGCACAGGCCCACGGCGTGCAGACCCCGGGCGTTGAGATAGCTGGTGGCCATCGCCATGGGGTTGGCGTAGTTGATGAAGGTGGCCTCCGGGCACACCTCGAGAGCGTCGTCGATGATCGCGTCGTAGGCGCCCACGGAGCGCAGGAAGCGGAACACCCCGCCGGGGCCCACGGTGTCACCGACGGCCTGGTCGATGCCGTACTTCCGCGGGATCATCACGTCGTGCTCGTAGGACTCCAGGCCGCCCACCTGGAAGGTGATGATGACGATGTCGGCGCCGTCCAGCGCCGCGCGGCGGTCGCCGGTCTCCTCGACGGTCGCGCCGAAACCGTGGTGAGCGATCAGCTCGCGGGTTGCGCTCGCGACCGGGCCGAGCTTCTCGGGGCGCACGTCCATCAGCGTGAGTGTCGCGTCGCGCAGGCCGGGGAAGCTGAGGATGTCGCCGATCAGACGGAACGGGAACACGAAGCCGCCGGCTCCGATGATCGTGATCTTGGGGTGGGCGAGGAAGGCGCTCTGGGTCATGGATCCACGGTAGGGAGCCAGGTGCACGGAGGTCTCGCCTGATTCTGCGATGTTCTTCCAGGATCCTTCGATCTGCGCCTACTGTGGGCCCATGCCCGCCCATTCCCTCACCGAACCCGTTGTCGAGACGATGGCGCCCGCCCTGTGGTGCCGTCGTGGCGATCCGCCCACGATGCAGTCGATGCATCGTCACAACGACGTCGAGATCAACGTGGTGCTGCGCGGCGAGCTGCGCTATGTGTTCGCGGGCCGGCCGTTCGTGGTGCGCGAGGGGCAGGTCGCCATGTTCTGGGCGGCGCAGCCTCACGGCCTGGTCGACTCCCGCGCCGGGGACGTGTGCTGGGTGCACGTCCCGGTGAGCACGGTGATGGGCTGGAACCTGCCGGAGGCGGAGCTCGGCGCGCTGCTGCAGCCCTGGCCGGTGGTCACCGATTCGGCGCTGGTGCGGGCGCGGATGGAATCGATGATCCCCTCCTGGCTCGCAGAGTACGAGACGGCAGGCGGCTCCGCGGTCGCGCTGCTGGAGATCCAGGCGATGCTGCGCAGGATCCTGCAGGCGGCACCGGCGCGGGACGGCGCAGGGGCCGACGAGGGGCCTCGCTCCCCAGGGATCCCGTGCTCCTCCGACGATCCGGATTCGCCCGGCACCCAGATCAGTCCCGTGGCCAGCGCGTTCCGTGAGGGCGGCTCCCGTCGGGTGCCGCCGGAGCGCATCGACCACATGATGGCGATGGCGCAGTTCGTGATCGAGAACTACCGCTCCGCGCTCAGTGTGGAGGACGTGGCGCGCGCCGCCCATCTGACGCCCTCGCATGCGATGACCGTCTTCCGGGACACCGTCGGCGCCACCATCGGCGAGTACCTCACGATGTGCCGCGTCGCGGAGGCGCAGCGCCTGCTGATCACCACCGCGCTGCCCACCGCCGACATCGCCGAGCGCAGTGGATTCGGGTCGCTCAGCAGCTTCTACGCCCACGTGACCGCCGCGTGCGGTATGCCGCCGCGGCAGTACCGGCAGCAGGCAGGGTAGGCGGGGCGATAAGGAGTGCACGCCGCGCTGTCGGCCCGCCCCGATGGACGTGAGCCCACGTCGTCTCGGCGTACCCGATCCATGTCGCAGATGGCAGCCGTTATGCGTCCTCCACGCCGAAGTGGTCGGCGAGGCGCTCCAGTGTGAACTCCTGGCGGAGCTTGCAGGCGCTGTTCTGGTTGGCGAACATGCCCTTGGTCCAGTAGGCCTGTTCACGGGGCACCGCGGTCTGCCAGCGCACGGGCACGACCCATTCGGCCATGTCGTCCTCCTGCTCCGTACCTGGGCCATGGGAGTAGCGGCCTGCGAGCTGGAGATCAGAGAGGAGCACCTGCTCTCCTTCGATCGTGGTCTTCGCGCGGTCGAATCTTTCCGCCTCCCCGATGACGGTTCCGATGCCGACATACCCGGATTCGGGTATATGCACGTTGACCCGCGCTCCGAGCGGAAGCGCCCGCAGTGTTCGCGAGTACCAGACGCCGCCTCCCGCAGAGATGAATCCATAGTGGCGTGCGTCTTCCCAGTTGCGGCTCCCGGGCTCCTCTCCGAAAGCGACGAACCAGTCCAGACCATTCCAGTCCGCCCGCTTGCTCTTTCGTCCGCTACCGACAGCGAGCGATGGGCCCTCCTCGCGGCTGACCAGCCAGGAGCGGGCGAGATAGTGGCGATCCTCGTCCTGGAGGTAGGAGAAGAACACCGCGTTGATCGGGACGCCGAAGTCGCGCAGGTAGTTCACGATCCGCTCGGAGCTGGAATCCAGTTCTGTCGCAACCACGGTGAGTTGCAGCTCGACGTTGACCTCGTCCGGGAGCGAGTCGCCGAAAGTGTCGGCGAATGCCGCTTCGAACGGAGCCTCGAGGTGATCGTTCGCAAGATCGATGACCTCCTCTCGGGTCAAGGTGGTCACCCAGGATCCGTAGTCGAGAACCTGGGCGACGACGTCCCGCGGGCTCCTGTCCCTTTTCAGCTCCAGGACGTGCAGGTTGCCGTCGACGTCGATCGCGAGCAGATCGATGAACTTTCCGTACGGGGTGCGCACCTGTCGGCCGATGACCAGCAGCGGTGTTCCGAGCAGGGATGGGTCATGTTCCAGGAAGTCCTCGAGGGTCGCCTCGCTGGGCAGGGTCGCAGCCGGAAGTCGACGGGGTCGATCTCCATCGATTCGCCAGAGTCCCATTTCGACGGGCATGGTGCGGTCCTTCTCTCGGTGGCAGGCGGTGGGTTCCCTCAGTGTCGTCCACCGATGGCGACGCCGCAGTCAACGCCCGGGGTGCTTCCTAGGAGTTCTGTTCCCGAGGCAGCTTCTCGGCGAGCAGCTCTCGCATCCGCCCCGGGGCGTCCACGTCGTCTATCCAGCTCTGTGCTTCGCCGTGGTGGATGCGCAGCGTCGGCTCCCAGCCATGGAGGGGCGGAAGCAGATCAGCAAGCGCATCACGGAACGCCCGCTGCCGATGACGGCCGTGCTGGCCAGGAAAGAGCGGAGGCTTCCGCGCCCCGAAACCGCCGCCCTCGAGCCGCGTCTTGGCCCGCGAGCGATCGATCCAGTCCTGTCGATCGAACGCGGTCCGTGCAGAGGCCGGGTAGGGCTGAAGGGTGAGCGCACGGAATTCATTGAAATGCTGTGTCTCGTCGACCTCGAGAATGCGGCTGTGCCCGTCGGGGCCGAGAATGACTGCATCGAGGCTGCGCCGTTCCCGTGGGGGCATGACTTCCGGGAGGTCCGCCGCAGCCAATTGGCGGTAGATCGTTCTCACCAGGGGCCACGCGTCTCCGCAGTCGGTCGATCCGGGCCGGTTCAGCCACGCCGGTGTGGGTGGCTTCTCGATCACCTGGTGCTCGGGCAGCGCGGCGCGCACAGCCGCGATCGTCGAACGCTGGAATTCAAGAGCCATAAGCCCCAAGGTAGCGGGGCACCCGCCAATTGATGGGTGCCATCCCGTCGCTGCGAGGCGACGGCCTTCGGCGCGTAGCTCTCAGTCCTCGACGGTCCTGATCACCCGGGCCGGCGAACCGACGACGAGCGCTTTCGCCGGCACGTCCTTGGTGACGACGGAGGCGGCGGCGATGACGGCGTCGTCCCCGATGGTGACGCCGGGCAGGATCGTCACGTTCGCGCCGATCCACACGTTGTTCCCGATCGTCACGGGGGCCGGGTGGAGGTCGCCGCGGCGGCTCGGGGCGAGATCGTGGTTCAGGGTGGCGATCACGGTGTTGTGCCCGATGAGGCAGTCGTCGCCGATGTGCAGCCCGCCCTGGTCCTGGAAGCGGCAGCCGGCGTTGAGGAACACGCGCTTGCCCAGGTGGATGTTCTTGCCGAAGTCGGAGGTGAAGGGCGGGAACAGGGTGACGCTCTCGTCGATCTCACGGCCGGTGAGCTCGGCGAGCAGCTCTCGCACCCGGGAGGGTTCGTGATAGCCGCCGTTGAGCTCTCCGGTGACCTTCAGCGCCTCCTGGCTGGTGGCGTGCATGACCGCGTGCAACGGGGAGTTCGCCGGGATGGCCTGGCCGGAATCGAGGGCGTCCAGCAGGTCGGTGAGGGTCATGGGGCCGCCTTCCACGGAGGGTCGCGCCGGGGTGGCAGCGCCGCGACTCCCAGCGTAGCCAACACTGCCTGCGCGGACGCTCGACCGTCCTGACGCTCCAGGCCGACGGGCAGGGCACCTCGTCGCCGACCAGGCCCACCTCCCCCACTCCGGGATCGCAGTCCGGACCGTTCGCACGCGCCACACCAGATCCACTGCCTCCCCTCGCGGCCGGCGACCGCGAGGGGAGGCAGCGGCGAGCCGCTCGAGCATCCTCACGGTCGAGACGGGTGCTACTATCGTCGCCGATCCCTCGGGTGCCCGATGCAACGGGCTGAGATCGGACTGTCGCTGTCCGAGTACCGAATGAACCTGCCCCGGATAATGCCGGCGAAGGAAGAAGGAGAGCGCAGCGCTATGTCCGCACGCCCTGAGAAGTTCGCACGACCCGAGAACTACCCCACCCACCGCCTCGACGTGCTCGAGGATCCTGCCCATGGCATCCGTGTGCCCATCACCCGGGTCCTCCAGGACGATGCCCCCGACGGCACGGCGAACCCTCCTCTGGCGGTGTACCGCACTGCCGGTCCCGGCTGCGTACCGGAGGTGGGGCTGCCGCCGATGCGGGAGACCTGGATCGCCGAGCGCGGTGACGTCCAGGCATACGCGGGCCGAGACCGCGCCCTCGCCGATGACGGCCGCGGCGCCGTGCGTCGGGGCGAGGCTAGCGCCGAATGGCGCGGTGCCCGTCGCGCCCCGCTGCGCTCCCCCGTCGGCACCCGGGTCACGCAGATGCACTATGCCCGGCGCGGCGAGATCACCCCGGAGATGCGCTACGTCGCCCTGCGGGAGAACTGCGACGTCGAGCTGGTGCGCAGCGAGCTCGCCGCAGGCCGCGCGATCCTCCCGGCGAACGTGAACCATCCGGAGGCGGAGCCGATGATCATCGGGAAGGCCTTCCTGGTGAAGATCAACGCGAACATCGGCAACTCGGCGGTGACCTCGTCGATCGCCGAGGAGGTCTCCAAGCTCGAATGGGCCACCCGCTGGGGCGCGGACACGGTCATGGACCTGTCCACCGGGGACGACATCCACACCACCCGCGAGTGGCTGCTGCGCAATTCTCCGGTGCCCATCGGGACGGTGCCGATCTACCAGGCGCTCGAGAAGGTCGACGGGGAGGCGAATGCGCTGACCTGGGAGATCTTCCGCGACACCGTGATCGAGCAGTGCGAGCAGGGCGTGGACTACATGACCATCCACGCCGGGGTGCTGCTGCGGTACGTGCCGCTGACCGCGAACAGGGTCACCGGGATCGTCTCGCGTGGCGGGTCCATCCTGGCCGGCTGGTGCCTGGCCCATCACCGCGAGAACTTCCTGTACGAGCACTTCGACGAGCTGTGCGAGATCTTCGCCCGCTACGACGTGTCCTTCTCGCTGGGCGACGGGCTGCGGCCGGGCTCCCTCGCCGACGCGAACGATGCCGCCCAGTTCGCAGAGCTCGACACCCTCGCCGAGCTCACCGAGCGGGCCTGGGAGCACGATGTGCAGGTGATGGTCGAGGGGCCCGGACACATCCCGCTGCACCTGGTGC
Organism: Brachybacterium sp. AOP3-A1-3; assembly: GCF_052378285.1. Taxonomy (NCBI): domain Bacteria; kingdom Bacillati; phylum Actinomycetota; class Actinomycetes; order Micrococcales; family Dermabacteraceae; genus Brachybacterium; species Brachybacterium sp. AOP3-A1-3. The sequence continues at coordinate 222,372 of NZ_JBQSXM010000002.1, read as the reverse complement.
GCGAGAACGTGGAGCGGCAGCAGGAGCTGTGCCACGGCGCGCCGTTCTACACGCTGGGTCCGCTGGTCACCGACATCGCCCCGGCGTACGACCACATCACCTCGGCGATCGGCGCCACGGAGATCGCCCGCTATGGCACCGCCATGCTCTGCTACGTCACTCCCAAGGAGCATCTGGGGCTGCCGGATCGCGATGACGTGAAGACCGGGGTGATCACCTACAAGATCGCGGCCCATGCGGCCGACGTCGCCAAGGGGCATCCCGGGGCGATCGCCCGGGACGACGCCCTGTCGAAGGCGCGTTTCGAGTTCCGGTGGCGCGACCAGTTCGGGCTGTCCCTGGATCCGCAGCTCGCGCAGGAGTACCACGACGAGACCCTGCCGGCGGAACCCGCGAAGACCGCGCACTTCTGCTCGATGTGCGGCCCGAAGTTCTGTTCGATGCGGCTGTCCCAGGACATCCGCGACACCTACGGCGACGCCGCGGAGCAGGCGGAGATCGCCCGGGCCGGTATGGAGGCGAAGGCTCGCGAGTTCCGCGAGGCGGGCGGCACCGTGTACCTGCCGGACCCGTCGTTGCCCGCGGGTTCCGGGAGCGATGGCTGACGGCATCCGGCGGGCCGGCCCGGCGAGGACGAGATCGAGAACGTGGTCGAGACGCGGGTGCCCTACCGTGGGTCCATGACCACCGCCCGTCCGGCCCGCCGCTGGGCGCTCCGCCTGCTCGTCGTGCTGCTCGCACTCGTGGTGCTCGCCGTCGCAGCGCTCCTGGTGTGGAGCCGGTTCGAGATCATGGAGGCGGAGCCGGAGCCGGTCGGGCAGGTCCTCGAGGACTCCGGGATCAGAGTCACCGAGTCGAGTGCCTCACTGATCCTGCAGCCCGCGGGGACCGGGTCCTCCGGACCGAACAGAACATGACCGTGGTGGTCGTGAAGCCGTGGCTGCACCTGTCGCTGTTCGATCGGCGCGGTCTGGACACGTTCACCGCCGACCTGCCCGAGGTGGGCACCTGGATCGTGGGCGGGCACTCCCTGGGCGGGGTGCGCGCCTGCCAGGTCGCGCCGGACGCCGATGCCCTCCTGCTGCTGGGCTCCTACTGCGCGAACGATCTCTCCGAGAGGGAACTGCCCGTGCTGAGCCTCGCCGGCAGCGAGGACCGCTTATCGACCCCGGAGAAGATCGCCGACGCACGCTACCTGCTGCCCGAGACGGCGACCATGGTCGAGATTGAGGGCGCGGGCCATGCGAGCTTCGGTGACTACGGGCCGCAGGACGGCGACGGCACGGCGAGCATCTCCGACGAGGAGATGGACACGGAGGTCAGCGCCGAGGTCGAGGCGTTCGTCGACTCCTTCGGCTGACACACGAGAACGCGGAGCCTCTGCCGTGGCAGGGACTCCGCGTTCTCGGTGCGGCCCGGGGCCGCCGCGGATCACTCGTCGAGGTGCTCGACGGCGTAGTCGGCCTGTTCCTGCGTGAACTGCTCCCCGTACTCGGAGGTCAGCTGATCGCGGATCGCCTCCGGGGACATGTCCATCGAGTCCCGGTACGAGCGGGCGCTCTGCAGAGCGTTGTCGTTCCAGTCCGCCTCGATCGTGTCGATGGCGTACTGCGCCTCCTCGGCCAGGAACTGCTCGCCGTACTCCGAGGTGAGCTGGTCATAGATGCCTGCCTTGGACATGTGCAGGGTCTCGGAGTAGCTCTCGGCGGAGGCCAGCGCGTTCGCATTCCAGTCCGCGTCGACGTTGTCCACGGCGTACTGCGCGGCCTCGTCGGAGAACTGATCCGCATACTCGGAGGTGAGCTGGTCGAACAGCCCCTGCTTCGACATGTGCAGCAGAACGGAGTAGCTCTGCGCGCGGTTCAGCGCGGAGGTGTGCTCGGCGGGGACGTCGTCGCCGGCCGGGACTTCCTCCTCGGAGGGCTCCTCCTCCGCAGCAGGCGCTTCCTCAGCCGGCTCTCCCTCAGCAGGCACTTCCTCAGCGGGCTCGTCCTCGACGGCCGGCTCCTCGTCGACCACCTCGTCGGCCGCCGCGTCCTCGGCAGGAGCGTCGGCTTCCTCGTCCTCGATCGGCTCCGCTGCTGAGGTCTCGGCGGACGTCGGATCGTCTCCGCTGGAGAAGGCGATCGCGGAGCAGCCGCCCACGACGAGCAGGAAGAGCACGATGCAGCCGCAGCCGGCAGCGATCAGCCCCTTCTTCTTCCTCTTCGGGGCCGGCGGGACAGGCGGCATGCCGGACGCGCCGTTCACCGGGAAGCCGTGCGGGGTGCCGTTCTGGGCGAAGCCGTCGGGGACACCGCCGAAGTTCGGGGCGGGCGGGAGATCCGGAGAACCCGGACCCTGGGGCGAGGGCGCATTGCTGGTCATAGCTGCACTCCGTTCTGGGTAAGACATCAACCCCTGGGCACGGGCGTGCCAGGGCCACTGCTGAGAGAAGAGGCCTCGACGGTGTGCGTGGGCTCTGGAGCCGCAGCAGATCTGCGACGAGCATCGGCGTCCGATCCGAGATCGGAGGGGGAACATCTACCGCTTGGGCCTTCACCGGAGAGAGTACGAGCGGCGTCCGACAGACGAAGCACTGCCGCCGTCAACAGCACCTGTGCAGCGCAGGGAGAACCCGAGGAGACCCGTGAGGTGGCGATGACGTCCGCGGGACGCTGAGACCGGGACGACGGGAGGGACTGCGCGCGGGAGCCGACGGGCTGACGGGGAGCACGGCGCCACGTACGATCCGGTCAACTCCCGAGCAGAGGTGGGCACCATGAACCGTCTGGACATCGTCAGGTCCGTCGCCGTCGCCGATGCCCTCGGGGCCCCGTACGAGCTGGGCCTGCATCCGGGGCCAGGGCTGTCCTCGAGGACGTTCACGGTCGATGGTCCGGAGGGACCCGCGCGGCCCACGGTACGGATCCTCGGCGGCGACGCACCGTATGGAACCTGGACGGACGACACCCAGATCGTGCTGATGGTGCTCGATGCCCTGCGCCGCGCCCCCTCGGATCCGGTCACCGCGTACAGGGAGAACCTCATCGCCTGGGAGCGCGGGGCGTTCACGCCGGCGGGCGTCCGGCTCGACGTGGGGATCCAGACCAGCAGCGCCATCGCCGAGCTGAAGCGGGGCGTGGATCCGACACCGACGACCTCCTCGGGCAACGCGTGCCTCATGGTCGCGATCGGCGTGTTCGCGCGCGGCAACGGGGCCGAGCATCTCGAAGCCCTGGTGCGGTCCACCCATCACAGCGACAAGGCGGTCCGCGACGCGGCTTCGATGCTGACGATCCTCGACGACGCCCGCGACGGTATCGAGCCGGTGCCGCCCGTCGATGTCGTCCTGCTCCCCGCGATGACGCCGACCGGCTTCAGCGAATCCACGCTGTACCTGGCGCAGTACGCCCTGCAGACCACGACGTCGTTCCTCGAGGGGATGGACTCGATCAACGCCGCTGGGGGCGACACCGATTCGATCGGTGCGGTCTACGGAGCGCTGTGCGCGGTCTCCGGCCGCGAGGCGCCGCGGGAGCTCACGGAGACGCTGGTCGCCGGGGAGGTGCTGGAGCAGTACGCGGGATGAAGCGGTCGGACGTCGCGGCGAGAAGCTGCCGACGTTCGTCTCTTGACCCCGGGGTGTGCCAGCGACGTCTACTGGACGGATGGATGCCACCGCACGGATGCGACCCACTCGCCCCGGCTGGCCCGAGGTCGTCCTCGGCGGCCTCGCCTATCTGGCGGCGTTCGGCGTCGTCGTCACGCTCCCCCGCATCGGTGATCCGGCGCTCACCGGCATCGTCGGACTCCTCGTCTCCGGGGCGATGGGACTGGCCGCCTTCGCGATCGCTGCCCTGATACGTATCCGCGGACTGGCCGCCTTCGGCATCCGCCGAGCGACGCCGTCGCATCTCCTCGTCGGGGCAGGCCTCGGAGTCGCCTCCTACCTGGTCGGCACGGTCCTCTCGGTCGGCTTCATCCTGCTCACAGGATTCAGCGAGAACGTGCAGTCGAGCTACCAGGCCGGTGCCGCAGCCGGCGCTGTGGGCCTGATCCTGTCGATCGTCGCCGGGGCGATGATCACACCGCTCGGCGAGGAAGCCTTCTTCCGAGGCGTTCTCGCCAATGCGCTGCTCGGGGTGACGAAGCCCTGGCTCGCGATCCTCCTCAGCGCCTCGATCTTCGCCCTTGCCCACGGCCTCAATCCCGTGCTGCCCACAGCGTTCGTCGTCGGCCTGGCCTCCGGGTTCCTGTTCCATCGCTCGGGTTCGCTGTGGCCCAGCGTGATCCTGCACGGGGTCAACAACCTCACCGCGATGCTCGTGCCCCTGGCGGTCGCACAGCTCGCCTCCGGGACGTGACCAGGCCGCATCCGCACCGCACGTGCTCTGCGATCCGTCAACTCGGACATCACCCGCCTGGTCGCCACCCCTGGACATGCATGCTCTACTGGAGGTATGAATACTCTTTCCTCCACTCGCCGCCGGATGACCCGTGACGAGGCGCTCGCCTGGAACGCCGACTGGTCCCCCGCTGACGTCTCGCTGTTGGAGGAGAACTTCGACCGGGTCGGAGCGCACACCTTCTACCGCACCCAGTCCAACGGCAGCCTCACCGTGCAGGACAAGGCCGGCAAGTCGCTGATGTACATCCATCCTGGCTATGTGTCGTTCCCGGCGGGCCTGGCCCCCGAGGACCGCGCGAACGCCGAGGTCCAGGGCTTCGACCTCTCCACCGTGCAGACCGGCGCGAAGGTGCCCGCCAAGGGCGAGGAGCAGCTCACGATCTGCCCCGACTGCTTCTACGCGATGCCCTACACAGGAGTGTGCGACACCTGCGGCTGATCCGCGGGACGAGGGACCCCTCCGCACCAGGAGGACCCCCGATCTCCAGCACAGGCCTACGGTTCACCCTCGTGGTGTCCGTCGGCCTTCTGCGTCCCCGGCCCTCTGCGTCCTCGGCCGTCTGAGCCTCCTGGCCGCCTGCGCCGGCGCTGCCTCTCAGGGGCGTGGATCGGCTCCGGGCCACCGAGCCTGCTGCTCGAAGAACGTCGGCGGGCGGCGCACGTCGATCCCGCCGACCTCCTCGGCCTCCGCTGCCAGCTCGAACGCCCGTGTCTCGGGACCGTAGGGAAGAGTGTGCGGGCCGACCTCGCGGACCAGGGGCCCCGCGCTCGGGACCGCCCCGGCGCTCCCGATCCTCGTGGCCTCGAGACGCCGGTTCAGGCGGTTGCCGAGGTCCTGGTCGCGGAACGGAGCGACATCCGGCCAGGTGATCACGACGGTGTGGCGCTCGAGCACCTCGATCCGCTCGATGCTCTCCCAGGGCACCAGGCCCTGGCCGTGCAGGATGTCGAACCAGCCCTGCGAGGTGATCGTCGCACTGCGGCTCTCGTCGGCGCGCAGCAGACGCATCAGGCGGGGCGCGAGGATCGCGATGCCGAGCACGGGGGCCCACACCAGCAGCAGCCCGATCCACCACGAATCGCTGCCCTGCGCGATCACTGCCAGGATGCCGATCAGCAGCAGGATGCAGGCCGACAGGGCCCAGACACGGCTCGCGATGCCGATCCAACGGCCGCTCCGGGAGGGGGCGAGCGCCTCCGGATCCGGGGACCAGTTCGCCTCCAATCGCAGGGCGTGGACCTCTGCGGCCGTGGGGGCGAACCCTTCCTCGGCCCAGCGGGCCACGGCCTGCTGGGCCCCCGGGCGCCAGCGCACCCGGGCACCCAGCCCGTCGACCGGGCGCCCGAGGGACTCGGCGGCACACTGTGCCTCCCGCACCGGGGCGATCCCCTCCCAGGGGAGGGGGTCCCGTATCTCGCCGTGGCCTCTGGTGATGGTCAGTCCCGACGGGGAGACGGCGACCACGCCCGCGCCGTCCGCATAGCGACGGCTCAGCCACGGCAGCGCCGTCGCGGTCGGGAGGGCGATCAGCACGGTGAGCATCACGGCAGCGAGCACCCCGCCCGGCGCGTCCAGGGACACGCAGATGCCGAAGGCGATCAGACCGATCACCGTCGACCCGAGCGCGATCCACGACACGATGATCGCGAGGCGACGCGAGCGGTTCGCCACGATGACCGCCTCGCCGAGCCGGCGGGGTTCCCGCAGATCCCGGTGGAACCCGATGACGGTGCTCGCCCAGATGATCGAGCCCAGTATCAGCATCACGAGGGTGACGGCGATGCGGAATCCGACACCCTGGTCACCGTCCCCGAACGGGACGGAGCCCAGGATCAGGAGGAACAGGACGGAGAGGCCCCCTCGCACCGGCGGGATAGACAGGCACCCCATCGCAGTCCTCGGGCTCATCGCGGGCACGCTCCTGCCCGGTCGGACGTCACGAGCTCGGGAAGGCCGACGGGCGCGGGGAGGGCGGGGAGGGCGGGGAGCAGCACCCCGATACGGTACGCCCCACGGGACGTCTCCTCACGCGATCGGCTTGCGCACGAGCAGGCCGTAGCAGACACCGCCCAGCACGGCGATCACGCCGGCCACCAGGAACGACGGGGTGTAGGAACCGGTCGCATCGACGACCACGCCGGTGACGATCGGTGCCAGAGCGCCGCCGAAGTAGCCGCCGAAGTTCATGATCCCGCCGAAGCGCGCCGCGTGGGAGTCCGGGACGATGTCCGAGGAGATCGCCCAGGACTGCGCCTGCGCGGCCGCGACGATCGCCAGGGCGAGGCTGAGCACCAGGAGGGCGAGGGCGAGGTTGTGCACGAACGGCACGATGCACAGGAGCACACCGAGCGCGACGCACCCGCCCACCAGGATCACCTTCTTGGAGAGCATCGAGCTGAGCTTGTACCTCCGCGCCAGCACGACCGTGACGCGGCCGGCGAAGATCGCACCGAGGGCTGCCGCGAGGTAGGGCACCGCCGCGACCCAGCCCGTGCTGGCGATCGAGACGCCGAGGGTGTTCTGCAGGAACAGAGGCAGGAAGGTCAGGAAGATGTTCCAGATCCAGATGGTGCTGAAGAAACCGAGCATCAGACCCCAGGTCTGCGGGTACGTGAAGAACGTGAGCCAGGGGATCTTCACGGGCTCCTCGGCGGCGTCGTCACGGCCGGCGAGGATGTGCCGGTATTCGTCGTCGGAGAGGTGCTTGGAGTCCTCAGGAGCTCGGTAGAACGCCCAGAACGCCACGGCGAGGAGAACACCAGCGGCGCCGATGATGAGGAACATCGAGCGCCAGCCGAAGGTGAGGGTCAGCAGCGTGAGCACTGGAGGTGCGATGGCCGATCCCCACTTCGATCCGGAGTCCCAGATGCCGGCGGCCTGACCGCGCTCCTCGCGAGGGAACCACTGGGTGGCGATCTTGCTCGAGTTCGGGGAGTTCGGTGACTCACCGATGCCCAGCAGCACGCGGAAGGTCAGGAAGTGCGCCATGGTGTGGCCGAAGGCCATCAGCGCGGTGGCGACCGACCACATGCCCATCGCGACGAAGTACATGCGCCGCGGTCCCACCTTGTCGATGAGATAGCCGGCGGGCAGCTGGCAGAACGCGTAGGTCCAGGAGAAGACGGCCCCCATGAGACCGATGTCGGTGTTGGTGAGGCCGAGCTCTTCCATCATGAACGGCGCCGCGATGGAGATCGAGCTCCGATCGAGGTAGTTCAGGAGGCCCGCGAGGAGCAGCCATCCCAGGATCAGATAGCGCAGGTTGCGCACTGCACGGTACTTCCGAGCGGGTCGCTGCGCTCGCGTCGTGGGCGTCGACGTCATCGGCTGAATACTCCTTCGTAGACAGGGTGCCGCGGCGCGATGCTGCGCTGCGGGCGCGGTCCGTTCTCGGACTGCAGGGGTCGAGGGTGGGGTGCCGTGGCCGGGCGGAGGACTTCTGTGGGCTCATCGGGCTCATCGTCACGCTGTGGTCCACGACACGACCCATAGATCCTATAGGTAAACATGGTCCTGTCAAACACTGCCACGGCACCCCGAGATTCGCGCGTCGGCCTGACTGAGCAGACCACACCTCATTCTCGGCCAATGCGCACCGCCGTGAACGTCAAAGAGCAGTCGTTGGAGTGTGCGCAGGCCTATAGGATCACTCTCCTGTCTCCGCTCTCCGCTCTCCGCAGACGCTGAGTGCGTGAGGAACCCGGACGCGACGAGGTGCCGTGCGGCGGGACTGCACGGATCATCCTGCGATCACTCGTTGACGCCCTGGAGGACTCGCGTCAGAGTTCAACGATCAGTGCGTCGCGATCGCCGCAGGAAGCGAAGGAGCTCCCATGTCACGCCCGGATCCCTCTGCCACGCCGGCCTCCTCAGGGCAGGAGCCGCCCGCTGAGGCCGGGGTGAACCCCGGGACGCACCGTCTGGTCCCCCGCGCCCCGGCGATCTCGTGGTGGATGCTGCTGCTGACCACCGTCGCGATCCTCATGACCTCGGTGGACCACCAGATCCTGCCCGCCGTGCTGCCCCAGATCTCCGAGCAGTACGGGCTCGACGCGCAGCAGGCCGGGCTCATCAACTCCGTGTACTTCGCCGGCCTGGTCGCCGGCGGCGTCATCTTCGGCTACCTCTCCGACCGCATCGGCACCGGCTACCGACGCTCGTGGACCTGGAACGTGGCGATGCTTCTCGCCGTGATCGGCGGCGCGCTCACCTTCGGTCTGGCCGGCAGCTTCATCGCCTTCCTCCTGCTGCGGATCCCGATGGGCATCAGCCGCGGCGGATCCGAGCCGGTGAACGTCGCGATCGTGGCCGAGTGGTGGCCCAAGGAGCACCGGGGTTTCGCCGTGGGCGTGCACCACACCGGCTTCCCGATCGGGCAGTTCCTCGCAGGCGCCCTCATCGCCATCGTGCTCGGCTCCGCCCATTGGAGCGCCGCCTTCCTGGTGATCCCGATGCTGGGCATCCCGATCATCATCGGTCAGGCGTTCCTGGGCCGGAAGAAGCATCAGGCGACGGTGTACCGGAAGATGGCGGAGATGGAGCAGACGCCTCCGCTGCCGGAGCTCTCCACGCGCAGCGACGGCAGCTTCTGGGCCCCGGTCAAGGAGGCTCTGAAGCATAAGAACGTCCGCTGGGCGGTGGTGCTGTGCTTCCTCTTCCTCTGGGGCGAGGCCGGCGTCGTCACGTTCTTGACCACGCAGTTCCGCGGCTTCGGGATGGGGGTCTCCGACGCGATCCTGGTCTCCGGCGCCTCGGGTCTGACCGGCTGGATCGGCCAGGTGGTGTGGGGTTCCCTCTCCGACCGTCTCGGCCGCAAGTTCGCGATCGGCTTCCTCATCGTCGGGTGGGCCGGGAGCCTGCTGGCGATGATCTTCATCCACGATCTGACGTCGGCCTGGATCATCCTGCTGGTGTGGGGCCTGTTCCGCAATGCGCCCTTCCCGGTCGTCTATGCCCTCCTGGTGGACTCCGTGCCGCGGGCCGCAGGCACCGCGCTCGGCATCATGATCGGGGTGGCCCTGGGCGTCTCGGGCATCTTCGCCTCCGCCGTCTCCGGCATTGTGATCACGCAGCTGGGCTTCACCTGGCACTACATCGTGCTGGCGATCATCTGCCTGCTCGCCTTCATCCCGCTGTCCAGGATCACCGAGACCGTCGCCATCGCTCGCAGGCGCGCGCCCGACGGTCCGGCTCAGCAGCTCTCGTAGAGGTACCCGTCCTCGCCGCTCGCGACCAGCTCCACGTCGCGCAGGATCGTCAGCGGCGCCCGCTCCGGATCCGCGCAGACGTCGGCGAAGCTCAGCCCACCCTCGGCGAGGCTCTCCGGGTACTCGATCTGGAGCACGTGCTCGCCGTAGACGCCCGTGTAGGCGGAGCACTCGTCGTATCTGCCGCATTCCTCGGTCACCGCGAGGTCGAAGCCGAGCTCGGTGTGCGCCGTCCCGGCGATCTCCGCGGCATTCTTCTGGGCGATGGCCAGGCCGGAGGCGTGGGCGATCTCGACGTACCGGGCGGCGAGGCTCCGGGCGCCGCCCTCGTCGATCGCGTCGAAGCGGGTCCAGGTGTCGAGGTTGTCGATCTCCACGGCGTCGAAGCCCGCCTCGGCGCATCCGGCGATGACGGGTTCGAGGATGTCGAGGATCCCCTCTCGCTGCGCGGCGGTCGAGGGGTCCAGCACGTACTCGTCCGGCCAGTCCGGGTCGGCCACGGGTGCGCCGCCCGAGTCGGTGAGCAGCAGCTCGGGACGCTCGAGCCAGAAGCCGGCCTGGTCGGGCTGGGTCTGGAAGCCGTTGACGTAGCAGATGCTGTAGGCGCCGGGCAATGGCTCCGCGCTCGCGTCACGCACCACGACGGCGACGTCCGCCGCGTAGGCCCCGCCGAGCTGGTAGTCGAAGCCGCCGGTGGTCGGTGGGAGCGCGACGTCCGCAGTGTCTGCGGCCTCAGTCGGCGAGGCAGATGGCGGTGGGGCCGCCGCGCCGGTACAGGCAGCGAGTGCGAAGCACGAGATGAGCACGGCCGCCTCCCGAACAGCTCGGCCCGAACGCGCAGCGAAGCCCGTCATGAGGTCCGGCCCTTCACCTCGTAGGGCACCTCGAAGTCCCGGGCGGCTCGACGGGCACAGGCGAGGGTGTCCTCGAGCGGCGGATAGGTCAGCGTGCCGTCGGTCAGCTGAACCTCGAGCCCATCCGCGGTGTTCTGCATGCCCGTGATCTGGTCGAAGGGGATGAGCCCGCGGTCGTGCCGCACATCGAACCACCCTCGCGCGCTCACGCCGGCGTCGCGCGGCACCCGGCGCACCACCCGGATCGCCTGGACCACGAAGATCGGGGCCCCCACCACGGGGATCCACCCGAAAGCGAGCAGCACGAACCAGTTCCCGTCCCTCAGCGTCCCCTCCTCGATCAATGCACCGAAGAGGAGCGCACCGAAGAACGCCATGATCAGCACCATCCAGAGGGAGCGCAGGAAGCGCCCCCACCGCTGGGCACGAGTGGGTTCGTGGCTGCGCGGATCCGGGGACCACGCGGGGTCCAGGTGCAGGGCTCGGGTCTCGGCGAGTGTCGGCAGGAACCCGTCGGCCATCCACCGCGCCACGGCCTCTCGCGCCCCGGGGTGCCAGCGCACGTCGGGCGCGGCCAGGGATTCGAGGCGGCCCATCGACGCACGGACCTCGTCAGCGTCGGGCCGCTGAGCAGAGTGCTCCGGGAAGGGCTCCGGCGCCTCATCCTGGTGCGCCGGGGAGACCACCCGCACGCCCTGCGCCGAGACACCGATCCCGCCTGCCCGCGCCGACTTCGTCCGACTGCGGCTCGGCAGCGCTGTGGCGATGACCAGACCTGCCAGCGATGCGGTGAGCACCGCGGCGGTCACGGGGGCGGGGGCGAGGGCGGGGCCGATGACGACCGCGCCGGCAATCGGCGTCGCGACCGCCGCGAGCACCAGGCCGCCCCACGCGATTGCCACTGCGGCGCGGCGCGGGCGAGAGGCCACGGCGATCATCCCGTCGGGCCCGTCGGGCGGGCGCAGGTCCCGGAGGAATCCCGACAGCGTCGTCGACCAGATGTAGACCGCGGCGAGAAGGATCACGGCCTCGACGGCCAGGATCAATGCCAGGTCGTCGATCTCGCACGAGAGGGCACCCATTCCGACCAGGAGCGCCACCGAGAGCGTGCCCTTGACCGGCGGCCAGTCGTAGAACCGTTCGATCGCGGACACCGGGTCAGCGCTCGCAGCCGTGGGAGAGAAGGTTCGTCACCGCGCCATCGTAATTGGCCCACGTCATCGCGCCCCTGCCTGCTGCCGCCTGCTCCCACGCCGATCACCATGCTCGACTCCGCCGAGCGCGCCCCGCAGCGGCTGTACGCGGGGCTCGCCCGCACCAGGTCGCTAGTGGTGGCGATCGACGATCAGGGTGAGATCCGGGACACCGGCGGCGACGACGTGCTCCAGCGGGTGCTCGGGACGGCCGGAGTCTGCCGACGGAACAGACGAGCGCCGCGGCACGACGGGGAGCACATGACGCTATGCGTCCGGTCCTCGACGTGCCGCGGCGCGTGGCCGTGGCCGTGGCCGGCTACTTCGTCTTCTCGCGCAGCACCGCCCGGCGAGCGCGGAACTCCTCCTCGTCGATCTCGCCGGTGGCGTAGCGCTCCCCGAGCGTCGACTCGGCGTCGCGGCGAGGAGCCTCCGCGTGCCAGCGGCGACGGCGCACCGCCCCCGTGATGACGAACGCGGCGACGATGAGCAGGAAGAGCAGAGGGAAGAACGGGAAGAAGAAGTGCGGTCCGTTCCAGGCGCCGTCGCCGTACGGGCCGCCGGCGGTGAGCTGGGTGAAGGTCTGGGTGAACATGGGTGGTTCCTCTCGGTCGATGGTGGTTCCACCCTCCTCGAGGTCGACGCGGGATCCATCGGCCCGGGAGCGGCATCTCGACTCCGTCAGCGGGCGTAACGGCACTCAGCCGGGGAGCACGGCACGTACCGCGAAGGTGCCGTCGTCGGCCGCGATCTCCACGCGTCCGCCGACATCGGCAGTGCGGCGCCGGATCCCGGCGATCCCGAAGCCCTCGCGGAAATCGGCGAGCGGTGGCGCGGCGTTGATGACGCTCAGCTCCACCTCCCGTTCGCGGTAGGTCAGGTGCACGCGCGCCCTGCGCTCGGCGGCGTGCTTGACCACGTTGGTCAGCGACTCCTGCACGATCCGGTAGGCGGCGACGTCGACCGCCGCCTCCACCGGCCGACGTTCCCCGGTGACCGTCAGCTCCACGTCGATCCCGGCCTCGCGCATCCGGGCGCACAGCGCCTCCAGACGGTCGATCCCCGGAGTGGGGGCGTGGGAGTCCGCCGAGGCCGCGTCCGGGGCGACGGCGGCGAGGGTGGCCCGCAGCTCGGCGAGCGCTTCGGCGCTTGCCCGGCTGATCACCTGCAGCGCCTCGCGGGCCTGCTCGGGGCGGCGTTCGGCGACATGCAGGGCGATGTCCGCCTGCATCTGGATCGCGGCGAGGCCGTGCCCGACCACGTCATGCACCTCGGAGGCGAGCCGCAGCCGTTCCGCATCCAGCGCGGTGCGTTCACGCTGTTCGCGCCGGCGTGCACGGTTCTCGAGCGTGAGGCGTCTCGCGAGGCCGATGCAGTAGGGCACCACCACCCAGGCCGTGACCGGCAGGGCGCTCACGAGCGCGGTGAGCGCAGCCATCGGCGAGGCGGCGACCAGGGCGTGGGCCGGCAGCAGGAGGATCCCGATCCCGGCGGCGATCGCGGAGCGGGGCAGCGGTGCTCGCCGGGCAAGGGCGAAGGCGCTCACCAGTACGGTCACGAGGATCGGCCCGAAGGAGTTGCCCAGCGCCAGGAACAGCGAGGTCGCACCGGTGGCGAGCGCGAACGCCGAGATCGGCCAGCGCCTCAGCGCCACGGCGAGCACGGCGAGTCCCGCGAGCAGATAGGCCCAGCCATCGGGGGCCGTGGAGGACACCCAGTTCCAGGGCCCGCCGCCCCCATCGGCCCCGTTCCATCCGCTGCCCGGGCCGCCGTCGTTCCCGGGTCCCCAACCACCGCCTGGGCCGCTGCCCGATCCCCAGTGCCCTGCGGCACGCAGCGAGACGAGCACCAACAGGCCCACGGGGACCGCGAGCAGCACATCGCGCAGATGCGGAAGTCCCGGGCGCGCGCTCATGGGGCAAGTGTCTTCCACGCCTCCGGGACGGTCACCAACTCTCGTACGTACGGCGGCCTACGTCCCCGGGCGTACGCGCGACGGCTGCCGTGCACGGATACTGGTCGAAGCCCCCGAGGGAAGGACCCCGATGATCCGCGTGCTGCTGGTCGATGATCAGGACCTGGTGCGGCTCGGCCTGCGCACTCTGCTGGATACCGAGGACGGCTTCGAGGTCGCCGGCGAGGCGGCCGACGGTCTGGCCTCCGTGTCCGAGGCCGTGCGCACCGTGCCGGACGTGGTGCTCATGGACATCCGCATGCCCGGCATCGACGGGATCGAGGCGACGCGGCGGATCGTTGCCCGCCCCGAGCTCGCAGACGTGCGCGTGATCGTGCTGACCACCTTCGAGCGCGACGAGTACGTGTTCGAGGCGCTTCATGCCGGCGCCGCGGGCTTCCTGCTCAAGGACACGGCTCCGGCACGGCTCCTGGAATCGATACGCACCGTGGTCGACGGAGGCGCCCTCCTCGCCCCGAGCGTCACCCGCACGCTGATCGCCGAGTTCGTCGCCGAGCAGCGTCGGCCGGTCTCCCCGCACCCACAGATAGGGGACCTCACCGCGCGGGAAGCCCAGGTGGTGGGTCTCGTGGCCCAGGGCCTGTCGAACCAGGAGATCGCCGAACGTCTCGTGCTGAGCCCCGCCACCGCCCGCACCCACGTGAGCCGCGCGATGATCAAGCTCGGTGCCCGGGACCGCGCCCAGCTGGTCGTGTTCGCGTACCAGTCGGGGCTGGCGTGACCCGTGTCGGCGGAACCGGGCAGGCCTCGGAGACTACGGTGAGCTGACGGATCAGCTGGATCCGCCTCCCGAGAACACCGGAGTTCCCATGACGACCGATGGCCGCGACGAGCAGCTGCGCTCACTCCTCACCGACACCCTGGATCCTGCGCTGGCCCGTCCCGCCGTCCTCGACGACATGCTCACGTCCCTGCGGGACGCTGAGGCAGAGGGCGTCGCCTGGGCCGAGCGGATCCTGTCCGGAGCGTCCGACGCCCGCGCTCTCGCGGACGATCTGCTCTATGCCCGTGGCCTCACGCCGGAGAACGTCGGCCCCGACCTCGCGCCGTACGTCGACGCCTGGTCCGCGCCCGACCCGGGCCTCCAGGAACCGCTGCTGCTCGAGCATTCCGCCTTCGCCACCCCGGAGACGATCGCCGAGCAGTACGACGCGATCGTGATCGGCTCGGGCGCCGGGGGCGGCATGGCGGCGCAGACCCTCGCGCGATCGGGCCGCCGTGTGCTCGTCGTCGAGCGCGGCGACCTTCCCCGCCGCAGCGACCTGCTCACCGACCATCTGCGCACTCCCCGCTCCGGCAGCGGCCTGTTCCCGCATTCGGGTCCCGGACCGGACGCCGAGGTGCGCGAGGTGATGCTCGGTGACGGCCCCTGGCAGGACGTCGTCGCAGGCGACGGGCTCTGGAGCAACAACGCGATGACCATCGGCGGCGGCACCCGTATGTACGGAGCGCAGGCCTGGCGGTTCGGGCCCAAGGACCTGGCGATGGCCAGCACCTACGGGGTCCCCGAGGGCAGCTCCCTGGCGGACTGGCCGATCACCTACGACGAGCTCGAGCCGTACTACACACGCGTGGAGCAGATGCTCGGCGTCAGCGGCGGCCCGTCGACCGACCCATGGGAGGGGTCGCGCAGTGCGCCGCTGCCCATGGGGCCGCTCGCGCGCTCTCCGCTCGGCGACCTGCTGGGCGACGCGGCCCAGCGCCTGGGCTGGGGCACCCAGCCGGTGCCGCTGCTGATCAACACCCGCGAGCGCGCCGGGCGCTCGGCCTGCATCCGCTGCGCGCAGTGCGTCGGCGTCGACTGCCCCGTCGGGGCCCGCGCCGGCAGTCACAACACCACGCTCCCCGCGGCGCTCGCGACCGGGAACGCCACGCTCCTCCCCTCGACCCAGGCCTCCCGGATCCATATCGGGCCGGGCGGCCGCGCCACAGCGGTGGATCTCGTGGGCGAGATCGACGGTCGGCTCTGGCGGCGCACGGTCCGCGCCGATCTGGTGATCCTCGCCGCCGGGGCGATCGAGAGCGCCCGCCTGCTGCTGGACAGCACGAGCGACCAGCATCCCGCCGGTCTCGGCAACGGCACCGACCAGGTGGGCAGGCATCTGCAGGGTCACGCCTATGGCGGTGCGTCCTCCCTGTTCGCGGAGCAGGTGGTGGATCTGCGCGGCCCCGGCGTGGACATCTCCACGACCGATCACCGTCACGGCAACGACGGCATCATCGGCGGCGGGATCCTGGCCGACGAGTTCGTGCCCACCCCCGCCAGCACCCAGCGCGAGCTGCGCCAGAGCGGGCTCGTCCCCGCGGACACCCCCGTCGGCTCTCCCGCGATGGAACGGGCGATGCTGCGCCTGGGCAAGGTCGTCGGTCCCATCCAGGAGGTCACCAGCGCTGACTCCCGGGTGCAGGTGAACCGTGCCCGGCGAGACCGTCTGGGCCGCTCGATCGTGCGCCTGTCCGGGAGCCTGCACGCCGAGGACCTGCGCGGACGGGACCGGCTCTCGGAGCGCGCCGCCGACTGGCTGCGCGAGGCCGGAGCGCTCGACGTGCGGCCGACGCCGTCGATGCGCCTGCCCACCCCGCCCAGCGGCGGGCAGCACCAGGCCGGGACCTGCCGCATGGGCACCGATCCGGCCACCTCCGTGGTCGGGCCCGACGGGAGGGTGTGGGGGCACGACAACATCGTGGTGGCCGACGGGTCCACGCACGTCACCAACGGCGGTGCGAACCCCGTGCTGACGATCTACGCGAACGCGCTGCGGATCAGCGAGGAGATCGTGCGGGCAGGCTGACGGGCCGGTTGTCTGCGGGCATCCGCTGACCACCGGGCTCCGGCAACCGTCCAGACCGTGTGTCCTGCGCGTCACGTGCAGCGCGCTGGTGTGCACGCCCCGGCGTAGCCTTCCTCCTGCGCTCCCGTCGGGGCGCCGACTCCCCTCGCGCCGAAGGCCTCGCATGTCACCGACTGAGCACACCGCCCCTGCCCCTGCCGCGTCCAGCACCGACCGCGACCCGCGTCTGGACCGCCCCTGGCCCGCACTGTGGTCGATCGTGCTGGGCTTCTTCATGATCTTGGTCGACACCACGATCGTCACCGTCGCGATCCCGCGCATGCAGGCGGACCTCGGCACGGATCTGGCGTCCCTGCTGTGGGTGACCAGCGCCTATCTGCTCGCCTATGCGGTGCCGCTGCTGATCACCGGCCGCCTCGGCGACCGCTTCGGGATGAAGACGATGTACATGGCGGGCCTGGCCGTGTTCACCGCCTCGAGCCTGTGGTGCGGCCTCGCCGGCAGCGTCGAGATGCTCATCGTGGCCCGCGTGGTCCAGGGTCTCGGCGCCGGCATGATGACTCCGCAGACGATGTCGATGATCACCCGCATGTTCGCCCCCAAGGACCGCGGCCAGGCGATGGCGCTGTGGGGCGCGACCGCAGGCGTCGCCACCCTGGTGGGCCCGATCGCCGGCGGCCTGCTGGTGGACGGTCCCGGCTGGGAGTGGATCTTCTTCGTGAACATCCCCGTCGGTGTCATCGGCCTGCTGCTGGCCTGGAAGAACGTGCCCCGCTTCTCCCGGCGCGCCCACTCCTTCGACTGGCTCGGTGTGGTGCTCTCCGCAGTGGGCCTGTTCCTGCTCGTGTTCGGCATCCAGGAGGGCACCACCTACGACTGGGGCACGGTCACCGACTCCCTGCAGATCGGCCCCCTCGACACGCACGTGCCGATCAGCGTGCCCGGCCTGATCATCGCGGGCGCGGTCTTCATGGTGGCGTTCATCGTGTGGCAGGCGAAGAACCGGCGCGAGCCACTGGTGCCCCTGTCACTGTTCAGGGACCGCAACTTCTCCGTCGCGAACATCGCGATCGCCATGATGGGGGCGACCGTGCTCACGCTGTCCTTCCCCATCACGCTCTACTTCCAGCGGGTCATGGGCATGACCCCGACGCAGGCCGCGCTGATGACCGTGCCGATGGCGCTGGTCTCCCTCGCCTTCGCCCCGTTCGTCGGGAAGTGGATGGTCACCCGCAACCCGCGCTGGATGGCGCTGGGCGGTTTCGTCTCCCTCGCCGCCGGTCTGTTCTGGCTGTCCCGGATCATGACCCCCGACGCCTCGATCGTGCTGCTCCTGCTGCCGTTCGTGCTCGTGGGCCTCGGCAACGCCTTCATCTGGGGGCCGCTGTCGCTCACCGCGACGCGGAACCTGCCGCCCTCGCTCGCGGGTGCCGGCTCCGGCGTCTACAACGAGACCCGTCAGATCGGCTCGGTGCTGGGCTCGGCCGCGATCGCAACGGTCATGAACAACCGCATAGCCGAACGGATCGCCGAGACCATGGACGATGCCGGCGGGAAGATGCCCTCCGGCGGCGAAGGATCGATGACGGCAGACCTGCCCGAGCTCCTCCACGCCCCCTTCGCCTCCGCCATGGCCGACGCGATGCTGCTGCCCGTGCTGCTGTCCCTGGTCGGCGTCCTCGCCGCCTTCTTCATCGGCAAGCCCGTGGACACCGGGGCGTGGGAGAAGGACGCCTGAGGCCGTCCCTGCCCGCGCTGTCGACCTCGCCGCTCAGCGGTCCTTCCGGGGGCGGGAGACGGCGTCCTTCAGCCGCGTCGGAATGCGCATCGCGCGCTGTGAACGATCCGTCGCCTCGTCTGTCAGCCGCGAGAGCGTCACGAGGCGCTTGTCCAGCCTCGCCACCTGCCCCTCGGCCTTGATCGCCCGCTGCTCCGCGGCGTCAGCGCGCCGCTGGGCTGCCTCGAGGGTCTTCTCCGCCTCGTCCAGGCGTCGGCTCAGCTCGGCGATCTGGCCCTGAGTCGCCGTCTGACGCTTGGTGGCCTCCCGACGGATCGCCGCCTGCGCCTGCTTCCGTCGCACGTCCCTGTCCTGCAGCACCGCGTGCCGCTGCGTCGCCTCCGGTGACTCCCCGACCCATGTCGGCCGCACCACGGGCTGGAACGACGTGCTCTCGATCTTCCGCTCGTAGCCCGCGAGGGCGGTCTCCTGACCCGGGTCGTAGATGTGCTCGAAGCCGTTGTCGTGGATGAAGTCGCTGAGGACGCCGAACCGTTCGGCGTGGCCCCGGTTGAACTCGGTGAAATCCGCGTGGGAGTACAGCTCCTCCACCGAGCGGGGCTCGTGCTCTGCGTCGCGGATCACGTACGGGATGCCGTGGTGCTGCGCGAGCTCGAGAGTGCGCGAGTCATGGGCCAGCATCACGCTGGGGGTGCCACCGAGCACCGCGGCGATGTTGCCGTGGGCCCGCGCCCCGAAGGAGAACGCCATCTGCGACATGCGCTCGATCCACGGATAGGCATCGACGAACATCTCCGCCCGCGCCGAGGTGAACTGCGGGTGGCTCCGAGCCAGCGGCAGGCGCGGATCGGAGCCGGCGAAGGGATCGGTGGCCCAGAGCATGAGCCCGAGGGAGCCGTGCTCCTGCGCCATGTACGTGGCCCGATAGTGACGCTCCGCATCCTCGATGAGGTCCCCTCCGAAGGGGTCCTTGGTCTCGAGGTTGTACGCGATCTGCGCCCCGCGCTCGAGGTCCTCGGGCACGTCGACCTGATGCCCGGGCCCGTGCAGCGCGAGCGATGGGCAACCGACGACGACCACGTCGTGGAATCCCAGCGAGCGCAGGTAGTCCGCCGTCCTCTCTCCCCGCACGGACAGGGCGCTGGACCCGTTCAGCACCGCTCGCGCGAAGCGCTTCACCGTCGGCTCCATGGCCTTGAGCGCCGCGGGGTCGCCGTCCATCGGGAGCTGCGCGCCACCCGAGAGCATCAGGAAGGGGATCGTCAGGCGCTCGAGGAACTCTGCGGTCCGCAGCAGCTGACCCTCGAACTCCGGGCGGAAGGCGTTGGCCAGCGGCAGGATGAATCCGTCGTACTCATCGTTGACCGCATCGGCCATCTTCGCGGTGATGCGGTAGTAGTTGGCGTCGACCTCCGTGTCCCGGGTGGAGAAGAGCTTGTGCGCGGCGGCTCCGTAGACGAGGTTCCCGCTGTTGGTCCCGAGCAGGTTCCGGTCCAAGGTGTGGAAGGCGTCGACGACGTCGAACGGCGTCTTGCCGAGACGCATCAGGTATCGGGTGGTCATGGAATCGCTCTCTCTGGACACGGCAGGCGCACGGCCGCTGCGGGACCGACATCGCTCCTCCCCGCCGAGGCTACTGGGCCGGGCGGGGCGACGAGCGGAGTTCGGGAAGAACGACTCCGACGCCTGCCCCGACGCTCCGGCCCGCCCCACCTGTGAGGCACGAGGCGCGGGAACCCTCTTGAAGTGAAGTTGCATGAGTGCAAAACTGCACTGGTGCAAACAGTTGAGTCCGGTCTTCGCCAGCGGCAGCGTCTCGAGACGCTCCGCGGTCTCCACCTGGCCGCTTCCGAACTGGCTGAGGCGGCCGGCCTCGCCGCGGCGACGGTCGATGCGATCGCCGATCGTGCCGGAGTCTCCCGCCGGACGTTCTTCAACTACTTCGCCAGCAAGGAGGACGCGATCCTCGGGCTGGTCCCGCCGCGCGTCCCCGACGAGGTCCTCGAGTCCTCCTTCGAGGACAGCACGGACACCGATGACCTGCGCCGTGCCGTGCACCTGCTCGTCGCCACGGCCCGCGCCTCGCGCATGACCGAGGGCGGCTACGCCCGGCGCCGGGAGCTCGTGGACCGCTTCCCCGAGTTCAACCACCGTCTCAAGCGTCAGGCGCAGGAGATCCAGGAACTCGTCCTCGATCAGCTCACCGAGCAGGACTCCCTGCTGAGCGGGCACGTCGAGGGCCCCCTCGACAGAGCCCGCGCACTGGTCCTGATGGCCGCATCCATCATGCGTTTCGCCTACGAGAGCGATCCGCGAATCCTCGAGGAGGAGAACCTCTCCGCCTTCGACCACTCGATCTCCGTCTTCCGCTCACTCCTGAAAGAAGCCTGATGTCCACTCGCGCTGACACCCACGCGCGGCCGCACTCCCCCACCGAGGAGTCGACCCCCTCGACCAAGACGATCGTCCTGCTCTTCGTCGGCCTCATGGTGACCATGCTGATGGCCTCCCTCTCGCAGACGATCCTCTCCACCGCCCTGCCCACGATCGTGGGCCAGCTCGGCGGCGTCGAGCAGATGACCTGGGTCATCACCGGATACATCCTCGCGTCGACCGTGATGATGCCCGTCTACGGGCGCGTCAGCGACCTGTTCGGCCGCAAGCCCGTGCTGATCGCTGCGGTGCTGCTGTTCATGATCGGCTCCGTCGTCGGCGGGCTGGGCAACAGCATGGCGCTGCTGATCATCGCCCGCATCATCCAGGGCCTCGGCGGCGGCGGGCTGATGATCCTCTCGCAGTCCGCGATCGCGGAAGTGGTCCCGGCGCGGGAGCGCGGCAAGTACATGGGCGTCATGGGCGCGGTGTTCGCCGTCTCCTCCGTCGCCGGTCCCCTGGTGGGCGGCTGGCTCACCGAGGGCCCGGGCTGGCGCTGGGCGTTCTGGCTGAACCTCCCCCTCGGCGTGCTCGCGATCGTCGCGATCGTCCTGTTCCTGCACCTGCCCGCGCCGATCCGTACTCAGCGACCGAAGATCGACTACCTCGGCATGATGCTCATCGCCGCCGCGACCGTCGCCGTCGTGCTCGTGTGCACCTGGGGCGGAAGCCAGTACGCGTGGCTCTCCCCGCAGATCATCGGGCTCCTCGCCGCCGCACTCGTGCTCGGAACCCTCTTCGTCCGGGTCGAGGCCACGGCCTCGCAGCCCGTCATCCCGCTGGACCTCTTCAAGAACCGCAGCTTCGTGCTAGCCACCCTGGCGGGCCTGCTCACCGGCGTCGCGATGTTCGGTGTGCTCAGCTACATGCCCACCTACATCCAGATGGTCGCCGGGGTGGACGCCACCGTGGCGGGCCTGCTCATGATCCCGATGATGGGCGGCCTGCTGATCTCGTCGATCGTCTCCGGCCAGCTGGTCACCCGCACCGGCCGCTACAAGATCTTCCCCCTCATCGGCTCGGCGATCATGGCCGTCGCGCTCTATCTGATCTCCACCATGACCCTCGAGACCAGCAATGTCGTGATGTGCACGTACATCGGCATCTTCGGCATCGGCCTGGGGCTCGGCCAGCAGATCCTGATGCTGATCGTGCAGGATGCGTTCCCGGTGCGGATCCTCGGCACCGCCACCGCCTCCTTCAACTACTTCAAGCAGGTCGGCGCCACGATCGGCTCGGCGATCGTGGGCGCGGTGTTCGCCTCCCGCCTGGCGACCCTGCTCACCGAGAACCTCTCCGCGGTCGACCAGCCGTCCGGTGCCCCCGGCGGGGCGCTCGACGTGAACGGGCTGACCCCGTCCGCCGTCGCCGATATGCCCGATGCGTTCCGCATCCCGATCATCACCTCGTACAACGAGGCGCTGCTGCCGATCGTGCAGTGGCTGATCCCGGTCGCCCTGGCTGTCGTCGTGGTCATGCTGTTCGTGAGGGAGAAGGCCCTGTCGACCAGCATCGACCGCTCCGTGGACGAGTCCTCGGTGGTGGGCACCGGCGACGGGGCCGCCATCGCGGCCTCGGCGCTCACCGAAGCCACCGTCGAAGATGCCGAGCACCCGCACGGGGACGACGAGCACGAGACCGGGAACGTCTCCGGCGACCGGGTCCCGGTGTCCTCCGACAGCTGACCACCGGTCGCCGGCCGCCGGCCGCTCACACGCCCGCCGTCCACACCGATCCCGCCCGGTCCCCACCCGTCCCTGCCGACGAATACAGTGGCCACCATGGATTCTCCGCGCACCGCCGACCCGATCTCCGCCCTCCGCGAGGGCGATGCCGAGCAGACGGATGCCGCACTCCAGGTCCTCTCGACCGTCTTCGGGTACGACTCGTTCCGCGGCGAGCAGGCCGAGATCATCGAGCAGGTCGCCGGCGGCGGGGACGCCGTGGTGCTGATGCCCACCGGCGGCGGCAAGTCGCTGTGCTATCAGATCCCCGCGCTGCTGCGCAGCGGCACGGGCGTGGTCGTCTCCCCGCTGATCGCGCTCATGTCCGATCAGGTCGCCGCGCTCGAGGCCGTCGGAATTCGTGCGGCCTACCTCAACTCCACGCTCGAGCGGCACGAGGCCCAGGCCGTCGAGCAGCAGCTGCTGGCCGGCGAGCTCGATCTGCTCTACATGGCGCCGGAGCGTCTTGTACTCCCGCGCACCATCGACCTGCTGCAGCGAGCCCGGCTCTCCCTCGTCGCGATCGACGAGGCGCACTGCGTCTCCCAGTGGGGCCACGACTTCCGCCCCGACTACATGGGGCTGTCGGTGCTGGCCGACGCCTTCCCGGGCGTCCCGCGGATCGCGCTGACCGCGACCGCCACCGAGGCCACCCACCGTGAGCTCACCGAGCGTCTGCGGATGGAGGACGCGAAGCACTTCGTCTCCAGCTTCGACCGCCCCAACATCCAGTACCGGATCGAGCCCAAGGCCTCCCCGCGCGAGCAGCTGCTGAAGCTGATCACCGCGGAGCACGAGGGCGAGTCCGGCATCGTGTACTGCCTCTCGCGCAAGAGCGTCGAGACGACGGCGGCCTGGCTCTCCGAGCGCGGGATCCCGGCCCTCCCGTACCACGCGGGGCTCGACGCCCGTGTGCGCCAGGACCACCAGGAGCGGTTCCTGCGCGCCGAGGGCCTGATCATCGTGGCGACCATCGCCTTCGGCATGGGCATCGACAAGCCCGATGTGCGCTTCGTGGCGCACCTGGACCTGCCCAAGTCGATCGAGGGCTACTACCAGGAGACCGGCCGTGCGGGGCGCGACGGTCAGCCATCCACCGCGTGGATGGCCTACGGCCTGGGGGACATGGTCAGCCAGCGCAAGTTCATCGACTCCGGCGAGGGCGACGAGACCTTCAAGCGCAACGCCCGATCGCATCTGGACGCGATGCTCGCCCTGTGCGAGACGGTCTCCTGCCGGCGCGTGCAGCTGCTGCGCTACTTCGGGCAGGACTCCGAGGCGTGCGGCAACTGCGACATCTGCCTGAGCCCGCCGCAGACCTGGGACGCGACCGTGCCCGCGCAGAAGCTGCTCTCGGCCCTGATCCGGCTGGATCGCGAACGCGGCCAGAAGTTCGGTTCCGGTCAGATCATCGAGGTGCTGCTGGGGCGGGAGAACGACCGTTCCCGCCAGTCCCGGCACGAGGAGCTGAGCGTCTGGGGCATCGGGGCGGAGCTGAGCGAGAAGGAATGGCGCTCGGTGATGCGTCAGCTGATGGCACGCGGCATCGTCGATGCCGAGGGCGACTACGGAGTGCTCGTCCCCGGGTCCCATGCCGGTCCGGTGCTGCGCAGCGAGGTCACCGTCGAGCTCGCCGTGGACCGCAGCCCGGCGAAGGCCACGCGCTCGCGATCGTCGCGCAGCGGTGGCGGGGGCGGATCCCGCGCCGCCGAGGGGCTGGAGATCGCCGAGCGCGAGCGCTTCGAGGCCCTGCGCACCTGGCGCACCTCGGTGGCGAAGGAGAAGCAGATCCCTCCGTACATGGTGTTCTCCGATGCCACGCTGGTCGCGATCGTCCAGTCCCGGCCGGAGTCGACCGGTGCCCTCGCCGGCATCAGCGGGGTGGGGGCGAAGAAGCTCGCGGAGTACGGCGATGCCGTGCTGGAGGCCCTCGGCGTGTAGATCGTCCGACACACGGCGGTCTCGATCCGGCATCGTTACCGGTACCAGAACCCGATGCGGATATCCTGAGCACTTCCGTCAGCGAAGTTCCAGGAGCTCCCCCGTGTCCCAGCCCCCCGCCTCCCCCATGCCCCAGTACGGCGGCCCGATGTCCACCCCGCCGTCGTCCCCGATGCCGCCCCCTCCGCCGCCGAAGAAGAAGCGCACCGGCCTGATCATCGGCATCATCGCGGGCGCGCTCTTCCTGATCGTCGCGGTGATCGTGGTGATCGCCCTGATCATCTTCTTCGCCGTGCGCAACGGTGGCGGCGGCGACACCACGGGCGGCGGCGGCGGGGACAAGGCCGCGACGCCGGAGGAACAGGCCACGACCCTGGTCACCGACTACATGGATGCCCTGGTCGCCGGGGACTCCGCCGCAGCTTTCGAGCTCGCGGCCGATCCGAGCGGGAGCGACGAGGTGCTGCCCGCGGCGGCCTATGACGCGGCACTCGCGGCCGCACCGATCGCCGACGTCGTCGTGGAGGCCCCCGCGATGGAGCCCGAGGGCATCGACGGCACCGTGCCGGTGTCGTTCACGGTGGGCGGCGAGGCGACCACCTACGACTTCACCGTGAGCGACTACGACTCCGACGAGGTCTTCGAGCTGGATTCCCCCATGTGGTCCACCTACACACCGGATTCCCTGGCCGGGCTCGGTGCCACGATCAACGGCGAGGAGCTGCCCACGGATGTCAGCCTCGCGATGCTGCCGGGGTCCTATGAGATCGCCTTCGGGGTGGAGGGCTTCGCCCCCTCGGTCACGGATCCGATGGTGTACACCGACTACGACACCGACGTCGAGTGGCCCGAGGCGACGCTGACCGACGACGGCCTGGCCACCTTCCGCGCCGCGGTGCAGAAGTCGGTCGATGCCTGCATCGCGCAGGACACCCTGAAGGCCGGCTGCGGCATCGGCGAGCTGCCGGCCACGACCGATGACGGCTACACGCTCACCGACGGCACGGTGAAGCGGTCCCTCCCCGAGGACAGCCAGCGCACCATCGACAAGATGACGGCGACGCCCAGCTACGACGAACCCACCTTCGTCGAGGGCGAGTACATCGGCAGCATCGACACGACGATGGACTGCGAGAAGGACGGCAAGAAGGGCACCTGCGAGATGTGGATGGGCGGCGGTCTCGGCACCCCCTCCGTGGACATGGCAGATCCCGAGCATCCCGTCACCTGGAGCTGATCCGGAGCGGGACGGAACGACCTCGGAGCGGACCAGCACCTCGTGCTGGTCCGCTCCGCTGTTCCCCGCTCCGTCCGTCGTACCCCTGCGGCACACTGAGCGCATGACCCTCGAACCCTCCGACGACGCCGTTCCCGCGGAATTCCGCGAGCATCGCTGGCAGCGCGGCACCTGCCCACGCTGCGGCGGCGGCCAGGTGCTCCACCGCGTCATCGGCATGCCCGTGCCCGGGGCCATGGAGTCGTCCCCGTCCTGGGTGGTCTGGGCGGGCTGCACGGGCCTCGGCCCGGATCGTGAGTGCGGTGGCTGCGGGCACTCCTGGTGGGCTCACGACGTGGGCTTCGCCGACGACGAGGAGGAGCCCGAGGACCCGGCACCCCTGCGGGTGGTCGGCGCGGTGATCGTGCGCGACGACCGGTTCCTCGCCGCCCGGCGCCGCCCCGGGAAGAGCGCCGGCGGTCGCTGGGAGTTCCCCGGCGGCAAGATCGAACCGGGCGAGTCCCCGCAGCAGGCCCTGATCCGCGAGCTCCGCGAAGAGCTCGGCGTCGAGGTCACGGTGGGATGGCTGCTCGGCCGCGGGGAGGCCGACGCCGGTGACCGCGACCTCCATCTCGACTGCTATTGGACCCGCCTGGACCACGACGGCCCGCTCGCCAGCACCGACCACGATCGGCTCGAGTGGGTCACCCGTGATCAGCTGGCGACCAGGGACTGGGCCGACGCCGATGTCCCCGTCGTCGCCCGGATCCTCGAGGGTGCCGAGCCGCGGTTCGATCGCCGCTGACCGTGAGGCCGCTCCTGCTCAGCTCGTCCGGAGCAGCTCGCGCAGCAGGTCCGACTCCCCCTCGCCGCCCGGGCGCTCCAGCGCCGCGCGGAAGGCCGGGACGGCCCTGTCGTGCTCGCCCAGGCGGCTGAGCAGCTCACCGCGGATGACATGGAACGGACGGTGCGCATCGAGCTCCTCCGCGAGCGGCTCGAGGTCTGCGAGGGCCGCGGCCGCACCGTCGGCCTCCGAGATCGCGACCACCCGCGCGAGCTGCACGATCGCTGTGGGCCAGTGGACCAGCAGGGCGTCGTAGAGCTCGACCACCTCGCGCCAGTCGATGTCCTCGTGCCGCTCGGGCACGGCGACGCACGCCGCGATCGCACCCTGGAGCAGATAGGGGCCGCGCCCGCCCTGGGCGAGCGCGCCGACCACGAGACGGTCCGCACGATCGATCAGCTCGCGATCCCACTGCGCACGATCCTGCTCCGCCAGGGCGATCGGACGGCCGCGTGCGCCGGTGCGGGTGGAGGCGCGTGCCCGCAGCAGCAGGGCCTGGGCGAGCAGGCCGCGCGGTTCCGTGCGTCCCGGCAGCAGGTCCACCAGCACCTCGAGCGTGTGCACCACGGTGTCGAGCACAGCGGCCCGCGACCCGGAGCCCTCCGGGGCCGGGCCCGGGGCCGCTCCGCCCGAGCCGGCTCCCGTGGCCAGCAGCACCGAGAGCACGTCCAGCACGTCGACCAGCCGGGAGTCGAGCTCCTCGGCGGGCGGCACGCGGCACGGGATGCGACTGAGGCGGATGCGCTTCTTCGCCCGGGTCAGCCGGGCCGCCATCGTCGAGGTCTGCACGAGGAACGCGGCGGCGATCTGCTCGGTGCTGAGCCCACCCACGAGGCGCAGGGTCAGGGCGATCCGCGAGGTGGGGGCCAGCGCGGGGTGGGCGGCGAGGAAGATCAGCCGCAGCCGTTCGTCGAGCACGACGGGAACGGACTCGTCCTCGATCCGTCGGTGGCCCGGGTGCTCGTCCTCGTCCCCGTCCTCGTCCTCGTCCTCAACTCCGTCGCCGGCACCGTCCCACACCAGCAGGGGCAGCTTGCGCTGCAGGGTCTGCGCGCGCCGCATCACGTCGAGCGCACGACGACGGGCCGCTGTGGTCAGCCAGCCTGCTGGGTTCTCGAAGACACCGCTGCGCTCCCAGGTCTCGAGCGCCTGCGCATAGGCCTCCTGCACGCTGTCCTCGGCGAGGTCGAGATCGCGGGTCAGCGCGACCGTCGCCGCGAGCACCGTGCTCCAGTGGGCACGGTGCGCCGTGGCGACGGCCGCCGCTGCGGCCCCGGGGTCCGTCACGCGGGGATGCTCCCGTGCACGCCGGGCTGCTCCTCGGCGCTCATGGGGCGCACCTCGACCCCGCCTCCCTGATGGATGATCGGATTGCGCCGTGCCACCGCGATCGCGGCGTCCAGATCGGGCACCTCGATCACGTAGAAGCCGACGATCACCTCGTTGACCTCCACGAACGGGCCGTCCACGAGGCTGTCGGCACGGATCGAGGTGGTCGCGTCGTGGTCCTCGAGCGGGCTGCCGAAGATCATCACGCCCTCGTCCACCAGCTCCTTGCCGTGCGCGTCGTGCTCGGCCATCTGCGAGGCCAGCACCTCGGGATCGGTCGTGGCCTGATCGGTGGGGTGGTACAGGAACACGGTGTAACGGGCCATCAGGATCATCCTCCTTGCGAGGCGGCGTCTCTCGCCGTCCTCACCCTGTTGTCGAACGGGATCGGCAGAATCGACAGTGCTGCAGATTCGATAGTGCTGAGACATCGACAGTCCTGCGACATCGGCTGCGCCCCGGGCGCCGGCTCAGCGCACCCCATCGGGGAACTCGGCCGGCTCGCCGGGCTGCGCCGCCGCGTCGAGGTCGATGCCGTAGTCCGCGGCGAAGCGCAGCTCGGTCCCGGCGTAGACCTCCTCGGCACTCTCGTCGAGATGGAACACGCGGGCTCCGCGCACGCGATGGTTCTCGGCTCCACCCGCGCCGTAGGCGCCGAACCCCGTGCCGGGACCGTAGCCGAGCTGGATCCCGTAGTAGTTCCCGACATAGGTGTTGATGTGGTCGTGGCCCACGAACAGGCCCTTCACGTCGCCGCGCTGCTGCATCGCGGCGAACATGCCGGAGTTGAACGGGCCGGGGCACTCGTCCTCGTTCCGCTCCCCCTCGAGGGAGTGCTTCGCCACGGCGCGGGCGTGATCCGCCTCGGTGCGCGAGTCGACGCTCGCGAACCACATGAAGCGGTGCTCCCACAGGGCGATGTGCTGGAACACCAGACCGGGGACCACGGCGGAGTTCTTCCGCTCGAGCTCCTCCGAGGTCCGCAGATACCACTGGATCTGGTCGGGGCGCAGCCAGTCCCAGTCCGGGTAGCCCTCGAAGTCCTGGCCGGCGATCTTCTCGGGCGCATAGCGGCCGGAGTCCAGGAGCCACAGGGCGAAGGCATCGGAGCGGCCCTTCCCTGTGGCCTTGTCCTTGCCTCCCTGCCCTCTGCCCCTCGAGGAGCCGACGGTGAGCACCTGGTTCCCGCTGCCGGTGATCCCCTTCGCGCCGGGGGTGTTCACGTTGTGGGGGTACTGCGCGACGAAGTCCAGGTAGCCCTGCTCGTCCAGGCCGGTCGTCGCCGTGGAGTCCTCGTCGTGGTTGCCGAAGGTGATCGCCCACGCGATGCCGCGGTCCTCCATCGGCCGCACGACGTTGTTGATCGCCTGCTTCGCCTCGAGCTCGGTGGTGGGTGAGCCGTCGATGACGTCGCCGTTGATGACCACGAAGTCCGGCGTCACGTCATCGAGCACGGCCTCCTGCAGGGCGATCGTGCGCACGTCGGTGCGGTGGCCGTCCTGGGTGTCGTTGAACTGGACGACGGTGAACGTGCCGTCGTCGCGGAAGCTCAGGTCTCCGCGCACGATCCCCTCCTTCGGGTTCCTGACGTGCGCGCCCTTCGTGGGCGCTGCAGAGGCGGAACCCATCATGCCTGCTGCGACGAGCCCTGTCGCGCACTTCGCTCAGGAGCGCACGAGGCGTCGGCCGATGCGGGCCAGCAGCGCCTCGAGCGGTCCGCGCGCGCCCCGCGCGGCGAGCACCGCACCGAGCCCGACGGCGAGCGCGAGATGCACCGTGAGGATCCCGAGCCCGGCGACGTACCAGGGCATCGAGGTCAGATCCCCGCTCGACACCAGCACCGCGGTGATGAGCGCGACGCTGGTGAGCGCCACGTGGATCACGTACAGCGTCAGCGGGGCCGCTCCGGCGCTGCGCAGGATCCGGGCGGGCCGGCCCACAAGATGCCGACCCGGTGGGAGCAGTCCGATCGCGACGGCGATCAGCACCACCGCGACCCCGCCCGTGGCGAGCATGTCGCCCAGCGTGCCGGTGTGGGGCGCGGCCTGGTACCAGGCACCCGGGGTCGCGGCGCCGAGAGGACCTGCCACCACCGGCAGGACGTACCCGATCACGGCGGCGACGGCGCCGCTCGCGGCGGCGAGGACGGCGGCTCGCCGGGCCCGCCCGCTCTGCCGGGCACGCAGCAGGCACCGCATGAGCACCACCCCGAGCAGCAGGTACGGCACCCAGGTGATCAGCGGGTACTGGCCGGTGAGCGCGATCCCACGCAGCACCGTCAGCGGTTCCCCGAGGCTGAGCAGGGTCACGGTCCCGAACTCGACGGGGCCCGGGACGCTCTGGGCGAGGGGGCGCCCGCCCACCGCGAGCACCGCGATGAGCGGCACGAGGAGACGGGTGGGCACCAGCAGCAGGGGCGCCGTGATCATCATCGCCAGGCCGAACGGCACCAGCACCACCATCACCGAGGAGGGCAGCAGCTCCAGCAGCAGACCGATCAGGGTCACGCAGGCGCCGCGCACCATGACGGAGGCGACGGCGCCGCGGCGATCACCGCGCTCCAGCCGGCGTCGCGTGGCGAGCACGAGGCTGCAGCCGCCGATCACGGCGAAGAGCGTCGAGGACGGTCCTTCGGTGAGCACGTGGGCAACCCGGGCGAGCGGCCCCTGGATCCCTCCGACATCGGGCATCAGCGCCAGCGGCGCCAGCAGGTGAGCGGTCATCATCCCGATGATCGCGAGCAGACGCACCAGGTCGAGCGCCTCGATCCGATCCGACGCGGGGCCGGGCTCGTGCGTCGAGTCAGGGCTGGCTCCGAACGAGGGGTCGGCTGTGGTCGCGGGCACGGTCCCGAGCACCGTCGTCGTTCGGTCCCCGGCGACGGGGTCCGGTTCCGGGAGGCAGGAGGTCGATGTCATGCCTCCAGGTTTCCGTGCACGGCCACCGAGCACGTCGGAGCACGGGTCGACCCCGGATCCTCCTCGGGGAGGAGTGCAGGGGGAGGACGTAGTCCCTCCGTCGGACCCACCGTCCCCGCCGTCCCGACCGGCTCAGCCGGTCCGCACCGTGTCCAGCACGATCGACTCGTCACCGACCTCGGTGCAGGTGAAGGTGGTGTCTACGACCGTGAAGCTCTCTCCGGCGGCGCAGACAGGTTCCTCACCGCCCACCTGGAGGGTCGCCGTGCCACCCTCCGTGGCCTCGACCAGCCGTATCCGTTCCGTCGTCCCGTTGTTCTCGGTCCCCTCGCCGGCGTCCAGCGGGCGCGGCAGCTCGTAGAACTTCGTACCGGAGATCTCGATATGGCAGCTCGAGTCCGTCTCGCAGGTCGAGCTCCAGCTGTCACAGGCCGCGAGCGGGATGGTCAGCCCGACGATGGCGAGGCCGAGCAGCACGTGCCTGGGCCTGCGACGACGACTGGTTCGGGGTCCGGTGCTCATGCTCTCTCCTGCTCTCTCCTGCGCGTCCTGTGTGGTGACCGGCCATGTGTCCAGACACCGTAGCGGGAATCGGCGCGCTGCGACGCTCAGCCCGTCGCGCCGGCGCCCCACTCGCGCTGGAACGCCTCGCGTCGTGTCGCCTGCTCCACGGGGTCGGGCACCGGGAGCGAGGCGATCAGTTTGCGGGTGTACTCGTGCTGCGGGCGCTGCAGCACATCGGGCCCGTGGCCGTCCTCGACCAGCTCGCCGCGCAGAAGCACGCCGATCCGATGGGCGAGGGAATCGACCACAGCCAGGTCGTGGCTGATGAACAGCGCTGCGAAGCCCAGGCGGGCCTGCAGCTCCCGGAACAGCTCGAGCACGGTGGCCTGCACGGAGACGTCCAGGGCGCTGGTCGGCTCGTCGGCGATCAGCAGCTCCGGCTCGAGCACGAGCGCTCGGGCCAGGGAGATGCGCTGGCGCTGGCCTCCGGAGAGCTCGTGCGGGTACCGGGTCGCGTACGCCGCCGGCAGCTCGACGGATTCCAGCAGGGTCCGCACCTGCCGGGAACGGTCCTCCGCGGACTGCCGGGGCTCGTGGACGATCAGCGGCTCGGCGATGCATTCCTCGATCGTCAGGTGCGGGTTGAACGAGGTCGCCGGATCCTGGAACACGAAGCCGATGCGCCGGCGCACGGGCTTGAAGTCCTTCTCCCGCACCCCGTTCATCTCGTGCCCGAGCACCTGGAGGCTGCCTCCGGTGGCGCGTTCGAGACCCGCGATGGTGCGGCCGATGGTGGTCTTGCCGGAGCCCGACTCCCCCACCAGCCCGTACACCTCACCGGCGCGGATCTGGAAGTCCACGCCCTTGACGGCGCGGAACGGGGCCCGGCCCAGCCTGCCGGGGTATTCGATGACGAGGTCCTTCGCGACCACCACGGGGGCGGCGTCCTCGATCACCTGCTGCTGCTCGCGGCTCAGCGCCGTCCAGGCGGAGTTCCGTCCCAGGTGCGGGACCGCGGCCAGCAGCTTGCGGGTGTACTCCTCGCGCGGGCTGGCGAACAGCTCCTTCACCCCGGCCCGTTCGATGATGGAGCCGCGATACATGACCGCCACGGAATCGGCGAGGTCGGCGACCACGCCCATGTTGTGCGTGATGATGATGACCGAGGTGCCGAAGCGGTCGCGCACATCGCGCAGGAGCTCCAGGATCTCCGCCTGCACGGTCACGTCGAGCGCGGTGGTGGGCTCGTCGGCGACGATCAGCTCGGCGCCGAGCGCGAGCGCCATGGCGATCATGATGCGCTGCTTCTGGCCGCCGGAGAACTCGTGCGGGTAACGGTCGATGCGCTCGGCCGGATCGGGGATCCCCACCGACTCGAGCGCCGCGATCGCCTCGGCGCGGATCTCCTTGCGGGTGATCTTCGGCCGGTGCGCCTTCAGGCCCTCCCCGAGCTGCCACCAGATGGGGAACACCGGGTTCATGGCGCTCGAGGGCTCCTGGAAGATCATCGAGACGTCCTCGCCCCGCAGCGCCCGCAGGCGCTTCCCGCTCAGCCCCACCACGTCGGTCCCGGAGACGAGGATCGCCCCGGAGTCCTCCGCGGTCTCGGGCAGCAGCCCGAGGATGGAACGGGCGGTCACGGACTTGCCGGAGCCTGACTCGCCGACGATCGCGAGGATCTCCCCCGGCGCGACGCTCACGCTCACGCCGTCGACCGCGTGGACGTCGCCGCCGTCGGTCGCGAAATGGATGTCGAGGTCGGTGATCTCGAGCCGGGGAGTGCTCTGCGTGCCGTTCATGCCGGTCATGCCGTCACCTTCTTCCGCTGCGCGCGCGAGCGCTTCCTGCGGGTGCGCAGTCGCGGGTCGTTGAGATCGTTGATGGATTCGCCCACCAGGGTCACGCCGAGCACGGCGGCCACGATCGCGAGGCCCGGGAAGAGGCCGGTCCACCAGATCCCGCTGGTCGCATCGCTCATGGCCCGGTTGAGGTCGTAGCCCCATTCGGAGGCGCTGGTCGGCTCGATGCCGAAGCCCAGGAAGCCGAGGGCGGCCAGGGTGAGGATCGCCTCGGAGGAGTTGAGGGTGAAGATCAGCGGCAGGGTGCGGGTGGAGTTGCGCAGCAGGTGGGTGCCCATGATGCGGCGGTGCCCGGTGCCGATGACCTTGGCGGCCTCGACGAACGGTTCGGCCTTCAGCCGTACCACCTCCGCACGGATCACCCGGAAGTACTGCGGCACGAACACGACGGTGATGGAGATCGCCGCGGCCATGATGCCGCCCCAGGCGCCGGACTGGCCGCCGGAGATCACGATCGACATGACGATCGCGAGCAGCAGCGAGGGGAAGGCGTAGATCGCGTCGGCCAGCATCACCAGCACACGATCCAGCCAGCCGCCCACGTAGCCGGACAGCAGCCCCAGCGCGACCCCCAGGAACAGGGACGCGATGACGGCGCACACCATCACGGCGACCGCGGTGCGGGTCCCCCAGATCACGCGGGAGAGCACGTCGAAGCCGGTCACCGTGGTGCCCAGCAGGTGCTGGGCCGACGGGGGCTGCTGACCGCCGAACTTCACACCGTCGGCCCCGGTGGCGGCGAAGCCGTAGGGGGCGAGCAACGGGGCGAACAGGGCCGTCAGCAGCAGGCCGACGACGAGCACGATACCGGTGATGAGCATTCCCCGCTGGAGGCCGACGCTGCGACGCAGATGGCTGACCACGGGAAGTCGGAGGTACCAGGGCGAGCGGGCCGTGGCCGCGACGGTCGCCGATTCCACCGCGAGGTCCGCGTCGGTGCCGCCGCCCTCTCCGGGCGGAACAGGGTTCGAGAGCGTCATGTCAGTACCTCACTCGGGGGTCGATGAGGGCGGCGACCACGTCGACCACGAAGTTGGACAGCGCGACGATGACCGCGAGCATCATGACGATGCCCTGCACCGCCACGTAGTCGCGGGCCTTCATGTACTCGGCGAGCATGTAGCCCAGTCCGTTCCACTCGAAGGTGGTCTCGGTGAGCACCGCGCCGCCCAGCATCATCGCGATCTGCATGCCCATCACGGTGACGATCGGGATCAGAGCGGGACGCAGGGCGTGGCGCGTGGTGAGCCGGGACTCGGAGACCCCGCGGGAGCGGGCGGAGTCGATGTACTGCATCTCCAGGGTTCCGATCATGTTCGTGCGCACCAGGCGCAGGAAGATCCCGCCGGTGAGCACGCCGAGCGCGATCGCCGGCAGCACCGCATGTGACGCCACATCGATCAGCGCGTCCACCCGGCCCAGCCGGAGCGCGTCGAGCAGGTAGAACGGGCTCGGGTTCAGGATCGAGCCCATGGTCAGCTCGCCGCGGGTCGAGATCCGCCCGGCCACCGGCAGCCATCCCAGGCCCACGGAGAACACGAGCTTCAGCAGCAGGCCCACGAAGAACACGGGCGTGGCGTAGCCGAGGATCGCGACGACCCGCAGCACGGCATCGGGCCAGCGATCGCGGGTGCGCGCCGCGATCATGCCCAGCGGCACGCCGGCGACGAGCGCCACGACCACGGCGTAGACGACCAGCTCGAAGGTGGCGCCGCCATAGGTCGTGAGGATCTCGGTGACCGGGGTGCGATCCGTGTAGGACATGCCGAAGTCGCCCTGCAGCACGCCGCCGAGGTAATCGAAGTACTGCACGATCAGGGGCCGGTCGTACCCTGCCTCGGCCCGCCGCTGCGCGAGCTGGTCAGGGGTGAGGCGGCCGCCGAGGGCCGCCGTGATCGGGTCGCCGGTGATCCTCATCAGGAAGAACACGACCGTCATCAGGATGAACACGGTCGGGATGATGAGGAGGAAGCGGACCAGGATGTAGCGGCCGAGACCCCCGCCGGACCGCTTGCGCCGAGGCGCAGGCGTGCTGGCGGGGGTGTTCTCGACCTCGGTGTCGAGGCCCGTGGTCACTTGCTGAGCGGGGCGAGGCGGAACTTGAACGAGGAGTCCAGGGTGACGCCCTGGACCTCGGACGTCGACACGGCGATCTGCGCGCCCTGCAGGAGTGGCAGGGTGGAGATCTCGTCGGCGACGATGTCCTGGATCTTCACGAACAGGGCCTCGCGCTCGGCGGGGTCTGCGGTGCCGCGCTGCTGGGCGATCAGCTCGTTGACCTCGTCGTTGCTGTAGTGGTTCACCAGGAAGTTGTCGGTGAGGAAGAACGGCGTGAGGTAGTTGTCTGCGTCCGAGTAGTCGGGGAACCAGCCCAGCTGGTACGCCGGGTAGACGTCGGTGGTGCGGTCGGTGGAGTACTGCACCCACTCGGTGGACTGCAGGTCCACGACGAACAGCTCGCCCTCCTCCAGCTGCGACTTGATCGCGGCGTACTCGTCGCCCGAGGAGTTTCCGTAGTGGTCGGGGTTGTACTGCAGGCTGAGCTTGACCGGGATCTCGACGCCCGCATCCTCGAGGCGCTGCTTGGCCTTGGCGGCGTCGGGGCCGCCCTTGCCGTCGCCGTAGAGGTCCTGGAACTGGGTCCCGTTGCCGGGCAGACCCTCGGGGATGTACGAGTACAGCGGGGTGTAGGTGTCCTTGTAGACGGAGGTCGCGATGGCCTGGCGGTCGATGAGGTCCGCGGCGGCCTGGCGTACGGCCTGCGACTTCTTCGGGTCGGCGTCCTCGGTCTTCGCGCCGTAGGGCATGGTGTCGAAGTTGAACACGATGTAGCGGATCTCGCCGCCGGGGCCGTCGTGCACGGCGACGGCGTCGTCCGTCGAGAGGTCCTCGATGTCGGTGGCGGAGAGCGAGCGCCACACGCAGTCGATGTTGCCCTGCTGGATGTCGAGCTTCATGTTGTTCTGATCGGCGTAGTACGACATCGACACCTTCGCCGTGGCGGGAGCGCCGAACAGCCCCTTGTACCCCTCGAAAGCCTCGAAGGAGACCAGCTCGTTGAGCTTCCAGGTGGCGATCTGGTACGGCCCGCAGAAGGCCTTGCCGGAGACGATCTCGTCGTCGGGCAGCACCGCGTCGGCCGGGAACACGTCGGCGTCGACGATCGGGCCGGCCGGGCTGCACAGCACGTACGGGAACGTCTGGTCGCCCGGCTCCTTGAGGTGGAACTCGACGGTCAGGTCGTCGACCGCCTCGACCTTCTCGAGGTTCCCCAGCAGGCTCGACGGGCCGTTGGGGTCGGCGATCTTGAGCTGACGGTCGAAGGTGTGCTTGACGTCCTCGCTGGTGAGTTCGTTGCCGTTGGCGAAGGTGAGACCCTCCTGCAGGGTCACGGTGTAGATGTTGTCGCTCGTGAACTCGGCGGACTCGGCGAGGTCGGGCTCGGGCTTGCCGTCCTCGGAGCCGATCTTCGTGTTCATGAGGTAGCCGTAGACCTGCGTCCACACGGTCGAGGAACCGTTGTCATAGGCAGCGGCCGGGTCGAGCGCGGTGACCTTGTCGGTGGTGCCGACGGTCAGGGCGCCCTCGGCGTCACCACCGCCGCCGCTCCCGCCGCCGTCGTCCGTGGTCTTGGCGCAGGCCGACAGCAGCACGGGGATCCCCGCCAGGGACAGCAGCACTGTGCGTCGCTTGGGGGTGAGAGCGGCATCGAACATGGGTTCCTCCAGAGGGCAGGCCGGTGCACGGGTCACGGCACTGTGACGGATCGACGCGGCTCCATGTGGCGGAGCACACGCATGGTGTGGCCTGCAAGCTAACAGCGTCTCGCGCCCACCCCGCATTCCTGGACGGTTTCCGGGGGCCTGTTGCGCAATCGTGACGGAGCCGGGCACCCCGCGCCGCGATCCTGTGCCTCGCGGCGCGGGACCGACAGCACCGGACTGACGGCACGGGGCTGACGGCACACGACCTGCTGGCCTACGATCCGACCATGATGACCCCCGCACCGGTTCAGCCCTCGTCCGCCCTCCTCACCCCCGGGGCGACGCTCGAGAAGGTCGCCACCGGCGCCACCTGGGCCGAGGGCCCGGTCTGGCTGCCCCAGCGCCGGGCCGTGCGCTTCAGCGACATCCACACGAACCGGATCCTGGAGTACTCGGAGGAGACCGGTGAGCTGACCGTGTTCAGCGATGCCGCGGAGCACACCAACGGCCGCACCCTGGATCTGCGCGGCCGGGTCGTGGAGTGCTCCCACGGGCGCCGCGCCGTGCAGCGCGATGCTGCCGTCGGCCCCGGTGATGAACATTCTCCGACCACGCTCGTCGACCGGTTCGGCGCCGTCCGCCTGAACTCTCCGAACGATGTGGTCGTCGCCTCCGACGGGGCGATCTGGTTCACCGACCCGGCCTACGGCATCAAGCGGCCCGTCGAGGGGCACGCCGGCGAGGAGGAGTACGGGGATCGCTATGTGTTCCGCTTCGACGAGTCCACCGGCGCCCTCACTCCCGTGGTGATCGACGTCGAGGCACCCAACGGGCTCGCCTTCTCCCCCGACGAGACGCTGCTCTACGTCGCGGACTCCTCGCTGTCCCCGGCGGACCCCGACGCGACCGGCACGGACCGCCCGCGCGGTCACGCGATCCACGTGTACGACGTGATCGAGGGACGCCATGCGAAGAACGGTCGGAGCCTGGTCGAGGTCTCCCCCGGCCTGCCCGACGGGATCCGGGTGGACGTCGAGGGCAGGATCTGGAGCTCGAGCCTGTCCGGGGTACAGGTGTTCTCCCCCGACGGCGAGCGCCTGCTGGACCTCCCCGTCCCGGAGAAGACCGCGAACCTGTGCTTCGGCGGGGAGGACGGGAGCACGCTCTACATCGCCGCGTCGTCGAGCCTGTACCGGATCCGCACCACCGCCCGGGACGCCAGCGCCACGGCTCCCGTCCGCTCCGCCGCATGATCGCGGCGCGAACCGGAGGAGAGCCCCGATGATCGCCGTCGGCGCGAGCCCGAGCAGTCTCTTCACCCAGAAGCTCATCGGACTGAGCGCCCTGACGCTCATCTTCCTCGGCCTCGGGGTCCTGCTCGCCGTCCTCGCAGCACGCGACGGATGGTCCTGGGGCCTCCTCCTCACCGGCGGAGTCTTCGCCCTGGGCGGTCTGATCTGCCTCAGCGGCGCTCTCGGGATGATCCGCGAGCGGCGCACCGCCGGGGCCTCCTCCCGTCGGCCCCTCCAGATGGTGCCGGTGGGCCGGCCCCTGCCGGCGCCGACCACCCGGCGCGACCCGTGGGCGTGGGAGGACGTGGTGCGTGCCGTCGCCATGGCGTTCGACGACACTCCGTACCTGGTGATGGCCGATCAGGACCAGATCCGCATCTCGGCGAACCTGGCCGACGCCCGGTGGCGGCACCTGCTCACCGAGCGGAGCCTGTCGACGACGTTCGCCAGCACGCTCGTCCGCACGAAGCCGGGGACCGCCCGCCGCCTGGACGTGCTCTACGAGGTCGACGCGTCCGCGGGACCGGCCGGGCTCGGTGCGGTCGCCGCGCTCTCCTCGGGCCGCAGCTGGCACTTCTCCCGACGACAGGAATGGGCCCTGAACCGGCATGGCTTCCACAAGGTCGTCGACTACCGCTTCTCCACCCGTGACGTGAACGTGCCGCTGGACCATGCGCTGACGATGGCCGGCTGGAAGCAGACCCTGGACGCCGAGTCCAAGGGGGCGCTGGTGCTCGGGATCCTCGGACTCTCCGCGATCCCGCTGGTACCTCTCGCCTTCCTCATCAAATGGCTCGTGGAGCGCTGACGCGCTGCGTCCTCTCGCGCACGCCGCACGTCGCCCCTCTCCCGTCGCCCGTCGCCCGTCGCCCGTCAGCTGACAGTGATCAGCTGAACCCGTCGATATGCGGCATGGACGCCTCGTCCAGGAGGGTGTCGCAGCCTCGGCTCGGACTCGGCCGGCAGCCGATGTCGGTGCGGGAGAGCCCGATCTGCCGACGGATCTCCACCTGGCCGTGGCCCGTCGGCGGTTCGGAGGCGGGGACCGTCTCCTGCGTGATCACTTCGTCGGGGAAGAGATCGAACTCCAGGATCTCGCCCGTCTCGAGCGTCTCCGATCCCGGGCCGTGGACGTAGACCGTCCCGTTGTGGCCGGCCTCGGCGACCTTCCCTCCCGGCTCCTCACCGGGGTCCGTCGGGAGCGCGGTCCATGGCCCGCCCTCCCCGGCGGTGACCTCATCGCCCGTGGTGGCCTCGGTGCTCTCGAGGGTCGTGATGATCTCGTCCACCTCGGGCTGGGGGTCGGCCCAGTCGACCGCATAGGTGGTCGCCACCGAGAGATCGCAGTACTGGGCATTCGGCACCGGACCGCCCGGCGCGATGCCCGAGCAGACGATGTACCAGGTCTCCTCGATCGGCTCCCCGAGCACCGGTTCCAGGGCGGCCTGCCGCGCAGCGGCCTCCTCGCCGAACGGTCCGGCCCATTCCTCGTACCCCTGCTCCGCCTCGGTGCGGGCACGGTCCGCCGGATGCGCGATCCCTCCGCGCACGAAGACCGTCACCGCGCCGGCGATCACCAGCACGGCCACCAGTGCGGCCGCCGCCGCGACGATCAGTGCCCGGCGTGTGCCCCGCGACATCTTCTCCCCCATGGAGCTCCCCCTCGACCGTGCCTCTGTCGTCTCCCCAGCCGCTCTCGCGGTTCCCCCTGGGGTGCTTGCCGAGGCTGACTCACGTCACCCCTCGTTCCACCAGCGCAGCACCCGCAGTGCCTCCAGCGTGATCCACTTCGAGGGCTCCCCCTCGGGGACGTCGACCTCGAACCACACCTCACCGGGCAAGACCTTCTGCTGGAGCCAGGTCCCGTCGGCCTGCTGCGCCTCGCGCACCATCGCCACGGCCTCCTCCATCCGCGACTCCTTCCGGCCGGCGAGCCGGAAGTGCTCGAGAGCGCGCAGCACCGAGTAGATGTGGCGCGGCGGGTAGAGGAAGTGATCCACCCAGGGCCCGGGCATCTCCCGGGTGCGGAGGGTCCAGGCGAGGTGACGCTCCAGGAGGTACTCCTCACCGGCGTCGCGCGCGGCTCGCGTGGCTCTGCTGCCTCCGGTGGCCTGCTCATGGATCAGCAGGGCGCGCAGCACGTTGAGGGTGGAGTGGAAGCTGGAGCGTTCGGAGCCGCTCTCCCACTCGCAGTTCCAGCCCCGGTCCTCCATCTGGTGCTCGAGGAACCAGCGCGGCAGGGACTCGACGTCCGCCCCCAACCACAGTCCGTTCGCGAGCGTCATCGCGTTGATGCAGCAGTCCACCTCACCGCCCCAGTAGGGCAGCGAGTCGTCGTACTCCCAATGCGAGTTCTCCGCCAGCAGCTGCGCCGTGTTCCGCTCGATGAGCGGGGCCGGATCCATGCCCCATTCGCGCAGAGTGGTCAGGCTCCAGGTGGTCGCCGTCCACGGCTGACCGGGCAGGAGCTGGTTCTCGTGGTCCTCGAAGAATCCCTTCGGGAAGAAGGCGCCACCGGCCCATTGGCCGTCCGGATCCTGTTTCGCGAGCAGAGCGGCCCCGAAGCCCTCGTGCGGGATCCGTGCCCGGGTCGCCTCCCACTGGTCCGTCGGCGCATCGAGCAGGTCGCGTTCGACCTGCCAGCGCAGCGCGGGGTCGGAATCGAGGAGCCAAGCGATCACATCGGTGGGTGACATGCCTTGATCCTGCCTCACCGCAGCGGCTCTGACCAGGATGCACCACCGCCAGGCGTAGTCAGAGCTGGTAGTCGCCGGTCAGAGCTGGTAGGGGCCGAACCGAGACCAGGCGACGAACACGGAGAGGATCGCGAGCACGATCGAGGGCAGCGCCGCCACGAAGCCGTCACCGCGGCGGATGTGCACGAGCGCCGCGAAGACCATCGTGATCGCCAGGCCGGCCGCCGCGAAGGCCACCAGGATCGTGGCGACCCCGGTGAGCGCGGGCAGGATCAGTCCGACGGCTCCCAGGACCTCGAGCACGCCGATGCCGACGATCACGCTGTGCGGGAAGTCCTCGGCATAGGGGGTGCGTTCGATCTGTTGAGCGCGCGGGGTCAGCAGCTTCGCAAGTCCCGACCCGATGAACACGGCAGCGAGCAGGAAGGCGAGGATCCACAGGACCAGGTGCATGACGTCGTCTCCTTCGTCGGGGTCTCCAGTATCCTCCCGCACCGACGGTCCTGTCCTGCGATTACCGGTGCTGCCTCCCGATCGCGTGCAGCGGTCACCGAGGTCGCAGCGGGACGGCAGCCGGCGGGGTGCGGTGCCGATTCAGGAGGTGCTGCGGTCAGTACGAAGTGCGCTCAGTTCGAGGCGCGATCAGTACGAGGCGCGCACCAGACGCTCGTGCCCTGTCTCCTCGAGCACGGCGATGTCGGAGTTCGCCTTGAGGAAGTCCGAGAAGGAACGGAACCCGAGGGTCTTCTCGCTGAAGGACGGGTCCATGCGGCGCATGTGCGACTTCACCGCCGAGCTGTGCAACCACTCGCTGTCGCCGCGCCCGCCCAGCTGCAGGGCGCGCTGGAGCAGTCGTGTCGCCGCCTCGCGCGGGTCCTCGGAGCTCTCGATGTCGTCGTCATCGGCCGCGGCATCGGCTGCGGCGTCGGCCGCCTCCGCCGCGGCATCAGCAGCGTCCTGGGCGGCCTGTGCCGTTGCGTCGGATCCGGCGGACCCAGCGGAGCCGCCGGTGTCACTGCTTCCCCGGCCTCGACCGTTCCCGTTCCCCTGGCCGCGGCGGGTGCGCGTCCTCGTGGGCGCCTCGGGACGCTCGACGCCCGGGAGGTTGTCGTAGGCCTCGAACTCGTCGCACGCCGCGGCGAGGGACTTCGCGGTGGAGCCTGCCACTCCCATCGCGATGACGTAGCGGCCGAGGCGGCGGCAGCGCTGTGCGAGCGGGACGAAGTCCGAATCGCCGGCGACGATCACCACGTGGGTGAGGTCGGGGATGCGGAACATGTCTTCGACGGCATCCACGGCGAGCCGGATGTCGGCCCCGTTCTTCGCGTAGGCGGCGGCGGGGAACAGCTGCACGAGATCCACGGCGCGGGCGACCAGCTGCGAGCGGTACTCGGCGTTGACCGGCGAGGACCAGTCGGCATAGGCGCGGGTGAGCATGAGGGAGCCGAAGGAGGCGGCGTAGTCGATGATCGCGCCCACATCGACCGTCGCCTTCGCGAGCCGCTCGGCGATCTCGGGCTCCGTGGGGTCCTCGGCGATGCGCTGACGGTCGCGGCCATAGGCATTTCGTCCGTGCACCCGGTCGTACCAGGACATCACGATGTTGTCGAAGTCCAGGTAGACGGCGACGCGGGGATCAGAGAGTTCGGCCATGGGTCCAGTCTGCCCGGTGTGAGGACGGGTCGATACCGACTCGCCGTGGAGATCGGTGCGCGCAGTGAGGGCTGGCGCACGTCGTGGGGGCGGAGGCGGCCGACGGGCGGGAGTCGAACAGTGGGATCCCACTCCTGAGCTCCTGAGCGCCCTGATGCCTGCCCGACGCCCCACCCTGCACACCATTCCCATCCCCTCCATTCCACCCTTTCGTCCCAACCCTTCCTCCGTTCTGCGTTATCACTTCGACGACACGCCATACAGCACCACACAGACATTCTTCGTGCACGTCACGAGAATTCGGTCGAAACCGCCTGCCGCCCCGCACCCGAGGCGACGCGACAGCATGTCGAGGTTCACGAGGGCGCCGCCCCCTGCACACCGTGTCGTCGACTCCGGGAGTCGTCGCCGTGCGGGAGTGAACTGCAGCTCGTCGTGGGCTACGAGGCGGCGACTGCCTCTTCTGGCGCCGCCCCGGAGTCCGGTCCGCAGGAGATGTCAGGTCGATCCGCGGAGGCTTCGCGGAGGCTTCGCGGTGGCTTCGCGAAGGCCCCGAGGCGACCCTTCCTCCCCAGAGGCACTTTATCCACAAAGCAGCGTCACCATTTTGTGGATACCGCTGAGAAACAATGTCGAAGTTATCCACACCCCTTCTTCTGCGGCATTCTGACGACTAGGCTCAAGGTACTCGGGATCAGAGCACAGAACTCGCCACAGGACGCGGCACAGGACTGGAACGCGGCTGGTCGGCGGAGCGCGACAAGGGGGTGGAGAGCATGAGCACACAGAGGCACAGCCCACCCGTGGGCGGGGAGTCGGACGACGAAGACCGCCAGGCGGCCGACCGGGCGTTCCTCGAGTCGCTCCCACGCCGCTTGCAGATCGTCGACGCTCGCTCTCCTCTGACCCGTGACGGCCTTCCTGACCGCACGGACTGCGGAAAGGACCCGGAACTCGGCGCAGCCGCGCAGCAGGTCTGGGATGCCGAGAAGGCCAGCGCCCGCGCTCTCGCCGGCCGGTATCGCGCGCTCGCGGAGCTCTTCGACCACGAGAGGGAGGACGACGAGGACGAGGACGACGTCACGACGGCCCGCGCCGCGATCGCGCTGCGCGTCACCCACGGGGTAGCCCGGTGGGAGCTGCGCTCGGCGCATCGCGCGGCCCATCACCTGCCCCGCACGTTCACCCTGCTCGAGGGCGGAGCCTTCCCCTCCTGGTGGTTCCAGCGCATGGTGCGCGAATCGGAGGATCTCGGCGAGGAATCTCGGCGCCAGCTCGACATCGCCGTCGCCACCTGGTCCCCGGACATCCCGGTCGACCGCTTCGTCACACTGCTCGGCGCGCTGGTGGGCCTGCTCGCCCGCCGGGAGGAGGAGCCCGAGACGGCACCCCCGCCCCCACGAGAGGTCACCATCGCCCCGGATTCCCCCCGCGGGGTCGGCTCCGTCAGCGCGCGCGGCCCCATCCCGGAGATCCTGGAGTACTGGAAGCGGTTGGATGAATCGGCCCGCGCGATCCAGGCGGCACAACGGAAGGCACTTCGGGACGACACGGAGATCCCGTACGACGTGGATGACCTGGTCACCACGACGGGCCGTCCGCTCCCGCTGTCACGCCTGCGCTACGAGCTCCAACTGAACGCCACCTTCGACACCGGGGACGTCCAGATCCCCGGCCCTCGCTTCCGGCTCAACGTCACGGTGCCTGCTCTGACCCTGCTCGGCGTCTCGGATGCCCCGGGCATGGTGGACGGCACCACGCCGATCCCTCCCGAGATGGCTCGCCTGCTGGCCGGCGGGCAGGAGACCTGGTTCCGGGTGCTGACCGATCCGTGCTCCGGCGCATTCCTCCCGCTCCCGGCGGAGCGATACCAGCCCACCCAGGCGATGCGCGAACATCTGCGGCTGCGCAACGCGACGTGCGCCGTGCCCGGCTGCACCCGTCCGGTCTCCTGGGCCTCCGAGTGCGATCACCTCGAGGAGTTCGATCACGAACGGCCCGTGGACGGTGGCCGCACCGAGCTGGAGAATCTCCACCTGCTGTGCTGGCAGCACCATCAGGACAAGACCGCAGGACTGCTCGACCCCACCCGGATCCCCACCGTCGCCCGCGAACCCGGTCGGACCAGCTGGCGCATCGGCCGCAGCGGCGACCATGCCCTCGTCGCCGACGACGTCGACCTCGCCACGCGGATCGCGGTCGAGGAGCTCGAGAATGCCTGGCGAACGCACCTCTCGAGGCTCAAGCGAAGTTCGGCCGAGAAGACCGCCGAGAAGACTGCCGAGAAGTCGGGGAAGAAATCGGCCGAGAAGAAGACCCTGCCGATGCCACCGGCGGAACCACCATCGGAGCCACCGTGGAGCCGATGGCCGGAGTCTCGGACTCGCCCTCCGCCCCTCTGAGATCCGGTCAGGTCACTCGGCCGTCGCCGCGCGCCGTGTCCCGATCTGCAACGACTGGCGCTTGCGGTGCACGGTCAGATACTCCAGACCGTGTTCACCGGCACGGAAACCCCGCACGGTGCGCCGTGGCAGGAGCGCGATGTCGCCGCTGCGCAGCGGCTCCTCGCCGCCCTCCGTGAC
Source organism: Brachybacterium sp. AOP3-A1-3 (assembly GCF_052378285.1). Classification (NCBI taxonomy): domain Bacteria; kingdom Bacillati; phylum Actinomycetota; class Actinomycetes; order Micrococcales; family Dermabacteraceae; genus Brachybacterium; species Brachybacterium sp. AOP3-A1-3. The sequence goes on along the minus strand of NZ_JBQSXM010000002.1, from coordinate 177,527 downwards.
GAGAGTGCCGTCACCACGCACGACATGGATGAGGGTGTCGACCTCTGCGCCCACATGCGTCTCGATCTGATCCCCTGCGGGCAGCCGGATCAGGTTCGAGTCGAGCTCACGATCCGGTTCGGCGATGGACCATACGGCGCCGCGGTGCGGCTGGTCGGGTAGCTCGTCGGTATTGGTCAGGATCGGCATGTGCTCAGCTCCAAGAGGTCGGTGTCCCTCTCGAACGTACACGTGCGCTCAGGGGATCGGCCGCCTGGCTCCTGTCGCGACGGCGACGAGATCAGCCGCCGGTCCGGTGAGGGTGCGCGGCCCCTTCCAGACAGCGGTCAACGGACGGCGGAGCCTCGCCCCGACGACGGGAACCCGGCGCAGCTGACCGGTCTCGAGCTGTGCCCGCACAGCCAGCATGCTCAGCACCGCGGGCCCGGCGCCGGAGGCCACGGCGACCCGCACAGCGGCATTGCTGCTGAGCTCCTGCACCGGCGGAGTGCTCGCCGCCGCGGGGACCAGCTCCTCGAACGCATCGCGGGTCCCGGATCCCCCCTCACGGACCACGAGTGGAGTCGCCGCGAGTTCCTCGAGCGGCACCGGCCCCTGCACCGGCCCCGGCTCCGACCCCGGCTCTGAGCTCGCGCTGCGCGCCCCACGTCCCGCCCAGGGGTGATCCGGGGAGACGACCAGCACCAGCTCGTCCTCGCGCAAGGTGCGGGCGTGGACCCAGCGCGGCACGTGCGGGGTCTCGATGAAGCCGAGCTGCAGCTGCCCGCCGCGTATCTGCTCCAGCACCTGGGTGGAGTTCAGCACCCGCAGATCCACCCGCACGCGGGAGCTGGTGCGGCGCAGGTCGGTGAGCCACGCCGGCATGAGGTGCTCGGCGATGGTCATCGAGGCGCCGACCTGCAGGTCCAGGGTGTCGCCATCCCGGCTGTGCCGCAGCCAGGCGGCGAAGTCGTCGGCCGCTTCGAGCAGCTCGCGGGCATGGGCGGCATAGAGCAGCCCGGCCGACGTGGGCCGTGAGCCGCGCGGGTCCCGTTCCAGCAGCGGCATCCCGGCCTGCGCCTCGAGCTGACCGATCATGCGGCTCGCATTGGGCTGGTACATGCCGAGGCGACGTGCCCCCGCGCCGAGACCGCCTTCGTCGACGACGGCGACGAAGAGCGAGAGGGCCTGCAGGTTCGGGAGAGCATCGGGCATATCAGAAGGATATGCCCTGATCGACTATTGCCGTCTACCGGCCACGGACCAGCGGTGACAGGGTTCTTCCCATGCCCGAAACTGCCGCCACCCCCACAGGCGCCGACACCGCCCGTTCCGAGACCGCCCGCACCAACACCGCCGGCTCCGTTGCTGCCCGCACTGACACCGCTCCCCCGTCCCGCCGCCCCTCGCTCCTCCCGGGGCTCGCGCTGAGCCTCGGCGTGGCTGTGCTCGCACAGCTCGTGGCGCCCTTCGTCCCCGGGGTGAGCGCCCTGATCATCGCGATCATCGTGGGCATCACCCTCGCGAACACCGCGGGCCTGCCGGCGCCCGTGGTGCCCGGCACGGACTTCTCCGCGAAGAAGCTGCTCCGTGCGGGCATCGTGCTGCTGGGCCTCCAACTGGTGCTCGGCGACATCCTCGCCCTCGGCGTCCCGATGCTCCTCGTCGTGGTCTGCGTCGTCGTCGGCGGGATCTTCGGGACGATCGCACTGGGCAGGCTGCTGAAGGTCGACCCGCGCCTGACGCTGCTCATCGGCTGCGGGTTCTCGATCTGCGGCGCCGCGGCGGTCGCCGCCGCGGCCGGCGTCACCGACCCCGAGGACGAGCACGAGGAGAAGACGGTCACCGCAGTGGCGCTCGTGGTCATCTTCGGCACCCTGATGATCGCCCTGCTGCCGGCGGCGGCCACGCTCATGGGCCTGTCGGCGCGCTCCTCGGGCCTGTGGGCCGGGGCGTCGATCCACGAGATCGCCCAGGTGGTCGCGGCCGGCGGCGTGCTCGGGGGCGGCGCCCTCACTGTCGCCGTGATCGTGAAGCTCGCTCGCATCCTCATGCTCGCTCCCGTCATGGCCGTGCTCGGCGCCCGGGAACGCTCCCACGGGACGGCCGACGGGAAGCGCCCGCCCCTGGTGCCGCTGTTCGTGCTCGGATTCCTCGCGATGGTGCTGCTGCGCTCCGTCGTCCCCCTGCCCGAGGTCGTGCTGACCATCGGCGGACTGCTGCAGACCACCCTGCTCGCCGCCGCGATGTTCGCCCTCGGCACCGGCGTGAAGGTGCGCAAGCTGATCCACGTCGGCGCCCGCCCCTTCGTGCTCGCGGCACTGGCCACGTTGCTCGTCGCCGCGATCGCTCTGGGCGGCGTCCTGCTTGTCAGCTGACCCCAGCACCCATCCGCATATGCGGACGTATCATGGCGAACATGTCGCAGATACGAGTCCGTGAGGCCGCCACCTTCCTCGGTGTCAGTGATGACACCGTCCGGCGCTGGATCGAGAAGGGGTCTCTGGAGGCCGCGGCCGACGCCAGCGGGCGGACCGTCCTGGACGGGGTCGAGGTGGCGCGCATGGCCCGCGAGCTCGCCGTGACTCCGGAGCTCGCCGGCGCCACCCGCACGTCGGCCCGCAACCGCTTCGTGGGACTCGTGACGAAGGTCGTCATGGACACCGTGATGGCTCAGGTAGAGATGCAGTGCGGGCCCTTCCGCGTGGTCTCCCTGATGAGCAGCGAAGCTGTACGGGACCTCGGCCTCGAGCCGGGCTCGGTCGCGAGCGCGGTCATCAAGGCCACCCACGTCGTCATCGAGGCGGAGACGCCCGCGCCCTCCCCGGACAGCGCTCCATGAGCGCCGCCGACCGACCCCGCACCGCCGACCGACCCCGCGCCGCCGTCTCGGGCCTCGCCGCCATCGCGGCACTGGCCCTGGCGCTCGGCGCCACGGGCTGCAGCGCCGTCGGCGGCGCCGGCGGCGGGCGGACCACCACCACCCTCACGGTCTATGCCGCGGCGTCGCTCCAGGAGCCCTTCGAAGAGCTCGGCGAGCAGTTCGAGGCAGATCACGAGGGCGTGGACGTGGAGTTCAGCTTCGCCGGTTCCTCCACCCTGGTCGAACAGATCCAGCAGGGCGCTCCGGCCGACGTCTTCGCCTCGGCCGACACCTCGACCATGGACGAGCTCGTCGACGCGGGGCTCGAGGCCGCCGATCCGGTCGCCTTCACCAGCAACACGCTGATGATCGCGGTGCCGGCGGGCAACCCGGCCGGGGTCACCGACCTCGCCTCGCTCACGGAGAACGGGATCGACCTGGTCGTCTGCGCACCCGCGGTGCCGTGCGGCGCGGCCGCCGAGACCGTCGAGAGGGCCGCCGGTGTGGACCTCTCCCCCGTCAGCGAGGAGCAGTCCGTCACCGACGTGCTGAACAAGGTCTCCAGCGGCGAGGCCGATGCCGGGCTGGTCTACTTCACCGACGTGGCGAAGGCCGGGGACGAGGTCGAGGGCATCGCCTTCCCCGAGTCGGACAGCGCCGTGAACACCTATCCGATCACCACGGTGGAGGACTCCGCGCAGCCCGAGCTCGGCCAGGAGTTCGTGGACCTCGTCACCGGGGAGACCGGTCAGCAGGTGCTCGGCGAGCACGGCTTCGGCGAGCCCGGGGCCGACTCCGGCACCGGCACCGGCACCGACACGGGCAGGGACTGAGATGAGATCGCTGCCCCGCTGGGTGCTGCTCCCGGCGCTGCTCGGTGCCCTGTTCGTGCTCCTGCCGCTGGTAGCCATGGCAGCCCGCGTCCAGTGGGGCAGCTTCCTCGAGCTGATCACGAGCGAGTCCTCTCTGCAGGCATTGCGGCTCAGCCTGCAGACGTCGGCCACGAGCGCCCTGGTCTGCGTGATCCTCGGCGTGCCGATGGCGCTGCTCCTGGCCCGCACGAGCTTCCCGGGCCTGTCGCTGCTGCGCTCCCTCGTGCTCATCCCCCTGGTGCTGCCCCCGGTGGTGGGAGGCATCGCGCTGCTCTACACCTTCGGGCGGCAGGGCCTGCTCGGTCGGCAGCTCGAGGTCCTCGGGATCCAGATCGCGTTCTCCACCACGGCAGTGGTGATCGCCCAGACCTTCGTGGCGCTGCCCTTCCTCGTGATCAGCCTCGAGGGGGCGCTGCGCACCGCAGGGACCCGCTACGAGGTGGCCGCGGCCTCGCTCGGCGCGCGGCCCTCCCGGGTGCTGGCGACCATCACCCTCCCCCTGGTGCTACCCGCCCTGCTCTCGGGCACGGTGCTCTCCTTCGCACGGGCGCTGGGCGAGTTCGGCGCGACGATCACCTTCGCCGGCAGCCTCCAGGGCACCACCCGCACGCTGCCCCTGGAGATCTACCTGCAGCGCGAGAGCGACCCTCAGGCAGCGGTCGCCCTGTCCTTCGTGCTCATGATCGTCGCTGTGCTCATCATCGCGTTCGTCCGGCGGCGGGTGAGCACATGACCCTCACCCTGGAGGCGACCGTCCGCGAGCGCGGGCTCGACCTCGCCCTCGACGTCGCCGACGGCGAGACGCTCGCGCTCGTCGGCCCCAACGGCGCCGGGAAGTCGAGCGTCCTCTCCCTGATCGCCGGCACCCTGCGTCCGACCACCGGACGGATCACGCTCGAGGGCAGGCTCCTGAGCGCGAGCGGCCTGCTGGTGCCCCCGCACGATCGCGCCGTCGCCACGCTCGCGCAGGATCCGGTCCTGTTCCCCCATCTCAGCGCCTCCCGGAACATCGCCTTCGGGCTGCGGGCCCAGGGCACGCCCCGACGCCGGGCCCGGGAGGAGGCGTCCCGGTGGCTCACGGAGATCGGGCTGGGCGAGCTCGCGGACCGGCGCCCCTCCCAGCTCTCGGGCGGACAGGCGCAGCGGGTGGCGATCGCTCGCGCCCTGGCGGCGTCGCCGCGTCTGCTGCTGCTGGACGAGCCGATGGCCGCCCTGGACATCGACGTGGCCCCGGCGCTGCGCGAGCTGCTGCGGCGCGTCCTCGGCGAGCGCACCACGATCCTCGTCACCCATGACGTGCTCGACGTCGTCACCCTCGCCGATCGCGTCGCCGTGCTCGAGGGCGGGCGGCTGATCGAGAGCGGACCGACGGCGGACGTGCTCGCCCGCCCGCAGCAGCAGTTCACGGCGCGCCTGGCCGGGGTGAACCTGCTGACCGGGACCTGGGACGGCCGCACCGTCGACGGCGCCCTCGCCGGGGTGACGCACGAGCCGGTGGCGACGGGGTCGCGGGTCCGCGCCGCCGTCCGCCCGACGCACGTGGATCTGCTCGAGGACGACGCCCTCCCGCCGCCGGGAACGACGGTGCTGACCCGTCGGCTGACGGATCTGGAGCCTCGTGGGGACCTGGTGCGAGTGCGCGCCGGGGAGATCGCGGCGGATCTCACCCCGCAGCTCGTGGCGCAGCAGCGTCTGCGACCCGGGGACGAGGTGCGCCTGGGCATCCACGCGCAGGATGTCAGCATCTACCCGGTGCGCTGATCGGGAGGCGCACAATGGGCACATGGACGACACCTCAGCCCAGGACGACCGCGATTCCCAGGAGAGCTCTGGCAGCGGACTGACAGTGATCATCGCGTTCTGCGCGAACCTGCTGGTCGCGATCGCGAAGACGGTCGTCGCGCTGCTGACCGGATCCGCATCGATGCTCGCCGAGGCCGTGCACTCCTGGGCCGACACCGGCAACCAGGTGTTCCTGCTCGTCGGCGAGCGCCGGGGCCACCGAGAACCCGACCGCTCCCACCCGATGGGGTACGGCCGCGACAGCTACGTGTGGGCGATGTTCGCCGCGATCGGCCTGTTCGCCGTGGGGGCCGGGGTCTCCGTCTGGCACGGGATCCAGTCCCTGAGCGCGCCCGAGACGGAGGGCGTCGAGTACGGCTGGGCCTACCTGGTGCTCGGGATCGCCTTCGTCCTGGAGGGCTTCTCCTTCCTGCAGGCCCTGCGCCAGGCCCGCCGCGGGGCCCGCTCCCGCCGGGTCAGCCCGCTGCGCCACGTGAGCACCACCTCGGATCCGATGCTGCGGGCGGTGTTCGCCGAGGACGCCTGCGCGCTGATCGGCCTGGTGCTCGCAGCGCTCGGCATGGGCCTGCACCAGCTCACCGGGCAGCCCGTGTGGGATGCGATCGGCTCGATCCTGGTGGGTCTGCTGCTCGGGGTGGTGGCGATCCTCCTCATCGCCCGCAACACGGCATTCCTCACCGGCGAGGGCGCCTCCCCCCAGGCCAGCGCCGCGCTGCTGCGCACCCTGCAGGAGCACCCCGACGTGGACAGCGTCAGCTTCCTGCACACCGAGTGGGTCGGCGCGGATCAGCTCCTCGTGATCGCGTCGGTGGACCTCGCCGGGGACTCCGCGGAATCGGCGCTGCAGGACACCGTCCAGGCCATCGAGGACCAGCTGGAGGAGAACCCGCACGTGCGACGCGCGCTGCTCACCCTCAGCCATCCCGACAGCACGCCCCTGGACGTCGCGTGATCGATCTGCGCGCCCTGCAGGGCGAGCTGCTCGTGGAGCACGGGCCGCAGGGCTGGTGGTGGCCCGGCGAGGAGCCCTTCGAGATCGCCGTCGGCGCGGTGCTCGTCCAGCGCAGCCGCTGGGAGCAGGCCGATCTGTCGATCATCGCGCTCCGGGCGGCCGGACTGCTGGACCCGGGCGCCCTGGCCGACGCCGATGAGGAGATCGTGCGCGAGCTCGTGCGCGGATCCGGGTTCCCGACCTCGAAGCCCCGCCGGTTGCAGGCGCTGGCCCGGTGGGTCGAGGATCGCGGCGAGGCCGCGCGGTCACTCGAGGATGCCGCTCTGCGCGCGGAGCTGCTGGAGGTCGAGGGGATCGGTGAGGAGACGGCCGACGTGATCGGCCTGTACTGCTTCGGGCGCCCGGCTTTCGTCTGCGACGAGTACGCCCGACGGGTGCTGCGAGGGCGAGGAGCCGAGGTGCCGGGCTCCTACCCCGCGTTCCGACGGGAGATCGCCCCGACCCTGGAGCGCGCCGACTTCACCGTCGCCGAGCTCGCGGAGCTGCACGGCCTCCTCGTCGAGGAGGGGAAGCTGGACTCGAAGAAACGAGCCTCTACGAGGCGAGTTCGCTCGCGGACTCGCTGATCGCGGCCCAGATCTCGTCCAGCGACAGACCCAGCACGCCGGCGATCGCCGCGATCGTCGGAAAGGCGGGGGTCGCGACCCGGCCGGATTCGATCTTGCGGAGCGTCTCCGGCGAGACTCCGGCGGTGAGGGCGATCTCGAGCATCGAACGGTCTCCGCGGGCTCGGCGCAGCAGAGCGCCGAGCCGCTCACCGCGGGCGATCTCGTGGGGCGTGAGAGGTAGTCGGACCATGCGACCCATACTAATACCGGTATAGGATTACCGGGATAGTTATCCCAGCAGCCTGGAAGGCACCGCATGATCGAGATCCTCCCCCCCACCGAGCTGACCCGGGCCCGGAACACCGGACGACTCGTCGCCGAGATCCTCCAGGAGCTCGCGAGCCGCAGCACCGTCGGCACCTCCCTGCTGGAGATCGACTCCTGGGCCCGCGAGCTGATCCTCGACGCCGGCGCGCAGTCCTGCTACGTCGACTACGAGCCGTCCTTCGGCCGCGGCCCGTTCGGGCACTACGTCTGCACCGCCGTGAACGATGCCGTGCTGCACGGGATGCCCCGCGACCAGTCGCTCGCCGACGGCGACCTGCTGACCCTCGACCTCGCCGTGCTCCGGGACGGGGTCGCGGCCGATGCCGCCCTCAGCATCGTCGTCGGCACGAAACGACCCGCACGGAGCATCGCGATGATCGAGACCACGCAGCGCGCCCTCGCGGCCGGGATCGCCGCAGCCGGCCCCGGCGCTCGCCTGGGCGACGTCTCGGCCGCGATCGGCGCCGTGCTGCAGAGTGCCGGCTACCCCGTGAACACCGAGTTCGGCGGGCACGGCATCGGGTCGACCAAGCACCAGGACCCGCATGTGCCCAACATCGGCCGCGCCGGGCGGGGCTACCGCCTGCGCCCGGGCCTCCTGCTCGCGCTCGAGCCCTGGGTCATGGAGGACACGGACGAGCTCGTGGTGGATCCTGACGGCTGGACGCTGCGCAGCGCGACCGGCGCGCGCGCCGCGCACACCGAGCACACGATCGCGATCACCGAGGACGGCGCGGAGATCCTCACGGTCTGCTGACCGGGCTCCGGAGCGGATCGGTCGATGCGCCGACCGATGGGCCGAGCGATGGGCCGAGCGCTCAGAGGAGCACCTCGCCGGACCGGGCGACGACGCGCCCGCCGGCGAGCACGAGCTCCCGGCGCGAGGCACGCACGATCGCGTCGGGCACGTTCTCCGCCTCGACCAGGACCAGATCCGCGCGGGCGCCGGGCACCAGGTCGTGCACCTCGCGGTGCACGAATCCTGCTGCGTCGCTGGACGCGAGCCGGGCGACCCGCACGAGGTCCTCGTCCCGGCGCGCCCCGTGGAGGCGTGCGAAGTCCAGGGCCACGCGCAGCAGGTCGCCGTCCCCGTAGGGGGACCAGAGGTCGCGCACGCCATCGGTGCCCAGCCCGAGGCCCACGCCGGCCTCCCGCATCGCCTCCCAGGGCAGCGGTGCCGAACCGATGGGGGCGACGGTGCTCCAGGTGATTCCCAGCTGCGCGAAGTCCGCGAGCAGGGACCGCTGGCGCCCGGCGGGAAGCTGGCCCAGGGCGAAGCCGTGAGCGATGTTCACCCTCCCCTCGAGCCCGGCGCGGCGGGTCCGGTCGATGATCAGCTCGTACTCGAAGGCCCCCAGGTCACCCCCGGCGTGGAGATGGATGTCGAGGCCGCAGCCGTGCCGTGCGGCGATGTCGAAGAGGCCGTCGAGCTGGGCGACCGGGTCACGATCGATGAGACAGGGGTCCAGGCCTCCGATGCTGTCGGCGCCGGCGCGGGCCGCACGATCGAGCAGATCCAGGACGCCCTCGCGTCGGACCACGCCGTCCTGGGGGAAGGCGACGACCTCCACCTCGAGCGCGCCCTCCAGGCGTGCGACAGCCTCCTGGACCGCGGCGATGCCGTCGAGGCCGACCCCGAGGTCCACGTCGACATGGCTGCGGGCCGCGGTGGTCCCGTGGCGGAGGAACTCCCGCAGCACCCGCTCGGTGACGTCCGGTCCCGGGATGCCCAGGGCGCCCCGCTGGGCGCGCTCGTGGGCGATACGGCCCTGCGTCGTCGGCTCGCCGCCGTAGGGCACCCACGGCCGACCCCACCAGGACTTGTCCACGTGGGCGTGCGCATTGATCAGGCCGGGGAGCGCGAGCATGCCGTGCCCGTCGATGACCTCTGCGCCCGCCGGGGCCTCCGCTCCGGGTGGGAGCAACGCCGAGAAGGTGCCGCCGTCGATGTGGAGGTCGACGAGATCGTGGCCCCAGGGCCGGACGGAGCGGAGGATCGTGAGCGTCATGCAGGAACGGTATACCGATGACGCCGGGTGATCACGAGCAGGTCGTCGTGCGAGGGCGTCGCGCTCAGGTGCCCGTCCTCGCCGGCTGTCGGTGCCCGACTACTCTGCTGCCATGACGACAACGCGCCTCAGCCGCGCCCAGAAGGTCGATGCCGCCACTCCCGACTCGCGCAACCGTGTGGTGGATTTCCTGAGGGCAGCCGCGATCACGGTGGTCGTGCTGGGGCACTGGACGATCGTCGCGGTCGATGCCGACGGCGGGATCTCCCCGCACGGAGTGCTCGACACCGCCCGCTGGACCCATCCGTTGACCTGGGTGTTCCAGGTGATGCCGATCTTCTTCCTGGTGGGCGGCTACTCCAACGCCCTGTCGTGGCGCTCCGCCCGGCGCAAGGATGTCGGCTATGCGCAGTGGCTCCGCACCCGGCTGCGTCGGCTCGGGATCCCGCTGCTGCCGCTGCTGGTGGCCTGGCTCGTGATCAGCGTGATCGCGCTCGCCGCCGGAGCCCCGACCGCGGCGCTGCAGCTCGCCACGCAGATGGCGCTGGTGCCCACCTGGTTCCTGGCCGCCTATCTGCTCGTGATCGTGGTCGCCCCTCCCCTGCTGGTGCTGTGGGAGCGACTGGGCTGGTGGTCGATCGTGGGCGGCATCGCCCTCGCCGGGGTGGTCGATGCGGTGAGCATCGGCCTGGACCAGCCGTTGCTGGGGTACCCGAACTACGTGCTGGTCTGGGCGAGCTTCCACCAGGTCGGCTTCGCCTGGCTCGACGGGCGTCTGAGCGGCTCCGCCCGACGCCTCGTGCTGGCCGGTATCGGCGCGGTGGGTCTCGCCCTCCTGGTCGGCCTCGGCCCGTACCCGGTCTCGATGATCACCTCGGGGGCCGACGAGATCAGCAACTCCAGCCCGACCCGCGTGACGATGGCGTTCCTGGGGATGCTGCAGGCCGGCCTCGTGCTGCTGCTGGAGCGGCCGTTGACAGCGCTGCTGCGCCGTCCCCGGATCTGGCTGGTGACCGTCCTGGTGAACCGACGCATCATGACCTGGTTCCTGTGGCACCTCACGGCCCTCGTGGGCCTGTCCCATCTCCTGCTCGCCCTGGGCGGGTTCGGGCTCGGGCCGACGCCGCTCAGCGGCAGCTGGTGGGCGACGCGCCCGCTGTGGGCGCTGGTGCTGCTCGCCCTCACCGGGGTGATGGTGCTGGTGTTCGGACGGTTCGAGGAGCCTCGCGACGACGACCGGCCCGCCCCGCCCCTGTGGCAGCCGATTCTCGCCGTCGTGCTCGTGTGCGCCGGTCTGGCGGTGATGGCCGACGCCGGGATGGTCGGACCGGACGGGCTGAACTGGATCTGGCCGCTGCTGCCGATACTGGGCATGGTCGCCGGCGGCGTGATCCGTTTGCGAGGATCGAGGGCATGACCCCTGCGCTGCTCGACTCCCGCCTGCCCCTCGTCGCCGCACCGATGGCCGGCGGCCCCTCCACCGTCGCCCTCGCCCAGGCGGTCGCCGCAGCGGGCGCCTTCCCGTTCCTCGCCGGCGGCAACAAGAGCGCCGTCGCCCTCGGCGCGGAGATCGCCGCGCTCCGCGGGCTCGGCGCAGATTTCGGGGTGAACCTCTTCGCGCTCCCGCCCCGCGCGATCGACGAGGCGGCGTTCGCGGACTATGCCGCCGAGCTCGCCGCGGAGGCCGACGCCTACGGGATCGCCCTGGATCCGGTGCCCCGCAACGATGACGACTCCTTCGCCGAGAAGCTCGAGATGCTCACGCGCAGCCCGGTCCCGGTCGTGTCCTTCACGTTCGCGCTCCCCGCCGCCGAGCACGTGGCCTCGCTGCATGCCGTGCGCACGGCAGTGCTGGCCAGCGTGACCTCGCCCGAGGAGGCGCGGGCCGCGTCCGAGCTCGGGGTGGACGGTCTCGTGGTCCAGGGGCCGGACGCCGGCGGGCACAGCGCCACCCACGACCCGACCCGCACCCCGCCCCCGATCCGGACGCCCGAGCTGGTGCGCCAGGTCGTCGACTCCGTGGATCTGCCGGTGATCGGCGCGGGCGGCGTGGACGGGCCGGTCGCGGTGCATCGGATCCTCGCCGCAGGCGCCCGGGCCGTGGCCGCCGGCACCCTGCTTCTGCGCACCGATGAGGCCGGCACCTCGCCGACCCATCGCGCGGCCCTCGCGGACCGTTCTTTCACCGAGACGGCGCTGACCCGGGCCTTCACGGGCCGGCCGGCCCGCTCGCTGCGCAACGGCTTCCTCGAGCGGCACGACGCCTCGGCACCGACGGCCTATCCCGCCGTCCATCACCTCACCCAGGAGCTGCGCCGTGCGGCGGGGGCCGCCGGGGACACCGACCGGCTCCACCTGTGGGCCGGGACCGGCTGGCGCAACGCCCCGGAGGGCCCGGCGGCCGACGTCATCGCCCGGCTCGCCAAGGGCGTCTGAGCCTCCGCCCGGGCGTGGTCAGGGCGCCCGCAGCACCTGGGTGCCGATGACGCCCAGCAGCTCGAGCTTCTGCGCGGCGTCCGTGCCCTCGAGCGGGAAGAAGGCGTGCATCGACACGTCCTCGTCGGGGGTGAGCAGGACTTCGCAGCGCAGCTCGATGGCACCGACCTCCGGATGCAGGAACACCTTCTGGTCGATCTGGCGCTGCGCGACGTCGTGCAGCGCCCACAGCCGGGCGAACTCGCCGCTGCGCTCCTCCAGCTCTCCGACCAGCGCGGTGACCTCCGCATCCCCGCCGCGGCGGGTGAACGCGGCGCGCAGATCGCTCACGTGGGCGGTGGAGATCCTCTCCCAGTGGTCCGAGGGCATCAGTCGGGCCGACGGGTCGGTGAACCAGCGCCACACGACGTTCCGGTCCCGAGCGCTGTCCCCCAGCACTCCCCCGACCAGCGCCTTGCCGAGAGCATTCGTCCAGAGCACCTCGCCGAGATCCGTCAGGATCACGACGGGGAGGTCCGTGAGCCGGTTCCCCAGGGCGATCAGACCCGGGCGCACATGATGGCCGGCGCGCCGCGGGGGCGGGGCGTGACCGCCCAGACGCAGCAGATGGTCGCGCTGCTCCCGGTCGCAGTGCAGCGCCTGGGCGATGGCCAGGACGACCCCGGCCGAGGGCGCCGAGCCCCGGCCCTGCTCGAGGCGCGTGTAATGGTCCACCGAGACGCCGGCGAGCATCGCGACCTCCTCCCGGCGCAGGCCGGGCGTACGACGTCGGGCACCTTCGGGCAGACCGGCGTCGACCGGACGCAGCTGCTCGCGGCGGCGGCGCAGGAAGTCGGCGAGGCCCTGACGATCGATCATCGACCCATCCTCCTCCCCACCCGGCCCGCTATCCAGGGACCGCCTCTCCCCGGATGGACCGGGCCTCGTGCCACGGTCGGCAGAGGTCCAGGCTCAAGGGCATGACCACCACAGAGAACAGCGCCACCGCTGAGCACCCCACCACCGCAGCCACCGATCCGACCGCACCCACCACTCGACCCACCACCCGCCGCCTCGGGACCACGGGACCGTCGGTCTCCTCGCCGGGCCTCGGCGCCATGAGCCTGTCCGGCGCCTACGGGCCGAGCGACGACGCCGAGAGCCTGCGCGTGATCCACACCTATCTCGATGCCGGGGGCACGCTCCTGGACACCGGAGACTTCTACGGCGCCGGGCACAACGAGATGCTCATCGGCCGGGCGTTGCGGGAGCGCTCGCGTGAGGACGCGGTCCTCTCGGTGAAGTTCGGAGCCACGATCTCCCCGACCGGCATGCCGCTGGGATTCAACGGGCGGCCCGAGAACGTCGCCACCTCGCTCGCCTATTCGCTGCGCCGGCTCGGCGTGGACCATCTCGACGTGCACCGGCCCGCGCGCCTGGATCCCGAAGTGCCGATCGAAGAGACCATCGGCGCCATCCAGGAGCAGGTCGAGGCCGGGTACGTGCGCCACATCGGACTCAGCGAGGTCGGCACGGAGACCATCCGACGCGCCGCGGCGGTCGCCCCGATCAGCGACCTCCAGATCGAGTACTCCCTGCTCACCCGGGAGATCGAGACCAACGGGATCCTGGAGACCTGCCGCGAGCTGGGGATCGGCGTCACGGCCTACGGCGTCCTCGCGAAGGGCCTGGTCGCCGGGCGTTCCGGCGATTCCGGAGGCTCCCGGGGGATGTTCCCCCGTTTCCAGGGCGAGAACCTCGCCCGCAACCGCGCGCTGCTCGAGCAGATCCAGGGGATCGCTGCCGCGAAGGGCATCTCGATGGCGCAGCTCGCGATCGCCTGGGTCGCCTCCCACGGGGAGGACATCGTGCCGATCGTCGGGTCCCGGCGCGTCGACCAGGTCACCTCCATGCTCGGCAGCACGGCCGTGCAGTTGGATGAGCGGGACCTGGCCCGGATCGATGCGGCCCTGCCCGTCGGCGCCGCCCAGGGCGACCGCTACCCCACCGCCCTCATGGGGCAGCTCGACAGCGAGAGCTGAGCCCGGGCAGCAACAGCAGAAGGGCCCCACCTCGCGGTGGGGCCCTTCTGACGAGTCACTGTCTCACGGTTTCTCGAGTGGAGCTAAGGGGATTCGAACCCCTGACCTCTTCCATGCCATGGAAGCGCGCTACCAACTGCGCCATAGCCCCGTATCGGGTGTCGCCCTCATCAGGCGACTCGTAAAGATTACCCCGATCCTCGGCTCAGGTGAAATCGGGAGCCAGGTTGTGTGACACCAGCCTCATGAGACGCCCGCTGGTGTCCGAGGTGAGGGGCTCGAGCACCGAACGATGGCAGTTCTCCAGGCCCGCGATGCCCCGGAAATCGTCGGCGTCCAGTCCCAGCAGCGCGGTGATGCCCAGCGTGATCGCCGCACCGTGCGAGACGACCATGACGGTGCGCCCCGTGTTCTCGGCGACCAGGCGCCGGCAGGCATCCGCGATGCGTTCGGCGACCGCAGGGCGGTCCTCGAGACCCAGCCCGGTCACCGGACGATGCGCACGCCAGTCGGCATGCTCCGTCGGCCAATGCCGACGGATCTCCTCGCCCCGCAGTCCTTCCCAGGTCCCGAAGCTGCGCTCGATCAGCGCGGCGTCGGTGGTGACCTCCAGACCGCAGGACGACGCGACGATCTGCGCAGTGTCGCGGGCACGTTCCAGCGGAGAGCCGACGATGAGATCGGGCGGGTTCGCGGCCACCGCGGCGGCGAGCACACCGGCCTGGCGGGTCCCGGTCGCGTTCAAGGGGATGTCCACCTGTCCCTGCAGGCGACCTTCCTTGTTGTAGTCCGTCTGCCCGTGACGCACGAGGATCAGGCGCGTACGTGCGGGGCTTCCGGTGGAGCGGGCGGGCGTCACGCCGCGGGGTCCACGATCTGCAGGTCCAGCACCGGGGCATCGCGCCACAGCCGCTCGAGGGCGTAGTAGGCGCGGTCCTCGGCATGCTGGACGTGCACGACGATGTCGCCGTAGTCCAGAAGCACCCACCGGGCATCCCGCTGGCCCTCGCGGCGCAGCGGCTTGCGGCGGCGGTCGCGGAGCAGCGCCTCCTCGACACCGTCGACGATGGCCGAGACCTGGCGCTCGGAGTCCCCGCTGCACACGAGGAACACGTCGGTGATCACGACCTGCTCGGAGACGTCGAGGCCGATCACCTCCTCGGCGAGCTTGTCGGCGGCGGCCTGACCGGCCACCCGGGCCAGATCGAGGGATTCTTCGGGGGCACTCACGCGGCTGATTCCTTGAGGACGAGATGGTCGGTGAACAGATTCTGCACGGAGGCATCCAGGGCGGAGGCCTCCCCGGGGCCGAGGACCCCGGTCAGGAGAAGGATGACGAGCACGATCAGGGCGACCGCGATGAGGGTCCACACCAGCCAGACCAGCGAACGGCTGGCGGCTCCTTCGGCGCGGTGGAGGACCTTGCCCTCGAAACGGGGTGCCGGCCGCGGGGAGGGTGCCTCGGTGACCGAGAGCTCCCCCAGCTCGACCCCGTCGGCATCCCGCTCGATGACCGCGGTCGGCGAGCCCTTCGAGCCTTTCGAGCCCTTCGAGTCGGTCGAACGTGTCGAGCGTCCGGGGCTCGCCGCCTGCGCCTGCGCAGCGGGGCTCTCTCCCGCGATGGCACCGCTGGAGGCTCTCGTGGCATCGGAACCGGCAGTGCTGTCGGAACCGGCAACGTTCTCGGAACCGGCAGTGCTGTCAGACGCAGTCCCGCTGTCGGACGCGGAGCCGGAGGGATCCGCAGGCGACTCGGCCTGCACCGGCTGATCCGGCTGCTCCGGGTCCTCGCTGAGCTCGATGATGCGGGCGCGTCGGCCGAACTTGCGCAGCGTCGGCACCGGAGCTGCCGCATCAGGCGGCTCGACGGCCCCGCGCACGCCCGGGACCGTGGACTGGTCATCGGTGGTCGCGACGGCCGAGCGCGATTCCAGCGCGGCGCTCTCCTCGGGGCTCAGCGCGCGAGCGCGTCGTCCGCGACGCGGAGTGGTGTCGGATTCAGTCATCGCCGTCACCTCCTGTGTAGAGGGCGTACTTGTTGATGTATTGGACGACGCCGTCGGGGACCAGATACCACACCGGTCCTCCCGCTGCGACGCGGGTGCGGCAGTCGGTCGAGCTGATCGCCATCGCCGGGACCTCGATCAGGCTGACCCCGTCGGCCGGGAGGCCGGAGGTGTCCAGCTCGTGCCCGGGACGGGTGACGCCCACGAAGTGCGCCAGGGAGAAGATCTCCTCGGAGTCCTTCCAGGTGAGGATGGACTGCAGCGCGTCGGCGCCCGTGATGAAGAAGAGGTCCGCCTCGGGCTGCTGATCGTGCAGGTCCCGCAGGGTGTCGATCGTGTAGGTCGAGCCGGGACGGTCGATGTCTACGCGCGAGACCGTGAACACGGGATTCGCAGCGGTCGCCACGACCGTCATGAGGTAACGGTGCTCCGGATCCGAGATCTCCCGATCGGCCTTCTGCCAGGGGCGACCGGTCGGGACGAAGACGACCTCGTCGAGGCCGAAGACGCTCTGGACCTCACTGGCTGCGACGAGGTGACCGTGATGGATGGGATCGAACGTCCCGCCCATCACGCCGATCCGTCGTCGCTGCTGCTCCATGGCGATCAGTGATCGCCGTGCCTGTCGGAGTCCCCGCGCTTGCGCTGGTTGGTCCCGCCGGTGAGGTAGGTGATCCCGAGCAGGATCAGCATGATGACGAAGACGCCGATGCCCACCATCGGCGGCGTGACGCCGCCGGTCGCGTGCTCGCCGGCCTCGGCAAGGATCATGAGCTGGTCGATCATGGTGTTCTAGGCCTTTCCAGGAGTGACCGGGCCATCATCCCACAGCCGCGCGCCCTGCTCACGCCGCGACGCCGGCGATGGGAGCGCAGTCACGGCCGCACGTGCCCCTGACCGATCACGAGCCACTTCCCCGTGGTCATCTCGGGGAGCCCCATCGGGCCGCGCGCATGGAGCTTCTGGGTGGAGATGCCGATCTCCGCGCCGAAGCCGAACTCGCCGCCGTCCGAGAAGCGCGTCGAGGCGTTGGCCATGACCACGGCGGAATCCACCTCGGCCAGGAACCGCTGCTGCGAGAGCAGGTCCCGGGTGAGGATCGATTCGGTGTGCCCGGAGGAATGGGCTCTGATGTGCTCGAGCGCCTCGTCGAGGTCGGCGACCACCTTCACCGCGAGCTCGAGGGCGAGGTACTCGATGTCCCAGTCCTCCGCGGTCGCCGGCACGACCTCCGCAGCGGTGCCCGCCGCGGACAGGATCCGGGCAGCTTCCTCGTCGGCATGCAGGCGCACCCCGGCCGCCGCGAGCGGGGTCGCCAGGCGCGGGAGAGCCGCTTCGGCCACCTCCCGATGGACCAGCAGGGTCTCCAGGGCGTTGCAGACCCCGACGCGCTGGGTCTTGGAGTTCAGGACGATCTCGCTCGCCTGGTCGAGGTCGGCGCTCGCATCGACCAGGATGTGGGTCGTGCCGGTTCCGGTCTCGATCACCGGGACCAGGGAGTTCTCGACGACTCGGCGGATCAGCCCGGCTCCGCCGCGCGGGATCAGCACATCGATCAGTCCCCGCGCCCGCATGAGCACGTCCACGCCCTCCCGGCCGTACGCGTCGATCCCGACGATGAGGTCCTCGGGCAGGCCGTGCTCGGCCAGCACGGACCGCAGCACCGCGATCAGGGCGGTGTTCGAGTGCAGGGCCGCGGAACCGCCGCGCAGCACCACCGCGTTGCCGGACTTCAGCGCGAGACCGGCGGCATCGACGGTGACGTTCGGTCGGGCCTCGTAGACCATGCCGATCACGCCGAGGGGCACACGCACCTCTCGCAGCTCGAGTCCGTTGCGCAGCACGGAGCCGCGCATCACCTCACCGATCGGGTCCGGGAGGTCAGCGGCATCGCGCAGCTGCTGGGCGATCGCGGCTACCCGCTGGGGGTCCAGTGCCAGACGGTCGCGCAGTCCCGGCTCGATCCCTGCGGCGTCGGCCGCCTCGAGATCACGGGCGTTGGCGGTGACGATGTCCTCGGCGTGCGCGACCAGGGCGTCCGCCATCGCGCGCAGCACGGCGTCCTTGGTGTCGCGATGCAGGCGGGCGAGGGCCGGCTGGGCCTGCTTCGCGCCTCGGGCGGCGTCTTCCACGGCATGTGCAGTCATGCCGGGATCCTACGGTCGAGGGCCGGACCACCACAGGACCGTCTCAGAGCACGACCAGGTGATCGCGGTGCACGACGGGCCGACGGAACCGCTCCCCCAGCACCTCTCGCAGCTCGGCCGAACCGCGGCCGGTCATGGCTCGCAGCTCATCACTGCTGAACGAGGTGAGGCCGCGTGCGATGACCTGTCCGTCCGGTGCGGCGATGTCCACCGGAACACCATCGGGGAAGGTCCCCTCCACCCCTGTGACCCCCACCGCCAGCAGGGAGCGCCGACGGGTGCGCATCGCCTCCGCCGCGCCCTCGTCGAGCACCAGGGTGCCCGCTCCGCGAGTCGCGAAGCGCAGCCACACCAGGCGAGACCGTCTGCGGCCGTGATGGCCCGGGAAGAAGGTGCCGATGTCCTCGCCGGTCGCGGCGGCGGCGAACTTCGAGGCGGAGGTCAGGACCGCGGCAGTGCCGGTGGTGGAGGCCAGCTGCGCCGCGGACAGCTTGGTGACCATGCCACCGGTTCCGATCTTCGAGCCGACCGAGCCGATGCTCACCCCGGCGAGGCGCGCCGCATCCTCGACCACGCCGATGCGCGTCGCCCCGGGCTCCTGCGGCGGTGCCGTGTACAGGCCGTCGACGTCGGTGAGCAGGAACAGGGCGTCCGCCCCGAGCAGCTGGGCGACCAGCGCCGCGAGCCGGTCGTTGTCCCCGAAACGGATCTCATGGGTCGCCGTGGTGTCGTTCTCGTTGACCACCGGGAACGCCCCGAGGCCCATGAGGGCCTCCAACGCGTTGCGCACATTGCGGTACGTCTGCGGGCGGATCACGTCGGACTCCGTGAGCAGCACCTGACCGGTGATCCGCCCGTGGTCCCCGAACGCCGTGGACCAGGCGGTCGCGAGCAGGGCCTGACCCACGCTCGCCGCGGCCTGCTGCAGGTCCACGGACGTCGGCCTCTCCTCGAGCCCCAGCGGGCCCAGGGCCGCCGCGATCGCTCCCGAGGAGACGATGACGACCTCCGTGCCCTTGCTGCCGAGCCAGGCGCAGGTGGTCGCGATCTCGCGCACCCGCAGCTGATCGAGGCGGCCGTTCGCGTCGGTCAGGCTCGAGGAGCCGATCTTCACCACGATCCGCCCGGCGTCCGCCAGTCCGGACCGCTCGGTGATGCGTGCCGGCTGGCGCAGCCCGGTTCCGCTCCCGCTCTCCGTCCCTGCCACGTTCAGGCGTTCCTGTCGTCCTTCGCCGGGTCGGCCCAGTGGCCGGCGCGGCGTTCGGCATCCATCGCCGCGATGCGCTTCATGCGGGCATCGGTGCGGGCCCGCTGGTCCTCGCGCTTCTCCTCACGAGTGGCGCGATGGTTGTCCTCGAGCCGCTTGTCGGTGCCACGGCGACCCAGCAGCAGCTCCGCGCCGCCCACCATCGTCGGCTCCCAGTCGAACACGACCGCATCGTTCCCCGGGCCGATCAGCACGGTCGATCCGGAGACAGCCCCGGCCTTGAAGAGTTCGTCCTCGGCGCCCAGCTTGGCGAGACGATCTGCGAGGAAGCCCACGGCCTCGTCGTTGGTGAAGTCGGTCTGCCGCACCCAGCGCTCGGGCTTGTCGCCCTGCACCCGGAAGGCGGTCGATCCCTCGTACTCCTCCTTGACCACGCGGAAGCCCTTCGCATCGACCGCACGCGGGGTGATGACGATCGGGGCGGCGACGGGCTCGGGCAGCTGGGCACGAGCCTGCTCGACGAGCTCACCGAGCACGAAGGACAGCTCGCGCAGGCCCTTGTGGGAGAGCGCGGAGACGTCCAGCACGGGCACGTCCCGCTCCACGAGACGCTCACGGACCATGTCCGCCATCTCGGTGCCGTCGGGAAGATCGGTCTTGTTGAGCACGATCACCGAGGGGCGCTCCATGAGCGGCACCCGGGTCTCCGTCTCCTCGTCGAGCCCGGCGGCGTAGGTGGCCAGCTCGTTCTCGATCGTCTCGAGGTCGGTGAAGGGATCGCGATCCGACTCCAGGGCCGCCGCGTCGAGCACGTGCACGAGCACGTGGCAGCGCTCGATGTGCCGCAGGAAGTCCAGGCCGAGACCCTTGCCCTGGCTCGCGCCCGGGATCAGGCCGGGCACGTCGGCGACCGTGTAGCGGAAGTCGCCGGCCTCGACCACGCCGAGGTTCGGCACGAGCGTGGTGAACGGGTAGTCCGCGATCTTGGGGCGTGCGGCGCTCATCGCCGCGATCAGCGAGGACTTGCCGGCGCTGGGGAACCCGACCAGGGCCACATCGGCCACGGTCTTGAGCTCGAGCACGAGGGTGCGCTCCTCGCCGGGCTCGCCGAGCAGGGCGAAGCCGGGGGCCTTGCGCTGGGTGGAGGCCAGTGCCGCGTTGCCGAGGCCGCCGGTGCCGCCGCGGGCCGCCGTGAAGCGGGTGCCGATGCCGACCATGTCGATGAGCACCGTGCCGTCGGCCTCCATGACGACGGTGCCGTCGGGCACGGGCAGCACGAGGTCCTCGCCGTAGGCGCCGTGGCGCAGGTCGCCCTTGCCGAATCCACCGCTGGTGGCCTTCTGATGGGGCTTGTGGTGATAGCTCAGCAGGGTCGTGGTCGACGCATCGACCTCGAGGATGACGTCACCGCCGCGACCGCCGTTGGCTCCGTCCGGGCCGGCCAGCGGCTTGAACTTCTCGCGGCGGATGGACGCGGCGCCGTGCCCGCCCGATCCTGCGGCGACCTGCAGCTCGACGCGATCGACGAACGTGGCCATGGGGTTCCTCCAGGAGGTGTTGAGATATGCGTCGAGGGGCGGAGCGTCGGCTCCGCCCCTCGAAGGCAGCTGGTGCCCCGGTTCCCGGGGCGAGCGATCAGACCGTCTCGACGATGCTGACCACGCGACGGTCGCGCTTGCGACCGAACTCGACGGTGCCCGCGGTGAGCGCGAACAGCGTGTCGTCGTTCCCGCGACCCACACCGTCACCGGGGTGGATGCTGGTGCCGCGCTGGCGCACGATGATCTCGCCCGCGCCGACGGTCTGGCCGCCGAAGCGCTTGACGCCGAGGCGCTGGGCGTTGGAGTCACGCCCGTTCTTGGAGGAGCTGACGCCCTTCT
Source organism: Brachybacterium sp. AOP3-A1-3 (assembly GCF_052378285.1). Taxonomy (NCBI): domain Bacteria; kingdom Bacillati; phylum Actinomycetota; class Actinomycetes; order Micrococcales; family Dermabacteraceae; genus Brachybacterium; species Brachybacterium sp. AOP3-A1-3. Next base: position 156,417 of record NZ_JBQSXM010000002.1, on the reverse strand, counting down.
TTGATGCCATCTGGAATCAATATCCTTCTGTCGTGTTCGAAGGGATCGCTCAGGCGATGCCCGTGATCTTCAGCCGAGTGAGCTCCTGGCGGTGGCCCTGGCGCTTCTTGTACCCGGTCTTGTTCTTGTAGCGGAGGATCCGGATCTTCTCGCCGCGGAGGTCCTCGACCTTCTCGGCGGAGACCTTCACCTTGGCGAGGTCGGACTGCGCGGAGGTGATCTTGTCACCATCAACCAGCAGCACGGGAGCGAGATCGATGCTGTCGCCCGCCTCGCCTGCCACGCGGTTGATCACGATGGTGTCACCGACCGACACCTTCTCCTGACGACCGCCTGCGCGGACGATTGCGTACACCACGTCACTGCTCCATCTTGTCATTCGAACTCTGCACTTGAGTCATGCACCCTGCTCGGTGATCCGCGGACCTGCGACCGTCAACCGGCCCTGCACTCCCCGGAGGGTGTTCAGGCGGGAGATGCGGTCGCGCGGGTGTCACCAGGAACATGACTGCGGCACGTTTTGCGCCAGGGAACAGCTTACGATCCCCAGCACCTGAGGTCAACCACCAGAGGCCGTCCGACCTGCGAGAACGCCGTCACATCCTGTGGAACACATCACGCGGAGGCGCTCCTGTCCCGCCCGCACCTCATTCTGGCGAAGAAGTGTCCCGCTCCTGCTCCTGCTCGGGCTGCGGCGAGGTCCCGGAGGATACGACCTCACCGTCGACCGTCACCTCGGGCTGCGCGCTGCTGCTCGAGGCCGCGGCGATCGAGGCGATGGTGGCGCGGGCGAGGGCTCGGCTGTCCGCATCGCCCTCGAGGCGGTGGACGTCCGCGGCGGACTCGTCCGAGACCGCCTCGTCGGCCCCGTTCTCCTCCGTGGAGGAGCCGCTGCGCGTTCGGCGCCCACGTCGCTTGGACGACTTCGAGGACTCGTCCCCGTGGCCCCCGGGGTTGCCACCGCCGCCGTTCCCGCCGTTCGAGCTCCCGCCGCCGTTGCCGCCGTTGCCGCCGTTGCCGCCGTGACCGTGGTGATCGCCATCGATGTCGACGACGAGGCCGCGGCCGTTGCAGTGCTCGCACGAGGTGGAGAAGGTCTCGACGAGGCCCTGGCCCACGCGCTTGCGGGTCATCTGCACGAGACCGAGCGAGGTCACCTCGGCGACCTGGTGCTTGGTCCGGTCCCGGCCCAGGCACTCGACCAGGCGACGCAGCACGAGATCGCGGTTGGACTCCAGCACCATGTCGATGAAGTCGATGACGATGATGCCGCCGATGTCGCGCAGCCGCAGCTGGCGCACGATCTCCTCGGCCGATTCGAGGTTGTTCTTGGTGACGGTCTCCTCGAGGGAGCCGCCGGAGCCGGTGAACTTGCCGGTGTTCACGTCGACCACGGTCATGGCCTCGGTGCGGTCGATGACCAGCGAGCCGCCGGAGGGCAGGTAGACCTTGCGGTCCATCGCCTTGAGCAGCTGCTCGTCGATGCGGTGCTTGGCGAAGACGTCCTTGTCCGACACGTGCCGGGTGACGCGCTCGAGGAGGTCGGGCGCGACATCCGAGACGTACTCGTGGACGTCGTCGTAGACCTTGTTCCCCTCGACGATCAGCGAGGTGAAGTCCTCGTTGAAGACGTCGCGGACCACCTTGATGGCGATGTCCGGCTCCTGGGAGAGGGCGACCGGGGCGTTCTTCGCCTTCTGGGCCTTCTGGATCTTCTCCCACTGGGCGCGCAGGCGCTCGACGTCGTGGGTCAGCTCCTGCTCGCTCGCACCCTCCGACGCGGTGCGCACGATGACGCCCGCGTCCTCGGGGATGATCTGGCGCATGATCTTCTTCAGGCGGGTGCGCTCGTTGTCGGGCAGCTTGCGGGAGATGCCGGTCATGGAGCCGCCGGGCACGAACACGACATAACGGCCGGGCAGGGAGATCTGGCTGGTCAGCCGGGCGCCCTTGTGGCCGATCGGGTCCTTGGTGACCTGAACCAGGACCGGGTCGCCGCTCTTGAGCGCGAGCTCGATGCGGCGCGGCTGGCCCTCGAGGCCCACCGCGTCCCAGTTGACCTCGCCGGCGTAGAGCACGGCGTTGCGGCCCTTGCCGATGTCGACGAACGCGGCCTCCATCGAGGGCAGCACGTTCTGGACCTTGCCCAGGTACACGTTGCCGACCATCGAGGTCTGGGCCTTCTGCGCGACATAGTGCTCGACCAGCACGTCGTCCTCGAGGACGGCGATCTGGGTGCGGCCGGCGCGCTCGCGCACGACCATGGAGCGCTTGACGGACTCCCGGCGCGCGAGGAACTCGGCCTCGGTGATGACGTTGCGACGGCGACCGTTGTCGCGTCCCTCGCGGCGGCGCTGGCGCTTGGCCTCGAGGCGGGTCGAGCCCTTGACGGCCTTGACCTCGTCGCGCGCCTCGCGGACCTTGACGACCGTGTTGGGCGGATCGTCCGACGTCGAGGTCGACGCGGACGACGAGTCGTCGCTGCCGGAACCGGAGCGACGACGACGGCGGCGACGGCGGGAGCTCGACGAGCCCGAGGAGCTGCTGTCCGACCCGTCGGAGCCGTCCTCCCCCGTGCTCTCGTCCCGACCCTCGGTGGAGTCCTCGTCCTGGGGCCTGTCGTCCGCATCCGGGGCGTCGTGGTCGTCCGAGCTCTCGTCCTCGTCGTCCCCGCGGCCACGACCGCGACGACCGCGGCCACCGCGGCGGCGACGACGGCGGGAGCTCGAGGAGCGCTCGTCGTCCGCATCGGAGTCGGAGTCCTCGTCCTCGGACGAGTCGGAGTCGGAGTCGTCCTCGGTGTCGTCGCTGTCGTCCTGGGACGAGCCACGACGCGAGGAGCGGCGCGAACGGCTGCGTCGCGAGCGCGAGCGACCGGACTGCTCCTCGTCGCTGCGCTCGGACGAGTCCTGCTCGTCCTGCTCCTCGGTGTCGTCCTCGGTGTCGCCGTCGGCGTCCTCGAACGAGATGGCCCTGCCGCCGACCGGGGCGTCCTGCGGGCCCACGGTCGTGCGGGACTGGGGGGTGGGTGCCTGGAAGAGGAGCGAGGCGAAGTCCATCTGGACCTGCTCGCGACGTCGGGCCCGATCATCGGACTCGGTCTCCTGAGCGGGGGCCTCGTCCGTGCCGCGGGCCGAGGCGAGGGCGCGCAGATCTCCGGCCACCGGGCCGTCGTGGTCCGCAGGGGTCTCCTCCGCGGGATGCGGGGCCTCCGGCTGCTTCTCGTCGGACTGCGCGTCGTCGCTCTGCCGGGCCTCGGGCGCCCGAGTGGCGCGGCGGCGGGTGGAGCGCCTCCGGGTCGTGGGCTCCTGAGTCTCAGGGTCCTGTGCCGCCTCGGGCTCCTGGGCTTCCGACGCTGCGGTCGTGGGGGCCTCGACGGCCGGCTCCTCGACGACGGGCTCCGCGACGGGGATCACCGGGGCGCCGGCGGGCGCTCCGGCGCGACGGCGCGGTCGCTTCGTGGTGGTCGTGGGTGCCGGATCGGCGGGGGCGTCGCTCTGCTGGGCGACGATCGTGCGCGGGGCGGAGGTCTCCGTCTGCTCCGGCGTCGCAGCCGGGGTCGGCGCCCCGGCAGGGGCTCCGGCCCGGCGACGACGTCGCGCGGGAGCGGTGGTGGGGGTCGAGTCCGACGTGTCGTTCTCGGGATTATGGGTGCTGTCAGCCATGCGGCCGTCTCCTTCTGAAGGAACCAGCGCACCCTGGCCCCGAATGGTCATCGTCCCTGGGGACGGAAGTCTCAGGCCCTCGCCGTCGCGCAGCTCCCTGGAAGGAAGCGCTGCGATGCCGATCGCGGAAGCACAGCGGTCGCGGTCAGACGCGTTGCCGGTGCTCCGACGTGACGACGCCGGGAGGTTCCCCCACCCGGTACGGAGCAGGAGAGTGCCGCGGTCAGTATGGCACAGGACGCACTTCGGGACCTGTGCGACATGCCCCGTCCGTCACGATCCGACCGGCGCCCAGGCGGAGGGAGGACCATGGTCCTGATGGACCCTGCAGGAACCGCATAGGTTCTCCAGCAGCGTGTCGCTCTCCCAGGAGGTTCGATGGAAGCCCTCGACATCGCACGGTGGCAGTTCGGCATCACCACCGTGTACCACTTCATCTTCGTGCCGCTCACGATCGGCCTGTCGTTGCTCGTCGCCGTCATGCAGACCAGGGCGGTGTTCTCCAAGGACCCCGCCCGCAAGGATGCCTGGACGCGGATGACCAAGTTCTTCGGCTCCCTGCTGATCGTGAACTTCGGCATCGGCATCGCCACGGGCATCGTGCAGGAGTTCCAGTTCGGCATGAACTGGTCGGAGTACGCCCGCTACGTCGGGGACGTCTTCGGGGCCCCGCTCGCCCTCGAGGGGCTCGCGGCGTTCTTCCTCGAATCGGTCTTCCTGGGGCTGTGGATCTTCGGCTGGGGCAAGCTGCCCGAGAAGATCCACCTGCTCACGATCTGGGCCGTCGCGCTGGGCACCACGGCGTCGGCCTACTTCATCGTCGCCGCGAACTCGTTCATGCAGCACCCCGTCGGCGCGATGCTGAACCCCGAGACCGGACGCGCCGAGCTGGATCCCTCCCAGGGCTCGATCTTCGCGGTGCTCACGAACGTCACCACGATGGCCGCGTTCCCCCACGTGGTCTCCGGCGCCTGGCTGGTGGCGGCAGCCTTCGTCACCGGCGTCGCCTCCTGGCACATGGTGCGCCACCACAACAAGGCTCGCGAGAACGGCCTGGAGACGGCAGAGGGCGCGGACCACCACCACGCCGCTCGGGACCTGTTCCGGCCCGTCGTGCGCTTCGGCGTCATCGCCATGTTCGTCTCCGCCGCCGTGCTGGTTGTCTCCGGCGACTTCCAGGCCCAGATCATGTTCAAGCAGCAGCCGATGAAGATGGCGTCGGCCGAAGCCCTGTGCGAGACGGAGACGGGGGCCTCCTTCTCGATCCTCGCCGTCGGTGGCCCGGATGCCTTCTCCACCGACTGCGACGGCGTCACCCACCTCATCTCGGTGCCGTACGTGACGTCGTTCCTGGCCACCCACACCTTCGATGCGGAGCTGCAGGGCGTCGACGACCTCAACGCCCAGTACAAGGAGCAGTTCGGCGAGACCGTCACAGACATCCACGGCGACGAGCTCACCGCCGACTACCGCCCCAACCTCTTCGTCACCTACTGGTCCTTCCGCCTCATGATGGGCCTGGCCGCCTTCAGCGGCATCCTCGCCCTCTGGGCGCTGTGGGTCACCCGTGGCAAGGGCGACAGCGCGCGCACCACCGGATCGAAGCTCTTCCAGTGGTTCGCCGTGCTGTCCATCCCGATGCCGTTCTTCGCGAACTCCGCCGGCTGGGTCTTCACGGAGATGGGCCGCCAGCCCTGGGTGGTGCACCCCAATCCCGACGACCCGACGATCCGTCTGATGACCACGCAGGCCGTCTCCAGCCATCCCGCCTGGATGGTCGCGACCAGCCTGATCGCCTTCACCCTCGTCTACGGGGTGCTCGCGGTGGTCTGGTTCCAGATGATGCGCAAGGCCGCCCTGAAGGGCGTGCCCCTGCCCCGGCGCGACCCGGAGACGGACGAGCTCGACACGCCGACCCTCTCCTTCGACTACTGAGAAGGGAACCGATCAGATCATGGACGCCATGCTCGATCCCACGGTCCTGCAGACCCTGTGGTTCGGCCTCATCGCCTTCTTCTTCCTCGCCTACTTCGTGCTCGAGGGCTTCGACTTCGGCGTGCAGATGAACGTGGCGACCTTCTGGCGCCGCGGCTCGCGCACCCGCGGCACGGTCCTGGAGACCGTCGGCCCCGTCTGGGACGGCAACGAGGTCTTCCTGATCACCGGCGGCGCCCTGCTGTTCGCCGCCTTCCCCGAGTGGTACGCGACGCTGTTCTCCGGCTTCTACCTCGCCCTGCTGCTCCTGCTGCTGGTGCTCATCGTGCGCGTGTGCGCCTTCAAGTGGCGCGGCAAGGTGGACAGCGAGCGGTGGCGGACCAGCTGGGACATCGTCCACGTGATCGGCGGCTTCGCCCCGGCTCTGCTGTGGGGCGTCGCCTTCGGCAACATCGTGGCTGGGGTGGGGATCGATCAGAACCACTGGGTGACGACCTCCCTGCTGGGGCTGCTGAACCCCTTCGCCCTGCTGGGCGGGGTGGTGTTCGTGCTGCTGTTCTGGCTGCACGGCACCCTGTACCTCACCCTCAAGGTCACCGGCACCCTGCGCGAGGACGCGAACCGCCTCGCCGGGATCCTGGTGTGGCCCACCATCGTCGCCGGCGCCGCGTTCCTGCTCTGGTACCAGCTGGCGCACTCGCATTCCACCTGGACCTGGATCCCGCTGGTGCTCGCCGCCCTCGCCCTCGTGGCCGTGGTGCCCCTGAACCGGCTGCGGCGCGAGGGGCTCGCCTTCACGGCGACGACGACCGCGATCAGCGGAGCCGTGGTCACCCTGTTCGGCGGGCTGTTCCCGTACGTGCTGCCCTCGACCGGCGATCCCGCCAACTCGCTGACCGTCGCCAATGCCTCCTCCACCGAGCACACGCTCACCGTGATGCTGGTGGCCCTGGCGATCCTGCTCCCGCTCGTGCTCGCCTACACCGCCTGGGCGTACCGGGTGTTCCGCCACCGGATCAGCGACGAGGACTCCCCGATCCCCGGCTCCGAGCTGCTGGAGAAGGCCAAGAAGGGCTACCGCGAGGCGTTCGAGCAGGAGTGAGGGACGGCAGCCGATGACCCCCACCGCCCCGGCCCCTCCGCGAGCAGCCCGGACCCGACGCGCGCCGGTGGATCCCCGCCTGCTGCGCGAGGTGCGCTCGGCCCGCAGACATCTGGTGCGCACGGTCGCGCTCGGTCTCGTGCAGGCCGCCTGCGTCATCGCCACCGCACTGGTGATCGCGCGGCTCGGCGCGCAGCTGCTCGAGCATCGACAGCTCCCCCAGGACGCCCCCGTCCTGCTGCTGGCCCTGCTCGCGGCCCTCGCGGTGCGGGCCGGTGCTGTGCTCGTCGAGCAGCGCACCGCGCACCGCGCCGCGACCGAGGCGATCGGGGACCTGCGCGGCCGGATCGTCGCGCACGCCGCGACCCTGGGGCCGCGCGGGGGTGCCGGCCGCGGCGCGGACCTCACGACCCTGGCCACCACCGGGATCGAGAGGCTGCGGCCCTATCTCGTGGGCTACGTGCCGCAGCTGATGCTCGCCGTGACCGTGACGCCGCTGTGCCTGCTCACGATCGGGATCCTCGACCCCCTCAGCGCGGTCATCGCCGTGATCACCCTGCCGCTGGTGCCGCTGTTCATGATCCTGGTGGGGAAGATGACCGTGGGCCGCTCCGAGGTGCTCCTGGCGGACATGCGCACCCTGTGGTCGCAGCTGCTCGACCTGGTCGACGGCCTGCCCACCCTGCGAGCACTGGGACGCGAGAGGGGCCCGGAGAAGATCGTGCGCACCCTCGGGGATCGGCACCGGGCCTCCGCGATCGGCTCGCTGAAGTTCGCCTTCCTCTCCTCCATGGTGCTCGAGCTGCTCGCCACCCTGTGCGTCGCCCTGATCGCGGTGAGCATCGGCATGCGTCTGGTCTACGGGGAGATGGACCTCGCCCCGGCGCTGGCCGTGCTCGTGCTGGCACCGGAGATCTACCTGCCGTTGCGCAACGTCGGCTCCCAGTACCACGCCTCCACCGACGGGCTCGCCGCGGTGGGCGCCGCCTTCGAGGTGCTCGACGAAGTCCCTCCGGCCGACGGGGAGATCCCGGCCCCCGATCTGCGCACCTCCCACCTCGCCCTGCGCGGGGTCTCGGTGCTCTCCCGCGACGGCAGCGCCCCGCACCGGGCCGATCTCGAGCTGCGGCCCGGCCGGGTCCTCGCTCTCACCGGAGCCTCGGGCGCCGGGAAGACCACGGCGGTCCAGGTCCTGCTGGGGCTGCTCGACGCCGACGGCGGCCACGCCGAGGTCGTCGATTCCCAGGGCGTCGCGACCGACGTCCGCAACCTCGACCGGCGCACCCTCTGGGACCAGGTGGCGCTGCTCCCCCAGCGCCCCGTGCTCCCGCCCGGGACGATCCGCTCCGTGCTGGAGTCGGCGCGCCCCGGGGCCACGGACGCGGAGCTCGAGGAGGTCGCCGCGGCGACCGGCCTCGGGACGGTGATCGCCCAGCGGGGCTGGTCCGCGGATCTCGGCCGCGCCGGCCGGGGGCTCTCCCTCGGCGAGCGGCAGCGGCTCGCCCTGGCCCGGGCGCTGCTGTCCCCGACGCCGCTGGTGGTGCTCGACGAGCCCACCGCCCACCTCGACGGAGCGACGGAGGACCTCGTGCTCGATCTGATCCGCACCCTGCGCGCCCAGGGCCGCACGGTGCTCGTCGTCGCCCACCGCTCCCGGCTGGTCGACGTCGCCGACGACGTCGTCGTGGTGGAGGCCGCGTCATGAGCGCCGCTCCCACTCCCCTGCGCCGCGCCGAGCGCGCTCTGGAGATCCCTCGTGGTCGCCTGCTCGCGGCGCTGCTCGCGGCGTGCGCGACCCTCGCCTCCGCCTTCGCGCTCGCCGCCGTCTCCGCCTACCTCGTGGCCCGGGCCTGGACCATGCCGCCCGTTCTCGACCTCACGGTGGCCGTGGTGATGGTGCGCGCCCTCGGCGTCTCCCGCGGCGTGTTCCGCTGGCTGGACCGCATGCTCGCCCACGACGTCGCCCTGCGCGGGGTGGTCTCCCTGCGCACCAACCTGTTCACGACCCTCGCGGCTCGCACGGACGACGCTCTGACCCGGCTGCGCCGCGGGGATCTCCTCGCCCGCCTCGGGGACGACGCCCAGGAGCTCGGCGACCACGTCGTCAAGGCGCTCCTGCCGGCGCTGGTCGCCATGGTGATGACCGTCGTGGTGCTCCTGACGATCCTCCCGCTGTCGCTGCTGGCGGCAGGCTCGATGCTGCTGGCCCTGGCGCTCGCGAGCGTGCTGGCGCCGCTGGCCGCCTATCGCGGCGCGCGGATCGCGGAGCAGGCCGTGCTCACCACCCGCTCCGGGGTGAGCGCGAGCGCGCTGGAGATCCTCGACGACGCGACGTCCCTGCGGGTGGACGGCCGCCTCGAGGCGGCGCTGGCAGAGTTGGATTCGCGCCAGCGCGATCACGACGCAGCCATCGATCGGGCGGCGCTGCCGGCGGCGGTGGCGTCGGCCGCGGTGCCGGCGGCCATGGTGCTCGCCATCGCCGGGTCGCTGCTCGCCGCGGGAGCGGCGTGGACCGACGGCGGCGCCTCTGCCGGACAGATCGGCGTGCTCCTGCTGCTGCCGCTGTCGTCCTTCGAAGCGGCCACCGCCCTGCCCGCCGCGGCCGCCCAGTACGCCCGCTCTCGCGCCGCCGCGGAGCGTCTCGCCGAGCTGGCCGGGACCGCCTCGCCCCTCGCACCCGCCGCAGAAGTGCGACGTGGCGACCGATCCGGGGCCGAGCATCGATCGTCAGAGGGCAGTTCCGGGGCGTCGGACGCGGCCGCAACGGCGACAGGCCCTGGAGTCGCGCATCTGCGGGCGACGGGGCTCAGCGCCGGCTGGAGCGCCGGGTCGCCGTGCGTGCAGGGGCTGGACCTGGACCTGCCGCCGGGCTCGCGGCTCGCGGTGGTCGGGCCCTCTGGCAGCGGGAAGTCGACGCTGCTGGCCACCCTCGCCGGGCTGCTCGAGCCGCTCGCGGGGCAGGTGGAGCTCGACAGCGGAGAACCATTGCGCTCCGACGTCGTGATGTTCGCCGAGGACGCTCACGTGTTCGCCACCACGCTGCGGGAGAACCTGCGGGTGGTGCGCGGCGATCTCGAGGACTCCACAGCCACCGCTGCGCTCGCGGCGGTGGGCCTCGACGACTGGGTTCGAACCTTGCCCCACGGGCTGGATGCTCCCCTGGGCCCCGACGGGACCACGGTCTCCGGTGGGGAGCGCCGCCGCCTGCTGCTCGCCCGCGCAGTGATCCGCGGGGGCCCTGTACTGCTCCTGGACGAGCCCACCGAGCATCTGGACACCGCACGCGGCGATGCCCTTCTGCGCGCCCTGCTGGATCCTGCCGACGACTCGCTCGTGCCCGCCTCGAGCAGCGTCGTGGTCGTCACCCACCGTCCCGAGGCGATCCCCGCCGGCACAAGGGTGCTGCAGATCGGGGAGAATGCTCGGCATCCCGGGAGCCACCAGGAGGAGAGCAGATGACGTCGACCGCCCCGCCGCCCCGGCCCGACCGGCCGCGGCTGCAGGACCTCACCGGCGCCGTCCTCGCGGGCGGCGATACCGAGGACCTGCTGACCTTCCTGGTCCGTACGGCCCGCACCGATCTCGACGCCCGCAGCGCCGTGCTCGTGCTCCCGACGGAGCCGGGCAACTGGGCCTTCGAGCTCGTCGACGGGCCCGACGCCGCGGACCTGCTGGGAAGCACCCTCGCTCTGAACTCCCCCGCAGGCCGTGCGCTCGAGGACGCCGATGCCGCCTCCCTCGAGCTGATCGGCACGCTCCGGGTCGCCGGGCAGGAGCATCCCGCGCTGATCGCGATGGTCGACGCCGCGGAGCACGGCTCCGGCTTCCTCGCCGTGCTGCAGAGGCCGACGACGGATCCTTCAGGATCTGCGACGGGGACTCCGGCTGCTGCGCCGAGAACTCCCGGGTCCGCCGGACTCTTCACCGTCGCGGACCGGGAGCGGCTCGACGCCCTGGCCTCCCTGGTGGAGCTCACGATCCGGGTTCCCACACTCCGGGTCTCCGGAGAGCTCGACGACGAGCGCAGCCGGATCGCCCGCGATCTGCACGACCTCGCGATCCAGGAGCTGTTCGCCGTCGGCATGGAGCTCGAGGCCCTCACCGAGGCGCTGGCCGGGCCGGGTGAACCGCCCTCGAACACCCGTATCCGCACCTCCGTCGCCGCCTCCGTCCAGGGGGTGGAGAACGCTGTGGCCCAGATCCGGCAGATCGTCCAGTCGCTGCGGCGTGAACGGCTCGAGGCGACGCTGACCGAGCAGCTGCGCCACGAGGTGGGGCTGGCCACCGCCGGGCTGGGCTTCGTCCCGGCGCTGCGCCTGCCCCCGCATCCCGCGGAGATGGACGCCGAGGTGCCCTCGGAGATCGCCGAGGACGTGGTCGCCGTGGTACGGGAATGCCTCGCCAACGCCGCGCGCCACGCGCACGCGAGCGCTGTCGCCGTCTCGGTGAGCCTCTTCTCCGAGGGGGTGGATCGGGTGGTGCAGGTCAACGTCTCGGACAACGGGCGCGGGATCGACCCCACGGTGACGCGTCGCAGCGGGCTCGCGAACATGTCGAGCCGGGCGCGGCGCCACTCCGGCTGGGTCGACGCGATCAGCCTCCTGCCGGGCACCATGATCTTCTGGCGGGTGACGCTCCCGGCGAGGTGATGCCGACGTGGCGTGGCACCGGAGAGGCATGACGATGACCCTCCGGCGCGCGAGCTACTTCCAGCCGGCGCGGCGGCGGGCCGCGACCATCGCGGCGACCTGGGTGCGACGCTGCATGCCCAGGGTCTGCAGGATGACCGTGACGCGGTTCTTGACGGTCTTCTCGGCGATGCCGAGCTCGTCGGCGATCTCGCGGTTGGAGTGCCCGTCCCCGATGAGGTCGACGATGCGTCGGTCGGAGTCGGAGAGCTCCTGCTCCTCGGTGACGTGGTCCGCGGGCCAGACGGTGCGGCCGGCGTGCACCGCACGGATCGAGTCGGCGATCTCCTGAGAGCGGGCGGACTTCAGGATCAGCCCCGCGGCGCCCGCGGCCCGCGACTCCCGCAGCGCCGCGTCGTCGTCGAAGCTCGTGAGCACCAGCATCGCCTGCTCCGGGTCGATCTCCCGCGCCGACCGCATGACCTCGATGCCCGTGCCGTCGGGCAGCTGCAGGTCCACGACCAGCACGTCGGGCCGGATCGCCGGCAGCCGTCGACTCGCCTCGGCGACCGAGGACGCCTCGCCGACCACGCTCAGATCGCTCTGCGCGTCGATGACCGTGACGATCCCGCGACGGACCACCTCGTGGTCGTCCACCAGCATCACGCGGACCGCTGCGGGCTCGGGTTCGTTCGTCGTCGTCGTCACCGGACGTCCTTCCTGGGCGGGGCTACTTCGGATGAGCTGCTCGGCTCGTTCTGCGCGGATCGTGCTGCTCGGATCATCGTGGCGACCGCTGGCACCGGGGGCAGTAATGGCTGCTGCGTCCCTGGTGGAGCGCTCGTCTGAGCACAGTGCCGCACCGCTGGCAGGGCTCCCCGTCGCGACCGTAGGCGCTGAGCGAACGGGCGAAGTACCCGCTGCGGCCCTCGACGTTCACGTACAGCGCGTCGAAGCTCGTCCCGCCCACCTCGAGCGCGCGTTCCATGACCTCGCGGGCCGCGCGCAGCAGCTCGAGGACCTTGCGCTGGGTGAGCTGCCCTCCCGGGGTGTCGAAGCGGACGCGGGCCGCCCACAGCGCCTCGTCGGCGTAGATGTTGCCGATCCCGCTGACCAGGTCCTGGGCGAGCAGCAGAGATTTCACGCCGGCCCGACGGGAGCGGATCGTGCGCGCGATGGCAGGGAGGTCCGCCGCAGGATCCAGCAGGTCCCGGGCGATGCCGGCCGCGGAGGCGGGGAGCAGGGAGTCCGGGCTGCCCTGCCCGGCCAGGGCGCCATCAGACGTCGGGGCCAGGGGGCTGGTCCACAGGCCGCCGAACAGACGCTGGTCGACGAGGTCGATCGCGGCGCCGTCATCGAGGTGGAGGGTGAGACGACGATGGCGCAGCGGATCGGGGGCGGGCCCTTCGGAAGGGGTCGCGACGGGGAGCGCGACGATCGGGGCGGGATCCCGCAGGCGCAGCTGGCCGCTCATGCCGAGGTGGCCGATGAGGGCCTCGCCGGTGTCGTGTCCGTCCTCGTCGGCCAGTCGCCACCACAGGAACTTCCCGCGCCGTGCGACAGCGGTCAGCCGGGTGCCGGTCAGGGCACCACGCAGACGGTCCGCCCCGCCGACCTGACGGCGGATGATCCGGGCGTCGAGGATCTCGACGGACTCGATGATCCGACCCACGGTGCGCGGTTCCAGGCCGCGACGGACGACCTCGACCTCAGGCAGCTCGGGCATGGCCTCAGCCCCGTGGGATGAGGGTCTCGCCGCGCTCGGCGAGCACCGTGCGCACTGCGCTCTGGGCCGCGGCGAGCTCGGCCTCCTTCTTGGACGGGCCCTCCCCGTTCGCGGTGACGATGCCCTCGACGGTCACGGTCGCGGTGAACATCTTCTCGTGCTCGAGCCCCTCCTCGGTGATCCGGTAGCTGGGGCTGACGCCCCCGGTCGCCGCGATCTCCTGCAGGCGGGACTTGAAGTCGTAGCTCGTCTCGAGGAACTCGTCGGAGTCCAGCAGGGGCCTCATGAGGTCCAGCACGAAGCGACGCGAGACGTCCTGCCCGAGGGCCAGGTGCACGGCGCCGATGACGGCCTCCGTGGTGTCGGCGAGGATCGACGCCTTGGCCCGTCCCCCGGTGAGGTCCTCCCCGCGGCCGAGCTTCACGTAGGCGCCGAGGTCGAGCTGGGAGGCGATCACGGCGAGCGCCCGGGTGCTGACGGTGGCGGCGCGACGGCGGGCGAGGTCCCCCTCGGGCAGCGTGGGATGGATCGTGTACAGCTGCTCGGTGACGGCCAGCTGGAGCACCGCGTCGCCGAGGAACTCGAGGCGCTCGTTGTGCGGGATCTCGTCGTGCTCGTACGAGTAGGAGCGGTGGGTCAAGGAGAGATCCAGCAGACCCGACTCCTGCAGATCCGCCGCCTGCGCACCGTCCAGCGGCAGCTTCGCCAGCAGGCCCGCGGGATCGGAGGCCTCGGTCGAGCGGCGCCTGCGCGCCATCAGCGCCCCTCGCCCTCGGTGGGCGCGTCCTGACCCTCGGAGGCTGCGGTGTCCGTGGACTCGTCGAACAGGCCCTGCAGCGCCGCGAAGCGATCATCGATCACGTCGTGGTGGTGGTCGGGATCGTCCTCCATGCGGAAGCCGCACTGACCGCACAGGCCCGGGCAGTCCTCACGGCACAGCGGACGCTCCTCGGCCGCCATCGCGAGCGCATCACGCACCAGCGGGCCCAGGTCGACGTCGTCGCCCGTGAGCATGGTGGTGTCCTCGCGCTCGTCGGCCTTCACCTTCTCGGGGAACATGTACAGCTCGTCGAGGCGCGCGGCGACGTCCTGCTCGACGGGGTCCAGGCATCGCGAGCACTCGCCCTCGAGGTGGGCGGTGACGGTGCCGTGGACGTAGACCCCTTCGACGACGGACTCGAGCTCGATCTCCACGGCGAGGTCCTCGCCCTCGGGGACCTGCATCGCGAGTCCGCCGACCTCCCGGGCGGGGGCGGTGAGGGTGCGCTCGACGCGACGGTGGGAGCCGACGTTGCCGACGAGGTCGACCGCGTCGAAGAGCAGGTCCTTGTCGAGGGGAGAGGCGGAGGCGGGATCGGAAGACATGGTGAGGCGGTCCTGTTCAGGTCGTGGGGTCGTTCAGGATACGGGCGCGGCGGCCCGGAGCGCGTCCAGCGAGGCGGGCGGGAGCATGTCGGAGACATCACCGCCGAGGGAGTGGACCTCGCGCACCAGGGACGAGGAGATATGGGAGTACGAGGAATCCGTGAGCAGGAAGACGGTGTCCGTCCCGGCGAGGTGCTGGTTCATGCGTGCCATGGGCTCCTCGTACGCGAGATCGAGCTGCGAGCGCAGGCCCCGCACGACCGCACCGGCGCCGACGTCGCGGCAGAAGTCGACCAGCAGCCCCGTGGGCAGGGTGCGGACCTCGACCGCGTCGCCCAGGCCGTCGGCCTGTGCCACGGCGTCGATCGTGGAGGTGCGGGTCTCGAGGTCCAGGAGCCCCTTCTTGGACGGGTTGTGCGAGACGGCGATGATCACGTGGTGCCCGAGCGCGACAGCCCGACGGGTGAGGTCGAGATGCCCCAGGGTGAAGGGGTCGAACGAGCCGGGCAGGACGACGATGCTCATGCCGCCACTGTAGTGCGTGCGCCGTGGATGTCCGGCAGTGTCATGCCAGCTCGAGGGCCACGTGGTGGGTGCCGTCGTCATCGATGCGTTCGATGCCCAGAGCGCCCCGGAGGCCGGAGAGCTCGCCGGTCCCTGACCCGGGGGCGATCACGTACTCCAGGGTGGGCTCGCCGTCGGCCATGGTGCCCAGCTGATGGAAGGTGACGGTGCCCCGCCGGCCGTCGAGCACGCCGTCGAACCGCTCGAGCGCGATGTACCCGGCGTTGCCGGTCACGGGGTCGCCGGAGGTCAGCATGAGACCTGTGCTCGTGCCCTCGAGGTCCCCCGTCCAGGTCTTGCTGAGGTCGAAGCGGTCATCCGCCGCGGGCAGGGGCTCCCCGGGGAGCAGGTCGACGGTGAAGGTCGCGCTGAGTCGCATCATGGCACCAGTCTCTCAGGATCGCGGGCCGCGTAGCGAGAGGGAGTCTGACCGGTGATGGTGCGGAAGTCACGGACGACATGGGCCTGAGCGCTCAGGCCCTGTGGGCGCGGTGCTCGCGGGCGAGGATCGCGAAGGACATCCCGTCCAGCCAGCGGCCGCTGCGGTGCAGGGACTCCTCGACGAAGACTCCCTCGCAGCGCATGCCGATCTTCTCCATGACGCGGCGCGAGGCGAAGTTCTCGGCGAAGCAGGAGGCCTCGACCCGGCGCACGCCGAGGCCGTCAACCGCGAGGTCGAGCAGGGCGGCGGCGAACTCGGTGCCCAGCCCCGGCCCTGCACGGCGGGGTCGAGCACCCAGCCGAGCTCGGCCTGCTGCCCGCGGGCCTGCCGGACCATGTCGGCCTGGGACCAGGCGTCCTGCAGCGACACCTTGCCGTCGGCGATGATCCGACCGTCCAGGATGCCGACGACGCTGGAGGCGAGCGAGTTCGCCCACCACTGCTGGTGGTCCTCGAGGCTGGCGCTCAGCGTGGTGGTCCACTCCTGGACCTCCGGCAGCCGGTACCAGGGCCAGACGGCGTCGGCGTCCTCCGGGCGGGCCGGGCGCAGCTCGAGTCGGTCGGTGCGGACGGGCCAGTCGAGATCGGTGAGCGCGAGGGTCATCGGCCCATCCTAGGATCACGCACGGGCGTGAGGATCGCTCCTGTTCAGGGCCGCGACCACCTGGGGGTAATCGCCGCGGGCCTCGGCCCCGCGCAGGAACTCGACCTGCTGCACCCTGATCTCGGTCGCCTCCGGCCGGTCCTCCAGGAGACTCATCACCTCGTCGACGAAGTCCTCAAGGGGCATCGCCGTTTCGCTGGTGGCCTGCCCGGGCATGAGGTCCGTGCGCACCGCCGGCGGGATCAGCTCGAGGACCTCGACCGCAGTGCCGGCGAGCTGCAACCGCAGCGACTCCGAGAGCATGTGGATCGCGGCCTTGGTGGCGTTGTAGGTGGGGGTGGGGCGCAGGGGGATGAAGGCGAGGCCCGAGGAGACAGTCATGATCGTCGCCGAGGGCTGCGCGAGCAGATGCTCCATGAACGCGGCGATGAGGCGGATCGGCCCGAGCAGGTTCGTGGTCACGGTGGCCTCGGCGGTGGGCAGGAACTCGGCAGGGTCCGTCCAGTCCTCGGCGCGCATGATGCCGGCCATGGTGATGAGCACGTCGAGATCGGGGTGCTCGGCGAGCACGGTGCGCGCGGCGGCCTCGATGCTGCCCGAGTCGGCGGTGTCCACGCGGACGGTGTCGATACCGGGGTGCTCCGCGGCGACGCTCTCGAGCAGCTCCGTGCGGCGCCCGCCCACGATGACCTGGTTCCCCTTCTCCTGCAGGCGCAGGGCGAGGGCGAGTCCGATGCCGCTGGTGGCGCCGGGAAGGAAGATGGTGTGTCCGGTGATGTCCATGGGGTCGAGACTGCTCCCCCGGCGAGGCGCTCACCAGAGTCCGGATATCGGGGGATCACCGATCCCTGGCAGCCGGGCGGCGTGAGGTCGATACTTCAGCAATGGACAGGGACGCGCTCGCAGACTTCCTCGTGCGGCATCGCGCCGCCCTCGCCCCGACCGACGTCGGCCTCGGGCCCGGTGCGCGACGCCGCACCCCCGGCCTGCGCCGCGAGGAGGTCGCGCAGCTCGCGACGATGTCCACCGACTACTACACGCGGCTCGAACAGCGGCGCGGGCCTCAGCCGAGCACCCAGATGCTCGCGGCGATCGCCCGGGCGCTGCGGATGACGACCGACGAGCGCGACTACCTGTACCGGGTGGCCGGGCACAGCGCCCCGGAGCGCCATGCCGTCGAGGGCTACGTGGCGCCGGCCCTGATGCGGGTGATGGACCGTCTGCACGACACTCCGGCGATGGTGCTGTCCGCCCTCGAGGAGCCGCTCGTGCAGAACGGACCGGCCCGGGCCCTGTTCGGGGACGCCGAGCAGCTCACCGGCTGGGAGCGCAGCGCGATCTACAGCTGGTTCGTGCATCCCGAGCAGGCGCGCGCCGTATACCCGGCCGAGGAGCATGCGCACCACGGCCTGTCCAAGGTGGCCTCGCTGCGGGCGGCCTACGGGGCGATGGGCCCGCGCTCACGGGCGTCGGAGCTCGCGGAGATCCTCTCCGCGCACAGCGCGGAGTTCGCGCAGCTGTGGGACTCCCAGGTGGTGGCCCGTCGCTTCGAGGACCACAAGGTGGTGCTGCACCCGCAGATCGGCCGGATCGAGGTGGACTGCCAGGCGCTGCTCACCGAGGATGCCTCACAGGTCCTGCTGGTGCTGACCGCTCCACCGCACAGCGAGGACGCCGGCAAGCTCGACCTGCTCGCCGCACTCGGTACTCAGTCCGTCGCGGAATCGGGACCGGAGTCTGGATCGGGGTCGGGCTCCGACGCAGGAGTGGGCTCGGTCGCGAGATCGGGCTCGGTCGCGAGATCGGGCTCGGTCGCGAGATCGGGCTCGGTCGCGAGATCGGGCTCGGTCGCGGGCCCGCCGAACTGGAGCACCGTCTCCCCGTAGGTCTTGGTGCCGTCGTCGGCCCAACCCTCCGGCCAGCCCACCGGCCGAGTACGGCTGGAGCGCTCGATGACCACAAGAGCCTCAGCGGTCAGCGCCGGGCGCAGCGTGAGCAGGAGGGCTTCGAGCGCCTCGGTGGTGATGTCATACGGTGGGTCCAGGAACACCAGGGAGAAGTCCCGGCCCTCGAGCTGACCGGCGACCGTCTCGGCCTTCCCGGCCCGGATCTCGCACCTCTGCTCGAGCCCGAGCTCGAGGGCCGTGCGGCGCAGCTGCTTCGCGGTGGGGGCATGGAGCTCCACCAGCAGGGCGTGGGTCGCCCCGCGGGAGAGGGACTCGAAGGCGAGGCCGCCGGTTCCGGCGTAGAGGTCCAGGACCCGGGCGCCGCGCAGGGCGTCCCAGCCGTCCAGGCGCGAGAACAGGGCCTCGCGCACCCGGTCGGAGGTGGGTCTCGTGCCCTTCCCGGGCGGTCCGGGGATCGTGCGGCCGCCGAGCGTGCCCGCGATGATGCGCGGCATGTCAGCTCCTCTCCACGTCAGGATCGGCGTCACGCAGGCGGTTCTCGATGGCGCCGGCGAGATCGGGATGGGCGGTCAGATCGGGATCGGCCGCGACGACGGCGAAGGCGTCCTCGCGGGCCTGCTCGATGATGCGAGCATCCCGGATCACGTCGAGATGCTTGAGGGTGCGCTGCAGTCCGGACTGCTCCTCCCCCACCAGGTCTCCGGCTCCGCGCGTCTCGAGGTCGATCTCCGCGAGGGCGAAGCCGTCGGCCGCGCCCGCGATCTGCTCGAGACGAGAGCGGGCGTCGCCCGGGGTGAGGCGGGTGCTGAGGAAGGCGATGCCGGCGTGCTCGCCACGGCCCACACGACCGCGCAGCTGGTGCAGCTGGGAGACGCCGAAGCGCTCCGCGTCCAGCACGATCATCGTCGAGGCGTTGGGGATGTCGACCCCGACCTCGATGACGGTCGTCGCGACCAGGATATCGATCCGGCCCGCGAGCATGTCCTCCATCGCGCGCTGCTTGTCCTCCGAGGGCATCCGGCCGTGGAGCACCCCGATGCGGGCGCCGGCGAGCTCCGGGCGCCGGGCGAGGCGCCCCGCCGTGGCCAGGACGCCCCGGGCCTCCTCGAGAGGGGTGGCGGTGCCGCCCCCGTCCGCGTCGGGAGGTGGGGGCGGCGGCTCCGGCAGGGCCCCGGGCGGGGGCGATCCGTCTCCGGCTCCTGTCTCGTCGATGCGCGCGCAGACGACGAACACCTGCCGACCGGCCGCGATCTCCTCCGCGGCCCGCCCCCACATGCGCGTCTCCCACCGAGAGTTCTGCTCGGGGACCACATGGGTGGTGACACCGGCGCGCATGCCCGGGCTCTCGCGCAGGGTGAGCACATCGAGGTCGCCGACGGTCGCGAGCGCCGCGGTGCGCGGGATCGGGGTCGCGGTCATCACCACGACGTGGGGGCTCATGCCCGAGGGGCCCTTCGTGCGCAGACGGCGGCGGTGGTCCACCCCGAAGCGGTGCTGCTCGTCGATGACCGCGAGGCCGAGGGCCGCGAACTCGACACCCTCGGTCAGCAGGGCGTGGGTGCCGATCACGATGCCTGCGAGCCCTGAGGTCACGTCGAGCAGGGTCTGCCTGCGTTCGGCGGTCCGCTGCGAACCGGTCAGCAGGCGCACCCGGGTGGCGTCCGCCGCGCCGTCGAGCTGGCCGGCGCGGGCGAGGTCGCCGAGCAGCTGGGTGATCGTGCGGTGGTGCTGCTCGGCGAGGACCTCGGTCGGGGCGAGCAGCACGGCCTGGTGACCGGAATCCACCGCGCGCAGCATCGCGCGCAGGGCGATCACGGTCTTGCCGGAGCCGACGTCGCCCTGCAGCAGCACGCTGGTGGGATGGTCTCGACCGACGCGCTCGGCGAGCTGATCGCCGATCTCGAGCTGTCCGGCGGTGAGCTCGAAGGGGAGCCGGTCGTCGAAGAGATCCTGCAGCGGCCCAGTGGCCCGCAGCGCCGGTGCAGGGGTGCGGGCGTCGACGGCGCGCCGCTGCGCGAAGATCGCCTGCAGCACGAAGGCCTCCTCGAACACCAGGTGGGCCATTCCCTCCCGGGTGTCCTGGACCGTGGCGGGGACGTGCACCTTCGTCACGGCCTGCGGGAGCGTCAGCAGGCCGCGGGCGGAGAGCACGGAACCGGGCACGGGCTGCGCCAGCGAGCCCGCGAACTCGATGCCCTGCTCGGTGGCCGCGCGCATCGTGCGCTGGGCGATGTTCTGCTTCAGCGGATAGACGGGCAGCGGCCGCTGGGCATGGGCGATCCCCTCCGGGGTGTCGTCGTACTCCTCGTAATCCGGATGGGTGATCTGAGGTGAGCCCGAATACGAGTTCCAGCCGACGGTGCCGCGCACGACCAGGTGCTTGCCGACCACGAGCCGGCTGCGGTGCCAGTCCACGAGGTGCTGCTTGGCGAGGAAGAAGGTGAGGGTGATCTCCTCGACCTCGTCGGAGACCACGACCTCCAGGATCGATCCCCGGCGGCTGCGCATGCTGCGCTCCTTCACCCGCACCACGGAGACGATCGCGCTCATCTCCTCCCCCACCTGGACGTCGTGGAGCGAGCGGAGCGGGGCCGGGACCGTGTAGCGGCGAGGGGCGAAGCGCAGCATCGTGTCGAGGTCCTTCACCCCGAACGAGGACATCGCCCTGGCCTCCTTGCGCTCGAGGAGCTCCGAGAGCGGCATGGAGCCGCGGGCGGACTCGACCCTCCTGGCCATGCGGTGCCTCCTCGTCCCTCGTCGACTGCGGCGCGACGTGGGACGATGATCCCGCGATCCGGCCTGCTGCGCGACCATCGTGCCACCCGGGACCGACGTTGTGGCGGAATCCACAAGGCGTCGCACTCGCCTCCCCTTCATGTGGACGGGAGATCTGGGCTATGCTTCCGTGGTTGCCCTGACCTCCTGGGGCTGGCGCCCCGCGCCCACCCGAGGTCACCGACTCCTGCGAACCGAGATTGCGGGAAGGGCGGGCACCTCGATCAGAATTCGACTTTTCAGGAGACGACAGTGGCTTCTTCCACGTGTGACATCTGTGCCAAGCACCCGAGCTTCGGCAAGAGCGTTTCCCACTCGCACCGCCGTACCTCGCGTCGTTGGAACCCGAACATCCAGTCCGTGCGCACTGTGATCAACGGGACCAGCAAGCGCGTGAACGTGTGCACCTCCTGCCTGAAGGCGGGCAAGGTCAGCACGCTCGGCGCCTGAGCGGGAGACCGTACAGACCCCAGGACCGACAGGTCCCTCCACGAGAGCCCTCACCCTTCGGGGTGGGGGCTCTCGTGGTTCTGCGGGTCGTGCATCCTCCAGGTCGTGGGTCCTCGCGATAGCCTCGCCCGCATGCCCGGGCTCCCGCTCGGGCCCGAGTCCGAGGAGATCCGATGCCTGCGTCCTCCCCCACCATCCTCGCCACCAGCGCCGGGTACCGCCCTCATCCTCGGCTGCGCTTCGGCTTCGGGCCGATGATGGCCTTCGCCGTCGAGCTCAGCCGTGAGGCCTCGTGCACCGGCCAGCCCGCGGGTGACCACCGCGACCGTGCACCCCGTATCTGCCACATCGGGACCGCCTCCGGGGACGACCGGAGCTTCCAACGGGATATGGAGGAGGCAGCCCGGGAGGCGGGCTACGAGCTGCATCACCTCAGCCTGTTCTCCATGCCCAACGTGGAGGACGTGGAGAGCTACCTGCGTGGCTTCGACGTCATCTGGGTCAACGGGGGCTCGGTGGTGAACCTGCTGGCTGTGTGGCGAGCCCATGGACTGCCGGAGATCCTGCACCGGCTCTGGCAGGACGGGGTGGTGCTCGCGGGCGTCTCCGCCGGCTCGATCTGCTGGTTCGAGGGCGGGGTCACCGATTCCTTCGGCCCGCAGCTGGCACCGGTCACGAACGGCCTGGGTTTCCTGCCCGGCGCCAACGGGGTGCACATGGACACCGAGGAGCGCCGTCGCCCGCTGATCCGCGAGCTGGTGGCGGACGGCACGCTCGGCCCGACGGTGTGCACGGACGACGGCGCCGGGCTGCTGTACCGCGGCACCGAGCTCGCCGAGGCGGTCACCGAGGTGGACGGCGCCCGGGCCACACGGATCACACGGGACGGATCAGGCGGCGTGGTCGAGCAGGAGATCCCGGTGCGCCTGCTGCCGTGACGCGGCAGCCATCGTCCCGCGGAGATGACGACACCCGCGGCGCCCCGAAGGGCGTCGCGGGTGTCGTCGTGCGCTTGCCGGGCCGTCAGGCGACCTCGGCGTCCTCGAAGGTCGCGGTGTCGATGACGACGCGGAAGAAGACCTCACCGGCGACCACACGCTCGTAGGCGGCGTCCGCCTCGTCAACCCCGATGGTCTCGATCTGCGCGGCGATCCCGTGCTCGGCGCAGAAGTCGAGCATCTCCTGGGTCTGGGCGATGCCGCCGATGTTCGAGCCGGCCAGCACCTTGCCGCCACCGATGATCGAGCCGAAGCTGAGCGGCTGCTTCTGCGGCGGCAGGCCCACCACGGCCACCACGCCGCGGGGCTTGAGCAGGCCGAGGTACTTGTCGACGGGGATGTCGGCGCTGATCGTGTTGAGGATGATGTCGAACTCTCCGCGGTGGTCGGCGAAGAAGCCGTCCTCCGAGGTGGCGAGCGTCTGCTGGGCACCGAGCTCGATGGCCAGCTGCTCCTTCTTGCGGGTGCGCGACAGCACGGTGACGTCGGCGCCCATGGCGGCGGCGATCTGCACGCCCATGTGGCCCAGGCCGCCCAGACCCAGCACGGCGACCTTCTTCGGGGCGCCGTCCTTGGAGTCCGCGGCACCCCAGCGGGCCAGCGGTGCGTAGGTGGTGATGCCGGCGCACAGCAGCGGTGCGGCGACGTCGAAGTCCAGGCCCTCGGGGATGCGGCACACGAAGCGCTCGTCGACGACGACCTTCTGGGCGTAGCCGCCCTGCGTGATCGTGCCGTCGACGTCGGTCGCGTTGTAGGTGCCGACGTTGCCCTCCAGGCAGTTCTGCTCCTGGCCGGCGCGGCACTCCTCGCACGTGCCGCAGGAGTCCACCATGCACCCGACGCCCACACGGTCCCCGACCTTCCAGTCGGTGACGTCCGAGCCCACGGCCTCGACGACGCCGGCGATCTCGTGGCCGACGGTGAGGGGGAAGTTCGCCTCGCCCCACTCGTTGCGGATGGTGTGGATGTCGCTGTGGCAGATCCCGGCGGCCTTGATGTCGATGACGACGTCGGTGGGACGCGGGTCGCGGCGCTCGATGGTCGCGACCTGGAACGGCTGATCGGGGCCGGTCTTCTGCAGTGCCTTCACGGTGATCGTCATGGGGTCTCCTTCAGGAGGTCGGGATGCCCTCGAGGGACGCTCGAGGGGTACGGGCCCAGACTAGGCCTGGTCCCCGAAGTGGTCGAAACCCGTTCCATCGATCGGGGCACCGTCCAGGAGCACGCCGTGGTCCTTCTCTCCGTCGGCAGGCAGCACCCGCCCGATCGGTCGGAAGCCCGCGGGCACGCTCCCGCCGGCGAAGGTGGCGAGCATCGCGTGCTCCTCGCCGCCGTGGAGCACCCAGGCCCAGGGGTCCTCGCCGAGCTCGGCGGCAAGATCGGCGAGCTGCGAGACGTCCGGGGCGAGAGCGTCGGAGTCCAGGTCCAGGAGCACGCCGGAGGCTCTCGCGATCCGGGTGCCGTCCCGCACGAGCCCGTCGGAGAGATCCATCATCGCCCTCGCTCCGCGGCCGACGGTCCACCCCAGGGCGAGGTCCGGCTCGGGGGCGTCGTGCCAGGTGACGAGGTCGCCGTGCCCCGACGGCCCGAGGGTCGTGCCGTCCGTCCCGATGACCTGGCCGTCCTGCACCCGGATCCGGCCCGAGAGGACCAGGGCCAGGCCGGCGGCGGAGCGGCCCAGGCGCGGGGACCCGATCGCGAGGACGTCACCGGGACGGGCGCCCGAGCGCAGCACGGGCTGCTGGGCGTCCTCGAGGGATCCGAGCGCGGTGACCGTCACCGTGAGCTGCTCGGACCGTCCCAGATCACCGCCCACCACGTGGGCGCCGTCGACCTCCGCGCGTCGGGACAGCCCGATCGTGAGCTCCTCGAACACCGAGGCGGGGGTGTCCGCCGGGGCGGAGAGCGCGACCACGAGGGCGAGCGGCCGGGCACCCATGGCGGCGATGTCGGCGAGGTTCTGCACGGCGGCCTTGTGGCCGATCCAGGTCGCGGTCGTCGTGGCGGGCAGGAAGTCGTGCCCCTCGACGAGGGTGTCGGTCGTGACCACGATCCGTGGCGAAGGAAGCCGCACCACGGCGGCGTCGTCCCCGGGGCCGACCTCCACGCGGGGGTCGGTGGACAGATGCGGGAGCATGCGGGCCAGGAGCCCTGCCTCCCCGAGATGGGTGTCGCCGATCATGGACCCAGTGTGCCGGAGACCCGACCCCGGTGGCAGACCCGGCCCCGGCGGCGGCGCAGGTTCGGCCGGTACCCTTCACCCGTGCTCCGCTCCCGCCTCCCCGCCTTCGCCGCCGCCGGTCTGCTGACCGTGACGGTGGCGTCCTGCGGCACCGTGCAGGTGCCTGCGGGACCCGACGCCACCGATCCCGTCTGCGCCGACATCATCCTCGCGGCCCCGCCGCAGGTGCTGGGCATGGACCGCACGGAGACCTCGAGCCAGGGAACCGCCGCCTGGGGCAGCGGTGACGACACCGTCGTCATGCGCTGCGGTGTCACCCCACCCGGGCCGACCAGCGACCAGTGCACCACCCTCGAGGACGCCAACGGAGTGCAGGTCGACTGGATCGTCCGCGAGCTCGAGGGTGATGTGTTCCTGTACACGTCCTACGGTCGGGATCCCGCGATCGACATCACGGTGCCGCTCTCGGCGGCCCCGGATCAGCCCAGCGGCGCGGCGCTCGATCTCGCCCAGGTCGTGAGCCGGAACATCGAGGCCACCGACCACTGCGTGGGGCCCGGCGACGAACCGACGGGCTGAGCCCCGGAGCGGGGGCGCCGCTCAGCGGGGCCCGGGACGGCGACCGCGGGCCTGCTCGACGAGGTCGGTGAGAAGGTCGCTGTAGGAGAGCCCCATGTTCTCCCAGAGCACCGGGAACATGGAGTACGGGGTGAAGCCCGGCATCGTGTTGACCTCGTTGACGATCACGCGGCGGTCCTCGGTGACGAACACGTCCACCCGGGCGAGGCCCTCCAGGCCCAGCACGGTGAAGGCGCGCGAGGCCACCTCGCGGACCTCCTCGAGCTGGGCGTCCGGCAGGGCGGCCGGCACGTCGATGCTCACGGTCCCCTTGCCGAAGTACTTCGCCTCGTAGTCGTAGAAGTCGAGGTCGTCGCCCACCTTCACCTCACCGGGGACCGTGGTGCGCACCTCATAGCCGTCGCCGCCCTGCAGCACGCCGCACTCGACCTCGCGGCCGATCACGGACTCCTCGATGAGCACCTTGGGATCCTCGGCGAACGCGGCTTTCATCGCGGTCTCGAGCTCCGCAGGATCGCCGACCCGGCTGACCCCGAGGCTCGAGCCGGCACGGGCCGGCTTCACGAACCAGGGCAGCGGGTGATGGCGCTCCAGATGTGCCCTCACCTCGTCGGCCCCGGCTGCCCAGCGGTCCTCATGGACCACGATGCCGGGGGCGCACTCGATCCCGGCGGCGCGCAGACCCTGCTTGGTGGCGGCCTTGTCCATGCAGGTGGCCGACGCGAGCACCCCGGAGCCGACGTACGGGATGTCCAGCAGCTCGAGCAGGCCCTGGACGGTGCCGTCCTCGCCGTAGATGCCGTGCAGCAGCGGGAAGACGACGTCGATCTCGGCCAACGGGTGCACGACGCCGTCGACGACGGTGCGCAGCTCGCTGCGGCCGCCGGGCTGTCGGCGAGTCGCGGGCAGGAGCACCTCGGCGCCCTCCGGTGCCACCTCGGGGGCGCGGCCGTCGACCAGGGTCCAGTCCGAGGGGTCGTCAGAGACGTGGACCCAGGTCCCGTCGCGGGTGATGCCGATCGCGAGCACGTCGAAACGGTCTCGGTCGATCGCAGCGAGGATGCCGCCGGCGGTGACGCACGAGATGCCGTGCTCGCCGCTGCGGCCGCCGAACAGAAGGGCGACGGTGGTTCTCATGCCGAAAGGATATTCACTCCGGGCGCACGCCGCGCGCCAGCAGGGCCGTGGTGACCTCATCGATCCGCGCATCGTGATCGACGACATCCACGACGGCATCGGTGATGGGCATCTCGATACCGAGCCGTGCGGCCAGCTCCGACACGGCACGGGCCGTCGCGACGCCCTCGGCCGTCTGCCCCACCTCGGTCGCCGCGGCCCGCACATCGAGGCCCCGGCCCAGCGCCAGACCCAGGCGATGGTTCCGGCTCAGCGGCGAGGAGCAGGTGGCGACCAGGTCGCCCATCCCCGCCAGTCCGGCGAAGGTGTCCCGACGCCCGCCCAGAGCGACGCCGAGCCGGGTGATCTCCGCGAGCCCGCGGGTGATCAGGCTGGCGGTGGTGTTGTGGCCGTGGCCCAGTCCGGTCGCGGCGCCCACCGCGATGGCGATCACGTTCTTCACGGCGCCGGCGATCTCGACCCCGACGACGTCGGTCGATGTATAGGTCCGCAGGTAGGGGGCCTCGCACCAGGTCGCGAGCACGGAGGCCAGCTCCTCGGACCCGGCGGCGACGACGCTCGCGCAGGGGCGGCGCTCGGCGATCTCCCCGGAGAGGTTCGGACCGGACAGGACACCGATCCGCTCCGGCTCCGCTCCCCCGGCCTCGGCGATGATCCGGCTGATCCGGGAATCGGTGCCGCGCTCGATCCCCTTGGTGAGGGAGAGCACGGGCACGGGCGGGAGTGCGGGCCACGACTCGAGGGTCGCGCGCATCGACTGTGCGGGCACCGCGAGCACGATCCCGTCGGCCCCGTCGAACGCCTCCTGGACCGAGGAGGTCGCGCCCACGGTCTGCGGGAGCAGCCGGTCCCCGAGGTAGGCGCTGTTGCGGTGCTCCTCGCGGATCTCCCGGGCGACCTCCTCGCGGCGTGCCCACAGGGTGACGTCGGCGCCCCCGTCGGCGAGGACCTGCGCGAAGGTGGTGCCCCAGCTGCCGGCACCGAGAACGGCCAGTCGTGTCATGCCTGCCTCCTCTCAGCGTCGCAGTCCCTGCGTCGCTGCCTCTGTCTCACTTCTGTCTCACAGCACGGTAGCCCCGCTGCGGAGCGCCGACCTCGGGACGGTGGCCATCGATCCTGCCGTCGTGCAGGACGCTCGGCGGCTCGGCCCCGCGGATCTCTCCGAGCAGAGCGGCGATCCGTGCCATCAGCTCCTCGGTGACGCGACGAGCCGCCGTCTGCGGGGTCTCGTCGTCCTGCTGCGCGACCACGTACGGCGTCCCCACCAGCATGATCACGCGTCGGCCTGGTCCGGGCCGCGGGAACGGGGAGCCGACGGGCCACAGCCTGCGGCCGCCCCAGCTCGCGATGGGAACCAGCGGGGCACCCGTGTCCAGGGCCAGGCGTGCCGCACCCAGGAGCCCCTTCATCGGCCACAGCTCCGGGTCCCGGGAGTAGGTGCCCTCAGGGAAGATCATGAGCACCTCGCCCCGTCCCAGGGCCTTGCGCGCGCTGTCCAGAGCGTCACCGCCCCGGGAGGTACCGCGGTGCACCGGGATCTGCCGGGCCCCGCGCAGCATCGCACCCAGCGCGGGCACCCGGAACATCGCCTCCTTGGCCAGGAAGCGCGGGGCGATGCCGTGGGCCTGCAGGAGCTGGCCATAGAGGAAGGCGTCGATCGGGCCGAGGTGGTTGCCGCAGGCGATCGCCGCGCCCTCGGCGGGAAGGTTCTCCGCACCTCTCCAGAGGGGCCGGGCGAGCAGGCTCATCAGCGGTCGGAGCGGCAGCTGCGCGAGGCCGACGACGAGCCCGGCCCGCCGGGCCGGCGCCCGTGACGTGCCCAGATCCCAGCTGCGCGCCGGCGAGACCCTCACCGGTCGGAGGTCGGCGTGCGGCCCAGGGCCTTGCGCGTGGCCTGCCCGGTGAGGGCACGCATCGACGAACCACCGACCATGGTGCGGCGGCGCAGCGTCGTCGGCGCCCGACGGGCGAGCGTGTTCACGGCAGCGGCGTGCATCAGCCGGCGCGGGGCGAAGGCGAGGCGTCCGCGCATCGAGCGGAACTTCACCGCGGTGGTGACCTGGAGCAGCTGACCGCCGGGCAGCAGCGCCACCCCGATCCGGACGTGCATCTTGTCGTCGTCGTCGATGATCAGCGCCTCGGAGCCCACGACCTCGTCGGCCACGTACTCCCGCTCCGGCGGCGGCACCATGTCGAACAGGCGGATCGCCTCGTCGCGCAGGGCGCGCATCCCCCGCTTCGACAGCGGCGTGTTCTCGTGCGAGAAGATCGCGTCGGCCCAGACCCGCGGGTCGGGCTCGTCGACGCCGCCGGTGGGCACGATGACCACATCGCAGTAGTCGGGGATCGGGATGTCACGCAGCGCCAGCGAGCTCCCGGCCGTGGCGGCCAGCGGGTTCTCGCCCGTGTGCAGCTCGGCATCCGCCGAGACGTCCTCGCTCATCATCAGCTGTGCTCCCTCAGCTCGCAGTGGATCATCGGTTCGACCCGGGACGTCAGTTCTCCCAGAACTCCGCGCCGAGAGCGGTGAGCTTCTCACGGAAGGACTCGTAGCCCCGGTCGATGAGGTCGATGCCGCGGATGGTGGAGACCCCCTCGGCGCCGAGCGCGGCGACGAGATAGGAGAAGCCGCCGCGCAGGTCCGGGACGGTGATGTCCGCGGCCGTCAGGGCATTCGGGCCGGAGATCACGGCGGAGTGGTTGTAGTTGCTGCGGCCGAAGCGGCAGCTGGATCCACCGAGGCACTCGCGGTACACCTGGGTGTGGGCGCCCATGTCGTTGAGCGCCGAGGTGAAGCCCAGACGGTTCTCGTACACCGTCTCGTGCACGATGGAGATGCCCTCGGCCTGGGTGAGCGCGACCACCAGCGGCTGCTGCCAGTCCGTCATGAGACCGGGGTGCACATCGGTCTCCACCGCGATCGCCCGCAGCGGCGTGCCGGGGTGATAGAACCGGATGCCGTCACGGGTGATGTCCATCCCTCCGCCGACCTTGCGGAAGATGTTCAGGAACGTCGCCATCGGCTTCTGCTCGGCGCCGCGCACGAAGACCGACCCCTTCGTGACCAGCGCGGCGCAGGCCCAGGACGCGGCCTCGATGCGGTCAGGGATCGCGACGTGCTCGTAGCCGCCCAGCTCCTCGACGCCCTCGATGGTGATGGTGCGATCCGTCTGCACGGAGATGAGCGCGCCCATCTTCTGCAGGACCGCGATGAGATCTTCGATCTCGGGTTCGACGGCCGCATTCGTGAGCTCGGTGACGCCCGTTGCCCGCACGGCGGTCAGCAGCACCTGCTCGGTCGCCCCGACGCTGGGGTACTCGAGGTGGATCTTGGTGCCGTGCAGACCGTTCGGGGCCGTGATGTAGATGCCCATCTCACGCTTGTCCACGACGGCGCCGAAGTTCCGCAGCACGTCGAGGTGGTAGTTGATCGGCCGGTCACCGATCCGGCAGCCGCCCAGATCGGGGATGATCGCCTCGCCCAGGCGGTGCAGCAGAGGTCCGCAGAACAGGATCGGGATCCGTGAGCTCCCGGCGTGGGCGTCGATGTCCGCCACGTGCGCGCGCTCGACGTTGGAGGGATCCATGCGCAGCGTGCCGCCGACCACGTCCCGTTCGACCTTCACGCCGTGGATCGACAGCAGCTGCGAGACGATCTGCACGTCGCGGATGTCCGGGACGGAATGGAGCACGCTGGGCTTGTCACCCAGCAGGGCCGCGACCATGGCCTTGGAGACCAGGTTCTTCGCCCCACGAACAGTGATCTCACCGTTGAGAGGGCTGCCCCCACGGACGTGGAATGTCGAGCTCATAGTGTCCTTGCTTCGCTGAGCAGGCGCCCGGGACGCCCGATGTCTGACCGAGTCACCATACCGGAGCAGACTGCAGGGCCACTGCGACCCTCGTCATAGGTCGCAGCGGCCCTGCAGGATCAGATCCTCGGGGTCAGACGGAGTCCGCGGTGCGTGCCGGGAGCGTCTTGGGCATCCAGGCGGGGCGCGTCGCCTCGAAGTCGGTGATGTCCTGTTCGTGGCGCAGGGTCAGGCCGATGTCGTCCAGGCCCTCCATGAGGCGCCAGCGGGTGTAGTCGTCGATGTCGAAGCGGAAGATCGCCTCGCCCGCGTGGGCCTGGCGGTTCTCGAGGTCGACGGTCACCTCGGTCCCGGGTGCCTCCTCGAGGATCTTCCACAGCTGCTCGAGGTCATCCTCGGACAGCACCCCGGCGACGAGGCCCTGCTTGCCGGCGTTGCCGCGGAAGATGTCCGCGAAGCGGCTGGAGAGCACGGCCTTGAAGCCGTAGTCGCGCAGAGCCCACACGGCGTGCTCACGGGAGGAGCCGGTGCCGAAGTCGGGGCCCGCGACCAGCACGGAACCGTTCTTGTAGGCGGGGCGGTTGAGCACGAAGTCGGGATCGTTCGTGCGCCAGGCGTTGAACAGCCCGTCGTCGAACCCGGTCTTGGTGACCCGCTTGAGGTAGACGGCGGGGATGATCTGGTCGGTGTCGACATTGCTGCGACGCAGCGGGACCCCGATGCCGGTATGGGTGGTGAAGGCTTCCATGACGATGCTCCTGATCAGGCGACGGGCTGGAGGTCGGACGGGGCGGTCGGGGCGCCCAGGTCCGACGGGGAGGACAGCGTTCCGCGCACCGCGGTGGCGGCGGCGACGACCGGGGACACCAGATGGGTGCGCCCGCCCTTGCCCTGCCGACCCTCGAAGTTGCGGTTGGAGGTGGAGGCCGCGCGCTCGCCCGGTGCGAGCTGGTCCGGATTCATGCCCAGGCACATCGAGCAGCCGGCCTGACGCCATTCGGCGCCGAAATCGAGGAAGATCTGGTCCAGGCCCTCCTGCTCCGCCTGGATGCGCACCCGCGCCGAGCCGGGTACGACCAGCACGCGGACGTCGGGATCCTTCTGACGACCCTCCAGCACGGAGGCGAAGGCCCGCAGGTCCTCGATGCGGCCATTGGTGCACGAGCCCATGAACACCGTGTCCACCCGGACGTCCTTCAGCGGCGTCCCGGGCACGAGGTCCATGTACTCCAGCGCGTTCTCGGCGGCCACGCGAGCGTTGTCGTCCGTGAAGTCCTCGGGCGCGGGGACCGACGCCGACAGCGGCAGACCCTGGCCGGGGTTGGTGCCCCAGGTGACGAAGGGCTCCAGCTCATCGGCGTCGATGTGCACCTCGGCGTCGAAGGCGGCGTCGTCGTCGCTGCGCAGGGTCCGCCAGTACTCGACGGCCGCGTCCCAGTCCGCGCCGCGCGGGGCGTGGGGACGGCCCTGGACGTACTCGAAGGTGATCTCGTCCGGCGCGATCATCCCGGCGCGGGCGCCCGCCTCGATCGACATGTTGCAGATCGTCATCCGGCCCTCCATGGAGAGCTTCCGGATCGCCTCGCCGCGGTACTCGAGCACATAGCCGGCGCCGCCGCCGGTGCCGATCTTCGCGATCACCGCGAGGATGATGTCCTTCGCGGTGACGCCGGGCCTGAGCGTTCCGTCCACGGTGATGGCCATGGTCTTGAACGGGTTCAGCGGGAGCGTCTGGGTGGCGAGCACATGCTCGACCTCGCTGGTGCCGATGCCGAAGGCGAGTGCCCCGAAGGCGCCGTGGGTCGAGGTGTGCGAGTCGCCGCAGACCACGGTGATGCCCGGCATGGTCAGCCCCAGCTGCGGGCCGACGACATGCACGATGCCCTGGTCGAGATCGCCGAGGCTGTGGATCCGCACGCCGAACTCCTCGGCGTTGCGGCGCAGGGTGTCGATCTGGGTGCGCGAGGTGATGTCCGCGATCGGCTTCTCGATGTCGATCGTGGGCGTGTTGTGGTCCTCGGTCGCGATCTGCTGGTCGAGGCGACGCAGCGCACGGCCCTCCTGACGGAGACCGTCGAACGCCTGCGGGCTGGTCACCTCGTGCAGGAGCTGGAGATCGATGTACAGCAGGTCCGGTTCGCCGTTCTCTCCGCGACGGACAACGTGGTCCGCCCAGACCTTCTCTGCGAGGGTCCCCGCCATGTCGATCCTTCCCTGCGCCCGTCGTGTGGACGCGTGTCTGCATGCTGGAACGCGCCCAGGGTGCGAGCGCACGACCCATCGTGTGCGGGTCCTCGGCCCGACGCACTTGCGTCTCACCCAATAAGACGGCAGTATCGGAGCATGGACAAGATCTCGGAGGAGAACGGCAGCGGCGTCGGCGTGCTCGACAAGGCGGCTGTCGTGCTCGGCGCCCTGGAGGCAGGCCCCGCAACGCTCGCCCAGCTGGTGCAGTCGACCGGCCTGGCACGACCCACCGCCCACCGCCTGGCTGTCGCGCTGGAGTACCACCATCTGGTCTCACGCGACATGCAGGGACGCTTCATCCTGGGACCGCGCCTGGGCGAGCTGGCCGCCGCCGCCGGGGAGGATCGCCTCCTCGCCGCCGCGGGGCCGGTGCTGGCCGCCCTGCGGGATCACACCAGCGAGTCCGCACAGCTCTACCGCCGCCAGGGCGACCATCGCATCTGCGTCGCCGCGGCGGAGCGACCGATCGGCCTGCGGGACTCCGTCCCGCTGGGTGCGGCGCTCACCATGAAGGCCGGGTCCGCCGCGCAGATCCTGCTCGCCTGGGAGGAGCCGGACCGTCTGCATCGCGGTCTGCTCGGCGCACGGTTCACCGCCACGCAGCTCTCGGCGGTGCGCCGTCGCGGATGGGCCCAGTCCATCGGGGAGCGCGAGCCGGGCGTCGGCTCGGTCTCCGCCCCCGTGCGCGGACCCAACGGCCGTGTGGTCGCCGCCCTGAGCATCTCCGGGCCGATCGAGCGCATCACCCGCCAGCCGGGTCGACTCCACGCGGCCTCCGTGATGAGCTCCGCGAACCACCTCACCGAGCTGCTGCGCCGCGCCGGCGCGTGAGCCTCAGCGCACCACGCGGGCCGGGACGACGACGACTCAATCGCGTCAGTCGCGTCAGTGGCGTCAGTCGCGTTCGATCCAGACCGGGATGTTCGCGAAGCGCAGCACCGTGACCAGCTGCCGAGGGGCGGCGAGCGGCTTGTCCGGCCCATGGGTCCGCTCCCCCGCGACCACCATGATGCTCGCTCCCTCGCTGGCCTCCACGAGCTGCCGGGCGCTCGCCCCCGCGGCGATCGTCACGTCGCTCACGTACACCCCCGGGTGGGACAGAGCGATGCGCTGACTGGTGCCTGCGAGGATCTCCTGCGCCTGCTCGGGCGTGGTCTCGGCGCGCACCACGAGATGGATGTCCCTCCCGTATGCGGCGGCGAGGTCCGCCGCGCGGGTCACGACCTCCGTGGCGTTCTCGTGATGCACGAGACCGATGGGCCCATCACCATCGACATGTCCCCTCACCACCACGACGGGGCAGTGCGACCGTGCGGCCAGGGCGAGGCTCTTGGATCCCACGATCAGCGTCAGGAGCCGACCCATCCCCCGCCCGCCGACGACGACGAGGTCGGAGTCGGCACTCGCCTCGACGAGCACCGGGACGGCGTTGCCGTCGACGATCTCGGAGGTGATCGGCAGATCCGGGCGCTCCTCCCGCGCGATCGCCAGCGCGTCCTCGATGAGTCCGTGCGCCGCGTTGCGAATGCCCGAGCCGGTCATCCCCGGGATCGGATCGGTGTTCACGTCCAGCTCGGTCCACACGAAGGCGTGCACCAGGTGCAGCACGCCGCCGACACGATCCGCATGCCGGGCGGCCCATCTCACCGCGAGATCGGATTCATCGGCGTCGAAGACACCCACGGTGATCTTCGGCCGGGACGACGAGGGAGTGACGTGGGTCATATCGATACGATACCCCGCCGGGTGGGCACTTTCCAGAAATCAGACAGACGGCCAGGATCGACGGCCGACGCCGGAAGGCATTGAGAGAAGGCGATGCGGAAAGTCTCCGGACAACAGAAAAGGAGCCGATGCGCTTGGCATCGACTCCTGTCCGTACCCCGTACCGGATTTGAACCGGTGTTACCGCCGTGAGAGGGCGACGTCCTAGGCCGCTAGACGAACGGGGCCTGCGCGTAATCCGAAGATCTCGCGTCGTACCCCGTACCGGATTTGAACCGGTGTTACCGCCGTGAGAGGGCGACGTCCTAGGCCGCTAGACGAACGGGGCGCGGACCGCACGGCTGAAAAGCCGTGAAGCGCTGGGGTACCAGGACTCGAACCTAGAACGACGGTACCAGAAACCGCTGTGTTGCCAATTACACCATACCCCATGGTGACAGTACGTTTTTCTCGTCTCGTCCTGGTCTGATCCTCGGTGGCTTCCGAGGTCTTTCCGGGCCGAACTTCCATGCCGTACCGAGGTAAGACTCTACCGGGTTCTTCCCGACAAGACAAAGCGAGAAGGCCTCTGGGCGCTGTGAGGCTGAGCACGCCGCCTCACAGCGCCCGGACAGGTCAGGCCTCCGCCGCGAGCCGATCGCGCAGGGCGCTCAGCCGGGCACGGCTCGACGCCTTCCCGAGCAGCTCCATGGACTCGAACAGCGGCGGCGAGATCCGTCGGCCGGAGATGGCACTGCGCAAGGGCCCGAAGGCCAGCCGCGGCTTGATGCCCATGTCCTCGACGATCGCCTCGCGCAGGGCCGGCTCGAGAGCCGCGGCGGTGAAGCCGTCCTCGGGAACGGCGTCGAGCTCCCGGATGGCCCGCTCGAGCACTCCCACGGGGTCGTCGCCGAGCTTCTTGAGGGCGTCCGGCTGCACCTCGAGGTCCTCATCCGCGGTGAACAGGAAGCCCAGCAGATCAGGCGCCTCGCCGAGCAGGTTCATACGGGTCTGGACCAGAGGAGTTGCCGCGGCGACCAGCGCGCGCTGCTCCTCAGTGACGGACTCGCCGAGGATGCCTCCCTGCTGCAGGTACGGCACCAGGCGCTCCGCGAGGTCCGCCTCGGGGAGCAGACGGATGTGGTCCGCGTTGATCGCGGTGGCCTTCTTGATGTCCACGCGCGCCGGGTTCGGGTTCACGTCCGAGGCGTCGAAGCGCTCGACCATCTGCTCGCGGCTGAAGATGTCTTCGTCGGCGCTGTAGCCCCAGCCCAGCAGGGCGAGGTAGTTGACCATGCCCTCGGGCAGGAATCCCTGCTCGCGATAGAGGAACAGATTGGACTCCGGGTCGCGCTTGGAGAGCTTCTTGTTCCCCTCCCCCATGACGTACGGCAGGTGGCCGAACTCGGGGACGCGCTCGGCGACGCCGATCTCGATGAGCGCTCGGTACAGGGCGATCTGACGGGGCGTCGAGGAGAGGATGTCCTCGCCGCGCAGCACATGGGTGATGCGCATGAGGGCATCGTCGACGGGGTTCACGAGCGTGTACAGGGGCTGCCCGTTGGCGCGCACCACGACGAAGTCCGGGGTGGTGCCGGACTTGAAGGTGATCTCGCCGCGCACGAGGTCCGTGAAGGAGAGGTCCGTGTCGGGCATGCGCAGGCGCCAGGTGGGCAGGCGGCCCTCGGCGCGGAAGGCGGCCTTCTGCTCCGCGGTCAGATCGCGGTCGTAGCCGTCGTATCCGAGCTGGGGGTCACGGCCCGCGGCGCGGTGACGCTCGACGATCTCCTCAGCGGTCGAGAACGACTCATAGATGTGCCCGGCGTCCTTCAGCTTCGCGATGACGTCCTGATAGATGTCCGCGCGCTGGGACTGACGGTAGGGACCGTCGGGCCCGCCGACCTCGACACCCTCATCCCAGTCGATGCCGAGCCAGCGCATGGCGTCGAGCAGCTGGTGGTAGGACTCCTCGCTGTCACGGGCGGCGTCGGTGTCCTCGATGCGGAAGATGAGCTTTCCGCCGTGATGGCGGGCATGCGCCCAGTTGAACAGGGCTGTGCGCACCATGCCCACGTGCGGCGTGCCGGTGGGGCTGGGGCAGAAGCGCACCCGGACCTCATCGGTCGGTGCTGAGGTCTGGGCCGGGGTGCTGGTCACGCGGAGTGCTCCTGGAGGTGCGAAGGGGTGGGTGTGGACGGTCGAGGGATCAACGGCGCACGACGGGGTTGGACAGCGTGCCGATCCCCTCGATCGTGATGTCGATCGTGGAGCCGGCGTCGACGGTCCGCACGCCGGCCGGGGTGCCGGTGAGGATCAGGTCGCCGGGCAGCAGGGTCACGACGCTGGAGATCTCGGCGATCAGGTCGGCGACGGAACGGATCATGTCGGCGGTGGAGCCGTCCTGGGCGATCTCGCCGTCGACGCTCGAGGAGATCGCGACGGAGGATGCCTCGAGATCGGTCTCGATCCAGGGGCCGATCGGGCAGGAGGTGTCGAAGGCCTTCGCGCGGAACCACTGGTCCTCGGCGCGCTGGGAATCCCGGGCGGTGAGATCGTTGGCGCAGGTGTAGCCGAGGATCACGTCGGCGACGTCCTCGGCGGCGACGTCCTTGGCCATCCGCTTGATCACCACGGCGAGCTCCGCCTCGAGGCTGACCTCCTGGCTGTAGGCCGGGATCACGACGGGATCGCCGGGGCCGACGACGGTGGTGTTCGGCTTGAGGAAGAACAGAGCCTGCTCGGGCACCTCGTTGCCGAGCTCGGCGGCATGGGCCGCATAGTTGCGGCCGACGCACACCACCTTCGAGCGGGGGATGACGGGGGCGAGCAGGCGGACGTCCTCAAGAGGGAGGACCTTCCCGGTGGGGCGGATATCGGTGTACAGGGGATCGCCGGTGAGGCCGTAGACCATCTCCTGGCCGTCCTTCTCCTGGACGATGCCGTACATGGGATCTTCGCCGGTGGTGAATCGAGCAATGCGCATGGCACCCAGTCTAAGACGTCGGGCCCACCTCTCCCGAGGTGAGCCCGACGTGGGTCCCGAGAGGTCGGTGAGGAAGTCAGTTGACCTCGTCGGCGACCTGGATGTCGAAGTTCACGGTGTCGTCCTCGACAGAGCTGACAGAGACGGTGACGTCGATGGACTGGCCATCCGCAACGAGCACGCAGGTCATCTCGGCCCCTTCCTCGGCGGGCAGGTCCTCAGGGCACGAGACCTCGTCGGGCGCCTGGCCCACTTGAGCCTCGAGCTTGTCGGAGATCTGCGTCGCAACATCCTCGGCAGGCACTGAGCCCGGACCGAGCAATCCGCACCCGGCGAGCGCGAAGGTCGCCAGGGCGGCAACGGCGAGGGGGCGAACGATCGGACGAAGGCGGTTGGCCGACATGGTGAACTCCTGGGTCAGCGCCTGCCCGTCGGTCGGGTGACCGATGGCGGGGCGTCCTTGGTGTCCCGCACCTTTCCACTCAGACGGTCGAGCGTCGATGGGGAGAGCTCCCCATCGACCTCCGACCAGCATCGGCAGATGGATGCGCACTCTCGGGCAGATGCGGCGATCTGCAGGAGCACCCACCCGCACAGCCCTGGACGCGAGCCCGAGGCGCACCTATGCTTGAATCATCAATCATATCGGCGGAGGCTCTCCGCCGGGCGACTCAGGAGTTCTGACCCCATGACCCTCGACCCGCACACTGTGACCTTCGGACTGGACACCTTCGGTGACGTCACCGTCGATCTCGAGGGATCACCGGTCCCACCCGCGCAGGTGATCCGCGACGTCATCGCGCAGGGAGAGCTCGCCGACCGGGTGGGCATCGACCACTTCTCGATCGGGGAGCACCATCGCCCGGACTTCGCCGTGAGCGCTCCGGATACAGTCCTGGCCGGCCTCGCGACCCGCACTGAGCAGATCACGCTGGGCACCGCGGTGATCGTGCTGAGCTCGGACGATCCGATCCGTGTCATCGAACGCTTCTCCACGCTGGACGCGCTGTCGAACGGCCGCGCGGAGCTGACGGTGGGGCGAGGCTCGTTCACGGAGTCCTTCCCCCTGTTCGGCTTCGCCATGCAGGACTACGAGACCCTGTTCGAGGAGAAGCTCGACCTGCTCAGCGAGGCGCTGACACGGGAGCCCATCACGTGGTCGGGCAGCATCCGGCCGCCGTTGACGCAGCAGTCGGTGCACCCTCGCATGGAACGAGCCCTGCCCACCTGGGTGGCGGTCGGCGGCAGCCCGAACTCGGTGGTGCGCGCAGCCCGCTACCGGTTCCCCCTGATGCTGGCGATCATCGGAGGTCCCGCCCATCGCTTCACGCCGTACGTGAGCCTGTTCCATGAGGCCACCGAGAAGCTCGGCCACGACCGGCTGCCCGTCGGCGTGCACTCCCCCGGTCACATCGCCGTCGACGACCGGACCGCCTGTGATCAGCTCGCCCCACATTGGATCCACAACCGCAATCAGATCGGCCGTGAGCGGGGCTGGGGGCCGTCGGGCATCGCGGAGTTCGAGGCGGAGATGCAGCATGGCGCCCTCTACGCCGGCGGGGTCGAGACGGTCGCGACGAAGATCGCCGACACGATCCGTACGCTCGGCGTGGACCGCTTCGATCTGAAGTATTCCAACGGCCCGATGCCCCATGAGCAGCTCATGGAGTCCATCGAGCTGTACGGCACGAAGGTCATCCCCCGGGTACGGGAGCTCCTCGCGGAGACCCCAGAACCGCAGACCTCGGCGTTCGACGACGCCTGAGCCGGGCATCCCGGGCCGGCCGCCTGATCGCGGCCAGCGGCTCGTGTCCAGCGGCTCGTGGGTCGGGGCCCGACGCACGGTCACAGGTCCGCCGCCGGCAGCAACATCGACCGGATGCGCAGCTCGGCCTCCGTGCGCGCGATCCCCTCGTAGAAGTCGCGCACCAGCGGATGCCCGAAGGTCGAGTCCGGCACGAGCAGCGGGCGCTGTCTGCCGCGCGTGCAGACCTGCACCCGGACGGAGAGCGTGCCGGAGTACCCCGGGATCGCTGTGGCCAGCTGCCCCGCATAGTCCTCACGATGGTCGGGATCCTCGTAGTTCTCGACGTAGTCGTCGTAGCAGACCCCGCTGATCTGGACCCATGGTCCGTATTCGAGTGCGGCCTCCTCCCCCGTGATCGGGATCGGGAGGGTTGCCCGCAGGAAGCAGTCAGCACCGCGAGCCCGATCGATGAGGCACAGGTCATTCGTCGCCCGGGCGTGGAATCTCCGGGAATGGGTATCGAGCTCCAGGTAGGGGTCAGGGCGGCGGAAGCCGAGCACGGGCCACGGGTTCTCCGCCGAGCCGTCCGTGCCGTCCTGGTGCGCCCCGCAGCTCGCGCAGTCGTAGTCGATGCTGGCCATCCCTGATGCTCCTCACCGGTCGCGGTCCGTCGCGACCCCTCGTGACCTCACCGTAGGGAGAGGAGCACCGTCATGTCCGAGGAAGGGCGGCGGTGTGGACACAGGCACGCTGGGGAGGAACGGATGGCACGAGCTCGTACGATGGATCGGACCGACGCCGATGAGGCGTGGAACGGTCGGACTGCGACGTCCTCGCCCACGGGGGTCGAAGGGACCGCATGGGCCGTACGAACCGCGCGGACCGCATGGGCCGAATGGGACGCCGGGGACGACGGGGACGACGGGGACGACGATTCAGGAACGACGAACAGGGGCGCACGAGATGAGCACGCAGCGGGCGCAGAGCACACCATCCGTCGCCGCGCCCGCCCGGTTCCTCTCCGTAGCCCAGGCGCGGGAAGCTCGCCTGGCCCACGAACGTCGGGCGGATGCCCTCACGGCCGCGCACCGCGAGCGCAAGCAGGCCGGCCAGAAGCACCCGGTCGAGGACTTCCTGTTCACGTATTACCCCTTCTCGCCCGCGAAGCTGCGACGCTGGCATCCGGGGTGGGACGTGGCCTACGACCCCTCCGCCGACCATGACGAGCACGGGGATCCGGTGATCGCCGACGTCGACGAGGCCGCGAACCGCTCCTGGTACGTGGACTCCCCGGCAGATCACGCCTCGACGCGAGGCCCCCAGCGGCGCGCCGATGTCGCGCGCTATCTCACGGACCGCGCCGATGCCCTCGCCTTCATCACGCGGCTGCTCTCCTCCTCCTCGCTCGCGCGGCGTCGGCCGCAGTTCGGGTGCTTCGGACTGCACGAATGGGCGATGGTGCACCGGGTGCCCGACGGAGCGCAGCGCCATGAGGATCTCCCGCTGCGCCTCTCCCCGGCCGAGACCGATCAGGTCGTGGAACGGGAGAACCTCGTGTGCTCGCACATCGACGCCTTCCGGTTCTTCACCCCCACCTCCGCGCCGCAGAACACCCTCCAGCCCACCCGCGCCACGCAGGTCGAGCTCGACAACCCGGCCTGCCTCCACGTGGGGATGGACCTCTACAAGTGGGCCATGAAGCTCACGCCGCTGCTGCCGTCGGACCTCGTGCTGGACTGCTTCGAGCATGCTCGGGCGACCAGGGTGCTGGACATGGAGGCGAGCCCCTACGACGTGCGCCCGCTGGGCTATGGCGTGGTGCCGATCGAGAATGCCGCCGGCAAGGCCGAGTACGTGCGTCGCCAGCGGGCCCTCGCCGAGCAGGCCGACGCGCTGCGCGCACGGATCCTGGAGCAGCTGCCCCCGACGACCGCCTGATCACCGAGTTCGCGTGAGCTGTGCCCTGCGCGAAGGGTTCGGAGCTGTCCGGGCTCCCTGGCAGACTGGGGCCATGCCGATCCTGACACCGTTCCTGCCCGCGAACCGCTCCGATGCCGGACAGGACGCGATCGTCGACGGGTTCATGGACGCCCAGGAGTCCGTGGGGCGCACGCTGTACCCGCACCAGGAGGAGGCGCTGCTGGCGATCGCCGCCGGCGACCACGTGATCGCCGCGACCCCGACCGGCTCGGGCAAGACCACGATCGCGTATGCGGCGCTCTTCGCCGCGATGGCCCGTGGGGAGCGCTCGTACTACACAGCCCCCATCAAGGCGCTGGTGAGCGAGAAGTTCTTCGATCTCGTGGCGCAGTTCGGTGCCGAGAACGTGGGCATGATGACCGGAGATTCCAGCGTCAACCACGATGCGCCCGTCATCGTGTGCACCGCCGAGATCTTCGCCAATCACGCCCTGCGCGACGGCCCGGGCAGCGACGTCGGCCTCGCGGTGATGGACGAGTTCCACTACTACGGAGATCCCCAGCGCGGCTGGGCCTGGCAGGTGCCCCTGGTGGAGCTCCCCGACTGCCAGTTCGTGCTGATGAGCGCGACGCTCGGCGACGTCTCCCGCTTCACCGAGGATCTCGAGGAGCGTACCGACCGCGACGTCACCGTCATCGACGATGCCCCGCGCCCGGTGCCGCTGGACTTCCGGTGGTCCCTCGAGCCGCTGCCGGACACGATCTCCACGATCCTCCAGGACCGCGATGCCCCCGTCTACATCGTGCATTTCACGCAGAAGGATGCTCTCGACCAGGCCCAGGCGCTCCTCGGCGAGAAGGTGCTCTCGCCGGACGAGAAGGAGCAGATCCGAGAGATCATCGGAGACTTCCG
Organism: Brachybacterium sp. AOP3-A1-3; assembly: GCF_052378285.1. Lineage (NCBI taxonomy): Bacteria > Bacillati > Actinomycetota > Actinomycetes > Micrococcales > Dermabacteraceae > Brachybacterium > Brachybacterium sp. AOP3-A1-3. The sequence continues at coordinate 115,034 of NZ_JBQSXM010000002.1, read as the reverse complement.
GTTCTCCAGGGGCTTCGGTCAGATCCTGTCCAAGCTCGTGCGCGAGGGCATCGGCGTCCATCACGCCGGGATGCTCCCGAAGTACCGCCGTCTGGTCGAGAAGCTCGCCCAGTCCGGGCTGCTGAAGATCATCTGCGGCACCGACACGCTCGGAGTCGGCATCAACGTGCCGATCCGCACCGTGCTGCTGACGGGGTTGGCGAAGTTCGACGGCAAGCGGATGCGCCTGCTCAACACCCGCGAGTTCCACCAGATCGCCGGACGAGCCGGTCGCGCCGGCTACGACACGATCGGTCATGTCGTCGTGCAGGCACCCACCTGGACCATCGAGTTCGAGCGCGAGCGTGCCAAGGTGCGGGCCCGCGAGGAGGCCGGCAAGGTCTCCAACAATGCGAAGAAGCGCAAGAAGGAGCCCAAGCCCCGGATCCCCGAAGGCGCGATCTCGTGGTCCGAGGCGAACCTGACCAAGCTCGTCGAGAACTCCCCGGAGGCGCTACGACCGCATCTGAAGATCACGGCCGGCATGGCGCTCGCCCTCATCTCCCGCCCCGGCGATGCGATCGCCTCGGGCCGTCATCTGATCATGACCAGCCATCAGACCCGCTCGCAGAAGCTGAAGCTCGTCAAGGACGCGGTCGAGCTGCTGCGCGGGCTGCGCGATGCCGAGATCATCGAGATGCTCGACGAGCCCGATCATCTGGGCCGACGCATCGCCCTGGTCGAGGACCTCCAGCTGGACTTCACCATGAACCAGCCGCTGGCGCCCTTCGCGATCGCGATGATCGATTCCCTCGACGAGGAGTCGGAGAGCCTCACGCTGGACACCGTCTCGATCATCGAGGCGATCCTCGAGGATCCCCGTCAGATCCTGTTGGCGCAGCAGAACTCCGCCAAGGGAGAACTGCTCGCCGAGCTGAAGGCCGACGGCGTCGAGTACACCGAGCGCATGGCCCAGCTGGACGAGGTCACCTGGCCGAAGCCGCTGGAGGCGGACCTCGAGGCGGCCCTGGAGATCTATGCGAGGACCCGTCCCTGGGTGCGGGTCGACGACCTCTCCCCCAAGTCCGTGGTGCGCGAGATCCATGAGACCGGCCAGACCTTCAGCGAGTTCGTCCAGCGGTACGGCCTGCAGCGTTCCGAGGGCATCGTGCTGCGCTATCTCTCCGATGCCTACCAGGCGATGCGCCGCACGCTCCCCCAGGACCTCCGCACGGAGGAGCTCGAGGACCTCATCGAGTGGCTCGGTGTGCTCGTGCGCGGCATCGACTCCTCCCTGCTGGACGAGTGGGAGGCGCTCTCGCATCCCGAGGACGCCGAGGAGGACGCCGCCAGCGAGCTGCGTCCCACCTCGCCACGCGGACTATCCTCCCAGACCAAGGTGCTGCGCACGATGATCCGCGCCGCCATGTGGCAGCGGGTCGAGCATTTCGCCTTCGAGCGGGAGCAGCGGCTCGCCGAGCTCGACGGCGAGCAGGGCTGGGATCGTCAGCGCTGGTCCGAGGCGATGGATGCCTATTACGACACCTACGATCACGTGGGCATCGATGGAGCGGCCCGTTCGCCCCAGCTGCTGCAGATCACCGAGGAGTCGAAGCTCTGGCGGATCCGTCAGGTGCTGGACGACCCCGACCGCAACCACGACTGGGCGATCGAGGCGGAACTCGATCTTGAGGCGACCGACGAGGCCGGGGAGCCGGTGCTCGCCATCACCCACGTCGGAGACATCGCCGACCGCTGAGCGGTGACGGTGGGCAACGCAGCCTGACCACCCCACATGAGTGGGACCGCGCACAGGTCACGGACGGCGAAGGGGCCGGTACTCATCGAGTACCGGCCCCTTCGAGGGTGACGTCGCGCTCAGAGAGCCTGCGGGTTGCCCTGGATGCCCTGGGGGTTGCCCTGGATCGCCTGCGGGTTGCCCTGAATGGCCTGCGGGTTGCCCTGGATCGCCTGCGGGTTGCCCTGAATGGCCTGCGGGTTGCCCTGGATCGCCTGCGGGTTGCCCTGGATCGCCTGCGGGTTGCCCTGGATCGCCTGCGGGTTGCCCTGGATCGCCTGCGGGTTGCCCTGAATGGCCTGCGGGTTGCCCTGGATCAGCCGGGAGAACTGCGGGTTCCCCTGGATCGCCTGGGGATTGCCCTGGATGCCCTGCGAACTCGTCACGAGGGTGGAGGAGAGACCGATGCCTGCAACGGTGAGGGCTCCTGCCAGAGCGGCGCCACCGACCAGCCGGAAGCACCGCGACTTCCAGGAGACTGCTGAAGAATTCTTGGCGTGGACGTCCTGAACGTGGCGCACGATGACGACCTTTCGGAGGGCGGAAACGAGGCGGCGGAGGTGCCGACACAACACATAGTACGTGTGTGCCACGATTCACAACAGTCCACGTCCGCCTCGCGACGTTCCCGGCACCGACCTCCGGTTGCCGCCGCGGACGACGACGGGACGGGCATGAGACGGGCACGAGACCGGCGTACCGCTCGGACGCCGGTCTCGCACCTGTCGCCTCTGCCTCGCCGAGACCGGGATGGTCCCGTGCGAAGGACAGGTCAGGAGGCCGCAGCCTCCTGGTAGACCTGCTCGGCGACGTCGCCGAGGTACGGGCCGTACATGACACCGGCCTGCGAGGTGTACCCGAAGCTGTTCACCGAGATCTGAGGACCCGACGGCCCATCCCCCGCGAACCAGGGGCCACCGGAGGACCCGCCGGTCATATCGCAGTCGATGGCCTGGTCGTCGGTGCCACCCAAGGTGTCGTCCGACCCCGTGTCCTGGCACTGCTCGAGCGACTCCCCGTCGAAGGGTGCTGCGGCCGGGTAGCCGAACGAGGTGTACAGGGCCCCGCGCGCGGTGTTGAACTCCAGTCCGGATCCGCCCACCATGTCACCGAGGACTGCGGTTCCGCTCTCCGGCTCCACGACGGCGAAAGCGATGTCGTAGTTCATGTCCTCGCCGGATACCCACTGGTCGGTGGCGAAGAGGTCCGAGGCGCTCCACAGGCCGTGGGGAGTCTCGCCGTGGTCGTAGCCGGGTGCGAAGACCCAGTTGCCCGCCCAGGCGCCGGCGTCGTTCACACAGTGCCCGGCCGTCGAGACCGTCGAGCCGTTGGCTGAGGCGACGGAGTTGCCCGAGCACACATAGTCCTGGCCGCCGACGGTGAAGAACACCTTGCCGACGTGGTCGGTGCCCACGGCTGCGGCGGCCTGCTCGCCGTCCGCAGCCGCAGTCTGCTCCTGCGCAGCCGCGTCAGGTCGTGCGGCTCCCTCGACCGAAGGGATCGTGACCGTCGCGGACGATTCGACCTGACCGTCCGGGTCGTCGCTCCCCTCGATCAGCTCGTCGGCGGGAGTCGCGGCTTCCATCCGATCGGCAGTCCAATAGTTCGTCGCATCGTCCTGGGAGGACTCCGTGATGCGTGTGGTCTCCAAGTCGTCACCGCCCACCGGGTCCGCGGCGGCGAGGCCCGCTCCTCCCAGCAGAAGCGCTGTCGAGAAAGCGAGTCCTCCTGCCGTGCGGGTGCAGCGACCGAGGCGCGCGGCGAGCGTGGGAGGAGAGTCATGGACGTCCTGGGGATGGAACACCGTGGGGGTCCTTTCGGAGGGGAAACGGACGGCCTCCACGAGGCCGCGTCGCCACCCTAAATGCTGTGACCCCCTTCACATGGCGTTTCCGCAACATTGGTGACCACGCGGTCACTTGCCGGTGATCTGGTCCGATGTCCGACCCGTCGCACTGTCGTCGCAGGTGCGCCCGCGTGTTCCGGGCTCCCGGTACGCGTCGCCCGCGTCCGTCTCGTCGGCTTCGTCCGTCTCGTCCGTGGACGGAGATTCCCTGGGCAGGGCACGCTCCCGGCGGGCCGGGATCGCCGCCTCGCGCCGCTGCGGGGTCCAGTGCTCCGCCGCCGAGGAGGCGTTCTCATCGTGCTCCTGAGCGGAAGGATCCTGAGATCTGCGCACCGTCATGAGCTCTCTCCGGCCAGGCCGACGAGATGACAGACGTCGCTCATCGAGTGCACCGCCCACTCGCCGCTCGGACGACGTCGCAGGTCGGTCAGGTCCGCATTCGCAACTGGGAGGCGGAGCCAGGCATCGGCAGGCGTCTCGTGCAGCCAGTGCCAGCGGTCGCGCGCGCGGCCCGTCCCGCTCAGGGCAGGATCGACGGAGTCATCACCGGCGGCGTCACCGTGTCGGACCAGGAGGATGCGATGCATGCGCGGGAACCTATCAAACCCGGGGGCCCACCACAGGGGATCCCGCGGTCGTGACGGCGTCGAGCCCGTCCGCGGGATCAGTCGGTCGCGTCGAGCTCCAGGTCCACCATGAGCTCTGCGGCGATCTGCTCGAGCGCGTCGCGGATCCCGTCGTCGTCGGCGCCGACGGCGAGGCGCAGCTCGGCCTCCGCCTCGAACAGCATGCCGCCGCCCTCGGGTGCCTCGCGGGTCCAGCTGCGCAGGCCGTCGATCGTCGCCCCCTGCGAGGTGAGGGCCGAGGTCACCTCCCGGACCATCCCGGTGCGGTCCTGCCCGAGCAGGTGCAGCCGCAGGGACTCCCCCGTCTGCGAGCCGACGTCGGCTCCCGCGACGTTCGCCTCGACGTCCAGACCGACCTCCTCGGCCAGGACCGGGAGCGCCTCGAGGAAAGCCCCGACATTCCCAGCGGGGACGTCGACCTGGACGATGCCGGCGAACTTCCCGGCGAGGAGGGCCAGCTGGCTGTCGACCCAGTTCCCGCCGTTCTCGTCCACGGCGGCGGCAAGGGCGGCGACGAGGCCGGGGCGGTCGTCTCCGATGGCTGTGAGCACGTAGGTCGTCATTGCCTCAGGCTAACCCGTCCCACGGTGGTCGACGAGGTGTATCTGTCGATCAGACGTCCGACTTGTAGAGCCCGTACATGTAGGCGTCGAAGACCGCCTCCCAGGTGGCCTCGATGATGTTCGGGCCGACGCCGACGGTCTGGAACTCCAGGCCTCTGCCCGCCGTTCGCACGAGCACACGGGTGGTCGCATCGGTCCCATGGTGGGAGTCGAGGATCCGGACCTTGAAGTCCTGCAGCTCGAACTCGTCGACCATCGGGAACCGCTCCCGCAGCGCTGCACGCAGCGCGAGGTCGAGCGCATTGACCGGGCCGTTGCCCTCGGCGATGGCGACCTTCCGCTCCCCCTGCCCGTGGAGCGCGTCCACGAGCTTCACGGTCGCCTCGGTCTCGAGGATGCCGTCCCGTCCCTGCTGGGAGGTCGCTCTCCAGGACTCGACCTGCACGTAGGCGGGGGCCTGGCCGAGCTGGTCCAGCAGCAGCAGCTCGAAGGAGGCGTCGGCCGCCTCGTAGGAGTAGCCGACCGCCTCGCGCTGCTTCACGGTCGTGGCCAGCTGCGACAGGAGGTCCGGATCGCCGGCGAGGTCGAAGCCGAGCTCGCGGCCCTTGAGCTCGATCGAGGCCCGGCCCGCCATGTCGGAGATGATCATGCGCATGTCGTTGCCGACCTCGCGCGGATCGATGTGCTGGTAGAGATCGGGATTCACCCGTATCGCGCTCGCGTGCAGGCCGGCCTTGTGGGCGAAGGCGCTCGCGCCGACGTACGGGGCGCGCGGAGCGACCGGCATGTTCACGATCTCTCCGATCGCGTGGGCGATGCGCGTGGTCTCGGTGAACACCCCCTCCGGGATCAGGCTCATCCCCATCTTCAGCTGCAGGTCCGCGACCAGGGTCAGCAGATCGGCGTTGCCGGTGCGCTCGCCGTATCCGTTCACGCAGCCCTGGATGTGGGTGATGCCGGCCCGTACCGAGGTCAGGGCGTTCGCGACCGCGCAGCCGGAGTCGTTGTGGGTGTGCACGCCCAGGCGTCCCTCGGCCTGACCGGCCGCGGACAGGCGGACACGGAGATCCTCGATGATCTCGGTGATCTGGTGCGGGAGCATCCCGCCGTTGGTATCGCACAGCACGACGACCTCGGCACCGGCCTCATAGGCGGCCACGACCACGGAGGTCGTGTACTCCGCGTCGTCGAGGAAGCCGTCGAAGAAGTGCTCGGCGTCGACGAAGACCTCGCGTCCGAGCCCCACCAGGTGGCCGACGGTGTCGCGCACCATGGCGAGGTTCTCCTCGCCCGTGGTCCGCAGGGCGCCGTGGACATGCCGCAGATCGGACTTCGCGACCAGGGTGATCGTGGGTGCCCCGGAGTCGACGAGGGCGGCGACCTGAGCGTCCTCCGCCACTGCGACGCCCGCCTTGCGGGTGGCCCCGAAGGCCGCCAGCCGTGCCGTGCCCAACGTGAGCTCGCCCGCCGCACGGGCGAAGAACTCGGTGTCGCGCGGGACGGCGCCCGGCCAGCCGCCCTCGATATAGGTCACCCCGAGCTCATCGAGCAGTCGGGCGACCGCCAGCTTGTCGGCCACCGAGAGGGTCAGGCCCTCCTGCTGGGAACCGTCGCGCAGAGTGGTGTCGTAGACATGGAACGCCGGAATCGGCAGGACCGTCTGATCCGGCGCGGCGTGCGGGGTGCTGGGGATGCTGGGGGTGCTCATCGTCGCCTCAGACAAGTCGGGTGAGCCAGCCGTGACGGTCCGGGATCCGCCCGTACTGGATGTCGGTCAGTTCCTGACGGAGGGCCAGCGTGGTCTCACCGGATCCGCCGTCGGCAACGGTCCAGGTGCCGCCGTGGGCCCGGAACTCGCCGATCGGGTTGATGACCGCGGCCGTTCCGCAGGCGAACATCTCGGTGATCTCCCCAGAGGCGACCTGGTCGAGCAGCTCGCTCATCACAAGACGCTGCTCGACGGGCTCGAGCCCTCGATCACGCGCCAGCTGCAGGATCGACTCCCTGGTGACGCCCTCGAGGATCGAGCCCGTCAGCGCCGGGGTGAGGATGCGGCCGTCCGCCGTGATCGCGAAGATGTTCATGCCGGAGAGCTCATCGACGCTGGTGTGGGTCTCCGAGTCCAGGAAGAGCACTTCGTCGGCCCCGTGCTGGGCCGCCTCATCCTTGCCGAGCAGAGACGAGGCGTAGTTGCCGCCGCACTTGGCGGCGCCCGTGCCACCGGCACCCGCCCGGGCGTACTCGTCCGTGATCCACACGACCAGCGGCTGCACGCCGCGGGGGAAGTACGGGCCGGCCGGGGAGGAGATCACGTAGTACTCGACCACATGGGAGGCCCGCACGCCGAGGAACTCCTCGCTCGCGAACATGAAGGGGCGCAGGTACAGGGACTCCTCACTGGTCGCCTCGGGCACCCAGTGCTCGTCGGCCGCGACCGCGGCTCGGAGGGAGGCGAGGAAGTCCTCGACCGGCAGCTCGGGAAGCGCGAGGCGGCGTGCGGAGCGCTGCAGGCGCTCGGCGTTGCGTTCAGGCCGGAAGGTCCACACCGAGCCGTCGGCGTGACGGAACGCCTTGAGACCCTCGAAGATCTCCTGCCCATAGTGCAGCACCGCGGAAGCGGGCGACATCGTCAGCGGCCCGAAGGGGATGACCTCGGCCCCGCCCCACCCCTCGTCCAGCCGCCACGTCGCATGCGCCATGAAGTCGGTGTAGTGCTGGCCGAAACCGGGGTCGGCGAGGATCCGGGCGCGCTCCTCGTCGCCGATGCGACGAGTCCGGTCGGTCTGGGTGAAGACGAGCGCGGTCATGAGGTTCTCCTCCGAGCAGATGGGGTCAGGGTCAGTGTGTCAGCGACCGGAGATCGCGGCGACCAGGGCGTCGCCGATCTCCGTGGTGCCCCGGCGGGCGAGCTCCTCGGACTCCGAGCGGGACGCGAGGTCCGTCTCCACGGCGGCGCGCACGGCCGCGGCGGGCTCGACGTGGCCGAGGTGGTCCAGGAGCAGGGCGACCGAGAGCACGGTGGCCGTGGGGTCCGCCAGGTTCTGCCCGGCGATGTCCGGCGCGGAGCCGTGGACGGGCTCGAACATGGAGGGGTAGGCACCGGTCGGGTTCAGGTTGCCGCTCGCGGCGAGCCCGATGCCGCCGCCCACGGCAGCGGCCAGGTCGGTGACGATGTCCCCGAAGAGGTTGTCGGTGACGATCACGTCGAAGCGGCCCGGATCGGTCGCGAGGTAGATCATCGCGGCATCGACATGCGCGTAGTCCACGGCGACGTCAGGATGCTCCGCCCCGACCTCCTCGACGATGCGGCGCCACAGGTGACCGGCATGGACCAGCACGTTGTGCTTGTGCACGAGGGTGAGCTTCTTCCGGCGTGCCTCGGCCTGCTCGAAGGCATAGCGCACCAAGCGCTCGACGCCGACGGCGGTGTTCAGCGAGACCTCCGTCGCGACCTCCAGCGGGGTCCCCGTGCGCATCGAGCCGCCATTGCCCACGTACGGACCCTCGGTGCCCTCACGGACCACGAGGAAGTCCATGTCGCCGGGATCCTTGAGCGGTGAGGCCACCCCGGGCAGCAGCTTGGTGGGGCGCAGGTTGACGTAGTGGTCGAAGCCGAAGCGGAGCTTCAGGAGCAGGCCGCGCTCGAGCACGCCGGAGGGCACGTCGGGGTCGCCCACCGCACCGAGCAGGATGGCGTCGTGCTCGGCGAGAGAGTCCATGTCCTCATCGGTCAGGGTCTCCCCCGTGCGGTGCCAGCGACCCGCCCCGAGGTCGAAGTCCGTGGTCTCGACGGTGACCCCGGCGGGTTCGAGCGCCGCCCGCAGGGCGCGCAGGCCCTGGGGGACGACCTCCTTGCCGATGCCGTCACCTTCGATGACGGCGAGCTTGAGGACGGACGACGAGTCGGGTGCGCTGAGGGTGCTCATGGAGATGCTCCGGTTCTGCAGTCGGTGGCGAGGAGAGATCAGTAGACGAGGTCGACGGCGTGGATCGAGTGCGCGCCGATGCTCGCGCCGAGCTCCTCGGCGAAGTCGCGGTCGACGGACTCGTCGAGGTCCAGGACCACGAGGGCCTCGGCACCGCGCACGTTGCCGGCGCGGGATACCTGCATCCCGGCGATGTTCACGCCGGCCTCGCCGAGGCGGATTCCGTACTGGCCGATCAGGCCCGGGCCGTCCTCGTAGCGGATGATCAGCAGGTGGTCGCTCAGCGGGACCTCCAGGGCGTGGCCGGCGACCTCGGTGAGCTTGTGCTCCTGCTCGACACCGCTCAGGGTGCCGGAGACGGAGACGACCTCGCCGCTGCGCAGCGTGCCGCGCAGGGTGACGACGTTGCGGAAGCGCTCGGCGGATTCGTCGGTCACCAGCTGCACGGTGATGCCGCGCTCCTCGGCGAGGACCGGCGCGTTGACGTAGCTGACCTGCTCGGTGACCACGCTGCGGAAGAGCCCGCGCAGCGCGGAGAGCTTGAGGGCGGTGACATCGCGCGATCCGATCTCGCCGTGGACCTCGATGTCGAGCAGCTCGGGCATCTCGCCGGCGAGGGCGGTGAAGAGCTGGCCGAGGCGGTCGGCGAGGGCGACGCCGGGGCGCACCAGATCATCGATCGCTCCGCCGGCGACGTTCACGGCATCCGGGACGAGCTCGCCGGCCAGCGCCAGGCGCACGGAACGGGCGACCGCGATGCCCGCCTTCTCCTGGGCTTCCGCGGTCGAGGCGCCGAGGTGCGGGGTCAAGGTGATGTTGTCGAGCTCGAGCAGACGCTTCGCGGTGTCGGACTTCGCGGGGGGCTCGGAGGTGTAGACGTCCAGGCCGGCGCCGGCGATCCGCCCGCTGCTGAGCGCCTCGTAGAGGGCATCCTCGTCGATCAGCCCGCCGCGGGCGGCGTTGACGATGTGCAGGTTCGGCTTGGCGATCTCGAACTGCTCGGCACCGATCAGGCCCGTGGTCTCCGGGGTCTTGGGCATGTGCACGGTGACGATGTCGGCCTCGCGCATGAGCTCGTCGAGCTCGACCACGCGGGCGCTGAGCTCGGCGGCCCGGGCGTGGTTGACGTAGGGGTCATAGGCCAGGAGGTTGACGCCGAAGGGGCGCAGGCGCTCGGCGACCAGCTGGCCGATGCGGCCGAAGCCGACCACGCCGACTGTCTTGCCGAGCAGCTCGACACCGGTGAGCCGCTTGCGCTCCCAGCGACCGTCCTTCACCGAGGCGTCCGCGCGAGCGAGGTTCCGCAGCGAGGCGAGGACCAGCGTCACCGCGAGCTCGGCGGCCGAGGTGATGTTCGAGGTGGGGGCGTTGATGACCATCACGCCGGCGGCGGTGGCAGAGGGCACGTCCACGTTGTCCAGGCCCACGCCGGCACGGGCGACGACCTTGAGTCGCTTCGAGGCCGCGAAGACCTCGGCGTCGACCTGGGTCGCGGAGCGCACCAGGATCGCGTCGGCCTCGCCGACGGCGGAGAGCAGAGCGGCACGATCGGTGCCGTCGACATGGCGGACATCGGCGTCGTTGCCGAAGACCTCGATAGTTGCGGGCGAGAGTTCTTCGGCGAAGAGCACGACGGGACGCGTCACGGGATGTACCTCCGGGTCGGGTGGCGACTCCCCGGAATAGCCGACGAGGGAGCCAGGGAAAGACTACGACGCCGTCCGCCATGCGGTCACATCGGTCACCATGCGAGACCATGCCCGCAGGGCTCGCCGTATCCGTCGTGTCTGTCGTGCCCGGCGCCTCGCCCACCGCTCGGAACGTGCAGGAGCCCTGCACCGCAGCGGTGCAGGGCTCCTGGACGTCAGAGGGTGCGGATCAGCGTGCGGCGCTGCCCTCGACGTAATCCGTGTCGATCGCCTGAGCGCTCCAGGAGAACATCTTGCGCAGGTCGCGGCCGACGGTCTCGATCTGGTGCTTCGCCTCGGTCTCGCGGAGTTCCGTGAACTCGGGCGCGCCCTTGTCCTGGTCGTCGATGAACCGCTGGGCGAAGGTGCCGTCCTGGATGTCGGACAGGATGTCCTTCATGGCCTTCTTGGTCTCGTCGGTGACGACGCGCGGGCCCGAGACGTAGTCGCCGTACTCGGCGGTGTCGGAGATCGACCAGCGCTGCTTGGCGATGCCGCCCTCGTGCATGAGGTCGACGATCAGCTTGAGCTCGTGGAGCACCTCGAAGTAGGCGATCTCGGGCTGGTAGCCGGCCTCGGCGAGGGTCTCGAAGCCCGCCTGGACGAGGTGGCTCATGCCGCCGCAGAGCACGGCCTGCTCGCCGAAGAGATCGGTCTCGGTCTCCTCGGTGAAGGTCGTCTTGATGACGCCGGCGCGGGTTCCACCGATGCCCTTGGCGTAGGACAGGGCGAGATCCCAGGCGCCGCCGGTGGCATCCTGCTCGACGGCGACGATGTCGGGGATGCCGCGGCCGGCGACGTACTCGCGGCGCACGGTGTGGCCCGGGGCCTTCGGGGCGATGAGGAGCACGTCGACGCCCTCGGGAACCTCGATGTAGCCGAAGCGGATGTTGAAGCCGTGCGCGAAGGCGAGCGCCTTGCCCTCGCCGAGGTGCGGCTGGATGGACTCGCTGTAGACCTTCCGCTGATCCTGGTCCGGGGTGAGGATCATGATCAGATCGGCCCACTCGGAGACCTCGGCGACGGTGCCGGTGCCCAGGCCCTGCTCCTCGGCCTTGGCGCGGGAGGTGGAGCCCTCGCGGAGCCCCACGCGGACCTCGACGCCGCTGTCGCGCAGGTTCAGCGCGTGGGCGTGGCCCTGGGAGCCGAAGCCGATGATGGCGACCTTCTTGCCCTGGATGATGGACAGGTCGGCGTTGTCGTCGTAGTAGATCTCAGCCACGATGTGCTCCTTCGTGTAGGTGTGCGGTGTGCCGGTTGCTTGATGACGCACCGGGCGACGGGACGATCCTATCGCCGGTTGTCTTACGTTGTGAGAGGCCGTCTCCGTATTCGGGACGCCGTCGGGCGCTCCAGTTCGCCCGGAGGCTCCGGGCGCTCAGGATTCGCTCGGTCAGCCCAGCAGGCTGCGATCGGTGATCGCACGCCCGCCGCGGCCGATCGCGACGGCCCCGGACTTGACGATCTCGCGCACCCCGAAGGACTCGAGCATGCCCAGCAGCGCGCTGAGCTTGTCCTGGGTGCCGGTGGCCTCGATGGTCACCGAGTCGGCGGCCGCGTCGACCACCTTCGCGCGGAACATCTGGACGATCTCCAGCACCGAGGTGCGCGTGGCGTTGTCGGCCGTCACCTTGATGAGGATCAGCTCGCGCTGGACGGTCTGCCGCGCGTCGAGCTGGACGATCTTGAGGACGTTCACCAGCTTGTTGAGCTGCTTGGTGATCTGCTCGAGCCGACGCTGGTCCACGTCGACCACCACGGTGATCCGGGAGATCTCGGGGTGCTCGGTCGGTCCGACCGCGAGCGAGGAGATGTTGTACCCACGACGCGAGAACAGTGCGGAGACGCGGGTGAGCACTCCGGGCTTGTTCTCGACGAGGACCGAGAGGGTCTGGCTGTCGGGCGTCATGACGTAGCCCGCCGTGCTCGATGCGGGCGCCGCGGGCGACGCCGTGGTCTGGTTCGTGAAGTTCGTGCTCATGATCAGATGTCCCTCTCCCACTCGGGGCTCATGCCCTGCGCGATCTGGATCTCGTCGTTGGAGACGCCCGAGGGCACCATCGGCCACACCATCGCGTCGGCGCTCACGGTGAAGTCGACGATCACGGGGCGGTCGTTGATCTCCATCGCCTGCGCGATGGTGGCGTCGATGTCCTCGTCCCGCTCGCAGCGCAGACCGACCGCACCGTAGGCATCGGCGAGCTTGACGAAGTCGGGGACGCGCCGGGTGCCGTGCCCCGTGTTGAGGTCGGTGTTGGAGTAGCGCTTGTCGTAGAACAGGTTCTGCCACTGGCGCACCATGCCGAGGCTCGAGTTGTTGATGATCGCGACCTTGATCGGGATGTCGTTGATGACGCAGGTGGCGAGCTCCTGGTTCGTCATCTGGAAGCAGCCGTCGCCGTCGATGGACCACACCACCTTGTCGGGCCGGCCCACCTTGGCGCCCATCGCCGCGGGCACCGAGTAGCCCATGGTCCCCAGGCCGCCGGAGTTGATCCAGCTGCAGGGCTCCTCGTACTGGATGAACTGGCTGGACCACATCTGGTGCTGGCCCACGCCCGCCACGAAGATCGACTCGGGGCCGGAGATGGCACCGATCCGGGAGATGACCTTCTGCGGAGCGGTGAATCCGTCCTCGGTCTCCGTCCACCCCAGGGGGTAGTTCTCGCGGAGCATCGTCAGCGTGCTCCACCACGCCTCGTAGTCGCGGGTGTCCTCGACGGCGAGCCGCTCGCGCAGCTCGGCGGTCAGCGCACGGGCCACGTCGGCGGCCTGGCCGACGATCGGGACGTCCGCGTCGCGGTTCTTGGAGATCTCCGCGGGATCGATGTCCGCGTGGACCACCTTCGCCCCTGGAGCGAAGGACTCCAGGACACCGGTCACGCGGTCATCGAACCGCGCCCCGATGTTCACGATGAGATCCGAGCGCTGCAGCGCGGAGACCGCCGAGACGGTGCCGTGCATCCCGGGCATGCCGAGGTGGCTGGGGTGCGAGTCGGGCAGGGCGCCCCGCGCCATGAGGGTGGTCACGAAGGGTGCACCGGAGAGATCGATGAGCTCGCCGACCTCCTGGCTCGCGCGGCCGCGCAGCACGCCGCCGCCGAGCAGGAACACAGGGCGCTTGGCCTCGAGGAGGAGGGAGACGGCCTCGCGGATCTGCTTGCTGTGCGGGCGAGGGTCGGGCCGGTATCCGGGGAGGTCCAGGCTCTCCGGCCACTCGAAGGTGGTCTGGGCCTGCTGGGCATCCTTGGTGACGTCCACGAGCACCGCGCCGGGACGGCCGGTGGAGGCGATGTGGAACGCCTGCTTGATGACCTTGGGGATGTCGTCCGCATCCGAGACCAGGAAGTTGTGCTTGGTGACCGGCATCGTCATCCCGACGATGTCCGCCTCCTGGAAGGCGTCGGTGCCGATGAACATGGAGCCGACCTGACCGGTGATCGCGACCAGCGGGATCGAGTCCATCTGGGCGTCGGCGATCGCCGTGATGAGGTTGGTCGCGCCCGGGCCGGAGGTGGCCAGGCACACGCCGACCTTCCCGGTGGCGTGCGCATAGCCGCTCGCGGCGTGACCGGCACCCTGTTCATGGCGGACCAGCACGTGACGGAGGCCCTCGGCGTCCATCAGCGGATCGTAGGTGGGCAGGATCGCGCCGCCGGGAAGGCCGAAGACGACCTCGGCCCCGGCATGCTTGAGGGACTCGACCAGCGCCTGCGCGCCGGTCATCTGCTGTCCGTTCATCGGAACTCCTTCGTCGTCTCGGACGGTGGTCAGGGCGGTGAACTGCTGCATGCGGGCCACGGTCCCTCCCCGGAGGCATCGCACCCCGGGGACCGGGACACGAAAAAGCCCCTCCGCCTGGGGCTCAGGGAGGGGCGCGGTTGACGTCTCGACGAAACGAACGGGGTCAGCCGCGCTCGGTAACTACGAGAAGAATCGTCTGCATGCCCCACACACTAGGGCTTCCCGGGGGACGCAGGCCACCCGTCCGGATCGCGAGACGATCCGTCCACGCCGACCGGGCGCCGCCCGACGCGGACCCTCGCAGAACGCGCCGGCAGACGCCGCGACGCCCGGCCCTCGCCGGGCCGGGCGTCGCATGTCGGCGAATGCCGCGGATCAGTCCAGCGGCCGACGGGTGGCGCCGTAGGTCGCCGAGCGCACCAGGTGCGCGTAGACCTTCAGGGCCTGGGAGACCACGCGCTCACGATTCTCCGGGCGCCACGGCAGCGGGCCCTTCGCAGCGCGGCGGCGATCGATCTCCTCCTGGGGGACGTCGAGCTCCAGCAGCCGCTTGTCGACATCCATGATGATCGTGTCGCCGTCCTCGATCAGGCCGATCAGGCCGCCCTCGGCCGCCTCCGGGGAGATGTGACCGATGGAGACGCCGCTCGTGCCGCCCGAGAAGCGACCATCGGTGATCAGCGCGCAGGTCTTGCCCAGGCCCCGCCCCTTGAGGAACGAGGTGGGGTAGAGCATCTCCTGCATGCCGGGGCCGCCCTGGGGGCCCTCATAGCGGATCACCACGACGTCGCCGGCCTTCACCGTCTTGTCGAGGATCTTCTGGACGGCCTCCTCCTGGGAGTCGCAGACCACCGCGGTGCCCTCGAAGTGGAAGAGATCCTCGGTGACGCCGGCGGTCTTGAACACGGCGCCGTCGCGGGCGAGGTTGCCCTTCAGGACCGCGAGGCCGCCGTCCTTGCTGAAGGCGTGCGGGACCGAGTGGACCACGCCGTTCTCGTCATCGGTGTCCAGCTCGTCCCAGGTGTTGGTGGTGGAGAAGGCCTGGGTGGTGCGCACGCCGCCGGGAGCGGCATGGAACAGCGCCTCCGCCTTCTTCGAGGCGGTGCCGCTGCGGATGTCCCATTCGGCGAGCCAGCTGGAGAGGTCCGGGGAGTGCACGGTGTGGACGGTGTGGTCCAGCAGGCCGGCACGGTCGAGCTCGCCGAGGATCGCGGGGATGCCGCCGGCGCGGTGGACGTCCTCGACGTGGGCGGTGCCGTTGGGGGCGACCTTGGACAGCGTGGGCACCAGGCGCGAGATGCGGTCGATGTCATCGAGGGTGAAGTCGGTCCCGGCCTCGATCGCGACGGCGAGGATGTGCAGGATCGTGTTGGTGGAGCCGCCCATCGCGACATCCATCGCCATCGCGTTGGAGAACGCGGCCTTGGTGGCGATCGCCCGCGGGAGCACGGACTCGTCGTCGTCCTCGTAGTAGCGCTTGGAGAGCTCCACGATCTTCCGCCCGGCCTCGAGGAAGAGCTCCTTGCGGAAGGCATGGGTGGCGAGCGTGGTGCCGTTGCCCGGCAGGGACAGGCCCAGCACCTCGGTGAGGCAGTTCATCGAGTTCGCCGTGAACATGCCCGAGCAGGAGCCGCAGGTGGGGCAGGCGTTCTCCTCGACTTCCGCGAGCTGGGCGTCGGTGATCGCGTCGTTCGCGCTGAGCGCCATCGCATCGACCAGGTCGATGCGGTTCTCGGTGACCCCCTCGACGGGCTTCCCGGACTCCGAAGGGCCGCCCGAGACGAAGACGACAGGGATGTTCAGCCGCATCGCGGCCATCAGGTGGCCGGGGGTGATCTTGTCGCAGTTGGAGATGCACACCAGGGCGTCCGCCGTGTGGGCGTTGACCATGTATTCGATCGAGTCCGCGATGAGATCGCGGCTGGGCAGCGAGTAGAGCATGCCGCCGTGCCCCATGGCGATCCCGTCGTCCACGGCGATCGTGTTGAACTCCTTGGAGATGCCGCCGGCCTCCTCGATCGCGCTCGCGACGAGGTCACCCATGTTCTTGAGATGGACGTGGCCCGGCACGAACTGGGTGTACGAGTTCGCGATCGCGATGATCGGCTTGCCGAAGTCACCGCTCTTCATGCCGGTGGCGCGCCACAGGGCGCGGGCGCCGGCCATGTTGCGGCCGTGGGTCGAGGTGCGGGAGCGAAGCTGAGCCATAGGGACATCTGACCACTCCGAGCGCCCCGGAACCAAGACGCCGTCACTACTAGTGGTGGAAGTGATAGTTTTCGCGACGGGGCGACCAGCTGGGCCGACCACCTGGGACGACCCGCCGACGGGGAGGCTGCATGACCGAGGGACCACGCGCCGAGCTCGGCACGTTCCTGCGCCGACGCCGCAACGAGGTGGTGCGGGCCGACTACGACCTGCCGCCCGTCGGCCGCGGCCGCACCACGGGCCTGCGCCGGGAGGAGATCGCGTACCTCTCCGGGGTGAGCGTCACCTGGTACACCTGGCTCGAGCAGGGTCGGGACATCAATCCCTCGCGCCAGGTGATCGACGCGGTCGCCGTGAACCTGCGCCTGACCGAGGCGGAGCACGACTATGCGCTGGGCCTGGCCGGGTTCGCCCCTCCCCCGCGCCCCGTGCTCGCCGAGCCCGCCCCGGTGCCCCTGCACGTGCAGCACCTGCTCGACGCCCTGGACCCGGCGCCGGCCTTCGCGCTCACACCGCACTGGGACATCGCCGCCTGGAACCGGGCGTACGAGGGGCTGTTCCCCGCGGTCCGTGAGGCGGAGGCGACCCAGCGGAACCTGCTGCAGTTCATCTTCACCGATCCGTGGGTGCGCTCGATGCTCCCGGACTGGGAGCGCACCAGCCGGCAGTTCCTCGCCGAGTACCGGGCGGAGGCCGGCGGCCGGGCAGGCGGCCCCCAGCACGTGCGGCTGGTGGGTCATCTGCGCGCCGAGAGCGAGGAGTTCTCGCGGGCGTGGGATGCCCACGAGGTGGAGCGCTTCGCCTCACGGCGCCGGGAGTTCCTGCACCCCGTCGTGGGCCGGCTCGTGTTCGAGCAGGTCAACATCGTGCCCCAGGACGCTCCCGACCTCCATGTCGTCTCCTACCTCCCGCTGCCCGAGGGCGACACCCTCACGGCGGCGGCGCGGCTCCTGGAGAGCTGAGCGCCGCCGCCCCGGACCTCAGGCAGGGACGTGAGCCCGCGCCACGGGGTTGTCCATGCTCCCGGCGAAGAGCAGCGAGGAGGCCTGGTCGCCGAGGTCGACCATCTGCAGGGTGTTGCGCAGCTGCAGACGGTTCAGGCACGAGTGCGCGAAGCTGCCCGCACGCAGATCGACGTCCCCGGCCATCCCCTGCGCGAGGTGCGGATGGTCCGCCTCGTACTCGTCCAGGACTCCCGCCACGACCCTCCAGAAGCGGTCCGCGGGCAGCACCCCGTCGGCGTCGAGGATCCCCGCGAGATGCCGCAGCACGCCGTCGAAGACGTCGGTGAAGATCGACAGGGCCTTGTCCTCGCCGGGGACCACCGCCCGCACCCGCTCCATCGCCGCCGGCAGCGGGCGGTGGCCCAGCACGGCCATCTCCTCACCGATGTCCTTGAGGAAGGCACCGACCACCTGCTGCTCCTGCACCCGCAGGATGAGGTTCTCGCCGTGCGGCATGACCACCACGTCGTGCGCGAGCAGTGCATGGACGAGGGGGCGGAGGTAGGCGCGCAGGTACTGGGCGACCCAGCTCTCGGCCGGAAGTCCCGAGGCACGGATCATCACGCTCGCGAGCGCCGTCCCCTCGTGGTCGCGGTGCAGGAGCGCCGCCATCGTCAAGGCCCGCTCCCCCGGCTCGAGCAGCGACAGGGGGCTCTCCCGCCACAGCGCCGCGAGCATCTTGCGATGAGGGTTCGTGGCAAGCGTGCGGTGATAGGCGTCCCCGGTGTAGCCCAGTGCCGCCCGTTCGCGCAGCACCCGGAAGCCACCCCGCGCGAACTCGGGGTCGCCGTCCACGAGGGCGGCGAGCCAGTCGTTGATCGCCGGGGTGTCGCGCATGTACTGCGGGGACAGGCCGCGCAGGAACCCCATGTTCTGGATCGCGAGGGCGACCTTCACGTAGGGCGCCCCGGCTCGGGTGCGGTTGAGGAAGGTGCGCAGGGACTGCTGGGGCTGCATCTCGTCGCCGCCCGGCCCGAGGGGCACGAGGTCGCCGCGGGCGATGTCCGGGGCGAAGGTGATCGGCAGGCGATGCTCCGCCTGCCAGGGGTGCAACGGCAGCAGGTGGTAGTCCGACGGGTCCAGGCCCCGGCCGGCCAGACGGTCCGCGAAGGCGTCGCGCTCCTCGGGCGAGAGGGTCCAGCGGGCGTGTTCGGCCTCGTCCAGGCCCTCGCCGAGGGACAGGGTGCTGCGCGCGGCGTGCACCGCGACCCATTGCAGGCGTGTGCGCCGGCCCTGCTCGGGGGCGTAGGCGCGGTAGTCGGGCAGGGAGAACCCGATGCGACCGTTGTTCGCGAGGAAGCCCGGGTGGCCCTCCGTCATGGCGGCTTCGACGTCCGGGAGGTCCGCGGTGAGCAGGTCCTCGGCCGACGGCCGCTCGCCGCGGCGGGCCGCGTCCAGCGTCGCGCACCGGGCGGCGAAGGTGGAGGCGAGCTCCTCGAGGTAGGTGGAGAGGAGATCGTCGGGGATGCCGAGCGTCTCCTGCAGCTCCAGGACGAGCGTCTGGACGTCCAGCGCCGTCACGGTGGCGTCCTCGAGGCGGCGGATCGGGGCCGGGTCCACCAGCCAGTGCTCGAGCGGGAGCACCCGGGCCCTGAACTCGTAGCGGACCGTGGTGCCGGGGACCGCCAGGGCGAAGCGACCTCCCCCGAGTGCCTCGGGGGCGAGGACCCGTTCGTGGCTGAGCTCGGCGAGCGCCTTGGCGACCAGGTGCCGGTGGGCCTGCTCGGCGACCTCGGCACGCAGATGGGCGGTCGGGGCGGCGGGAGCAGCCGGACGTGCGCGCGCCGGAGCCGCGCCGTCGGCTCCGGCACTGTTCCGGCATTCATCGGGCCGCGCACCGTCCCCGAGCGGCGAGGCCGCGAAGTCCGCTCGGGTGCAGACGCTCAGCACGGCCCGCTTCACGCCGGGCCCCTCGGCGAGCTCGACGGTGCGCAGCACGCGGAAGCCCGCAGCGGCGTTCTTGGCGAGCACCGCGCTGTTGCGCTCGTCGGGCTCGACGACGATCCTCGCGGCGCCACGTTCCTCGAAGCACCAGCGCACGACGCCGGCCATCACCGCGGCGGTGAGGCCGTGCTCGGCCGGGCCGCTCGGCGGTGCGATGAACAGGTGCATGCCGAGATCACCGGGCTCCGGATCGAGCATTCCGGCGGGCAGCAGCGAGGCGGGATCGTAGGTCTCCACGTAGACGATCGGAGCTCCGTTCCGCAGCCCGATCCATCCGTTCTCGTGTGCGGAGGCGTCGAGGGCATCGAGGTAGCTGCGCACCTGCGCGGGCGAGTGGTCGGTCATGCCCCAGAAGCGGGCGCGCGGGGTGGACAGCCAGCTGTGCAGCAGGCCGGCGTGGTCCGCGGGGCGGAGCGGTTCGATGCTCAGGCCCGTCAGATCGGTCGGGTCCATCAGGTTCGTCAGATTCATGGGGAATCTCCTGGTCAGCGGGCGGCGGGGAGGCCGAAGGTCTGGAAGGCGATGCGGCGCTCGATCGGATACGGCTCGCGGCCGGCGAGCGCGGCGAGGATCACGGAGGCGCGCCAGGCGCCGAAGCCGAGGTCCGGGGCGGTGACGCCGTGGGTGTGCTCCTCACCGCCCAGCACATGGATCCGCTCCTCGCGGTCGACGGTGTAGTCGCGGGTGACGTCGAGGCGTCCCGCCTCGTCGCGGCGGATCCGGTCCCCCAGCGGTGCGAGCAGATCCGTGGAGCGGGGCCGGTAGCCGGTCGCGGCGACCACGGCGCCGGTGCGGTGCTCCGCGTTCGATCCGGTGAGCGGGTGCTCGAGGTCCAGGACGATCTGGCTGGTCGCGAGGTCCCGGCGGGCGGCGCGGACGGCGGCTCCCGTGAGCAGGGTCGAGGGCACTTCCCTGCCGCCTGAGGAGAGGCGATAGAGGAGTTCGTGGATCTCGTCGATCAGGTCGGCGCTGATGCCCTTGTGCAGGGCGCGCTGCTCCCGCGCCAGGCGGTCGCGCGCCCCCTCGGGCAGGGACCGGTGCAGATCGGTGTACTCCGGCGAGGTCATCTCGAGCGTGAGCTTCGTGTACTCCATGGGGAAGAATCGCGGGGAGCGGGTCACCCAGTCCACGCGCAGCCCGTCGGCCTCGCCCTCCTGGAGCAGATCCCGGTAGATCTCGGCGGCGGACTGCCCGCTGCCCACCACGGTCACGGATCCGGCGGCGAGCAGCTCGTCCTTCCGCCGGAGGTAGTCGGCGCTGTGCAGCGCGGGTGTCGGGGCGGCCCCGGCGGAGGCACCACCGGCCGAGGGAATCAGCTCGGCGAGTGCGGGCGGGAGGTACGGCGCGGTGCCGACGGCGAGGGCCAGGTGGCGGCCGCGCAGGTGCTCGCAGCCGATCACCTCCCCGGCAGCGTCGAGCACGGCGACCGTGACGAGCAGGTGGTCGCCCTCCTCCTGGACCGCGACCGCGCGGCGCCGCCAGCGCAGGCAGTCCAGCTGTGCGGCGACCCAGCGGCAGTACTCGTCGTACTCGCTGCGCAGCGGATAGAAGGACTCCCGGATGTAGAAGGGGTAGAGCCGGCCGGTCTGCTTGAGGAAGGCGAGGAAGGAGTAGGGCGAAGTGGGGTCGGCCATCGTCACGAGGTCCGCGAGGAAGGGGACCTGCAGGGTGGTGCCCTCGATCATCAGTCCCGGGTGCCAGGAGAACCCGTCGGCCTGGTCGACGAACACCGCGTCGACGTCCGGCAGCGGGTCGGCCAGCGCCGCCAGTCCCAGCCCGAAGGGGCCGATCCCGATGCCGATGAGGTCGTGGATGTCGTCGTCGTGGATCTCGTCGTCATAGATCTCGTCGTCGTGGATCGCGCCTTCGCTGGTCCCCGTCTCCGGAGCGGTCCGGGTTCTCATCGGGCCACCTCCGTCGC
The DNA here is from genome assembly GCF_052378285.1 of Brachybacterium sp. AOP3-A1-3. NCBI lineage: Bacteria > Bacillati > Actinomycetota > Actinomycetes > Micrococcales > Dermabacteraceae > Brachybacterium > Brachybacterium sp. AOP3-A1-3. The sequence continues at coordinate 93,787 of NZ_JBQSXM010000002.1, read as the reverse complement.
GGCGAGGCGGGTGCCGGCGAGGAGCCCGCGACCTGTGGCCCGCACGAGGTCGAGCACGGCGGCGATATCGGTGAGGGTCGCCTCGGGGTTGAGCAGGGTGAGCTTCAGGTAGGAGACGCCGTCGAGCGTCGTGCGCGCCACCATCGCCCGGCCGGACTGGAACAGGATCCGGCGGATGAGCGGCTGCAGCTCGTCGGCCCGCGCATCATCCAGTCCTGCGGGCTGGAAGCGGAAGATGACGGTGCTGAGATCCGTCGTGCCGAGCACGTGCAGGTCCGGATCGTCCTCGAGCAGGCTGCGGACCTCCGTGGCGAGGTCGCAGACCCGGTCCACCATCCGTCCCAGCTCATCGGGTCCCAGCGCGCGCAGAGTGGTCCACAGCTTCAGGGCGTCGAAACGGCGCGTGGTCTGCAGGGATTTGTCGACCTGGTTGGGCTCGGCGTCGGCGGAGGCGGCCTCGGCGGCGGGGTTCAGGTAGTCGGCGTGGTGCGCGGCCGCAGCGAGGTCGGCCGCCTCGCGCACGATCAGAACGCTCGAGGAGACGGGCTGGAAATAGGTCTTGTGGAAGTCGATCGTCACGGAATCGGCGCGCTCGATGCCCGCGAGCAGCTGACGGCGGGTCCCGGAGACGAGCAGTCCCCCGCCGTACGCCGCGTCCACGTGCAGCCAGGAACCGTGCGCACCGGCGATGTCCGCGATCTCGGCGAGGGGATCGATCAGGCCCCGATCGGTGGTCCCGGCGGTCGCGACGACGGCCATCACCGGTTCTCCGGCTGCCTCGCAGCGGGCGAGGAGAACGTCCAGGGCGGCCGGGTCCATCCGGCCCTCGGCATCGGCGGCGACGATGCGCACCGCGTCATCGGGGAGGCCGAGCAGCTCCGCGGAGCGGGAGACGGAGAAGTGGGCGGCCGCCGTGGTGAGCACCCGCAATCGGGACAAGAGGTCCCCGCGACCCACCCCCGCGCCACGCTCGGCGCGGCGTCGGGCGAGGAAGAGCGCCTGCAGGTTCGACTGGGTGCCTCCCGAGGTGAACACGCCGTCCCCGGCGGTGAAGCCGATCCGCTCGCTCGTCCAGCGCACGAGACGTTGTTCCATGAGGGTGGCGACGAGGGACTGGTCGTAGGTGTCCACGGAGGTGTTGATCGCCGCGAGCATCGCCTCGGCGGCGACCGCCGGCAGCACGACGGGACAGTTGAGATGCGCCAGGTACGACGGGTGGTGAAACCAGACCGCGTGCTGGGCATACAGCGCACCGGCCTCGTCCAGGGCGGCCTCGGCGCCGATCCCGGAGCCGTCCAGCTCCCCCGCCTCGACGAGCTGCTCCAGCATCGTCCGATCCGGCCCGACGGAGGGCGAGCGCACCGAGCGGACATGACCGGCGATGTCGTCGACGACGTGGTGCAGGAGGTCCGCGTACGAGTCGGCGGTGCGCGCCGTCAGGAGAGATCCGTTGCCGGGCGGTGCCGGATCGGTCGCCTCGGTGGTGAGCGTCAGCAGCGAGTCCATGGGCAGGTGCCTCCCGGGGTCGAGCGGACCCGACGGATCCGCGTCACTAAGGTTTGGCTACCCTAATAACGCAACGCTCACGGCGCGCAATGTCAGAAGCGTGCGCATGAGAAGCGCCACGAGGTTCCGGGACCGGACAAAAGCCGTGGACAGCACGGGCGCCGGCGTGCTGGGCACCCCCACAGGAGCGGCCGTCCCGTCGGCGGCTAGGGCTTCACAGTCTTTCCGCAGCGTCATTCCTCGTACAGCCTTTTGGCGCTGATCATGCCTGTCGACAGGACAGCGCTGCTCCCTGCCCGGACCGCGTCGAACTCGCTTCTGGCGTCCTCGTCGGCCCCTGTGATCCCCTCGCGTGATCAGCACGCCGCGGTCACGGGGGATCGTTGCCGACCAGACCGTCGACTGCTTCCCGGATCACCGAGATCTGTCCGGTGTGCTGGAGGTTCTCCTCGAGGATGTCCACCAGCCGACGGCGACGCGTCGCGACGTACCCGGGGTCGCTGTGCAGCACCGTCCCGAGCCCGGAGCCCGCGACCAGGTGGCCCCATTCCTCGCGGTATCTCCCGATCGTCGAGTACCAGAGGTCGTACAGCTCCTCCGGGGTGAGGGTGATCTCCTGCGTCCATTCGGCGTCGTAGTGCTCGGACCCGTCCGGGCCGAGCACCGGGGGCCCGACAGGCCTCTCGGCCGCGAGCGCCGTCCACTGCTCCTCGACCTTCGCCAGGTGCACGATCGTGCCGGCGATGGTCAGCTCCGAGGGCGCGTGCTGACGACGAAGCTGCTCGGCGTCGAGCCCTCCGCTCTTCCAGGCGAACTGGCGGTGCACGCGGTCCAGGGCGAACAGGAGCATCTCACCCTCGTCGCCGAGCGTGCAGTCCTCGAACGGGATGTCGGAGTAGTCCATGTCAGGACCGTAGACCTGGCTCCGGGCGGAAACCAGGGTGAGGACCGGTGTGAGCTCCGCTGTCGGTGCGCGCACCGGCGACCGGGCCCCGGACGCACGACGGTCGGATCCCGAGCCCGGGGCGATGCCCCGAACCGGAATCCGACCGATGTCGTGCTGTGAGGCGAGGACTGCTCCCCGCGCGGGCTCAGCTGACGCCGAGCTTCTCCATGATGATCTCGCGCACGCGGCCGGCGTCGGCCTGACCGCGGGTGGCCTTCATGATCGGGCCGATGAGGGCGCCGATGGCCTGGACCTTGCCGCCCTGGATCTTGGCGACCACGTCGGGGTTGTCGGCGATGGCCTGATCGACGGCGCCGGTGAGCACCGAGTCGTCGGAGACGACCGCGAGGCCCTCCTTCTCGACGATCGCGGCGGGGTCGCCCTCGCCGGCGAGGACCTTGGTGAGGACCTGCTTGGCGATCTTGTCGTTGATCTTCTTCCCGTCGACCAGACCCTGCAGCTCGGCGATCTGGACCGGGGTGACGGCCAGCTCGCCCAGCTCGGACTCCTGCTCCCGCGCGACACGGGCCAGCTCGCCCATCCACCACTTGCGGGCGCTCTGCGCGCTCGCTCCGGCGGCGACGGTTGACTCGATCAGATCCAGGGCGTCGGCGTTGATGACGTCGCGCATCTCGAGGTCGGTGAACCCCCAGTCGCCGAGCAGACGGCGCCGACGGGCGGCGGGCAGCTCCGGAAGGCTGGTGCGGATCTCCTCGACCCACTCGCGGCTCGGGGCCACCGGCACCAGATCGGGCTCGGGGAAGTAGCGGTAGTCCTCTGCGTCGGACTTCGGACGACCTGAGGAGGTGCCGCCGGTGTCCTCGTGGAAGTGACGGGTCTCCTGGATGATCTTCTGCCCGGCGTCGAGCACGCCCGCCTGGCGGGAGATCTCGTAGCGGACCGTGCGCTCGATCGAACGGAACGAGTTCACGTTCTTCGTCTCGGTGCGGGTGCCCAGCTCCGCCTCGGCGTTCGCCCGCAGCGACACGTTGATGTCGGCGCGCACGTTGCCCCGCTCCATCTTCGCCTCGGAGATCTCCAGCGCCCGGAAGATGTCGCGGAGGGTGCGCACGTAGGCCGCGGCGACCTCGGGGGCGCGCCCCTTGGTGTTCGGGATCGGCTTGGTGACGATCTCGACCAGCGGCACGCCGGCGCGGTTGTAGTCCACCTGCGAGTGGGTCGCGCCGTGGATGCGCCCGGTGGACCCGCCGACGTGGGTGTTCTTGCCGGCGTCCTCCTCCATGTGGGCACGCTCGATCTCCACGCGGATGATCTCGCCGTCCTCGAGCTCGACGTCGACCCAGCCCTCATAGGCGATCGGCTCGTCGTACTGCGAGGTCTGGAAGTTTTTCGTGAGGTCCGGGTAGAAGTACTGCTTGCGCGAGAACCGGCAGGTCTCGGCGATCGAGCAGTTCAGCGCCAGGCCGATCTTGATCGCGTACTCGACGGCCTTGTGGTTCACGACCGGCAGCGCGCCGGGAAGGCCGAGCGACGTGGGGGTGATCGCTGTGTTCGGCTCGGCCGCGAAGATGTTCGGCGCACCGTCGAACATCTTGGTGGCGGTGCCCAGCTCGACGTGGACCTCGATGCCGAGCACGGGATCGAAGCGCGAGATGGCCTCGTCGTAGTCGACGAGGTCGATGGTCGATGCAGTCATCACTTCGCTCCGTTCATGAGCTCGGGCGCCTTGGCCAGCAGCGGGCCGCCCCAGGAGTCCTCGAGCAGCGCCTCCAGGGCGCCGCCCACGCGGTACAGGCGCTCGTCGGCCCGGGCCGGGGCGAGGATCTGGATGCCGGCGGGCAGGCCGTCCTCGGCGAGGCCGGACGGGATCGAGATCCCGGGGGTGCCGGCGAGGTTGGCGGGGATGGTCGCGATGTCGTTCATGTACATCGCCATCGGATCGTCGACCTTCTCGCCGAGGCGGAAGGCGACCGTCGGCGAGGTCGGCGAGGCGAGCACGTCGACCTGTTCGAAGGCGGCGGCGAAGTCGCGCTGCACGAGCGTGCGCACCTTCTGGGCGCTGCCGTAGTAGGCGTCGAAGTAGCCGGCCGACAGGGCGTAGGTGCCCAGCAGGATGCGGCGCTTGACCTCGTCACCGAATCCGGCGCCGCGGGTCGCCTTCATGACGTTCTCCGCCGTCGGGTGGTCCTCGGGGACCACGCGCAGCCCGAAGCGCATGCCGTCGAACTTCGCGAGGTTCGAGGAGGCTTCCGAGGGCATGATCAGGTAGTAGGCGCCCAGCGCATAGCGGAAGTTCGGGCACTTCACGCGCACGATCTCCGCGCCGGCGCGCTCGAGCTGCTCGAGCGACTCGGTGAAGCGGGCCTGCACCTCGGGGGCGAAGCCCTCGCCCTCGAGCTCCTCGATGACGCCCACGCGCAGACCCTTGACGTCCTTGCTGCGGGCGGCCGCGGCGAAGGCGCCGACGGGGTCCGTGAGGGAGGTCGAGTCATGGGGGTCGTGGCCGGCGATGAGTTCGTGCAGCAGCGCCGAGTCCTCGACGGTGCGGGTCACGGGACCGGCCTGATCCAGCGAGCTGGCCATGGCGATCAGCCCGTAGCGGGACACGGAGCCGTAGGTGGGCTTCACGCCCACGGTGCCGGTGACGGCGCCGGGCTGACGGATCGAGCCGCCGGTGTCGGTGCCGATCGCGAGCGGGGCCTCGTAGGCGCCCACGGCCGCGGCGGAGCCACCGCCGGAGCCGCCGGGGATCCGGTCGCGGTCCCACGGGTTGCGGGTGGGTCCGTAGGCGCTGGTCTCCGTCGAGGAGCCCATCGCGAACTCGTCCATGTTGGTCTTGCCGAGGATCGGCAGGCCTGCCGCGCGCAGCGCGCTGACCAGGGTGGCGTCGTAGGGCGGGATCCAGCCCTCGAGGATCTTGGAGCCCGCGGTGGTGGGCTGCCCCTGCGTGACCACGACGTCCTTGACGGCGATGGGCACACCGGCGAGGCCGTGCAGCTCCTCGCCGGCGGCGCGACGGGTGTCGACCTCGCGGGCGGCGGCGAGCGCCTCCTCGGTGTTGACGTGGAGGAAGGCGTTCAGGTCACCGTCGACAGCGGTGATGCGGTCGAGGTGAGCGCGGGTGAGCTCCTCGGAGGAGATCTCACCGGCGGCCAGCGCGGCGGCCTGAGCGGCGGCGCTGGTCCGGATGATGTCGTGCTGAGTGGCGTCGGTCATCGATTCACTCCTCTCCCAGGATCTGCGGGACGGCGAAACGGCCGTCCTGCGCCTCAGGAGCGCCGGCGAGCGCCTGCTCCTGGGTCAGGGTGGTCTCGACGACGTCCTCGCGGAAGACGTTCGTCATGGCAATGGGGTGGGACGTCGCGGGTACATCCTCGGTGGCGACCTCGGACACGGAGGCGACAGCGTCCATGATGGAGTCGAACTCGCCGGCGAAGCGGTCGATCTCCTCATCGGTGAGCTGGATCCGTGCGAGGTCGGCGAGGCGTGCGACGTCATCTCGTCCGATCGAAGGCATGTGGGTCATTCTAGGCGCGGTCCGCGGGCGGGGCGCCCACCCGGTAGTGATACGCACCGCGGGAGGTGAAACCGAGACCCCGATACAGGGCCGACGCCGCGCCGTTGTCCCTCTCGACCTCGAGCAGTGCGAGGCTCGCTCCCTGGACGGCGGCGATCGCCAGCAGGGTCTGGGACACGGCCCGGCCCAGTCCCTCGCGGCGGCGCCGGGGGTGCACCGCGATCATGGTCAGCACCGCAGCGGTCCCCTTCCCCGCCTCCACGAGCGCGGCGCGGCCGACGGCGATCGGCGTCCCGGCAGCGAGCCCGTCGTCGCTGCTGTCGTCGGCGCTGTCGCCGCCGCTGCCGTCGGACCGCAGGACGACCTGCACCGAGGGGGTGCCGGCGAGGATGTCGTGCATCGTCCCGCGGGCGTCGTCCCCCTCGCGCGGGGCGAGGGACCAGGCGGCGTCGAACCAGTCCTCGTCCAGCTCCCCGGTACGGATCTCGGCCAAGGGGTGCGGGACGGCGGAGAGCGGACCTGCCAGCGGCAGCTCGAGGAGCTGGCTGTGCCCGGTGCTGTCGTATCCGCGTGCGGCGAGGAGGTCATCGAGCTGGGCGGGGCCGTGGACGTCGAGGATGCGGAAGCACGCCTGCTCCCCCGTCATCGCGACGAGCTCCTCGATCCGTTCGACCGCCGCGAGGAGGGCGTCGTCCGTCGACGGGGCGTCCACCGCGACCGCGCTGTTGGCGCGGCGGGTGACGCCCCGGGAGCGCAGCAGGGCGAAGCCGTCCACATCAAGTCGCTGCACGGGCCTCCAGCCGGCGATCAGCGCCTCGACGAGGCGATAGCCGCTCAGGGGGCGGGAGGCTCCCGCCCGGGAGGACCGCGCTGGGGATCCCTTCGAGGAGCGGGACGGGGAACGGGACGGGGTGCTGCGTCGGGATGAGCTCACCCGGTCGATCGTAGCGACCGTCCCGATAGACTTCCGCCCACCAGACGAGGTCCCTGAGCACGAGTCACCCAGGGATGATCCCCGAAGGAAGGTGCCGCCATGTCGGTCGACCCGAACATCGACTATCACGCCCACGATCCCGAGGACGACGACGCACGCTCGGACGATCCGGTGCTCCGCGAGGCGCAGGAGCTCGAGGCCACGATGCGGCGCGCCCTGGCCACGAAGGAGGACCCGCTGCATGATGACGAGTCCACCTCGGCGCGGCTGCGGCGCCTGGCGCAGGAGGGCGCGGACGACGGGGACACCTCCGCCTCCTGACCGAACGCTCCCTGCTCCCGGTCAGGCGGCTGCTGTCAGGCGGTTCCGGTCGGCTGCTCCGGTGCGCAGGTGGTGGCGAAGACCGGTCCTCCCCACTGCCGCCCGTCCACAGCCCGGCGACCGGTCCCCGAAGGTCGGCCGCAGTCGCCACACTGGGGGCATGGACTCCTCCTCCCCGTCGACCTCCCCCGCCCTCGCAACCGACCGTTCCGCTCTGCGCGCCGAGGCTCAGGAAGCGCTGCACGCGCTGACCGGCCGGGCCGACGCCGATTTCCACGAGGGCCAGTTCGAGGCGATCGCGGCCCTCGTCGAGGACCGTCGCAGGGTCCTGGTGGTCCAGCGCACCGGCTGGGGGAAGTCCGCGGTGTACTTCCTCGCGGCTCTGCTCCAGCGGCGACGGGGCTCCGGCCCCGCACTGATCATCTCCCCGCTCATCGCCCTGATGCGCGACCAGGTGGCGGCCGCCCGCCGTGCCGGCGTGCGGGCCGAGGCCATCAGCTCCGCGAACCCCACCCAGTGGTCCGACATCGAGAGCGCCCTGGACGCCGATGACCTCGACGTGCTCCTCGTCTCCCCCGAGCGACTGGTCAACCCGCGCTTCCGCGCCGAGCAGCTGCCGCGTCTGATCGAGCGCTGCGGGCTCCTGGTCATCGACGAGGCGCACTGCATCTCCGACTGGGGTCATGACTTCCGGCCCGACTACCGCCGGCTGCGGGACCTGGTCGCCGAGCTCGGCGACCAGGTCCCGGTGCTCGCCACGACCGCGACGGCCAACTCCCGTGTGGTCGACGATGTCGCCGAGCAGCTGGGCGTGCAGGCCGAGGGCGCCGCCCCGGTGCTGACCCTGCGCGGCGCCCTGACCCGTGACTCGCTGCGACTGGGCTGCCTGACCCTGCCCGATGACCGGGCCCGCCTGGAATACCTCGCCCGGTATCTCGACGATCTGCCGGGTTCGGGGATCATCTACACCCTCACGGTCTCCGCGGCGGAGGACCTCGCGGATCTCCTGAACCGCCCCGGCCGCAAGGTGGTCGCCTATACCGGTCGCACCGACTCCGAGGAGCGTGCCGAGCTCGAGCAGGCCCTCAAGGACAACGAGGTCAAGGCCCTCGCCGCGACCAGTGCGCTGGGGATGGGCTTCGACAAGCCGGATCTGGGTTTCGTGGTGCACCTGGGAGCGCCGAGCTCCCCCGTGGCCTATTACCAGCAGGTGGGCCGTGCGGGGCGCGCCACCGATACCGCCGACGTGCTGCTCCTGCCCGGTCGCGAGGACCGGGCCATCTGGGAGTACTTCGCGACCGCCTCCATGCCGGCCCAGGCAGATGCGGATGCTGTGCTCGCCGAGCTCGGTGCGTCCGACTCCCCCCTGTCCACGGCCGCGCTCGAGGCGCGTGTGGACGTCAAGCGCAGCGCCCTCGAACTGCTGCTCAAGGTGCTCGCCGTCGAGGGCGCGGTGGACTCCGTGCGCGGTGGCTGGGTCTCCACCGGGGCGTCGTGGGCCTATGACGCCCCGCGCTACGAGAACGTCGCGCGGGCGCGTCGCGAGGAGCAGCAGGCGATGCTCGAGTACGAGCGTCTGCAGCCCGGTGATCCGCAGCAGTGCCGGATGATGTTCCTCGCCCGTCAGCTCGACGACGAGACGGCGACCCCTTGCGGACGCTGCGACGTGTGCACCGACCCCTGGTACCCGGTGCCGGGATCGGCCCCGTCCTCGCGCTCCGGGTCCGGTGTGGACGCCGCGGCGACAGCAGGCTCCGATGCCTCGGGCCGTGCTGCTGCAGACCAGGCCCCCACCGGCGACGACGCCTCCCGGGAGGCCGTCTCCCGCCTGCTGGACAGGGTCGGAGTCCCGGTCGATCCACGCAAGCAGTGGCCCCAGGGGCTGGACCGCGTGGGCGTCACCTCGGAGTCCGGGGGCCCGGTGCGCGGCAACATCCCGCCCGGGGAACGGCTGGAGGAGGGCCGGGCCCTCGCCCGCATGTCGGACCTGGGCTGGGCGGTGCCGCTGCGGAACCTGCTCACCGTCGATGAGCAGGGCCAGCGCGTGGATGCGGCCCTCACCCCGGCGATCGCGAACCGTGTCGTCGAGGTCCTCACCGACTGGGACTGGCAGCAGCGCCCCGCCGCGGTGCTCGCCGTGCCCTCCACGACCCGGCCCGGTCTCGTGCGGGATCTGGGCGCCGGCATCGCCCGGATCGGAAAGATGCAGGACCTCGGTCAGCTCGGTCTCTCCCCCGGCGCGGCCCCGCAGCGCGGTGCCCGGAACAGTGCCTTCCGGGTCGCAGCCCTGTGGGACCGCTTCACCATCCCCCCGGAGCTCGCCGAGCAGATCGCCGCGCTCGACGGCGCCCCGATCCTGCTGGTCGACGATGAGATCGACACCCGATGGACGATGACCATCGCGGGGCGCCTGCTGCGCCGGTCAGGGTCCGGGCCTGTGCTGCCGCTGGCACTCGCCCTGGTCAGCTGAGAAGCCGGCGGGCCTGACGAGGAGGCCCTTCAGCTGTAATCGCCCTGTTTCACCGCGAACACCGGACGGTTGCCCTTCTCCTCCTTGAGGCACCACAGCAGGTCCGGTCCGTCGGCGTCCTCCCAGTAGCTCAGGGACTCGCCCCAGGAGACCCACGGCTTCGAGGTCATCGCCCCTGAACCGGACCAGTGGTGCAGCGTCTTGTTGTGGGAGTCGTTGAACCACCAGCGCCCGTTGTGGGAGGCCACGCCGTTGAGATAGTGCAGCGGGACGTCGAGCGCCTCGGTCGCCGTGGTCGTTGCGGCGAACGTGTGCTTCCCCTCCGCGAAGGGGAAGCGGACCGCTCGTGTGGTCCCTTCGGGGAAGTCCCCGTCGCAGTCCACACAGCGGTACTCGGTCATGACGATCGATCGGCTCACGCGGTCCAGGGAGATCGTGGACCACAGCAGCTTCTCCGTGCCTCCTGCGACCTCCGAGTCGATCCTCCCGACCTGCGGCAGCACGTAGGCATAGTTGTGGGCGTAGAAGGTGTCCCCCTCCCTGCCGATCTGGTCCTTGGTCCCGCCGGTGTCGGTGGTGACGATCCGGCTCATGTCGAACACCCTCATGCCCGAGCCGGTGTCCGCCACGTAGAGCAGATCGCCGTACCAGGCGATCCCGCCGACGTGGATCTCCACGTCCTCGAAGCTCGGCTCCGCCGCGGTGCCGGTGGGTTCGACCAGCAGGATCCGCCGATAGGAGTTCGGGTGGTTCGCATCCCAGTCGATGAGGTTGATGCGGCTGCTCTTGGGCGATTTGTTGTAGAAGCTCACGGCGATGACCTGTCGCCCGTCGTACCGGCCGTTGCCCGCCGTACCGACTGCGTCACGGCTGGTGGTGATCCCCTGCGGGGCGACATCTGGATCGTTCTCGTCGCTCGAGGCGAAGCGGAAACCGTGCACCTGGTCATCCAGGACCCGCGCCTCGGTGCGGTCATGGTTGGCGTGGTCCATAACCTCGCTGACGCTCGCCGACCCAGCCTGCTCCAGCAGCGCCTCGACCCTCGTCGTGTACTCGCTGTAGTCGGCCGTGAGGGTGAAGTCCGTCGGATCGAGCGTGCTCGGGGCTGCGGCCTGGGCAGGTTCGGCCAGGGCTGGAGCGGCCAGTGCTCCGCCGGACGCGGTGAGGGCCCCGAGGAGGCCTGCCCCACGCAGCACAGCACGTCGGTCGACGCCACGGCGGGACACCCCCTCGCCGGACTCCTCGGAGGTCATGGACGGTTCGGGATTCCGGATGCTCATGGTCGAGCAGCCTTCCTGTCGGGTGCGTTGTGGCGCGCACCACGCTCGCACGGCTGCTGAGAGATGTCGAAGGGTCCGACGATCTCTGCCGTCAGGCGTCGCCAGCCTCGCCCGCCGCAGCATCAGCATCAGCATCAGCACCAGCACCAGCACCAGCACCAGCACCAGCACCAGGTTCGGTGACCGCATCGGCTCCGCCCTCGAGCAGCGCGACGAACCCGGCCTCGTCGAGAATCCGCAGCCCGAGGTCGCGGGCCTTGGTCTCCTTGGTGCCGGCGTTCTCCCCGACCACGACGAAGTCCGTCTTCTTCGAGACCGACCCCGAGGCCTTGCCCCCGCGGGAGATGATCGCCTCCTTCGCGCCGTCCCGGCTGAAGCCCTCCAGCCCACCGGTGACCACGATGGTCAGACCCTCGAGGGTCTTCACGAAGCCGTCCTCCACGTCATCGACCATCCGCACCCCGGAGGCAGCCCAGCCGTCGACGAGCTCGCGATGCCAGTCCACCTCGAACCACTCGATCACGGCCTCGGCGATGATCGGACCCAGCCCGTCGGTGTCGGCGAGCTGCTCGATGCTCGCCTCCCGGATCGCGTCCATGGAGCCGTAGGCGGTGGCCAGCGACCGGGCGGCCGTCGGCCCCACGTGCCGGATCGACAGGGCCACGAGCACCCGCCACAGCGGCTGGCCCTTCGCCTTCTCCAGCTCGGAGATGAGCGTCTCGGTGGTCTTCAGCACGGAGGGTGCCTTCTGCTGCTTCCACGCCCCGTCGCGCTTGTAGTGCTTGAACTGCGGACGGGACCAGAACGCGGGCTGGATCCGCCAGTCCCCCGTCGGCTCGCCGTCTCGGCGCTCGGGCTGCCAGACGACCACGTCGCGCAGCGCGTCGGCCGTGAGATCGAACAGGTCGTTCCCCGTGGTGACCACGGGCTCCTGCAGGCCGGGGAGCAGCGGATCATCCGGCGTGGTGATGCGCAGCAGCGGGACCCCGTCGGTGCCCTGGGTGATCTCACCGTTCTTGAGCACCACGAAGTTCTCGAGCTCCGCCTCCGAGGCCTCACGGATCGGCAGGTGGATGCTGTGCCCGGAGCTCAGCGCGGCGAGCGCCTCGCTGCGTCGCTTGTCCGGATCGGTGAGGGCGATCGCGGACTCCTCGCCGAGCGATTCGATGTCGAAGCCGCCGCGGGAGGCCGCATGCTCGACGCGGCCGGTGACCTGCGCGGGGCAGTCCTTCTGGTTCGGGCAACGCCAGTCCTTGGCCCCCTCCTTCTCGGGGCGGATGGTGGTGCCGCAGGCCGGGCACTGCGTGGGCATCACGAAGGGGCGCTCGCTGCCGTCGCGCAGCGATTCCACCGGGCCGAGGATCTCCGGGATCACGTCACCGGCCTTGCGCAGCACGATGGTGTCGCCGATCAGCACCCCCTTGCGCTCCACGTCGAACTGGTTGTGGAGCGTGGCCTTCTCGACCGTGGAACCGGCGACCTTCACCGGCTCCATCACGCCGAAGGGAGTCACCCGCCCTGTGCGTCCCACCTGCACCTGGATGTCCACGAGCTTCGTGGTGACCTCCTCGGGCGGGAACTTGAAGGCGGTCGCCCAGCGCGGGGCGCGCGAGGTCGCGCCGAGGGCGCGCTGCTGCGCGAAGGAGTCCACCTTGATGACGATGCCGTCGATCTCGTGCTCGAGGTCGTGGCGGCGCTCGCCATAGCGCTCGACGTACGTCACGATGTCGTCGGTCGATCCGAGGACCTCCAAATAGCGGCTCGTGGGCAGCCCCCACGACGCCAGCAGTTCATACACCTCGCTCTGGGAGCCGACGGGCGGGTCCGGCCACGCTCCGAGGCCGTGCACGGTCAGGCGAAGGGACGTCAGCCGTGCCTCGCCCGCCTCCCGTTCGAGCCCTGTCTTCTTCTCGAGCTGCTGGCGCAGGCCACCCGCCGCGGTGTTGCGGGGATTCGCGAAGGTCGGGAAGCGGCGGATCGCGGCGAGCTGCTCCTTCTCCTCGTCGAAGGCGCGTCGGCCCGACGCCTGTCGCGACTCCCACCGGGAGAGGTTCTCGGCGACCGCGCGTTCGCGCAGCTCGACCTGGAGCTCGTTGAGGCGCTCGAAGTCCCGGGTCGGCATGAACACTTCGCCGCGCACCTCGACCAGGGCAGGATGGCCGCTCCCCGCCAGGGTCTGCGGGATGCCCTCGATCTGCAGGGCGTTCACGGTGACGTCCTCACCGGTGCGACCGTCGCCGCGCGTCGCGGCGGTGACCAGCTCCCCGTTCTCATAGCGGAGGTTGATCGCCAGGCCGTCGATCTTCAGCTCGGTGAGCCAGTGGACCTCCTGGCCGAGCTCGGCCGCGGCGTGCGCGCACCAGTCACGCAGCTCCTGGATCGAGAAGACGTTGTCGAGGCTGAGCATGCGTTCGGCATGGACGATCTCCGCCAGTCCGGTGGCGACGGCGCCGTGGACGGTCTGGGTCGGGGAGTCCGGGCTGGCCAGCTGCGGATTCTGCTCCTCGAGCTCCTTCAGCTCCTGCTCGAGCGCGTCGTATTCGGCGTCCGCCAGGGTCGGGGCGTCGTGGACGTAGTAGTCCTCGATGGCCTTCTCGATCTGCGCCGTCAGCTCCGCGATGCGCTGCTGCGGCTGCACGGCATCGCTCTCGGGCCGTTCAGCGGCTGCAGCGCTCGGGGTGTCCTGTGGGTTCTGAGGGTCCTGCTCGTCCTGGCTCACCTGGACATTGTGACGCACCGGCCCGACATCGCCCAGCCGGGCGCCCCACACCTCACCGGGAAGCCCGTGCGGTCACGCCTCTGCGGCTCACGGCGCGCGGCACAGCTCCAGGATCAGCTCGAGACCCTCTCGGCCCAGGTGGGAGCCACCCGCAGGAGACTCTCGATCGCTCCCTCGTCCAGCAGCGTGGAGAGCTCGGGCTGGGTCGACGGATCGATGCGACCGGTGTGGACCTCATGGGAGACGCCGGTGTTCGCGAGCAGGGTGCAGCCGGCGGCCTCGGCGTCGGCGTAGCCCAGTCGGTTCCAGATCCCCAGGAGCTTCTCGAGCTCGGGGTCGAGCTTCCCGCCCGGCCGCGGATCCACGACGATCTCGAAGCTGCAGCCGGCGTCACGGGCTTCGGCGACGCCCTCCCACAGCGCACGACCGTCCGGGGTCTCCAGGGTCGGCATACGGCGCGGGCCGAGCGTCATCCGGCGCACCCCCGCGTCCTGAGCGGCGCGCAGGAGCTCTCGATTCGCCCCGACCCCGAGAGTGATCATCCCCGGCTCGAGGCCGCCGCTCTCCAGGGCGACGACCAGGCTGCGCCAGAGCATCCCGATCTCGGGTGCCGGAACCGCCGGATAGTTGCGCCGACCCGACGGCGTGGAGATGCGACCGGCGTGCACGCCGGCGACGGCGTCCTCGCGCAGCAGCAGGTGGGGACGTGCCCCGGGGACACGCTCCCGCAGCTCCGCGAGATGGTCGATGAGACCCTCGGCCAGCAGCAGCGGGAGGTCCCGCACCGCTCCGCGGTCGGAGAGGGTGCGCTCCCCCGAGTTGAGGAATGTCGCACCGGCCAGGGACACCGGGCCCAACGCGGTCGTCATCAACGGGCCCTCGTAGCCGAGCAGGGCGACGCGGGCCGCGTCGAGCAGCCGGGCGCGCAGCTCACGGGCGTGCTGCCAGGCCCGGCCCATGCCCGGGCCGAGCCGCCACCCGTAGCTGACCAGATCGCCGGTGGTCTCGGCGAGCAGGGCGAGCGTGGCCGGCAGCAGGTGGTCCGTCTCATCGGTGCCGAGCGCCGCGGGCAGGTAGAGCCGGGTGGCGATCTGCTCCTCGAGGTCGTCCCCGAGCAGCGACCGCAGCCGCATCAGCGCTGCCAGGTGCGGATCGTCGGGAAGCCCCAGTCGGGCAGCCTCCTGGGGGGTGGGAGCACGGAACGTGCCGTCCCCCGTCAGGGTCACCAGAGGTGTCATGCGCGTCGCTCCAGGGTCGCAGCGGCGATCACGCGGTCACCGTCGTACAGGACGAGGGTCTGACCGGGCGCGACGCCGCGGATCGGGGTGTCGAGGCCTACTCGCAGGCTCGCGGTGTGGGTCGGGTCCTCGAGGATCCGAGCAGGGGTGGCCTCGCCGTGCGCACGGATCTGGGCGCGCACTTCGCGGCCCTCGCTCAGCGGCTCGAAGGAGACCACGTCGGTGGCGACCAGCTCGCGGGTGGAGAGCAGCTCTGCCGCGCCGACGACCACCTGGCGGGAGGAGGGGTCGATGTCGACGACATAGCGGGGCGCCCCGTCGGCCGTCGGCTGCTGGATCCCCAGCCCCTTGCGCTGGCCGATCGTGAAGCCGTGGGTGCCGCGGTGCGTGCCGATCACGGTGCCGCTGTCATCGAGGATCTCGCCGGGGTCCGCCCCGAGGTTGCGCTCGAGGAAACCCCGGGTGTCCCCGTCGGCGACGAAGCAGATGTCGTAGCTGTCGGGCTTGGTCGAGACGCCGAGGCCCCGCTTCCGGGCCTCCTCGCGGACCTCGTCCTTGGTCTCGTAGTCACCGAGCGGGAAGAGGGAACGACCCACGGCCTCCGGCCCCATCACGGCGAGGACGTAGGACTGGTCCTTGGCCATGTTCCGAGAACGATGCAGGGACGGGGTGCCGGCCGGTCCGTCGGTGCGGATCGAGGCGTAGTGCCCGGTGCAGACGGCGTCGAACCCGAGCAGGGTGGCGCGCTCCATGAGCGAGGCGAACTTGATGCGCTCATTGCAGCGCACACAGGGATTGGGGGTGCGGCCTGCGGCGTACTCGCTCAGGAAGTCCTCGACGACCAGATCGTGGAAGTCGTCCGAGAGGTCCCAGACGTAGTACGGGATCCCGATGCGGTCCGCCGCTCGACGGGCATCCGAGGCATCCTCGACGGTGCAGCAGCCCCGCGAGCCCGTGCGCCGCTGGTCTCGGTTCTTGGACAGCGCCATGTGGACGCCGACGACCTCATGGCCCGCCTCCGCCGCGCGGGCTGCGGCCACCGCCGAGTCGACGCCGCCGCTCATCGCTGCCAGCACCTTCATCACCGCGCCCCTTTCTCACCGTCGTCCACCATCAGGCGGACCATCGTGATCCGGGCGGCTGGAGAGCCGCGAGATGGTCCTGGATCCGACCCATCGAGTCTACGGATGCGGCCGGTTCGCGACACGTGCCTGGAACGTGAGATGCGCCCCGCCGCAGGCGTGGGAAGCCGATCAGCCGAACAGGGCGCCGACCGCCCGTGCGCGGTGCAGCGACTCCGGAAGGGCCTGCAGGAACACCTCGACGTCGTGCTCGGTGCTGGTCCAGCCGAGCGACAGGCGCAGCGCGCCCCGGGCGTCCTCCTCGGAGAACCCCATCGCTGCGAGCACAGGGCTGGCCTGGGTGACCCCCGCCGAGCAGGCCGAGCCCGCCGAGGAATCCACTCCCCGTTCGTCCAGCAGGAACAGCAGCGAGTCCGAGTGCGCGCCCGGGAACACCACGTGCACGATGTGCCCGGACTGGGGCGAGTCCTCGGGGAGGGTCAGCCGTGCGCTCGGGTCGATCTGCCGGATCCCGTCGCGCAGGGATCGGGCGAGCGCACGGACTCGCCGCGACTCCTGCTCGCGGTCGCGCACCGTCTCCTGGAGCGCAGCGGCGAACGAGGCCGCCAGGGCCAGGTCGAGCGTTCCGGAGCGCACACCCCGCTGCTGGCCCCCGCCGGTGCTGGTGACGCCGAACGGCACGTCGGGCTTCGCCACCAGCGCCCCGACTCCCACCGGTGCGCCGATCTTGTGCCCGGACAGCGACAGCAGGTCGACGTCGTCCCAGGACGGCTGCGTCACATGCCCCACGCCCTGCACGGCGTCTGTGTGGACGAGCGTGCCGTGGGCCCTGGCGATCGCGCCGAGAGCCGCCAGGTCCTGGAGGGCGCCGGTCTCGTTGTTCACGAGCGCCGTGCTCATCACGCTCACCGCGCCGTCGGCGAGGGCGTCGGCCACCCGGTCCGCCTGCAGGATGCCCTGGCCGTCCACCGGGAGCAGGCGCGCGTCGATCGACGGGGTCAGCGACCGGAGCGAGCGCGCGGTCGCGACCACCGCCGGATGATCGGTCGCCGCGACCGCCACCGCGGTGCGGGCAGGGTTCGTGGCGACCGCACCGGCCGCCACCGCACGGATCGCGAGGTTGTCCGCCTCGGTCCCGCCGGACGTCATGATCAGCCAGCTGCGCGGCACCGTCAGCAGCTCGGCGATGTGCTCCAGGGCATCGTCCAGGACAGCTCGGGCCCGACGCCCCGTGGCGTGCACGGAGGACGGATTGCCCGGCACGAGCGAGGCGTCGGCGAATGCCTGCCGTGCAGCCGGTCGCAGCACGGAGGTCGCGGCATGATCGAGATAGGCGCGCCGACCGCCACCGCTCACCATGGCTTGTTCGGATCCTGCTCGGACCCGCCGGGATCGGTCTCCCCCTCGCCGCCCTGGGACTCCTTGTTGCGCTCCTTCAGCTTGTCCTCCTTGCTCTTCTGCTCGCTGTCGCCCTCGGAGGGTGCCTCCTCGTCGGGACCATCACCCTCGGGGTCCTCCTTGGTCGGCTCGCCCGGGTCGCGAGGCGAGCCGGTACCGGGCTCCCCACGGGCGTCAGGGTCGTTGCCGGCCTCCTCGTCGGCCTCACGACGCTTCTCCTTCACCCGCTCGCCGTTGTCCTTGGTGGTCCCGGATTCCTCGTCGCCGGTGCCTCCGCCCTGGCCGCCCTGGCCGCCCTCGCCGTCCCCTCCGCCGCCGGATGCGCAGGGGGCGAGGATCTCCTCGGCCTCGTACATCCGGTCGGCGCGCTCCTGCGGATCCTTGATCTGGTCAGCCTGGCGCTCGATGGAGAGGGCGAGGTTGTTGGCGATCTTGCACTGCGCATGGGCCGGGGAGTTGAGATCGCTGTGATCGGTCCACTCGGTCATGGCGACGCGCAGCTCCGCCTCGGCCTCCGCGTCCTTGCCCTGCTGGAGGAGATCGGTGCCCTTGGACAGATGCGGCAGGTACGGCTCGAACCAGTTCGTGAACTCGACAGGGGCCAGCCGTTCTATCGCGGTCGGGTAGTCCTGTGCCTCATAGGCGGACTGGTGCGTCGCCTGCGTGATCGGCATCGACAGGAACTTCACGGCCAGCAGGGCGAGCGCCAGGATGGGCAGGGCGAGGATCGCGAACACGATGATCCGGACCCGGCGCAGTCGCCGCACGTTCAGCCCGAAGTCCTTCGGGCTCCCGCTGGTGTCCTGCGTGAGCGCGGGAGACGGGGCCGTCGTCGTGGACGTCCCTGCCGTGGTCTTCTCTGCCGAGGGGGCACTCATCTCTGCGCTCCTGAGATGTCGTAGCGATCGAGCTTGCGCGGGAGCCGGTAGGTCATCTCGCCCAGCTCCCAGATCAGGAGCAGCGCGAGCGGTATCGAGGCGATCCAGTACCAGTCCTCGAAGGATGCCACGTCGCGCCCGGACTCGATCGGGACCGGCTTCAGGGTCACATCGTCCATGGTCCCCTCGATCGGCGCTTCGGGATCCTCACGATGCAGGTAGGGCACGCCCATCTGCCCCGCGATGGTCTGCAGCTGCTCCTCGTCGATCTTCGAGAGCCCCTGCGCCCCGTCGGGCCCGGTGATGTACTCGCCGTCCGTGGCGCCGCCCTCCGCCTTCATGGGGCCGCCCTCGGCGGTGCCGTATCCGAGCACGGCGCCGCCGTCGATGAACCCGGCGGTCTGGCTGAAGGATTCGGATTCCTCCTCATCGGTGTTCTCCCCGTCGGAGAGGAAGTAGACGAGGATCTGTGAGTCCGGGTCGTCCCGCTGCGCATCGGAGAGCGCACTGGTCAGCGACTGCAGCGGGCGGTCCGTGTTCGAGCCCTTCGAGTACGCGGTGGGCTCCGTGGTCACGGTGTCGATCCAGGACCGTGCGGCGCCGGCATCGGTGGTCAGCGGCAGCTGCCGGGTCGCCGTCGAGTCGAAGGCGATGATCGAGTAGCGGGAGCCCTCGGTCATCTCCATGACGCGGGCCATGTCGGCCTTGACGCCGTCCAGCCGGGGCTGGTCACCGGCGTAGTCCTCGGCGTTCATGGATCCCGTGCGGTCCACCACGAAGAACACGTTCGCGTTCATCCGTTCGGTCTGCTGGGCGTCCAGCGGGGTGACCGGACGCAGCGCGACCACCAGCAGGAGCACGATCATCAGCACCCGGCGCAGCCACGCCACGCGCTGGCGGGGCCGACGGATCAGCAGCACGACGGCGACGGTCAGCATCGCCGCGAACAGCGGGATGCTCGCCCACAGGGGCATGAGGGGCTCGAAGCGGATCATCGTGCTCTCCAACCCAGCACCAGGATGCCGATCAGCGAGAGGAACGTCAGGACGAACCCGAAGGTCGGATGGTCGGTGCGCACGACCGTCGGCTCAGCACCCATCGCCTGCGCCTGCGACTTCTGGATCGACTGGATGATCGAGGGGATCGCGTCGGGATCGGAGGATTCGAACAGGGCACCGTCCTGGTCCTCGGTGGCGGTCTTCAGCTCGTCGAAGCACTCCGGGCCGCAGTCGAACGCCCCGGGATAGAACGTGTAGAGGTCGATATCCCGGGCGGCGACGGCCTCGGTGGCCTCCTGCAGGGTGAAGATCGGTTCGCCGTTGACCTCGTTGTCGGTCGCGAAGATGATCGACCGGGACCGGTCCTCCTCGGCCTGGTCGAAGACCTGGCCGCACGAGGCGAGACCGTCGGGGACGACGGAGGCCTGATCGGGGATCCCCCTGGTGCCTTCGACGAAGTCGACGTACTCGCGGACCTTGTCGTCGGAGTAGTCGCGGTTGCCGAGGCGATATCCGAACTCGTCGAAGTCGATCGCCTCGGAGCCCTTCTCGAGCTCGCGCTTGATGAGGTCGTAGTCGTTGGTCAGCGGGAACACCGTGCGGCTGGTCGAGTTGAAGATCGTCAGCGCGACGCGCTCGCCCTCGAAGGTGTCGACCATCTCGGCGAAGGTCGACAGGATCTCGGTGTCGTACTCGTACATCGACCCCGAGACGTCCAGGCAGAGCACGATGTCGCGGGAGGCGAAATCGGGGGTCTCGATGCGCTCCGTCGCGATCCGTCCTGAGAGGACCGAGGCGGCGACGACGCCGACGACGGCGATGCCGACCTGCAGCACTCGCAGCACCTTCGCGGTCCGCTGGGCGCGCACGAAGCTCGGGAGGCGATCGAGGTACTGCGAGTTCGCGACCAGGACCGGAGACTTCCGCATCGCCCGCCGGTTCCAGAACGTGATGCCCCAGACGGCGAGCGCGGCGAGCAGCAGCAGCGCGGTGACCCACCAGAAGGTCATGACCATCGCCGGATCACCTCCCGCGAGCGGCGCACGGAGTCCTGCAGCTCGGCATCGGTGGTCTGCGCGAAGTCCGGCTCGTAGAGCGCGGCGATCAGCTCCCCGACATCGCGGGTCCGCGGGTCCGCACGGAGCGTCGACGTGTCCTGGCTGGTCACATCCTGCCCCGTGGTCCGGCGCACGAAGCGACGCATGACCCCGGTGAGCTCGTGGTGTCCCTCGCGGGCCCCGAGATCGCCGGACTCGTGACGGTCGGCGATGTCGTTCACCGCGCGCAGGAATTCCGCCTTGACGGTGTCCACGTCGGAGGGGCGATCCCGATAGGCGATGCGCTTCTCGATCGCGCGGGTGATCTTCAGGGTGCCCAGGATCAGCACGGTGATGACCAGCAGGCACAGCACGGCGAGGATCACCCACGCCACGGAGTACTGGGGCGGGGCGATGATCTCCGGCGGCGCGGGCTCCGCGAGGAGCGCGGTGCCACCGAGCACCGTCAGCGCCGGGCCGCTCAGCTCAGGAACGGGCATGGCGGTACTCCCTCGAGCGCAGCATCGCGATCATGTCGTCGACCACGGTGGTCTCCCCCTCGGTGACCATATGGGTGACGTGCAGGCGGTCGAGCATCTCGGTGATGCCGTCCCGCCGCGCCCGGCGGTACGCCTCGACGTCCTGCGCGACCCGCTTGGAGGACCGGGCCAGCGAGGCGATCTCCCGCGGACGGTCCACATCGACGACGTCGTGGTCCAGCTCGGTGCGCTGCAGCGGATCCGCGTCGGCGATGCGGATCACCATGACGTCGTGCCGGGTGGTGAGCCGGCGCAGCAGCGTGAAGTCCTCGACGCTGGGGTGCGCCTCGTCGGTGATGATCGTCATCAGCGTGGAGCGGGAGGTGACCCGGAAGGCCCGCTCGAGCAACCAGGAGGTGT
Organism: Brachybacterium sp. AOP3-A1-3; assembly: GCF_052378285.1. Lineage (NCBI taxonomy): Bacteria > Bacillati > Actinomycetota > Actinomycetes > Micrococcales > Dermabacteraceae > Brachybacterium > Brachybacterium sp. AOP3-A1-3. Next base: position 72,603 of record NZ_JBQSXM010000002.1, on the reverse strand, counting down.
CGGTCACCGGCGCCGCGGTGGTGGTGGCCTGCTGCACGCTACGCAGGAGCAGCTCGAGGTGCCCGTCGCTCGAGCGTGAGGGCAGCTGGATCGGGCGGCCCTCGCCGCCTGCCACCAGGCCCACCATGTCACCGCTCTTCTGGGCGAGGAAGCAGACCATCCCCGCGGCGAGGATCATCGCATCGCGCTTGGAGGTGCCGTCGGCCGCGGTCGCCGCCATCGCCGAGGAGGTGTCGGCGACGATCGACAGGTGCCGCACCCGCTCCTCGTTGAACTGGCGGATCAGCGGCTCGCCGGAGCGCGCCGTCGCCTTCCAGTCGATGTCGGAGATCTTGTCCCCGGGCTGGTAGTACTTCAGGTCGTCGAAGTCCTCGCCGCTGCCCTTGAACATCGAGCGGCCGCGACCCTGGATGAGCCCCCGCGCTCGGTTCGAGGTGTGCAGATCGACCCGTGCCTTGACGCGGGTCAGCAGCGAAGTGGCCATTCAGTGCGCTCCGTACTCCGTGATCGGTGTGATCGGCGCCGTCAGGGCATCGGCACGGCGTGGAACACCGCGTCGATGATCTGCTCCGGCTTGATACCGCTGGCCAGGGCGTCGAAGGTGAGCACCAGACGGTGGCGCAGCACGCCGTAGCGCATGGCCCTCACGTCATCGGGGGTCACGTAGTCGCGTCCGTTGAGCAGCGCATGGGCCTGGCCCACGCGCATCAGGGCCAGGGAACCGCGGGGGCTCGCGCCGACGCGCACCGACTGGGTCAGGTTCGGCACCGGTCGCGGACCGGAGCCGCGTGTGGTGAACACCAGATCGATGATGTACCGCTTCACCGCCGGATCGACGTAGACCGAGTCGACCGTCTGCTGGAGGAAGCGGACGTCCTCGAGGGACACGTTGGCAACGGCCTCGCGGGGGCCCGTGAGACTGCCCGACGTGGAGCGGTCGAGGATCTCGTGCTCCTCGCCGGGACGCGGATAGGTGAGGATCTCCTTCATGAGGAAGCGGTCCATCTGCGCCTCGGGGAGGACGTACGTGCCCTCCTCCTCGATCGGGTTCTGGGTCGCGAGCACCATGAACGGCTCGGGGAGGCTGTACACCTCACCGCCGATCGAGGTCTGCCGCTCCTGCATCGCCTCGAGCATCGCGGACTGGGTCTTCGCGCTGGAGCGGTTGATCTCGTCCAGCAGGACGACGTTGGCGTGCACCGGGCCCAGCTGGGTGGTGAAGGTGCCGGAGCCGTAGTTGAAGATCTGGGTGCCGATGATGTCGTTCGGCATGAGGTCGGGCGTGCACTGGATCCGGGCGAAGGATCCGGTGATCGACGAGGCCAGGGCGCTCGCGGCAGTCGTCTTGGCCAGGCCGGGCACGGATTCCAGCAGCACGTGGCCGCCGGCGGCGAGCGCGGCGACGAGGGTCGTCCGGAGGTTCTCCTGCCCGACCACGCGGGACTGGAACACGGCGGAGATCGCGGTGATGATCGAGCCGGTGCGCTCGAGATCCGCCGGGGAGACCGCCGAAGCGGAGGGGGCGAAGTCGCCGGGCCGTCGCTGCTGGCCGCCCTGTCCCCGCCCCTGCTCCTGCTGCGGGGCCTGGGGCTGCTGGCGTGCCTGTCCCTGCTGCGGGGCCTGGGGCTGGCCCTGGGGCTGCTCCGGAGACTGACCCTGCGGCTGCGGCGGAACCGCAGGCGTACCGGGATGCGCCTGGGGCGCAGGACCACCGGGACGTGCCGGCACCGCGCTCTGCTGGCTGGGTGGAATGCTCATGCGCTGGGGCTCCCCCGTCGTGCGTCGATTCGATCTGCTCGTGCGAGCTGGACGTTCGCCCTGCTCCGGCCCTGCCCCCGCAGGGACCGGGGACCGTGCACGGTCACCTGACCGTGATGGTCCAGCCCCGTCGCGCCCCGGTGTCCGAGCGGTTCCCCGGACGAGGAGTGCGGTGGCATCCCGACGATCCTAACGTCACCGGGCACCCTGAGTGCGATCGTGACCGCGGACGGTGCAAGAATGCGCCGGTGCCAGCTGATCACTCCGACCGCGCCGCCTCTCCGGCCGCCCCCACCTCGCCCGGCCTCTCGGTGGACGCCTCGGGCCGGGGCACCTTCGCCGTGGCCGCCCCGCGCGCCGAGGCCATCGACCTGTGCGTGCGTCATGGCAGCACCGAGCGCCGGCAACGGTTGCGGCACGTCGAGGGCGGGCTCCACTGGGATCACGTCACCGGGATGGTCCCGGGCACGCAGTACGGGGTGCGGGCCCACGGCACGTGGGATCCCGCCGGTGGGCAGTACTTCACATCGACGCGGGTGCTCCAGGATCCGTGGGCACGGGGCGTGTCGCACTCCTCGTCCCTGCTGAGCTCCTTCTTCCCGGTCGAGGTGGACGCGATGCTCGATCGCGTCGACGAGGACCCCCTGCCCAGCCCGACGGACAACAGCCAGGAGGCCGTGTGGTCGGTCGTCGTCGGCGACGCCTTCGACTGGCAGGACGATCTGCGACCGATCGTGGACTGGGACTCGACGGTGCTCTATGAAGCACATGTCAAGGGATTCACCCAGCGCCACCCCGAGGTGCCGCCCGAGCAGCGGGGCACCTACGCGGGCCTAGCGCACCCTGCTGTCACGACCTACCTGCAGCAGCTCGGCGTGACCAGCGTGGAGCTGCTGCCGATCCACGCCGCGATGGACGAGGCCCACCTGACCAGGCTGGGGCTGACGAACTACTGGGGCTACTCGACCATGTCGTTCTTCGCCCCGGAGCCGTCGCTGGCCACGGCCGCGGCCCAGCGGGCCGGGGCCCAGGCGGTGCTCGACGAGGTCAAGACGATGGTCCGGGCGCTGCACGCCGCAGGACTCGAAGTCATCCTCGACGTGGTCTACAACCACACGGCCGAGGGTGGGGCGGGAGGCCCCTCGCTGTCCCTGCGGGGACTGGACAACCTCGAGTACTACTGGATGGACCGCGGCACCTTCCAGGACGTCACGGGAACCGGCGGAACCCTGGATCCCCGGTCGGTGCACGTCATGGATCTTGTGCTCGCCTCCCTGCGTCATTGGGTGCAGGAAGTCCATGTCGACGGCTTCCGCTTCGATCTTGCGGCGACGCTGGGGCGGGACGATCGGGGCTTCCGTGCTGACCATCCTCTCTTGCGGGCGATCACGACCGACCCTGTGCTGCGCGAGGTGAAGCTCATCGCCGAGCCGTGGGACGTCGGCCCCGACGGCTGGCAGACCGGCGGTTTCCCCGCTCCGTTCGCCGAATGGAACGACGCCTTCCGCGATGACGTGCGGGCCTTCTGGCTCTCCGACCGTGCGCACCGGGAGCGGACCGGGGACCGCGCCGTCGGCGGGATCCGGAATCTTGCGACCCGCCTGAGCGGATCCAGCGATCTGCTGACCAGGAACGATCCGCCGGATCTGCCCCACGGGCGCAGCCTGCGCTCGCCCTGGGCGTCGATCAACTACCTCACGGCGCACGACGGCTTCACCCTGAGGGACCTGACCTCCTACGACCACAAGCACAATGAGGCCAACGGCGAGGACAACCGTGACGGCGCCACGGACAACCGCTCCTGGAACCACGGCCACGAGGGGAAGGTCCCCGGTGCGGCAGCGCACGGCGGGATCGAGGAGCTGCGCCGCCGCACCGCGCGGAGCATGCTCGCCACCGTGCTGCTCGCCTCGGGGACACCCATGCTGACCGCCGGGGACGAGATCGGGCGCACCCAACGAGGCAACAACAACGCGTACTGCCAGGACAACGAGATCTCCTGGGTGGACTGGTCGCTCGACGACCAGGCTCTGGAGCTGCGGGAGTCGGTGTCCCGCCTCCTGGACCTGCGCGGGGAGCATCCCCAGCTGCGGGCACCCCATTTCCTCCGCCCTGCGGATCCCGAGCATCTCGATGCCGGCCAGGTCGCCTGGTTCGGCGTCGAGGGCGACCCTCTGGACCACGGGTCATGGATGGACCCGTCCCGGCATCTCCTGGTCATGCTGCGGCCGGCGATCCGGGGACGCCGCGGAGCGGAGCATCTGCTCGTGATCTTCTCGTCCGAGTCGGCTGACCGTCCGGTGCAGCTGCCGCGACACCCCTGGCCACAGGGCACGACGCGGGTCCTCCTGGACACGTCTCTCGAGCGCCAGGACGATCTCCCCACGGGTCCCGTCCTCGAGCGGACCGTCACCGTGCGCAGCGGAAGCGTGATGGTCCTCGGGATCGCGACCGACGGTCCTGAGGAGCCCTCCGAACGGCTATCGTGAGGACCGTCACCACGTCCGTCGCAGACACCGAGGTGTCAGGCAGGAGAGACCATGTCCCAGGCCACCGGTTCCGAGGGCTCCGCGCCCCGGACCACCGCGTCCCGGTCCACTGCGACCCGGACCGTCGAGTCCGCGACCGTCGCCCCCGAGACCGTCGCCCCCGAGACCAGCCCGCTGGAGCACGGCGTGGGCCGGATCCCGATCATGGAGGTGCAGCCCGTGGTCGACGGCGGTCGGTTCCCGGCCTCCTGCGTGGAGGGCGAGACGATCACCCTCACCGCGAACGCCTTCCGCGAGGGGCATGACGAGATGGGCGTGCAGGCCGTCCTCGTGGATCCCGACGGGGGCGAGCAGCGCCTGCGGATGGAGTCCACGAACCCGGGCCTGGACCTCTGGCAGGTGCCCGTGCGGCCTGACCGGACCGGGCACTGGTCCTTCCGGATCGAGGCGTATTCCGCGCCGTACGAGAGCTGGGTCCACAGCGCCGAGGTGAAGATCCCCGCCGGCATCGACGTCGACCTGGTCTGTGCCGAGGGCGTCCTGGTGCTGCGGCGCGTGCTGGCCGAGGTCGACAGCGGCCGGCGGCCCGCGTCGGACGGTCCTGTCGTCCGCGCGGCGCTGGAGAGCCTGCGCTCCCCCGGTCTGCCGGCCTCGTCCCGTGTGGCCCCCGCCCTGGCCGCCGATCTGCGCGGTCTGCTCGCGCTGCGCCCGCTGCGCGAGGGCGTCACGACCTCCGGTCCCTTCCGTCTCGTGGTGCACCGCCGACGCGCTCTGTTCGGCTCCTGGTACGAGTTCTTCCCCCGTTCCGAGGGCGCACGCTTCGATCCCGAGACAGGATGGCGCTCGGGCACCCTCCGCACCGCGGCGAAGTCCCTGGACCGGATCGCGTCGATGGGCTTCGACGTCGCCTACCTGACCCCGATCCACCCGATCGGCTCGACCTTCCGCAAGGGCCGCAACAACACCCTGGATCCGCGCCCCGGTGATCCGGGCTCGCCCTATGCGATCGGTTCCGCCGACGGCGGCCATGACGCGATCCATCCCGAGCTCGGCACCCTCGAGGACTTCGACGCCTTCGTGGCCCGTGCCCGGGAGCTCGACCTCGAGGTGGCCCTGGACATCGCCCTGCAGTGCTCCCCCGACCATCCCTGGGTCACCGAGCACCCCGAATGGTTCACGGTGCGCGCGGACGGCACGATCGCCTACGCCGAGAACCCGCCGAAGAAGTACCAGGACATCTACCCGCTCAGCTTCGACACCGACTACGAGGGCCTCTACGCCGCCGTGCGCGACGTGCTCGAGCACTGGGTCGACCACGGGGTGACCCTCTTCCGCGTGGACAACCCGCACACCAAGCCGGTGCGGTTCTGGGAGGAGCTGCTGGCGGAGTTCGACGAGAAGCATCCCGAGGTGATCTTCCTGGCCGAGGCGTTCACCCGGCCCACGATGATGCACACCCTCGGCAAGGTCGGCTACCACCAGAGCTACACCTACTTCACCTGGCGCGAGAGCGCTGCGGAGCTGCAGGAGTACCTCGAGGAGCTGGTCGAGTCCGCGCCGTACATGCGGCCGAGCTTCTGGCCCACCACCCACGACATCCTCACCCCGTTCATGAGCTCTGGGGGCCGGCGGGCCTTCGTGCTGCGCGCGATCCTCGCCGCCACCCTCGTCCCCACCTGGGGCATCTACACCGGGTACGAGCTGGTCGAGGACGTCCCGCGGCCCGGGGCGCAGGAGCAGATCGACAACGAGAAGTACGAGTTCACGCCGCGCGACTTCGCCGGCGCCCTCACCGCCGGCCGGAGCCTCGAACCGCTGCTGACGGACCTCAACCGGATCCGCCGCGAGCATCCCGCCCTGCAGTCGCTCACCTCGATCCATTTCCACGAGGCCGACGACGACCAGGTGCTGGTCTTCTCCAAGCATCTCGACCCAGCCGCGAGCGGCACGGGCGCCCCGGACACGATCCTCGTGGTCTCGGTGACCGCCCATGACAGGGACGCCGGGACGACGCTCCACCTGGATCTCGACTCGCTCGACGTCCCCGAGCGCTTCGAGGTCGAGGACCTGCTGACCGGCGAGAGGTTCACCTGGGGCAGCGACCCCTACGTCATCCTCAGCGCCGCCGACCGGCCCGCGCACATCCTGCGGATCATCCACCCCGAGGAGAGCTGACATGGCTGACCAGACCGACCCCACCACTTCGACGTCGCCGTCCGCCGCACCGACGGTGATGCCGCTGGGCGAGCACGAGCTGGGCGCCGCCGCCACCGGCAGCTACCACGATCCCCACTCGGTGCTCGGTGCCCATGAGTACGAGGGCGCCGTCACGGTGCGCACCCTCAAGCCCTTCGCGAGAGCGGTCGAGGTCCTCCTGCCCGATGGCGGCGCGGTCGCGATGGAGCACGAGTACGACGGGATCTGGGCGGTCGCGCTCGCGGTCCCCCACCTCCCCTCCTACCGGGTGCGCGTCACCTGGGAGGAGGGTGCCGCGCCGGTTGACCTCGAGGAACCCCACCGGTTCCCGCCCACCGTCGGCGAGCTCGACCTCCATCTGATCCACGAAGGCCGCCACGAGGAGCTGTGGCGGGCGCTCGGTGCCCATGTGCGCACCCTGGACGGCGTCGACGGCACGTCGTTCGCCGTGTGGGCACCGAACGCCCGCGCGGTGCAGGTCGTCGGCACCTTCAACGGGTGGGAGGGCCGCGGTCACGCCCTGCGCACCCTGGGCGCCTCCGGCGTGTGGGAGATCTTCGTGCCCGCCGTCGGGGACGGTGACACCTACAAGTTCCGCATCCTGGGGGCCGACGGCACCTGGGTCGACAAGGCCGATCCGATGGCACGCCTGGCCGAGGTGCCGCCCGCGACCGGCTCCGTCGTCACCACGAGCTCCTTCGAATGGACCGACGAGCACTGGCTCGCCGAGCGCGCCGCCCACGAGGCCGTCGCCTCCCGGATGTCGATCTACGAGCTCCACCTGGCCAGCTGGCGGCCCGGTCTCGGCTACACGGAGCTCGCGACCGAGCTGGTCGACTATGTGACCGAGATGGGCTTCACCCACGTGGAGTTCATGCCGGTCGCCGAGCACCCCTTCGGCGGGTCCTGGGGATACCAGGTCACCGGGTACTACGCCCCGACCTCCCGCCTGGGTTCCCCCGACGAGCTGCGCCACCTGATCGATGCGCTGCACGCAGCGGGCATCGGCGTGATCCTGGACTGGGTCCCCGCCCACTTCCCCAAGGACGAATGGGCGCTGGCCCGCTTCGACGGCACCGCGCTGTACGAGCACGCCGACCCCCGCCGCGGCGAGCATCCGGACTGGGGCACGCTCGTGTTCGACACAGGCCGCCACGAGGTGCGCAACTTCCTCGTCGCCAACGCCTGCTACTGGCTCGAGGAGTTCCACGTCGACGGGCTGCGGGTCGACGCCGTCGCCTCGATGCTCTACCTGGACTACTCCCGCGAGGACGGCCAGTGGATCCCCAACCGCCATGGCGGCCGCGAGGACCTCGAGAACATCGCCTTCCTCCAGGAGACCACGGCGACCGCCTACAAGCGTGCGCCGGGCATCGTGATGATCGCCGAGGAGTCGACCTCGTTCCCGGGCGTCACCCGCAGCACCGACAGCGGCGGGCTCGGCTTCGGCTTCAAATGGAACATGGGCTGGATGCACGACACCCTGGAGTACCTCGGGCAGGACCCCATCAATCGCCAGTACCACCATGGCGAGCTGACCTTCTCGATGGTCTACCAGTACTCCGAGAACTTCGTGCTCCCCATCAGCCATGACGAGGTCGTCCACGGCAAGGGCTCGCTGCTGCGCAAGGCACCGGGCGACGACTGGCAGCAGGCCGCCTCGCTGCGCACCTATCTGGCTCTGCAGTGGACCCACCCCGGCAAGCAGCTCGTCTTCATGGGCAGCGAGTTCGCGCAGGGCACCGAATGGTCCGAGCAGTCGGGCCTGCCGTGGTGGCTGCTCGAGTACCCCCTGCACCGGGGCACCCAGCAGCTGGTCAAGGACCTCAACGCTCTGCAGGCCGACTTCCCCGCGCTCTACCAGCGCGATCAGGATCCGGGCGGCTTCGAATGGCTGATCGGGGACGATGCCGAGCACAACACGCTCGTCTTCCTGCGTCGGGACGATGCCGGAGACCCGGTGGTCGTGGTGCTCAACTTCTCCCCGCAGCCGTGGCACGGATACCGGATCCCGCTGCCCGAGGGCGGGAGCTGGCTCGAGGTGCTCAACAGCGACGCCCCGGTCTACGGGGGCAGCGGCATCGGGAACCTGGGCCGGGTGCATGCGGAGGCTCTGCCCCAGCACGGCCGGGACCACTCGGTGCGGCTCTCGGTGCCCCCGCTGGGCGCCGTCGTCCTCGTCCCGGAGCGCCTCCGCGAGGGCTGAGCCGCCGCGAGAGCCGAGTCCTGCCCCGCGGGCTGAGCCGCACCCGCGGGCTGAGCCGCACCCGCGGGCTGAGCCGCACCCGCGGGCTGAGCCGCACCCGCGGGCTGAGCCGCACAGACCTGTCGCCCCTCCGGAGAGATCCGGAGGGGCGACAGGTATCTCGGCCGACGGGTCGGCGGTGTGCTCAGTACAGGAGGTTCGCCAGGCGCTTGCGGGCGGCGGGCACCCGAGGATCGGCGGGCCCAGCCACCTCGAACAGCTGCAGCAGACGGTCGCGCAGCGCCGCCTTCGTCTCCTGGTCGGCCTCCCGCAGGTGGCCCAGCAGGCGGCTGAACGCGTCGTCGACGTGTCCGCCGAGCATGTCGAGGTCGGCGACCAGCAGCTGCGCGGCCAGATCCTTCGGCTTCTGCGCGGCCTCCTCACGGACCGCGTTCGCGTCGATGCCCTGGGTGCGGCGCATGAGGGACACGGTGGCCAGGCCGGCCTTCGCCTCGGCGTCGGCCGGGGTCTCGGCGAGCTGCTTCTCATAGGCGGCCACGGCGGCATCGAGGTCGCCGCTCTCGATCGCCTCGTAGGCCTCGGCGATGAGCGGCGGCATCGGCTCCTCCTCGGGAGCCTCCTGCTCACCCTGTGCACCGCCCGTGGTGTCCAGTCCCTGCTGCTTCGCGAGCTCGAGCACCTGGCTGATGAGGTTGTCGACCTCCTCATCAGGGAGCACGGACTGCACGATCGGCTGCACCTGACCGAGGATCAGCAGGAGCAGGGTGGGCAGCTGCTCGATGCGCAGGGCCCCGGCGACGCGCTGCTGGGTATCGGCGTCGACGACCGCCAGGCGGAGCGCTCCGCCCTGGGCGTCGACAGCGCGACGCAGAGAACCGAGGAACTGTTCACCCTCGGGGACGCGCGAGCTCGTGACGAGCATCAAAGTGGGGATCTGCTGCGAATCGGCGACCAGCTGCTCGAGGCCCTGCTCGGTGACAGCCACCTCGTGCGGGGACGGCGTGCCACCGGCGCCGCCGGCCCCTCCACCGGCAGCGGCAGGCTGCTTCAGCGCGGCGAGATCGATGATGCCGTACGGATCGGTCACGGGAGAACTCCTTCGACGAGGTCGGGACGCGAACAGTCTAGGGAGTGCACCGGGCCGGAGCACTCAGAGACCGGCGCGTGCGCGACGCCCTGAGAGAACATCGCCGGGAGGAGATCTCCCGGGTGCCTCGTCCCCGTGGGGATCACTTCCCCGTGGCGCCCAGCGTGGTCAGGGTGGCACCGATGGGCTGCACCTGGGCGGATGCGCCCTTCTTCGCGCCCTTCGCCCCCTTCGCGGGGATGTACAGGGCGACGTGCGCGCCGTAGGTCCGGACGTACTCCTTGGTGAACTCCTTCGTGCCGATCACCTTGGTGTACGCGTTGTCCTTCGCATACCGCATGGTCGCGCCGTCCTGGATGGTCACCGTCCGGGTCGACGTCAGGGTGCCCATGACGATGGCTCCGCCGTCGTCCGTGCGCAGGCCGACGAACTCCTTGTCGGTGACCTTGTAGATCTCCTTCACGGTCGCGGCCTCGTCCTTCTCGACGCCGGCGTTGAGCTCCGTGCGCTCCGTCTTGATCTGCTCGTGCCGCTCCACCTTGAAGGGGTCGTCGGCGAGCAGGTCGTCGGGGTCGTCGCCGTCCCCGTTGGAGAGCACCTTCGCATACAGCGCCAGAGCCTTCGCGGGAGTCATGAGCAGGTCCTCGGAGTCCACCTCGACCTTCTCGGCACCCACCAGCTCGTTGGGCACCTGGGGCATCTCGATGCCCACCGCCTGCTGCGCCCAGCCCCAGGTGGTGTACGGCGACTGGGCGTCGGCCTGCTGCATCGCCATGAAGTAGGGGACGCCGTCCTTCGCCGAATCCTCGACCAGGGCGATCGCGACACGCGGGAACTCCGCGGTGACGGTGGTCATCGGCACCAGCAGCGACGCGCCGGGGACGCTGAGGAAGGCTGCCCACTCGTCGGCCTTCTTGATCATCGCGTAGGCCGACTTGCGGAACGACACGGCGGATCCGGTGACGCGGGGCGCGAGCTTCTTGACGTCGGCCTTCTTGTCGGCGGCGACCACCGCAGCGTTGATCTCGCTGACATAGGTCTCGAACTGCTCGACCGTGTTCACGGGGGTCGGCTCCGCGGCGGAGGGCCCCTTCGGCGGCGCAGGCGGCACATCGGGCTCCGAGGCGCAGGCGGAGAGCACTCCGGCGGCGAGGAGGGATCCCGCTCCGACCAGGAGTCCACGGCGGGGAACGGGGCGGCTGGTCATCTGCGGGTCCTTCCACACAGGCGTGCTGCGGTTCTGGCGGGTCATCGACGATCCTCGCTGTCCAGGTCATCCGGGGTGTCCAGGTCATCCGGGGTGTCCAGGTCATCCGGGGTGTCCAGGTCATCCGGGGTGTCCAGGTCATCCGGGGTGTCGGTGTCCTCGCCGAGGTCCCAGACGTCGTGCTCCGGGTCCGTCGGGTCCTGGAGGGCGGCGTCCGGGGCAGCGACGTCGTCGCCGTCCCCCTCGACCGGGGAGAGGATCTCGGTGTCGTCCTGCGAGGACCGGACCGGCCCGTCGGACGCCTCGCTCTCGAGATCGTGCTCGTTCCCCACGGCGTCCCCTTCGACAGGGTCGCTCCCCACAGCATCGTTCCCCTCGGCGTCGGCGTCGGAGCCGGGGTCGACGGCGGCGCGGTCCGTCTCCGCAGCGGCGTCGGAGGCTTCCAGCTCGGCGTCCTCGTCGTCCTCACGGCGTCGGCCGCCGATCGAGACGACGAGCAGGACCAGACCGATCACGGCGATCGCGGCGCCACCGGCGTAGGCGAAGGGAACCCACTCGTTCTCATCCTCGACGGGCCAGGTGATCGAGATCGAGTCCGCACCGGCCTCGGTGCCATCGGTGACGACGAGGATCGCGCGATACGCCTGCTGGTTGTCCCCGTGCTCGCCGGCGGCGAAGTCGGCGATGTCCAGCGTGTACGGCGAGGGCTTCGTCTCGACCGTGCGCCACAGGTCCGATCCGGTGGGATCGGTCAGCTCGGCGGCGCCCTCAGGGTTGACCGCCTCCGTGCTCAACGTGGTCCAGTCGCTGGCCCCGGTGATCCGCGTGTAGGCGGTGTCTGCCAGGTACGCCTCGATGTCGCTGTTGTCCGCCGTGATGAGAGAGACGTCCGACGCGCCCTCGATCGTCACCTCGCCCTTCTGGCCTCCGACGTACAGGACGCCCGGATCGATGACCACGGCGGGGCCGGGATCGCTGAGCTCCACCGTCGCGGTGGTCTTCGTCGGCGGGGCCCAGGTGGTCTCACCGAGGCGTCCCAGCACCAATCCGATCACTCCGATCAGGATCAGGAGGACGGCGAGGAGGCGTTGCACGATAAGTGCTCCTTCAGAACGGCCCCGACGGGCCAAGGTGGCAGATCAGTCCACGATAGGGGGATGGCGTGCGCGGCAACAGTCCCCCGTGACCATGTGCACCCGGGTAAAGGCCCCCTCATGGGCTTCCCATGGGCGCCTCAGCTGGCGCGCGGAACGGCAGGGACGTCCGGCATCCGGGCGCGGTGCCGTACCCTGGCGGGGTGCGTCTCGTCGTTGCCCGTTGCTCCGTCGACTACACCGGTCGACTCACCGCCCACCTCCCGCTGGCCCCACGCCTTCTCATCGTGAAGGCCGACGGCAGCGTGCTGATCCATTCCGATGGAGGCAGCTACAAACCCCTGAACTGGATGAGTCCGCCCTGCACCCTGGCGATGACGCGTCGCGAGGAGGCGGAGGCCGTCGACGACCCCGAGGGCGAGTGGATCGAGCAGTGGGACGTCACCCATGCCAAGACCGGTGACCGGTTGCGGGTGCGTCTGCACGAGGTCTTCGAGGACTCCACCCATGAGCTCGGTGTCGACCCCGGCCTGCAGAAGGACGGCGTCGAGGCACACCTCCAGGCACTGCTGGCGGAGAACATCGAGACCCTCGGCGACGGCTGGTCGCTCGTGCGCCGGGAGTACGGCACCGCCATCGGCCCGGTCGACATCCTCGCCCGCGACCAGGACGGCGGATCGGTGGCCATCGAGATCAAGCGCCGCGGCGAGATCGACGGCGTCGAACAGCTCACCCGCTATCTCGAGCTGCTCAACCGCGACCCCCTCCTGGCCCCTGTGCGCGGCATCTTCGCCGCCCAGGCCATCAAGCCCCAGGCTCGCGTGCTCGCCGGAGACCGCGGGATCGACTGCGTGACACTGGACTACGACGCTCTGCGCGGGATCGACGACGTCGACTCCCGACTGTTCTGACCTCCCCCGCTCGCCCCACCGCACCAGGAGCCCCCTTGCGCACCGCTGCCCGCCCGGACCACTCCCCTGCGGCGGTCTCCGCCGACTTCGCCCTGCGCGGCACGGCCCTGCTGGAGCGCGGACTGGTGCCCGACGCCCTCGTGCTCGTCTCCGGGCAGGACATCATCTGGTCCGGCCCCTCGGCGCATGCTCCCGAGCACACCGCCGAGGACACCGTCCAGCACGAGGGGCTGATCCTCCCCGGACTGGTCGACCTGCACTGCCATGGCGGCGGCGGCGTCTCCTTCCCCGACTCCACCTCCTCGCAGGAGATGCTCACCGCAGTGCTCGAGCACCGTCGCCATGGGACCACCTCTCTGGTCGCCTCCCTGGTCACGGCGGACGGCGCCACCTTGCGCGACCGGGTCGGAGATCTCGCGCAGCTCGCGGCCGACGGGGAGATCGCGGCGATCCACCTCGAGGGCCCGTTCCTCTCCGTCGCCCGCTGCGGGGCACAGAATCCCGAGCACATCACCGCCGGCGACGCCGATCTGGTGCGGGAGCTCGCCCAGCTCGCCGGCGGAGCACTCGCGACCATGACGGTCGCCCCGGAAGCGGAGGGCGCCGACGCCGTGATCGAAGCTCTCGCCGAGGTCGGAGCGATCCCCTCCCTCGGGCACACGGACGGCTCCAGCGCCCAGATGACTCACGCCGTCGCGCTGGCCGGCGACCAGCTGCGCCGGGAGCACGGGCGTTCGGCCCGCCCCACCGCCACCCATCTGTTCAACGGCATGCGGCCGATCCATCACCGTGATCCCGGTCCCGCGCTCGCGGCCCTGGATGCTGCGGCCCGCGCGGATCTCGTGGTGGAGATCATCGCCGACGGCGTGCACCTCGATGCGCGCACCGTCGCCCATGTCTTCGCGCTCGCCGCCGAGGACTGCGTGGTGCTGGTGACCGACGCGATGGCCGCTGCCGGGATGCCGGATGGCCAGTACAGCCTCGGCTCGCTCGACGTCACGGTCACGGCCGGGGTCGCCACGCTCACCGGCGGCACCTCGATCGCCGGCGGGACAGCGCATCTGCTCGAGGTGGTGCGGTTCGCCGTGCTCGAGGCGGGTGTCGACCTGGTCCGCGCGGTCCGTGCAGCCTCCGTCGTCCCCGCCACGGTGCTGGGTCAGCAGGATCGGCTCGGGTCGCTCGAGCCGGGTCGCCGCGCCGACATCGTGCTCGCCGACACCGATCTGCAGCCCGTCGCCGTGCTGCGGGGCGGCCAGCGGGTCGACGCCTAACAGGCCCGTGCCCAGCAGATCGGGGCACAGCAGATCGGGGAACAGCAGTTCCACGCCTGGCAGTCCGACGCCCGGCAGACCGACATCCGGCAGACCGACATCCGGCAGGCCGACGGTCAGCGAGTCGGCCAGCACCGTGGCTGCGGTCAGTCCGCGTCTCCCATGACGAGACCGGTCGGTGCGGCCTCGATCCAGGAGTTCAGCGCCGCCCCGGAGGCGAGGTCCATGATCGCGACGATCGTGCGCCCGCCACGCAGCGTGAACTCCACCAGGTAGCTGTCCTCTTCCCCCTCGATACGGGAGGGAAGCCGACGCCGGGTCACGTCGAGCAGCTCGAGACGCCGGATGACCACCTCGGGACGGACCCACAGCGAGAAGGCCCGGTGCCACCGCAGACGATCAGTCCCGAACCGCATCAACCCGTGCTGCCAGGTCGACCTGGTCACCAGGCCGCGCCGCTGCAGGGAGCACTCGAAAGCGCCGCGCTGACGGCTCAGAACGATCTGGCGGCCCACCAGGAACACCGCCAACACGACGAAGAGCATCCCGACCCCCAGGAGGAGGATCGGGATGCTCAGATCGATCATGGACTGCTCAGGCGCCGCTCAGTGATCCGACTCGAGGAGCTCGGCATCGTCGACGCCGATCGTGACCTTGTCGGAGTCCACGGACACGAAGCCACCATGGACGGCCCGCTCGGCGACCGAGCCGTCCTGGTCGATGATGCGCACCTGCCCGTCGCCGAGAACGGCGAGAGTGGGCTGCATCTGCGGCAGGATGCCCATGGAGCCGTCGGCCGCGGGCACGACCACCTGGGCGGCCTGACCGGACCACACGGTGCGACCGCTCGTGACGAAGGTGACCTCGAGTGCACTCACGCCCCGAGCTCCTTCTGGATGCGGTGGTGGTTCTCCATGACCTTGTCGATGCCGCCGACGTTGAAGAACGCCTGCTCGGTGATGTGGTCGAACTCGCCGTCGCAGATGCCCTTGAAGCCCTCGATCGTGTCGCGGAGCGAGACGTCCGAGCCGTCCACACCGGTGAACTGCTTGGCGAGGTGGGTGTTCTGCGAGAGGAACTGCTGGATGCGGCGCGCGCGCGACACCGTCACCTTGTCCTCCTCGGAGAGCTCGTCCACGCCCAGCATCGCGATGATGTCCTGCAGCTCCTTGTTGCGCTGCAGCACCATCTTCACGCGCACCGCGGTGTCGTAGTGGTCCTGGCCCACGTACTGCGGATCGAGGATCCGCGAGGTCGAGGTCAGGGGGTCGATCGCCGGGTACAGACCGCGCGAGGCGATCTCACGGGAGAGCTCCGTGGTGGCGTCGAGGTGGGCGAAGGTGGTCGCCGGTGCCGGGTCGGTGTAGTCATCGGCCGGCACGTAGATCGCCTGCATCGAGGTGATCGAGTGGCCGCGGGTCGAGGTGATGCGCTCCTGGAGCACACCCATCTCGTCCGCGAGGTTGGGCTGGTAGCCCACGGCCGACGGCATACGACCCAGCAGGGTCGAGACCTCGGAGCCCGCCTGGGTGAAGCGGAAGATGTTGTCGATGAACAGCAGCACGTCCTGGGCCTGCACATCGCGGAAGTACTCCGCCATGGTCAGCGCCGAGAGCGCGACGCGCAGACGCGTGCCCGGCGGCTCATCCATCTGGCCGAAGACCAAGGCGGTCTTCTCGATGACGCCCGACTCCGTCATCTCCTCGATGAGGTCCCAGCCCTCACGGGTGCGCTCACCGACGCCGGCGAACACGGAGACGCCGTCGTGGTTGTTCGCCACGCGGTAGATCATCTCCTGGATGAGGACCGTCTTGCCGACGCCCGCGCCGCCGAACAGGCCGATCTTGCCGCCCTGCACGTACGGGGTCAGGAGGTCGATCGACTTGATGCCGGTCTCGAACATCTGGGTCTTGGACTCCAGCTGGTCGAAGCTCGGGGCCGTGCGGTGGATGGGCCAGCGCTCGGACACCTGAAGGGTCTCGCCGTCAGGGAGGTTCAGCGCGTTGCCGACCACGTCGAACACGGTGCCGAGGGTCGCGTCGCCGACGGGCACCGAGATCGGGGCGCCGGTGTCGGTGACGTCCTGGCCGCGGACGAGTCCGTCGGTGGGCTTGAGCGCGATGGCGCGGATCATGCCGTCGCCGAGGTGCTGCGCGGTCTCGAGGGTGAGGACCGTCGAGTCGAGGCCTGCGCCGCTCACCTCGACACGCGCGGTGAGCGCGTTGTACATGGCGGGGATGTTCCCGGGCGGGAACTCGATGTCGACGACGGCGCCGGTGACACGCGCGATACGACCGGTCGCGGTGGCGGGGGCGGGAGCTGTGGTGGTCATGTGGCTTCTCTCCAAGGGGTCGGGCCGGCGCTCAGGAGCGCTGGGCAGAGGTCTCAGCGTTCGGTGCGCCCGGATCCGGAGAGGGCGTCGGCGCCGCCGACGATCTCCGTGATCTCCTGCGTGATCTCCGCCTGGCGAGCGGTGTTCGCCAGTCGGGTGAACTTGTCGATCTGGGTCTGTGCGTTGTCCGTCGCGGTCTGCATCGCTCGCTGCCGGGAGGCGTGCTCCGAGGCGATGGACTGCATCAGGGTGTTCACGATGCGCGACTCGACGTATCGCGGGATGAGCTCGCCCATGACGGATTCGGCGTCGGGGGTGAACTCGTAGAGCGGGAACGTCGGCTTCTCGCCGCCGTCCTCGGCCTCCACGATGCCCATCGGCACCAGCCGGGAGACGCGTGCGAACTGCTGGAACCGGCTCTTGAACCGGGTTCCGACCAGGTACAGCTCATCGACGTGGACCGCGGGGTCCTCGCTCAGCAGCACCTCGGTGAGGGTCTCGGCGATCTCGTGGCCGAGGGACGCGAGCTCCTCCTCCTTGTACGGAGTCCACGTCTTGACCGACGGACGGTTGCGGAACCGGTAGTACGAGTCGCCCTTGCGGCCGACGATGTACATGTCCACGGTCTTGCCCTCGTCGCGCAGTGAGTTGCCGAGCTCCTCCGCCTCACGGATCGCGTTGGGCGAGTACGAACCCGCCATGCCGCGATCGGAGGTGATCAGCAGGATCGCGACGCGGTTGGTCTGCGTGCGGTCCTGCTCCAGGAAGGGATGCGCGAAGTCGGTGGAGTGCGTCGCGACCGCTCCAATGGCCTGCGAGATGGCATCGGCGTACGGCGTCGTGGCGAGCACGCGGGCATGCGCCTTGGCGATGCGCGTGGCGGCGATCATCTCCTGGGCCTTGAAGATCTTCTTCATGCCCTGAGCGGATTTGATCCGCTTCTTGTACTCCCTCTGCTGTGCTCCCATGTCTCTCCTCGTGCGTGGCGTGAAACCGGCGTCCGCCGTGCCCGCCCTCCCGGGCGGGCACGGATGAATCGGATCAGCCGCGGACGATGTTCTCCTGCTCGATGTCCTCGTCGTCGAGGCGCTCGCTGACGTCGTTCACGCCTGCGCTCTTGCCCTTGCCCGCGAGGAAGTCCTTCTTGACCTCGTCGAGGATGCTGGACAGCTCCTCCTCGGTCGCGGACTCGAACTTGCTCGTGCTGCGGATCGCGTCGAGCACGCCTCCGTTGTGACGCAGGTGCTCCAGCAGGTGCGCCTCGAAATCGCGGACGTCCTCGAGATCGATGTCGTCGAACTTGCCCTTGGTGCCGGCCCAGATCGAGACGACCTCCTCCTCCATGGGGAAGGGCGAGCTCTGGTTCTGCTTGAGGAGCTCCATCAGGCGGGCACCACGGTTCAGCTGCTGCTTGGACGCGGCGTCGAGGTCCGAGGCGAACATCGCGAAGGCCTCGAGGTCGCGGTACTGCGCGAGCGAGATCTTCAGCGTGCCCGAGACGGCCTTCATGGCCTTGGTCTGGGCGGAGCCGCCGACGCGGGAGACCGAGATGCCGACGTCGACCGCCGGGCGCTGGTTCGCGTTGAACAGGTCCGACTGCAGGAAGCACTGGCCGTCGGTGATCGAGATGACGTTGGTCGGGATGTAGGCCGACACGTCGTTGGCCTTGGTCTCGATGATCGGCAGGCCGGTCATCGAGCCGCCGCCCAGCTCGTCGGACAGCTTCGCGCAACGCTCGAGCAGACGCGAGTGCAGGTAGAAGACGTCGCCCGGGTAGGCCTCGCGGCCCGGCGGACGCCGCAGCAGCAGGGACACGGCGCGGTACGCCTCAGCCTGCTTGGAGAGATCGTCGAAGACGATGAGGACGTGCTTGCCCTCGTACATCCAGTGCTGACCGATCGCGGAGCCCGCGTAGGGAGCGATGTACTTGAAGCCGGCCGGGTCGGAGGCCGGAGCCGCGACGATGGTCGTGTACTCCAGGGCACCGGCCTGCTCGAGGGTCGAGCGCACCGACGCGATGGTCGAACCCTTCTGGCCGACGGCGACGTAGATGCAGCGAACCTGCTTCTGCGGGTCACCGCTCTCCCAGTTCGCCTTCTGGTTCAGGATCGTGTCCAGCGCGATCGCGGTCTTGCCGGTCTGGCGGTCGCCGATGATCAGCTGACGCTGACCGCGGCCGATCGGGGTCATGGCGTCGATGGCCTTGATCCCGGTCGCCAGGGGCTCCTTGACGCTCTTGCGCTGCATGACGCCGGGAGCCTGGAGCTCGAGGGCGCGGCGGCCGACGGTGTCGATCGTGCCGAGGCCGTCGATCGGGGCACCGGTGGGGTCGACCACGCGACCGAGGTACCCGTCGCCGACGGGCACGGAGAGGACCTCGCCGGTGCGACGGACCTCCTGGCCCTCCGCGATGCCGGAGAACTCGCCGAGGATGACGACGCCGATCTCGCTGAGCTCGAGGTTCAGCGCGAGGCCGAGCTCCCCGTTCTCGAAGCGGACGAGCTCGTTGGCCATGACGTTGGGCAGGCCCTCGACGCGGGCGATGCCGTCGGCCGACTCGGTGACCCGGCCGATCTCCTCGCGGTCGGTGGAACCTGCCTGGTAGGTGGACACGGCGGTGTCCAGTGCGTGCCGGATGTCCTCCGGGCGGATCGTGAGCTCAGCCATCGCGGTGCTTCGCTTCCTCTCGTGGTCCCGTCGCTGCGGGGGTGATGTGTGGTGCTGGGGCAGGTGCCGCGGCCGGAGCCGTCAGGACACCAGGTGTTCGCGGGCCTGGGCGAGGCGCGCGAGGACGGTTGCGTCGTAGAGGTCGTCTCCGACATGGATCCGCAGACCGCCCACGACGTCCGCTGAGACTTCGAGGTTCATCTGCACCTCACGGCCGTAGATGCCGGCCAGGACCGCAGCGAGACGGGACTGCTGGGCCTCGTCGAGCGGACGAGAGGTCTCGACCACGGCAAGGAGGCGGCGACGACGGTCCGAGGCGAACTCCGCGATCTCGCGCACCCGGCGCGAGGGCTTCTGCTCGGTGCGTCGGGACACGGCGCGGACCGCGAGGGCCCCCGTGAGCCGGTGGGCACGTCCCTCCAGCAGCGTGCGGATGACCCGCCCGCGGGCCGCAGGATCCTTCCGTGCGTCATCGAAGCTCGAGGACAGCTCAGCGCTGTCGTCGATCAGACGCGAGACCTGGAACAGCTCCTCCTCGACCTGACCGAGGACGACCTCGCGCTCGGACTGCTCCAGCAGGGCGGTCACCCCCAGCCGCTCCAGGGCGTCGAGGATGTCCTCCTGCTCGGACCAGCGCCGACGCACGACCTCGAGGGTGAGGCCGAGGGCGGCATCGCTGACCTTGCCGGTCAGCAGCGCACGGACGGCCGACTCCTTCATCTCGGCGTCGCGACCGGAGTCGCTGAGCAGACGCACGAGCTGATTGCTGGAATCGATCGCATCGGCGATCGCGAACAGTTCGTCCGCGGTGCTGTCCAGGGAGAGGCCGTCCGTCGCGAAGACGGACTGGGCCTGCTGGACGACCTCGGCGAACGAGGTGGAGGAAGTTCCTCGCATCACTGATCCTTATCGGGTGGCGGACTGGCTCGACTCGAGGTCGTCCAGGAACCGGTCGATCACGCGGCGGGAGCGCTCATCATCGGTGAGGGACTCCCCGACGATCTTCGAGGCCAGGTCGCTCGCGAGCGATCCGACTTCGCTGTGGAGCTGCGTGGAGGCCGTCTGGCGCTCCGCGGACAGCTGCTGACGGCCGGCGACGAGAACGCGCTCGGATTCGGCTTCGGCGCGAGCCTTGGCCTCCTCGACGATGCGTGCGCCGTCCTGGCGTGCCTTCTCGCGGATGCCTGCGGCTTCCTGACGAGCGGCGGCGAGCTCCTGCTCCTGGGTGGCCTTGAGATCATCGGCCTGCTGCTGGACCTCTTCGGCCTTCTTCAGCCCGCCTTCGATCTTCTCCGCACGCTCATCGAGCACGGCGGTGAGCCGCGGCAGGACGAACTTCATGAAGACGACGACGAAGATGACGACGAAGATCAACGTCCAGATGATCTCCGGGACATCGGGCAGCAGGAGCTTGTAGCCCGGAACTTCTGCTTCAGCGGTGAGCATCAGGGGAGCCTCAGGCCGTTCCGCCGAAGATGAGGCCGGTGACGATGGCCAGCAGCGTCAGGATCTCCGTGAAGGCGATACCGATGAACATGGTGGTCTGCAGCTGGCCGCGCAGCTCGGGCTGGCGCGCGGTGGCCTCAGCGGTCTTGCCGACAATGATGCCGATGCCGATACCGGGGCCGATAGCGGCGAGGCCGTAGCCGATCGACGCGACGTTGCCGTTGATTTCGGAGAGGATCATCGGGTCCACGGGGATTCCTTTCGTTGTGCTGCCCGGGCGGGCAGCAGACAGGGGTCTTGCGGGGAGGTGCGGGAACGGAGGCGAGCGCTCAGTGCTCGTCCGAGGAGGCCATCTGGATGTACACCGCGGCCAGCATCGTGAAGATGAAGGCCTGCAGCGCGGCAACGAAGATCTCGAAGCCGTAGATGCCGATGGCGAGGGCTCCGGCGAACGGGGAGGCCACGATGAGCCAGGTGCCCGAGAGCAGCAGCCCCTGGGTCAGCCCGATGAAGACGACCAGCATGATGTGGCCGGCGACCATGTTCGCGAGCAGTCGGATCGTGAGCGAGGCCCAGCGGATCAGGATGACCTGGAGGAACTCGATCGGGATCAGCAGGATGTAGATCGGCTTCGGCACACCGGGAGGCATGGTCTCGTGCTTGAGGTAGCCGCCCAGCCCGTGCTTCTTGATGCCGGCGACCACGTAGGTCACGAAGGTCCACAGCGCCAGCAGCAGCGGGAAGCCGATCACGGAGGTGCCCGCGAGGTTCAGACCCGGGACCACCCCGGCGAGGTTCATCGCGAGGATGAGGAAAAAGAGGGTGATCAGGAAGGGGGCGAAACGCCGGCCTTCCCGGATCCCCAGGGTGTTCTGGATGATCGTGCCGTGCACGAACTCGATCAGGATCTCGACGATGCTCTGCGCGCGGCCGGGGACCAGCTTGGCCCGGGAGGCGATCACGCACATCACGATGAGCACGACCGCGATGACGATCAGGCGCACGAGCTGCACCCGGTTGAACTCGAACGGGGTCCCGGCGAAGAGGATCGGCGGCGGGAAGAATTCCGCCAGGCTCGGGATATGGAAGAGCGAATCGCCCTCTGCGTACAGCGTGGGGCTGAGGTCTGCGGTGTTCAGCTCGATCTCCCGTGGTCGTCTGGCCGGACGCAGTCGCGTCGGCCGTGGCCGTCATGTTGATCGAGTCCATCCCGGGGCGGCCACCATGCGTACGACGATGGACGACGCTAGGCGTTCCGGGTGGTCGATCAGTGGTCGAACTCGCTGCGGTATTGCACCGTGATCAGCGGTCGAGCACCTTGGAAATCATAACAGAGAGTCAGGATCCGGACTGGTCCTCGGAGGGGTCTGCGACCTGCTCCACATCGAGGGGCTGACGGGACCGTGCCAGCAGGGTGACCTCGACCGCTACAGCCGAGACCGCGCCCACCAGCAGGGCGAGTCCGATCCACCGGGTGGAGACGCCGGCCATGTCGCGCACGATGATCAGGACGAGGATCACAACAAGCATCTTCACCGCCCAGCTGCCGAGCACGGTCGCGGCCATCGACACCGGCGTCATCCGCGGGCCGGCGAAGGTGATCGCGAGGGTCGGCAGGACGACCACGAGCGTGAGGCCCGTGCCGATGAGCGCACCGACGAGCGCCGGCGAGTCGGAGCTCATGGCTGCGATCACGATGACCACGACGTCCAGCCCCATGCCGACGACGAGCGCCAGGATCAGGACCCGCTGCATCGCGCGATCTCCCACGGCGCGACGACGCGGCGTCGACCCCGTAGGGGTGGCGGGGCTGTCAGGACGAGGGGACATCGGATTCCTTCCGGCGGCGCCCGGGGCGCCATCTGAGCGGGTCGAAGGTCAGCAGGAGCGCGAGGAGGAGCCCGCACACCCAGAAGATCACGACAGCCTGGGTGGACAGCACGATGGGCAGCAGCAGACCGACCGACACGACGACCGTCCACGTGTACATGATCAGCACGGCGTTGCGCTTGGAGTGCCCCAGGCGCAGCAGCCGGTGGTGCAGGTGAGCCTTGTCGGCATGGAACGGGGACTTGCCCGAGCCGATCCGCCGCACGACGGCGAGCGCGAAGTCGAGGAACGGGATGACCATCACGCCGATCGGCAGCAGGATCGGCAGGAACTGGCCGAAGAAGTCCGCCCCCGACAGTCGTGCGGGATCCACCTGACCGGTCACCGCGATCGTGCTCGCGGCAAGAAGGAGACCCAACAGCATCGATCCGGAATCCCCCATGAAGATCCGGGCACGGGTCATGTTGTGGGGCAGGAACCCCAGACAGGCACCGATCATCACCGCCGTGAGCAGGGCGGCGAGCGAGGAATAGTCGGTCGTCGAGGCGTTGCGGGTGAGCGTGTACGCGTACACGAAGAAGGCCGAGCCCCCGATGGCCATCACTCCGGCGGCGAGGCCGTCGAGGCCGTCCACGAAGTTCACGGCGTTCATGCAGACCACGACCACGAGCACGGTGAGGATCAGGGCCGAGCGCTCGGACAGGATGGTCACGCCGCCGATCGGCAGGGTCACCAGGCTGACGCCCTGCCAGGCGAGGAGCATCGCCGCGAGGATCTGGCCCGCCAGCTTCGTCATCCAGTCCAGGTCCCACTTGTCATCCGCTGCGCCGAGCAGGCAGACGAGGCCGGCGGCCGCGAGGATCGCCCAGGGCTGCCGGTTGTCCTCGAACAGCCCCTCGAGGAAGGGCACCTTGCTGGCGATCACCATCGCGGCGGCCACACCGATGAGCATCGCGAGTCCGCCCAGCCGGGGGGTCACGGCATCATGCACGTCACGCTCCCGCACCGCGGTCATCGCCCCGGCTCGACGGGCCAGCAGCCGCACGGCCGGGGTGACCAGGTACGTCACTGCCGCAGAGATCAGCAGGACGAAGAGATAGATCCTCACCCCGCAGCGTGTCCGTCGCGGGGAACACCCTCGGTATTCGCCGGGTCCGCCGCGGCGGTCGTCGCTACGTCGGCGCCGTCATCCGCGGGGACGACGGGGGCAGCGGGCTCGGCGAGCTCGGCGGGGGACGTCGAGGACTGTCCCAGGTCGGGCTCGGACGGGAGGTCGAGCGCGGAGGCATCGGCCGCGGCAGCAGAACCGCCCGGCACGGACCCGTCGGCGGCAGAAACGTCAGTGGCCGAACCGTCAGTGGCAGAGCCGTCGGTGGCAGAACCATCTGCTGCAGAGCCGTCGACGGCAGCACCGTCGACCGCAGAGCCATCGTCCGCTGCCTCCTGCGAGCCCGTC
Organism: Brachybacterium sp. AOP3-A1-3; assembly: GCF_052378285.1. Taxonomy (NCBI): domain Bacteria; kingdom Bacillati; phylum Actinomycetota; class Actinomycetes; order Micrococcales; family Dermabacteraceae; genus Brachybacterium; species Brachybacterium sp. AOP3-A1-3. The sequence goes on along the minus strand of NZ_JBQSXM010000002.1, from coordinate 48,653 downwards.
CCGTCTGCGTCGATTGCGTCGACTGCGCCGTCCGGGTCGTCCTCGGAGGCCTCCGGCGCGGGAGCGGCGAAGATGTCGCCGACGACCGCGATGATCTGGTCCTTGGTGAGGCTGCCTTCTCGGACGATCTCCGCAGGCTCCACGGTGGCATCGAGAATGGTCGAGCCGGTCCCGATCCTGGCAGTTCCTCCGTCGAGGTACTCCTCGACGCTGTCCCCGAGCTGCGTGGCGGCATCGAGCACCGTGAGCGCGGCGGGCTTGCCGCTGCGGTTCGCGCTGGAGACGGCGAGCGGACCGGTGCGGCGCAGGAGCGCCAGCGCGATCTCGTCGTCCGGCATGCGCAGGGCGACGGTTCCGCGGGTCTCCCCCAGGTCCCAGGTCAGCGACGGCTGGGCGGTGAGGATGATGGTCAGCGGGCCGGGCCAGAACTCCTCGGCCAGCTGCTCGACGTAGTCGGGCACGTCGGTGGCCAGCGCCAGCAGGACGGCGTGGTCTCCCACGAGGACCGGCGGTGGCACGTCGCGTCCGCGCCCCTTGGCGTCGAGCAGGGCGTTGACGGCATCCGGGGTGAAGGCGTCAGCCCCGATGCCGTAGACGGTGTCCGTCGGCAGGACGATCAGCTTGCCGTCACGGACGGCGTCGGTCGCGGCCGTCAGTGCGGCGTCGCGGGATTCTGGGTTCTGGGTGTCATGCACGCTCACGAGGTCAGTCTCTCACTTCCGGGGTCGGGGTCCGCGTCGGCACGGCGAGCGACCAGGAAGCGGTCGCGGCCGGTGAGATCACGGGCGGTGCGCAGGGTGTCGAATCCGCCGTGCTGAGCAGCGGCGCGCCGCGCAGCGTCGCCCTGGACGTCGGCGTGCTCCATGACCAGCACTCCCCCGGGTCGCAGCAGACGGGCGGCCCAGGAGATCACGGCGCGCGGGACCTCCAGCCCGTCCGGTCCCCCGCCGAAGAGAGCACGGTGCGGGTCGTGGTCGAGCACCTCGGCATCCCGGGGCACCGCCTCGGGCGGGATGTAGGGCGGGTTGGAGACGACGGCGTCCACACGTCCTTCCGCGCACAGCGTGGTCAGGACCGCTGCGGAGGCGCTCGACGGGTCGTGCAGGGCCGCCGTCAGATCGGCGGGCAGCACGCGGCCGCGGCCTGGCCCGGCCATCTCGAGATTCTCTCGAGCGAGGTCGATCGCCGCCGGGTCGACCTCGACCGCGGTGACGCGGGAGTCGGGCATCTCGTCGAGGATCGCGGCGGCCAGCGCCCCGCTTCCGGTGCACAGGTCCACCACGCTGCCCAGAGCGCCGGCGGACTCCTCGCGCAGCAGATCCACGGCGAGCTCGGTCTCCGGCCGCGGGATGAAGACCCCCGGTCGCACCGCGAGCATCAGCCGACGGAATGGGGCACGGCCCAGGATCAGCTGGAGCGGCTCGCGCTGCTCGCGGCGGGCGGTGAGCGCCTCGAGATCTGCGGCGAAGGACTCCGGCAGCTCGTCGAGCATCACGAGCGGCCCCTCGGTGCGGGCCGCCGCGGCGATCAGCGCGCGTGCGTCGACGCTGGACGACGGCACCCCGGCGACTCCGAGGCGCGCTGTGGTCTCCGCGAGGGCGGAGCGCAGGCGATCCCTCGCGGCAGCGCCGGACAGCGCAGCAGCCGGAACCGACGGGGCCGACGGGGCCGACGGAACAGACCCAACAGATGCCCTCGACGCAGCGGACCCAGAGGACGCCGTCGGGTCGCTCGTCGCCGTATCGGTGGTCGTTGGAACAGTGGGCGCCGGATCAGTGCTCGCTGAATCGGTGCTCATCGAGCCTCCTCGGCAGCGATGCGCTGGGCGTCCTCGAGGCGGGCGGCGCGCTCGGCGTCCCGGGAGGAGGCGATGAGATCCTCGAGGTCGCCGGAGAGCACAGCGGCGAGGTTCCCCGCCTTGTACCCGGTGCGATGATCGGCGACCCGTGACTCGGGGAAGTTGTAGGTGCGGATGCGCTCGCTGCGATCGACAGTGCGCACCTGGGAGCGGCGGGCCGCGGAGGACTGCGCCTCCTGCTCGGCGCGGCGCGCGTCCAGCAGCCGGGTGCGAAGGATGCGCATCGCCTGCTCACGGTTCTGCAGCTGGCTCTTCTGGTCCTGGCAGGAGACCACGAGGCCGGTGGGGACGTGGGTGATGCGCACCGCCGAATCGGTCGTGTTCACGCTCTGCCCGCCAGGGCCGCTCGAGCGGTACACGTCGATCCGGAGGTTCGCGGGTGCCATCGCCTCGGCGAGCACCTCGCCCTCGTCGGCCTCGTCCGCCTCGGGCAGGACGAGAACGCCCACCGCTGAGGTGTGGATGCGGCCCGCGGATTCGGTGACCGGCACGCGCTGCACGCGGTGCACGCCGGCTTCGTGCTTGAGGTGGGCGTAGACGCCGTCGGCCGGGGTGGTGCCGGCGCGCGCGGTGATCGCCGCGGTGACGTCCTTGAATCCCCCGAGGTCGGACTCCGCGGAGGTGAGGACCTCGACGCGCCAGCCGTTGCGCTCCGCGTAGGAGCGATACATGCGCAGCATCTCGGCCGCGAACAGGGCGGACTCCTCACCGCCTGCCCCGGCCTTGATCTCGAGGAGGACGTCCCGAGCATCGTCGGGATCCCGGGGTGCGAGGAGATCCTCGAGGTGCTCGCGCTCGATCTCGAGGCGGGCGGAGAGCTGCTCGGCCTCGGCCGACAGCTCGTCGTCGGCCTCCCCCAGCTCGATCAGCTCACGAGCGGTCTCGAGATCCGCGGTCGTGGACTCGATCCGTGCGGCGGCCTCCAGCACCGAGTCGATCTCGGCGTAACGACGACCGACCCGTCGGGCGCGCGCGGGGTTGTCATGGAGATCGGGATCTGCCATCGACTCCTGCAGGCGGGCATGCTCGCTGCGCAACGGGTCCAGACGGGCATCACTGTCTCCCCCGGCATCACGGATCCCACGGGCATCGTGGGCCCCGCGACCGTCAGCGGTGTCGTCGTCCTTCATCAACCATCACGCCCTCACATGCGACGACGCCGGTGCACGCCCTGGGGCGCGCACCGGCGTCGGAGACTCGGTGTCAGGCCTTCTTGCCGTAGCGGGCCTGGAAGCGGGCCACGCGGCCGCCGGTGTCCAGGATCTTCTGCTTGCCGGTGTAGAAGGGGTGGCATGCGGAGCAGACCTCGGTGCTGATCGCACCGTCGGTCTTGGTGCTGCGCGTGGTGAACGAGTTACCGCAGGTGCAGGTCACCTGGGTCTCGACGTACTTGGGGTGGATATCAGCCTTCATGTCTCTCCTTCTCGGGGTCGCTGGGTCGGCGCCCGGGCGGGCGCCGTGAACCAGAACCGACGTCACAGTCTGCCACGGCACGCACCCCCGGAGCGAGGAATCCGGATGCGGCGTGCGCAACATCGCGAATCCAGGTGGTGGACGGCCACGGGACGGACTGGACACCTCAGGTCGAGGCGCGGACCTCCAGGTGATAGGGCACCGTTCGATGTGCATCTGGCCCCTTCAGCGGAACGGTCCCCTCGAGCATCCCTGCCACCAGCTCGACGGTCTCCCGCGCCACCGCCTCGATGTCGATGCTCAACGAGGTGAGCTCGGGAGTCACCAGCGATCCGATCTCAAGTCCGTCGATACCTACGAGGCGGACCTGGCCGGGAATCTCGATCTCCATCGAGCGCAGTGCACGCAGCAGGCGCACCGCGAGCTCGTCGTTGAAGGCGATGAGGGCGTCGGCACCGGTGGCGAGTGCCACCTCGAGGGCCTCACGGTGGCCGGTGCGGGCGTCGACCTCATGAATCAGCACCTCGCCGTCATCCGTCAGCTCGCGGAGTGCAGCAGCGAGGGTGAGAGCCCGGCCGCCTATCGGGCCGCCGGTCAGGTCCAGCACCAGCGGGCGCCGCACGCCCACATCCCGGAGGTGCCCCACGAGCTCGGGCATCGCCTCCGTGAACAGCTGCTCGACCACGCCTCCGGCGTCGAGATGCTTCCGGCCGCCGTCCAGCTGCACCACGGGCATGCCCGTGCCGCCGCGGATGTCGCCGGTCCCCACGCCGTAGCCGACGATCGCGTCGACCCGGCGCGCCAGGTCAGCGGCGACGCTCTCCGGATCAATAGCGTTCTCCGCCTCGACCAAGACCACGTTCCACCCGTACGGAGCGCAGGCACGCACCACTGCCGTACCCAGCTCCCCGTAATACGCGTTGGTCAGGTCCATCACCACCAGGCCGAGGGTGATGGGACCCTGCTCGACCAGGCCCCGCCCGAAGCGGGAGGGGCGATAGCTGAGCTCGCGTGCGGCGTCGAGCACTCGTTCACGAGTGGCGACGCTGATGCCGGGCATGTCGTTCATCGCCCGCGAGACCGTCTGCCGGGAGACCCCGGCGCGCTGAGCGACGTCGATGATCGTCGCACGGTGCGTGCCGGGGCTGTTCGCCTGCTGCGTCATGCGCGGAAGTCTGTCACGCCCGCTGCTCGGCCCGCAGGTCGAGCCACGCGAGGTCGCTCTCGGCGAGTTCGACTCCGAGTCCGAGGGTCGACGAGCGCATCTCGGCGATGCTGCGCGGGCCGAACAGCGGGAACGTCGGGAACTTCTGGTGCAGCACGAAGGCGAGGGCGATCGCCGTCGCGGGCACCCCGCGCTCAGCGCCCAGGGTCTCGGCCCGGGCCAGCCGCTCGAAGTTCTCGTCGCTGTAGTAGCAGCGCACGAGCTCCGCATCGGAACGGTCCTCGGGGTGCGCCCGCCCGGTGAAGAACCCTCGCGCCTGGGACGACCACGGCAGCAGCGCGATGCCACGATCCTCGAGCCATGCCTTGGAGTCGGCGTCGGTGGCGTGGACGCAGCCCGCCCACGGCACATCCAGCGCCTCCGCCAGACCGAAGTGGTTGGAGAGGATCGTGAACCCGGCGCGGCCGTTCTCCCGGGCGTACGCGTTGGCCTCGTCCACCCGGGCAGGGGTCCAGTTGGAGCCGCCGTAGGCACGGATGCGACCGGCCCGCAGGTGCTCGTCCATGACGTCGACGAACTCCCCGACCGGGATCTCCGGGTTGTCGCGATGCATCATGTAGAGGTCCGCGTAGTCGGTGCCCTGACGCTCGAGGGACTCCTGGAGCTGACGGGTGATCGACTCCGGATCGCAGTGCGGGGTGTGGGCGCCCTTGGTGATCACGACGACGTCCTCACGCACACCGCGGTTCTGCACCCACTTCCCGAAAAGCCCCTCGACGTACCCGCCGCCGTAGATGTAGGCGGTGTCGAAGGTGGTGCCGCCGATCTCGTAGAAGGCGTCGAACATCGCCGAGGCGTGGGCCAGGTTCATCTGGTTGTCGCAGCCCATCACCAGGCGCGAGACCTTCTTCTCGATGCCCGGGAGCTCCCCGTAGACCATCGACGGGCCGGACTGCACGCTGCCGGCGACGAGCGGGCGCCCGGTGAGGGTGGGGATGTCCGCGTCATCCGCCTCGAAGGGGAAGCGCAGCCCCAACTCCTCGCGCCACGCGTCCAGCGCCCGGGCCTGGCCGAGCGAGTTCTCGGCGGTGACCTCGGGGACCGCAGCGCCCTCACGGGCAGCGCGGGCGAGAGCATCGGCCTCGCGCGCGTACGCGGCGGACTGCGGGATCTCGAGCCGCTGCGGCTCCTTGCCGACGACGTCGAGCTCGATGACCTGCTGCTCACCGAGGGCCCACGGGTCCGACAGCCGGATCGCACCGCGAGAGCCGATGATCGTCGCGGTCTGCGGATCGGCAAGGCGCACCCCGGTGCGCAGGCTGGCCGTGATCCCGCCGGGCAGAGTCACCTCGGCGCTCGCCCACTCGTCGACCCCGGTCTCCCCGATCGTGCCGCTGCCCCGCAGAGCCGTCGGATCAGCGAAGGCAGCGCCCTGCGCGGCACCGGCGACGAACCGTGCGAAGGACAGCGGGTAGCAGCCGACGTCGAGGATGCCGCCGCCGGCGACGGCCGGGTCGAAAAGGCGCCCGGTGCGTCCGCCGGTGTCGAACGCGAACGAGGCGTCGACGTGGGTGACGTCGCCGATCGCTCCGTCGGCGACGAGCTCGAGGACCTTCACGGTCTGCGGGTGGAAGCGGTACATGTACGCCTCCAGGAGCACCTTCCCACTGCGCACGGCGAGGTCGGTCAGCGCCATGGTGGTACCGGAGTTCGGAGTCATGGGCTTCTCGCACAGCACGTGCTTGCCGGCCTCGAGGGCGGCTGCGGCCAGGCGAGCGTGACCGGTGTGGACGGTGGAGACGTAGACGCCGTCGACCTCGTCGGAGGCGAGGATCTCCTCGTAGGTGCCCAGCAGAGCGGGCTCGGCGAGGGGGAACTCCTGGGCGAAAGCGCTCGCGCGCTCGGGCGAGCTGCTCCCGACGGCAACCAGGACGCCGTCCTGCGAGGAGGGGAGCTGGGTGGCGAAGCGGCGGGCGATGCTGCCCGGGCCGAGGATCGCCCAGCGGAACGGGGTGGAGGAGGTGCTCATGGAGACGTCGTCGTCCTTCGAGTTCGAGGCCAGTAAGAGTCGTGAACGTTCACGACCATGTCACCCTATCCCGCTCCCCCGCGGCTCCACAAGCGCACTACTTAGCGCGGGTCCATGATGACGACGACCGGCCGAACCGTTGACGCACCATTATCCCAATGGCATGATCTGCGTCACCCGTGAACGTTCACGGAACTGCGACTGCCACTCAAGGAGGAGGGTGCGTATGAGCGCTGCGCTCACACGACGTCCATTTCGAAGTTCCCCACCGCGGAATCATCCTTCGCGACGATCCCTGATGCTCGGCGCCGGGCTGCTCCCCCTGGCCCTGGCCAGCTGCGGCTCGGACCCGACGATCTCCGAGGACCCCGACGAACTCGTGCTGTGGTTCTGGGACCGATCAGCCAGTCGAGATCTGCTGGAGCAGGCGAGCCAGGAGATCCCCGGCACCGACCGCCATCTCCGAGCCGATGTGATCGGCACCAGTTTCGACACCAAGCTCCGCACAAGTCTGGCCGGCGACGCTTACATCCCCGACATCACCTACATCAACTCCAACAACGCCCTCTATTTCACCAACGAGGACCTGTTCCTGGATCTGTCCGAGCTCGGCGCGGACTCCGTCAAGGACGACTACTACGAGTGGAAGTGGAACCTCGGAACGACCCCCACCGGCCGCTTTTGCTTCTTCCCCCTGGACATCGGCCCGACGGGCTACTTCTACCGCCAGGACATCTTTGAGGAGGCGGGCCTGCCGAGCACGCCCGCGAATGTTTCGGCGGCGATCACCACCTGGGAGGATTGGATCGCGCTCGGCGCCGAGCTCAAGGGGGCGGCCGACGCCTTCCTCGTCAACGACGCGCTGAACGTCTTCGAGGAATTCTTGAACGCGAGCCCGGAACGCTTCTTCGACACCGATGACAAGGCCCTCTATCTGCGGCCAGATAGCGCCGTCCGTCAGGCGTGGGACACCTCGGTCGCCGCCATCGAGGCCGGTGTGACGGCCAAGATCCCGCGGGAACGCGACACTGACCGGAATGCTGCCTGGGCCAGCGGCCGCACCGCCGGGAACATCGGGGCGGCCTGGTGGGCCCAGGTCCTCCAGCAGTCCGCTCCCGACACCGCCGGCGCCTGGCGCCTCGCGTCGCAGCCGGTGCGTCCTGGCAACAGCGGCGGCTCCTTCGCCGCGCTTCCCCACACCTGCAAGGACCCGGAGGCCGCACTCGCCTTCATCACCTGGATCAACTCTCCCGAGAACCAGGCCGCCGCCTACCAGGACGAGTCGCTGTTCCCTTCCACACCCGCTTCCTTCGAGGATCTGACCTACTCCGGAGACTTCTACGGGGACCAGGACCCGCTCGCGTTCTTCTCCACCGCTGCGGAATCGGTCCCCTCCTCGTTCATCAGCAACGCGGAGACCTTCATCATGGGCAAGTTCGTCCTCGAGCTCTCGAACGTGGAGACCTCCGGCAAGGACTCCGAGGCCGCCTGGAACGATGCGATCGGCCAGGCGGAGCGCGTCCTCCTCAAGCGAGGAGTCTTCTCGTGAGCACCGCAACCCCGACGCGGCCGCGCGACGCCCTCACCTCCGCGGATCCCACCGCCAAGCGAAAGCGGAAGATCCGGGAGGTGCTGCCGCTCTACCTGGCGATCTCCCCCTTCTACCTGCTGTTCGCCGTCTTCGGTCTATTCCCGATCTTGTTCTCCATCGTCCTGTCCTTCATGGACTGGGATGGAATGGGCGAGATGTCCTTCGTGGGCCTGGCGCAGTACAAGTTCCTACTCACCGACGGCCGCTTCTGGAACTCCGTTGGCAACACCTTCATCATCTGGTTCCTCTCGACCATCCCGATGCTGCTCTTCGCGATGGTCATCGCGTTCCTGCTGCACCAGAACATCCGGTTCACGAAGTTCTACCGAGTGGCCTTCTTCCTGCCCAACGTCACCTCGATGGTGGCGATGGCGATCGTCTTCGGATCGGTCTTCTCCGACACCTTCGGCCTGGTGAACTCCGCACTCACCGCAGTGGGCCTGGACGCCGTGCCGTGGCTGTCGAGCCCCTGGGGTATCAAGATCACGATCGCGGTCATGGTGATCTGGCGATTCACCGGCTACAACGCGATCATCTATCTCGCGGGCCTGCAGTCCATCTCCACAGACCTGTACGACGCCGCGAAGGTCGACGGAGCCAACCTATGGCAGGTCTTCTTCCGGGTGACGGTGCCGATGATGCGCCCCATCATCCTGTTCACGGTGATCACCTCGACCATCGGCGGCCTGAGCCTGTTCACCGAGCCCCAGGTGCTGCTCGGAGATTCCGGCGGCGCCGGCGAGGCGGGCATGACGATCGTGCTCTACCAGTACAACCAGGCGTTCACTCAGTTCGACTTCGGCTATGGCTCGGCGATCGCCTGGGCGCTGTTCCTGATCGCCGCCATCTTCGCGATCATCAATTGGCGCCTGGTCTCCGGACGTGGTGACGACACGGTGCGACGCGCCGTACGGACCAAGGAGGCCCGAGGATGACCGCACTGAAACCGGCCGCACCGAAGAGCACCGCAGATGCACGCCGCCCGAACGCGCACTACGTGGCGCGGGGCCGGCTCGCCGCCGCCGTCACCCACCTGTGCGTGATCATCGGCGTGCTGCTGTCGATCTTCCCGTTCTACTGGCTGATCGTGATGTCGACCTCGACCACCGGGGAGATCTTCGGCTACCCGCCGAAGCTCACCGTCGGCAGCAGCTTCGCGGAGAACGTGCGCAGCGTCGTCTCCAGCGTCGACCTGCTGCAGGCACTGGTGAACACGATCATCGTCTCCACGGCCAGCGCCGCCCTGGTGATGTTCTTCGACTCCCTGGCAGCCTTCGCCTTCGCGAAGTTCGACTTCCCGGGCAAGAAACCGTTGTTCATCCTGCTGATCGCCACCATGCTGGTGCCCGGAAGCCTCTCCCTGGTCCCGAGCTTCATCCTGATGTCGGAACTGGGCTGGGTAGGGACGCTGCAGGCGCTGATAGTCCCGGGCGCCGCGAACGCCTTCGGCATCTTCCTGCTGCGGCAGATGGCGGCGGGATCCATCCCCGACGAGCTCGTGGAATCGGCACGGATCGACGGCGCCGGATTCTTCACCACCTACTGGAGGGTGGGTGTGCCTCTTCTCCGCGGAGGACTCGCATTCCTCGGCATCTTCACCTTCATCACCGCATGGAACGACTACGTGTGGCCGTTGATCGTGCTCGTGGATCCGGAGCGCCAGACCCTGCAGACGGCCCTGCAGAACCTCAACTCCCTGTACCTCACCGATTACGGGATGGTGATGGCCGGCGCCCTCATCAGTGTGGTCCCGCTGATCGGCGTGTTCATCATCGGCTCGCGGCACTTCATCGCCAACATCGCCGCCGGCGCAATCAAGGGCTGAGCCGCCGACGACCGACCGATGCACCAGGCTCGGCCCGACCTGGCCCGACACGCTTGCCCATTCCACGAGAACGTGCCACCCATGACACGTTCTCGTGGATTCGGTCGGCGTGTTGCTTACGCAGTGGGCTCACGCTCTCCGGTGGACCGCGCAATCCGGCTCACAATCACCGGTGGACCGCGCAGTCGGCTGCACCCAGCCCGGCTCACGCGGACCGGTGGGCGGGGTCACCACAGCATGACGACGGGGCGCCTCCGCTAGGGAGACGCCCCGTCGTCATGCGAGGTGGTGGATCAGTCGGCGTTGCGACCGTTCACGCTCGGCGTGTTCTTCTGGACCGTCATGAGGAACTCGGTGTTGGACTGGGTCTTCTTGACCCGCTCCATGAGCAGTTCGAGGGCCTGCTGCTGCTCGAGGGACCCCAGGACGCGCCGGAGCTTCCACATGATGGCCAGCTCCTCCTTGCCCATGAGCTCCTCCTCGCGACGGGTGCCGGAGGCGTTGACGTCCACGGCCGGGAAGATGCGCTTGTCCGCGAGGTGGCGGGACAGACGCAGCTCCATGTTGCCTGTGCCCTTGAACTCCTCGAAGATGACCTCGTCCATCTTGGAGCCGGTCTCCACCAGGGCGGAGGCCAGGATCGTCAGCGAACCACCGTGCTCGATGTTGCGCGCCGCACCGAAGAACCGCTTGGGCGGGTAGAGCGCGGAGGCGTCGACACCACCGGAGAGGATGCGGCCCGAGGCCGGCGCGGCGAGGTTGTAGGCGCGCGAGAGACGCGTGAGCGAATCCAGCAGCACGACGACGTCGCGGCCCATCTCCACCAGGCGCTTCGCCCGCTCGATGGCGAGCTCCGCGACGATCGTGTGATCCGAGGCAGGGCGGTCGAAGGTGGAGGCGATGACCTCGCCCTTGACCGTCCGCTGCATGTCGGTGACTTCCTCAGGACGCTCGTCGACCAGCACGACCATGAGGTGGACCTCAGGGTTGTTCGTGGTGATGGCATTGGCGATCTGCTGCATGATGATCGTCTTGCCGGCCTTCGGCGGAGCGACGATGAGACCGCGCTGCCCCTTGCCGATGGGCGAGACGAGATCGATCAGGCGAGGAGCGACACCCTTGGGGTCGGTCTCCAGGCGCAGGCGCTCATCCGGGTACAGCGGCGTCAGCTTGCTGAAGTCCACCCGCGAACGTGCCTTGTCCTGGGGCAGACCGTTGACGGTGTCCACCTGGACCAGCGCGGCGTACTTGCTCTGGTTGTTCCCGCCGCCGCCCTTGCCACGACGGTTGCGACCGCCGCCGTGGTGCTGCTGCTGCTCGACCTGCTGATCATCGCCGTCGCGGGGAGCCTTCACCTGACCGGTGATCGCGTCGCCCTTGCGCAGACCGGCGCGCTTGACCTGGTTCATGGTCACGTAGACATCGCTGGCCCCGGGGAGGTAACCAGTGGTGCGCACATAGGCGTTGTTGTCGCGGATGTCGAGGATGCCGGCGACCGTCATCAGCTCCTCGCCGCCACGCGGCTCGGAGTCCTCCTGCTGATCGTTCCTGTTGCCCTGGTTGCCCTGCGAGTTCCGGCCACCCTGGGAGTTCTGGCCGCCCTGGGACTCCTGACCGCCCTGGTCGTTCTGGCCGCGGCCGCGACGCTTGCGATCACGCGAGCGGTTACGGCTGCGCGAACGGCCGCGCCTGTCGTCGTCGTAGTCGTCGCCCTGGTTGCGATCCTCGTCGTTCTCGCCCGAGCGGTCCGGCAGTGCGATGTCCTCGAGGCGGCGACGCTGGTTGCCGCCCTGCTGGTTGCCGCCCTGCTGGTTGCCGCCCTGCTGGTTGCCGCGACGGTCCTGACCGTCGCGTCCGTGCTGCGAGGACCGACCCTCGTCGTCCCGGTCCGAACCGCTGCGACGGGAATCGTCCCGGCGCGATCCCTCGCTGCGGGAACCGTCGCGGTGGTCCTCCTCGCGGCGGGTGTCCTCGCGGCGGGTGTCCTCGCGAGGAGCGTCTTCGCGACGCGTGTCCTCACGGCTGTCGTCGCGGGCGTCGCCCGAGGAGCGCGTCTCCTCGCGGCGGCTGCCACGGCGCCCGCCCTGACGCTCGGGCAGATCGATGCCCAGATCCGGGGCGTTGTCCTCGGCCTGATCACGAGCGGCCGAGCGGGAGCGGGACCGCGACCGCGTGGGTGCCTCGTCCGTCTCGGACCGCGCCGAACGGCCCTGCTCGTCGCCTGCGGAGGCGGTGCGTGCGGAGGCGGTGCGTGCGGACCGCGCCGACGAGCTGTCGCGCTGGGCCGTGCCCTGCGAGTCCTCGGCGGGCGCCACAGGCTCGGTGGCGACGGCCGACGCGCTCGAGGCCGGGGCCTCGGACGCAGCGGCAGGGGCGGTCTGGGAGGATCCGCCCCCACGGATGGCGTCGATGAGCTCGCCCTTGCGGAGGCGCCGTGCGCCCTTGATGCCGAGGCCGGTCGCGATGGACTGCAGCTCGGGAAGCTTCTTCGCCGCGAGATCCGCGTCGGAGGTGGTGTCGTTCACCCGGGTTCCTTCCTGTCGAACCGGACGGAGCCGATTCTGTTCTGGTCTGGTTGCCGCTGCGAGGCAGAAGGACGGGGTCCGGGTGCTTCAGCGGCTCATCCGAGCAAGGTGACGCCATGGTGCAGGGCACCGATGGTCGGCCTGCTGGTGTGCTTCGGGGTGCGTCGGCGTCGGGTGCACGGGCCTGCTCGGCACGGCGTGCGCGGAGCGCAGGTTTCATGCGGGACGCTGCTCAGGGATGCATCGGGACACGGGGCATTGCCGGCAGATACTGCTGCAATGCTCGCCATCGGACGATGCCGCCTGGACGCAGGCTCAACCTACCACAGGGGCGGCAGGCTTCTCCCGCAGCGGGACCTGGGCGATGCGCCACGCGGTCGGATCGGTGACGATCCGGCGCACCAGCGGCGCGACCTCGGACCGTCGACCGTTCAGCACGAGCACGGAGGGCCCGGCTCCCGAGATCACGGCGGGATGGCCCTCCTGCCGCAGCACGCGCATCAGCTCGACGCTCTGGGGCATGCCGGCGGAGCGCTGCTCCTGGTGCAGGCGATCCTCCGTCGCCTCCATGAGCAGCTCGGCGTCCCCGCCGAGCGCGTGGACCAGCAGGCCGGTGCGCGAGGCGTTGAAGACCGCATCGGCGTGGGGCACCTCGGCGGGCAGCAGTCCCCGCGCCTGGTGCGTGGACAGCGTGCTCGAGGGCAGCAGGACCAGGGGGTTCAGCACTCCGGGGGCATGCGTGAGCGGCACGGAACGGGCACGGTCGCCGGACATCCAGGAGAGCACCACGCCGCCGAGCAGCGCTGGGGCGGCGTTGTCGGGGTGGCCCTCGAACTCGGTCGCGAGGTCCAGCACGGTCTCGTCGTCCAGGGCGTCCGGCTCGGACAGCAGTCCGCGCGCGAGCAACAGACCGGCGATCGTCGCCGCGGCGCTGGATCCCAGTCCCCGGCCGTGCGGGATCCGGTTGAGAGTGGCCAGGCGCACCCCGATCTGCGGGGCGCCCGCGTGGTCGAGGCCACGGCGCAGAGCTCGCACGACGAGGTGCTCCTCGCCGGTGGGCACCGATCCCGAGCCCTCGCCCTCGGCGCGGACCTCGATCCCGCCGGTGGTCGCCTCGAGTTCGAGCTCGTCGCACAGCCCGAGCGCGAGCCCGAGGGTGTCGAAACCGGGGCCGAGGTTCGCGGAGGTCGCCGGGACCTGGACGGACACCCGCGTGTTCTGGATCCTCACAGGCCGATGGCCTCCGCGGCGGCGGCGATGTCGACCGGGATCACCGTGGGGGTGAGATCGCGCTGGGAGAGGGCGGTGTCGATGTCCTTGAGCCCGTTGCCGGTCACTGTGATGGCGATCGTCGCGCCGGCGGGGACCAGGCCCCGCTCGGACTGCTGGAGCAGGCCTGCCACGCCTGCGGCGGAGGCCGGCTCGACGAAGATCCCGACCTCCGCGGCCAACAGGCTCTGCGCGTCGAGGATCTGCTGGTCGGAGACGGCGTCGATGAGACCGCCGGAATCGTCACGGGCGGTGACCGCGAGGTCCCAGGAGGCGGGGGCACCGATCCGGATCGCGGTCGCGACGGTCTCGGGGTTGCTGATCGGGCGTCCGGCCACGAAGGGTGCGGCACCGGCGGCCTGGTACCCCCACATCGCGGGGAGCGCCTGGTTGATGCCCGCCTCGTGGTATTCGCGGTAGCCCATCCAGTAGGCGGAGATGTTGCCCGCGTTGCCGACCGGCAGGATGTGGATGTCCGGCGCGCGGCCCAGGGCATCGCTCACCTCGAAGGCGGCGGTCTTCTGTCCCTGCAGGCGGTAGGGGTTCACGGAGTTCACGAGCTCGACGGGATGCTCCGCGTCGAGCTTGCGGGCGATCTCGAGGCAGTCGTCGAAGTTGCCCTGCACCTGGATCAGCTTGGCTCCGTGCACCACGGCCTGCGCGAGCTTCCCGGCGGCGATCTTGCCCTCGGGCAGCAGCACTGCACAGGTCATGCCGGCGGCCGTCGCATAGGCGGCCGCCGAGGCGCTGGTGTTGCCCGTCGACGCGCAGACCACGGCGGTGGCGCCGTCGTTGAGCGCCTTCGACATGGCCGAGACCATGCCGCGGTCCTTGAAGGATCCGGTCGGGTTCTGGCCCTCGACCTTGATGTGGACGTCCGCGCCGACCCGCTTCGACAGCGCCGGTGCGGGCACGAGCGGGGTGCCGCCCTCCCCCAGCGTGAGCAGGGTGTCGGTGTCGGCGAAGGGAAGGTGTTCGCGATATTCGGCGAGGACGCCGCGCCACTGATGTGCCATAGGGGTCATTCTCCTTCGATACGGAGGACGGAATCGATGCTCAGCACCGTCGAGGTCGAGGAGAACACGTCCAGGGACGCGGTCATCGCGGACTCCAGGGCACGGTGCGTGCTGATGCCGATGTGCGCCAGGGCCTGCTCACCCCCGTCGGCCTGCTGGTCGAGGAGCTCCTGATGGATGGTCGAGATGGAGATCCCGTACCCGGACAGGGTGCCGGCGATCTCGGCGAGGACGCCGGGACGGTCCTGCACGGTGAGCGAGATGTAGAAGGCGTTGCGCAGGTCGTCGAGCGGGATCAGGTCCAGCTCGGCATAGCGGGACTCGCGGGGACCCACACCGCCTCGCACGCGCTGGCTGGCGGCGGAGACCACATCGCCGAGGATCGCGGAGGCGGTCGGGGCTCCCCCGGCCCCCTGCCCGTAGAACATGAGCGAGCCGGCGGCGTCCGCCTCGATGAAGACAGCGTTGTACGCCTCGGAGACCGAAGCCAGCGGGTGCCCGTCCGGGATGAGCGCCGGGTACACGCGGGCGGAGATCCGCTCCCCGCTCTCGTCCTGGACCCGTTCGACGATCGAGAGCAGCTTGATGGTGCGCCCCATGCGGGCGGCCGCGGCGATGTCCTGCGCGGAGACGTCGGTGATGCCCTCGCAGTGCACGTCCGACAGGCGCACCCGGGAGTGGAAGGCGAGCGAGGCCAGGATCGAGGCCTTCGCGGCGGCGTCATGGCCCTGCACGTCGGCGGTGGGATCGGCCTCGGCGTATCCGAGCTCCTGCGCCGTGGCGAGGGCCTCCTCGAAGCTCGCGCCGGAGCGGGTCATCGCATCGAGGATGTAGTTGGTGGTCCCGTTGACGATGCCCAGCACACGCTGGATGCGGTCGCCGGCCAGGGATTCGCGCACCGGGCGCACCAGCGGGATGGCTCCTGCGACGGCGGCCTCGAAGTACAGGTCCACCCCGTGGGTGTCGGCGGCCTCGTAGAGGGAGGCACCGTCCTGGGCCAGGAGCGCCTTGTTGGCGGTGACGACGCTCGCGCCGTGGGACATGGCCTCCAGCAGCAGGCTGCGGGCCGGCTCGATCCCGCCCATGACCTCGATGACGAGATCCGCATCGCGCACGAGGGCGGAGGCGTCGGTGGTGAGCAGATCTGCGGGGACGTGCTCGCCGCGGTCGCGCGTCGTGTCGCGCACGGCGACGCCGACCACGTCCAGTCGCGCACCGATGCGGTGGGCGAGGTCCTTCCCCTGCTGGGAGATCAGACGCAGCACCTCGGTGCCGACGGTGCCGGCTCCGAGCACGGCGACGCGGAGCGCGGGGAGCTCCGACGGGGCCGAGGGCCGGGAGCTGCTGGGCGATGACTGTGACATGTGCGAGGTGGTCCTTCCACATGGTCCGACGGGGTGGCCGGGCGGGCTCTCGAACTGTATCCGAGGGCGCGTCGGTTCCGTGACCGAGCATGAACGCAGATGACCGACGTGCGGGACGACGGATGGACGGTGCGGGAACAGGTCCCGCGGGGCCGGGCCGCGCGGGACCTGCCCGGGAACGAGGGGGCAGGGCGGCGAGGACGCCCTGCACGCGAGGAGCACCCGACGCGCGAGGGACGCTTCCGCCGTGCAGCCCCCGCACGGATCACCCCACGTCGAGGCCGAGGAGGTCCTCCTCCGTCTCGCGACGGATCAGGGTGCGGATCTCTCCGCCACGGACGGCGACGACGGGAGGCCGCGGGACGTGGTTGTAGTTCGACGCCAGGGAGTAGCAGTAGGCACCGGTGACCGGCACCGAGATCAGGTCCCCGCGCTGCACGTCCGAGGGCAGGTACTCGTCCTTGACCACGATGTCCCCGCTCTCGCAGTGCTTGCCGACCACACGCACCACCTCGGGGGCCTCGTCGGAGACGCGGCCGGTCAGCAGGCACGAGTAGTCGGCGTCGTACAGCGCGGTGCGCACGTTGTCGCTCATGCCGCCGTCGACCGAGACGTAGACCCGGTGGTGGGGGCCGCCGAGACGGACATCCTTGACGGTGCCGACCGAGTACAGGGTCTGGGTGGAGGGCCCCGCGATCGCGCGGCCCGGCTCGAAGGACACGTGCGGCACGTCGAGCTCGAGCTCGTGGCACTGCTTCTCCACGATCCCGGCGATGCCGACCGCGAGGGCCGTAGGGGTCGCCGGGGTGTGCTGGGTGTTGTACATGACGCCGAAGCCGCCACCGAGGTCGAGCTGGTCGATGGTGTGGCCGAGCTCGTTCCTGACCTGAGCGACCAGATCCAGCACACGACGCGCCGCCACCTCGAAGCCGCCCGTGTCGAAGATCTGCGAGCCGATGTGGGAGTGGAGCCCCAGGAGGTCGAGGTGCTCCGTCTCGAGGGTGCGGCGCACGCCCTCGAAGGCGGCGCCGCCGGTGAGCGAGAGACCGAACTTCTGATCCTCATGGGCGGTCGCGATGAACTCATGGGTGTGGGCCTCGACGCCCGTGGTCACCCGGAGCATCACCGAGGCGCGCACCCCCAGCTCGGCGGCGACCGCGGCGACCTGGTCGATCTCGTCCAGGGAGTCGATCACGATACGGCCGACGCCGGCGTCGAGAGCGCGACGCAGCTCGGCGACGGACTTGTTGTTGCCGTGCAGGGCGATGCGCTCCCCCGGGAACCCGGCGCGCAGCGCGACGGCGAGCTCGCCGCCGGTGCACACGTCCAGGCCGAGCCCGTCCTCCTGGACCCAGCGCGCGACGGCCCCGCACAGGAAGGCCTTGCCCGCGTAGTACACGTCGGCTCCGGCATGGGGCGCGAAGGCCTCGGCGAAGGCATCGCGGAACTCGCGGGCGCGGCCGCGGAAGTCGTCCTCGTCGAGGACGAAGGCCGGGGTCCCGACCTCCTCGGCGATGCGCCGCACGTCCACGCCTCCCACCTCGACCGCCCCCTCGGAGTTGCGTCGGGTGGTCGTGGACCACAGCCCGTCGATGAGCGCGTTGACGTCGGTGGGGTACGGGAGCCACGTGGGGGCGGCGTCGTTGCCGTGAAGGGCTCCGGCCTCATGGGCGCGCATGTCTGCTCCTGGGGTGGTGCGGAGGTGGGTGGTGCGGGGATCCGGTCGGCGCCGGTGACGCCGGACGGGATCGTGCTGCTGGTCGACCTTAGACGGGGCTGCGCCCCGCGCGGCGCCGTGTCCGTCGTACGGTCGCCCCGCACCCTGGCGGCCGCACGACGGTCCATCCGGTCGGGGGCCATCTGCACTGGTCAGCACTGCTGGTCATGGCGCCTTCTCTCCCGGCACAGGCACAACAGGTGAGCGATCGCACTTGGTACTCTCGGAGCACGAGCTCGAGAGCTGCCGCGGTGTCCTGCCCTGGCCCGATCCCGTCGCTGCGCCGCACAGCTCTCGTCGCCCGCCCCACCCGACCGTCGTCAAGGAGTTCTCGTGCCCGGTCCTGCGTCCCCTTCTCCGTCGAGTCCTGCGTCCGATCCTGCAGACAGGTCTGCGGCCGAGGGCCACGACCTCGTCGTGGTCGCCAACCGCCTGCCCGTCGACTCCCGCACCCTGCCCGACGGCGCGACCGAATGGGTCACGAGCCCCGGCGGCCTCGTCACCGCGATGGAGTCGGTGATGCGCACGGTCGACTCCGGCGCCTGGGTGGGCTGGGGCGGATCCCCCGGCGCGGCGCCCGAGCCCTTCGAGGCCGACGGCATGAGCCTGTATCCCGTCCGTCTCGATCAGGAGGACGTCGAGCGGTACTACGAGGGCTTCTCCAACGCCACGCTGTGGCCTCTCTATCACGACGTCATCGTCGACCCCGAGTTCCACCGCACGTGGTGGGACTCGTACGTGACGGCGAACCGTCGCTTCGCCCGCGCCGCCGGAGCGGTGGCGAGCAAGGGCGGCACGATCTGGGTCCACGACTACCAGCTGCAGCTGGTGCCGCGAATGATCCGCGATGACCGCACCGACGTGCGGATCGGCTTCTTCAACCACATCCCCTTCCCCTCGGTCGAGCTGTTCTCCCAGCTGCCCAAGCGCAATCAGATGCTGCGAGGCCTGCTCGGCTCGGACCTCGTCGGTTTCCAGCGCGAGAGCGATGCGCAGAACTTCCTGGGCGCCGTGCGCAAGCTGCTGGGCTACCAGGTCGACGGACAGGTCATCTCCGTGCCCGGCGTGGGTGCCGCCCCGGTGCGCGAGGTGCTCGTGCAGACCTTCCCGATCTCGATCGACTCCGAGGCCGTCTCCGCGCTCACCGAGGACACGGAGGTGCGGGAGCGCGCCGCGCAGCTGCGTCGGGATCTCGGCGATCCGCACAAGATCGTCCTCGGGGTGGACCGTCTGGATTACACCAAGGGCATCCGCCATCGCCTCAAGGCCTGGGGCGAGCTGCTCAACGACGGCTCGATCGACCCGCACGACACGGTGATGATCCAGGTCGCGACCCCGTCCCGTGAGCGCGTCGAGGCATACCGCCAGCTGCGTGACGAGGTCGAGCTGACGGTGGGCCGCATCAACGGCGACCACGCCCCGATCGGTCGTCCGGCGGTCTCCTATCAGCACCGCTCCTTCGACCGTCGCGATATGACCGCCCTGTTCATGGCGGCCGACGTGGTGCTCGTGACCGCTCTGCGTGATGGCATGAACCTGGTGGCCAAGGAGTACGTGGCCTCCCGGCCCGACCTGCGCGGGGTGCTCGTGCTCAGCGAGTTCGCCGGCGCCGCGGACGAGCTGCGTGCGGCCGTCATGGTCAATCCCCACGACATCGACGAGCTGAAGTCCGCGATCCTGCGCGCGCTCGCCATGCCCGAGGAGGAGCAGGAGGAGGCGATGCGCTCCCTGCGCCATCAGGTGATGGAGAACGACGTCCAGGCCTGGGCGCACGATTTCCTGCAGCATCTGGAGCAATCGGGCGATCCTGCCCACGGAACGCGACCCACGGTGCGGCTGGCCGGAGGCGACTCCACGGACCCCGAGGCCCTCGATCGAGCTCTCGAGGACTTCTCGGATGTGCCGAGGATCCTCATCGCCTCGGATTTCGATGGCGTGCTGGCCCCGATCGTCTCCGACCGCGACGCCGTCGAACCCGATCCGAAGGCGCTGTCGACCCTCCGTGCGCTCTCCGAGCTCCCAGGGGTCGCAGTCGCCCTGGTCTCGGGCCGGGCCCTGGAGGATCTGGACTCCCACACCGGGATGCCGAGCTCCGTGGTGCTGGTGGGATCCCACGGCGCCGAGGTCGGGGCGCTCCCGCCGTGGATGCAGTCCGAGGTGCTCGATTCGGCCGCGCTGTCGATGACTCCCGAGAAGGAGGACCTGCTGCGGTCCATCACGGAGAACCTGCGACGCATCGCCCGCGCGCACCCGGGCGTCGAGGTCGAGACCAAGCCGTCTGCCGCCGTGCTGCATACGCGCAATGCCAAGGGCCGCGGGTCGATCAACGCGACCGAGTCCGCGCTCGAGTACGCG
This sequence comes from Brachybacterium sp. AOP3-A1-3, assembly GCF_052378285.1. NCBI lineage: Bacteria > Bacillati > Actinomycetota > Actinomycetes > Micrococcales > Dermabacteraceae > Brachybacterium > Brachybacterium sp. AOP3-A1-3. Next base: position 28,526 of record NZ_JBQSXM010000002.1, on the reverse strand, counting down.
GTCACCCTGCCGGATGTCACGGTCACCCCGGGCAAGGAGGTCGTCGAATTCTCGGTGGTCCACACCTCCAAGGGCGCGGCGATCGACGCCCTCGCGCGGGCGAGCGCGGCCGATGCCTGGCTCTACCTGGGTGACGACGTCACCGACGAGTCCGTCTTCGCCCAGCTGGGCGACCGGGACGTCGGCATCAAGGTCGGTGACGGTGATACCGCCGCAAGTTACCGCATCTCCGGACCCGACCAGGTCGGGACGGCGCTGAAGCGCCTCAACGACCTGCGCCGGGAGAGCTGAGCACCGCGGGCCGCCATCCGCGCGCCGAGCTGAGCAGGGCGATCCGGGAGGCGGCCCGCAGCTCGACGACGGTGATCTCGCGCTCGAGGATCTGCCCGGCCTCGAGCGCGAGGCGCCGTCCGACACCTGCGAGGCAGCCGTCCTCGAGCGGCGGGGTGCACCAGCGAGAGTCGATCTCCACGAGCAGGGTCGCGATCGTCGTCTCCGTGACGCGGCCGTCGCGGCCCCGCAGGATCACGTCGTCCACAGCCGCCGTGCCCACGGCGCACCTGTCGCCAGCACCCGAATCTCCCGCGTCCCCCGCACTCGGGATTCCGGCGCTGCTGTCCCGGGCTCGGGCGAGGGCCGCCGCGAGATGGGCCCGGTCCGTCGTCTTGTGCCGCACGGCCGGGGCGTCAGGGTCCTGGAGCACGTCGTCCAGGGCGAGGACCACGGGCGTGCGGTCACGGGCCGGGAGGGCGCGGTCGCTGAGCTCGAGCTCGCCGTCCTGACCGAGGGCCAGGCGCAGGATCACGTCGCTCCCGCTCGCCCCGAGCGCCCGCGCCCGGACGCCCACCGCCTCGCGCACCTGATCCCGATCGCACGCGATGGCGAAGGCGCTCGCGGAGGCCTCGAGTCGGTCCAGGTGCTCCTCGAGGTGCCGGGGCAGCCCGTCGACCACGGCCAGCGTCTCGAGCAGGGCGAACGGCGCGGTGTCCCGGTCCGGCTCCGCTGCCACGGCTCGATGGGAGCCCAGCAGATCCAGCACTCGCGTCTTCATCCCGAGCTCGGCATGCTCCGCGGCCGCCTTGGAGGGCCACGTGATGCCGCTGCCCACCCCGTACACGGCGGATCCGTCGGACCGGTCGACGACGAGGGTGCGGATCGCGACGCTGAACGAGGAGCTCGCCGGCACCGGTCCGTCCGCGGCGTCCCGGGCCGGGCCCATCCATCCGATCGCCCCGCAGTACATACCCCGCGGACTGCTCTCCAGGTCACGGATCAGCGCCATGGTCGAGGCCTTGGGGGTGCCCGTGATGGAGCCGCACGGGAACATCGCGGCCATCGTCTCCTCCAGACCGATGACCGGGTCCACTCTCGCCGTGATGCTGCTGGTCATCTGCCACACGGTCGGGTACCTCTCCACGTCGAGCAGGGAGGGCACGGCGACACCGCCCGGCCGTGCCAGACGGGAGAGGTCGTTGCGCAGGAGGTCCACGATCATGACGTTCTCGGCGCGCTCCTTGGCGCTGTCCAGCAGAGAGGCACGCGAGGCGGCATCGGCGGCCGGGCTCCCGTGCCGGGCGGCGGTGCCCTTCATCGGAGCCGTCGTGAGCAGGTCGCCGCTGCGTGACAGGAACAGCTCGGGGCTCGCGCTGAGGATCGCGCTGCCGCCGAGGTCGAGGTAGGCGCCGTGGGCGGTCCCCTGCGCGACGACGAGGTCCAGGTAGCACGAGAGCAGGTCGCCGGTGACCGTGCCGCGTCGGCGGGTGGTGAGGTTCGTCTGGTAGGTCTCCCCCGCGGCGATCGCGTCGTGCACGCGGGCGATCCTCCCCGCGTGGTCCTCGGGGCTCCACTCGTCGTGCCACGGTCCGATCTCGTAGCCGTCCCGCGAGGCCGGCGACGGCAGCCGGCCGCCGGGTGCACCGGGATCGTCAGAACTATCGAGCCTCGCAGGACGGTCAGGACCATCAGGGCTGTCCGGAGCGCCAGGGCTGTCAGGAGCATCAGGGCTGTCCGGAGCGTCCGCGATGCCGAACCACAGCAGCGGCAGGTCGTCGGCGGGCGCTTGGGCGGGCAGTGCAGGATCGAGCCCCGGGGCGGCCTCGTACGTGATCATGCCGACCGCCCAGCTGCCCGCGTCGACCCTGGCCTGCACCGCGGCCAGGGCGGGCCGGACCTCGCTGAGGGTGCGGGCCGTGATCTGTTCCCGGAACACGGAGAACTGCCGCGTGGTGCCGCCCGGGACATCGTCGAAGCGGACGAATGGGCTGTGCACGGGCATTCCGCCCTCCTGCCGGTGATGGAGCCGGAACGACGACGTCCCCGGTCAGGGGCCACAAGGGCCGCTGACCGGGGACGTCCGACGTGCCCGCGACAGGATTCGAACCTACGACCTTCTGCTCCGGAGGCAGACGCTCTATCCACTGAGCTACGCGGGCCGACCGTACGAGTCTAGCAAGTCCTCGGGGCCCGACGGGACACTGCGGCGGCTGGTGGGCCGAGGTGTGAGGCGGACCTCACCTCAGGAAGTCCTCACCTCGGCAGCGGCAGCTGAGCCCCGTGCAGGACCGCTGAGGGATCCGCGGCGATCCGCAGTCCGCTGGGATCTGCCCCGCTGCGCACGAGGAGATCCCCGACGGCAGCGATCATGGCGCCGTTGTCCGTGCACAGCGCGGGCGGCGGGATCCGCAGCTCGATGCCGTCGGCATCGCAGCGCTCCTGCGCCACGGCACGGAGACGCGCGTTGGCCGCGACGCCGCCGACGATGACCAGGGTGCCCAGGTTGCGCTCACGCACGGCCCGCAGCGCCTTGGTGACCAGCACGTCCACGACGGCCTGCTCGAAGGAGGCGGCGATATCGGCGACGGGGACCTGCTCGCCGGCGCGTTCGATCCGCTCCACCGTGCGGGCGACCGCAGTCTTCAGCCCGGAGAAGGAGAAGACGAACGGGGCATCTCCCGGCCGCAGCATCGCCCGGGGGAACCTGAAGGCGGCCGGGTCGCCGCCGGCCGCTGCCCGGGAGATCGCCGGTCCGCCGGGGTATCCGAGGCCCAGCAGGCGGGCGACCTTGTCGAAGGCCTCCCCCGCGGCGTCGTCCAGGGTGTCCCCGAGATGCTCGATGGGATCGCGCACGAGGTCCCCGACCGCCAGGATCGAGGTATGGCCGCCGGAGACGATCAGCACGATGCTGCGCTCGGGGAGCGGGCCGTGCTCGAGGGTGTCCGCGGCGGCGTGGCCGGCGAGGTGGTGGACGCCGTACAGCGGCTTGTCCAACGACCAGGCGACCGCCTTCGCCGCGGCGAGGCCGACGTGGACCGCGGTGGCGAGCCCCGGACCGGAGGTGACGGCGACGTGGGTGATGTCGGCCAGCTCGACCCCGGCATCCTCGAGGGCGAGATGCAATGTGGGGACCGCGGCGTCGAGATGGGCGCGGGCCGCGATCTCGGGGACGACTCCCCCGAAATCTGCGTGCTGAGCCGCGCTGGACGCCAATCCCTGTCCGAGCAGGACTCCCTCGGAGACGAGCCCGAACCCGGTCTCGTCACACGAGGACTCCACCCCGAGGACCAGGGGCACCCCGGAACGGATCACCGCAGGATCGACATCGGGTTGGAGTAGTTGCCCGCCTCGTCCATCTTCGCGAAGTGCAGGTGGCAGCCGGTGGAGCGCCCGGTCGACCCGACGTAGCCGACGGTGTCGCCCTGCTGGACGGTGGCGCCGACCGAGGTGTTGAAGCCCTGCAGGTGGTAGTAGCCGGTCACGACGCCGTTGCCGTGGTCGACCTTGACCCGGTTGCCGGAGGCGTTGTTGTACTCGACGGCCACGACCGTGCCGGCCTTGGCCGCCTTCACGGGAGTGCCGCACGAGGCACCGAAATCGACGCCGTTATGGCCCTTGAAGTAGCCGAGGACGGGGTGCATGCGCCCGCCGAAGCCGGAGGTGATCGGGGCGTTCACCGGATTGATGTAGCCACCGTTGCCCGCCGGTGCCGCGGCACCGTCGGCCTCGGCCGAGGCGTCTGCGGGTGCGGCCTCCGCCTCGACGGTCGGCTCGGGAGCCGGCGCTGCGACCTCGATGCCGGTGCTGCCTGCGGCCTCGGCCTTCGCGGCGTCGGCAGCCTTCTCGCTCTTCGCGGGAGAGGTGCGATCCGTGCTCCGCGTGGAGTCGGAGTCGTCGCCGCGGGTCTCGAGTCCGGCCGTCCCGACGCTCGCGGAGAGGTCTGCGGTGGGCAGGGAGACGGGTGCCGCGGGGACCTCCGCGGGCTGGGCGACCGACTGGGGCGCCTGCGCCGCAGCGGTCTCGCCGGTGGCGGCGGTCTCGTCGATGCCGGCAGCAGCAGCGGCCAGGGGCGCAGCGATCGTGGCGGTGGCGAGGACGCCGAGCACGCCCACCTTCACCGCACTGGCGGGAAGGGCGGCGTCACGGTGGGTGCCCCCGATCGCTCGGAGCTTGCGCACCGAGGCGCGTCCATCGGCGCGGTGATTCGCCACGTGAAGACCTGCTTCCAGTTCGACTGCGTATTCCGGTTCGTACGTCTGTCCGAGCGCGACGCCGGACAGGGGAAGGACGCGTCGCCGAACAACCTCGAATAACCTACGACCCCGTCACCCCAAAGGACCAGCAGGTCACCCGTGACATTGCCAAGTTTTTGCCCGAATGCCCCAAAGGTTGCCCGGTCTTGACGGGAGCGCGTCCGCAGAGTGTGCCTCGCCACCTGTGGATGCGACCAGAAGGCGTCCTCGGTCACGTCTGCGAGGGCTCCCCCTGCCGTTCGCCGCTGACCACCCGGCCCGCACCTCCCGCAGGATCCGTCCGCTCGCTCCGGCCGGCCCCGGCCCACGCAGCTCCTCAGCAGCGCTCCCGGAGCACTCCCGGAGCACTCGCCGAGCACTGCCAGCGCACTCGCCGCGCGCATCGATGTCAGGGTCGTCGCAGTCGTCGCGCATTAGAGTGGCGGCATGTCGAATCCGGACCAGGCAGCATCCCCGTCGGCCCAGCCCGTGCGCGTCGTCGTGATCGAGGACGAGCCGACGATCACCCGCGCCATCGCTGACCGGCTCACCGCCGAGGGCTGGGAGGTCTCCACCGCGCTCGATGGCCCGTCCGGGGTGCGGACGGTGGCGGAGGTGCGCCCCGACGTCGTCGTCCTCGATGTCATGCTCCCGGGCTTCGACGGCCTCGAGGTCTGCCGTCGCATCCAGGCCGACGAGCCGGTCCCGGTGCTCATGCTGACAGCGCGCGACGACGAGACCGACATGCTGGTCGGGCTCGGCGTCGGTGCGGACGACTACATGACCAAGCCGTTCTCCATGCGTGAGCTCGCCGCACGCCTCAAGGCGCTGCTGCGACGGGTGCGCCGCACGACCCCGGCGCCCGCCTCGGAGACCGAGCAGAATGTCGCGATGCAGTTCGGTGACCTGGTGATCGACCGAGCCGGCCGGCGGGTGATGAGGGCGGGCGTGCCGGCCCACCTCACCCCCACCGAGTTCGACCTCCTGCTGTGCCTCGCCAACGCCCCCGGCACCGTCCTCACCCGTGAGCAGCTGCTCGCGGACGTCTGGGACTGGATCGACGCGACGGGGACCCGCACGGTCGACTCCCACGTCAAGGCGCTGCGTCGGAAGCTCGGCGCCGACCTGGTCCGCACCGTCCACGGCGTGGGATACGCCCTGGAGGTCCCGGAGGAGGACGTGGACGAGGACTCTCTCGCAGAGGACCCCACGGACATCTCCTCGCTGCGCACGCCGGTCGACCCCCCGTCCTCCCCGTGACCACGGAGCATCCACCGGCCGACGGGTCCGCGCCGCAGGTCCCGCGCCGCAGGGTGCCGGAGCGCCTCGACGTGCGCCCCCTGGACCGCTTCCGCTCCTTCAAGGTCAAGCTCGGGATCCTGGTCGGTGCTGTCGTGCTGGTCGCGGCGCTGCTGACCCAGATCAGCATCCGCGCCGGGATCGAGCCGCTGCTGGCCATCCCCCTGGTCGTGATCGCCGCGCTCGTCTTCACCCAGCTGCTGGCGCGAGGCATGACCTCTCCTCTGCGGGAGATCACCGCGGCGGCGCGTGCGATGGCCCGTGGGGACTACACCCAGCGGATCCGTTCCAGCAGCCGTGATGAGATCGGCCAGCTCGCCGAGGCCTTCTCCACCATGGCTTCCGAGCTGGAGCAGACCGACCGCATGCGCCGCGACCTCGTCGCGAACGTGTCCCATGAGCTGCGCACTCCTGTCGCCGGCCTCCGCGCACAGCTGGAGAACCTCGTCGACGGCGTCACCGAACCGGATCCTGCCGCGCTCGAGGTGGCCCTCACCGAGACGGAGCGGCTCTCGCTGCTGGTGAACCACCTCCTGGACCTCTCCCGCCTCGACGCCGGGGTCGTCGAGCTGGACCTCGAGGACATCGAGCTCACTCCCTTCCTCCATGAGGTGGTCGACGCGGCGACCCTCGCCTCCGGCGGCCGGGACGTGCGCTGGATCGTCGAGGTGGAGCCGGCCGACCTGATGGTCACCGCCGATGCGGCGCGCATCCATCAGGTCATCCACAACCTGCTCGAGAACGCCGCTCGGCATTCCCCCGCAGGTGGCCGGATCCATATCAGCGCGGCCTGCCTCGAGGACGGCGACGGGGTACGGATCGATGTGCACGACGAGGGCCCGGGCATCGCCCTCGAGGACCGCTCCCGGGTGTTCGAGCGCTTCCAGCGGGGCGGATATGCGGACAGCTCAGGGGGAACCGGGCTGGGTCTGGCGATCGCGCGCTGGGCCGTGGGGCTGCATGGCGGCACGATCGAGGTGCTGGACGACCCGCGAACCGAGGTCGACGGCGATGGCCGTTCCTCGCTGATCCGGGTGGTCCTTCCCCAGGCCCACCTCGCGACGTGACGTCCCACACCACAGGGCCGTCAAACGCCCCCGGAGCACGCGAGCGGCGCATGCGACGAGTCCTGCTCCGTTAGGCTGTGGCTATCCGTATCACTCGACCGTGAGAAGGCTGGCGATCTCAGAGTGTCACAGCAGACACAGGGCTCCGAGAACTCGGAATTCGGCCCGAATCAGTGGCTCGTGGACTCGCTCCGCGAGCAGTGGCAGCAGGATCCCTCCAGCGTCGACCCCAGTTGGGCGGAGTACTTCTCCACCCATGGTGAGCTGACGCCCGAGGCACCTGCCCTCGACGAGCCCTCCCCGGGCAGTCCTCCCGCTGCGATGGAGCAGCAGGAGAAGACCCCGGAGGACACGTCTCCCCAGGCGGATCCCGCCACGCAGGCCGACCCTCCGTCGGCCGCTCCCGAGCCCGCACCGGCTCCTGAAGCACCCTCACCCCAGGCCGCGTCCGCCGCGGCATCCCCTCAGCGCGCGAAGGAAGCTGCTCCTGTGAACGACGAACCCGCGAAGGCCACCTCCCGGCCGACGCCCTCCGTGTCGACCACCTCGGACCGCCCGGCGAAGATCCCCACCACCACCGCGCAGATCCCCGTCGTCGAGCTGCGCGAGCCGGAGACCGTCAAGCTGCGCGGCCCCGCCGCCGCCGTCGTGCGCAACATGAACGAGTCGCTCGAGGTGCCCACGGCGACGTCCGTGCGCGATGTGCCTGTGAAGCTGCTGTTCGACAACCGCATCGTCATCAACAACCACCTCAAGCGCAACCGCGCCGGCAAGGTGTCGTTCACGCACCTCATCGGGTGGGCGATGATCGAGGCGATCACCGAGATCACCGATATGAACAACGGCTTCGCGGTCGACGAGAAGGGCAAGCCGCTCCTCCTCAAGCGCGAGGACATCAACTTCGGTCTCGCCATCGACATGCCGCGCCCCGATGGCAGCCGTGGCCTGGTCGTGCCCAGCATCAAGGGCGCCCAGCGCTTCGACTTCCTGGGCTTCTGGAGGGCCTACGAGGAAGTCGTGAGGAAGGCCCGCGGCGGCAAGCTCACGATGGACGACTTCGCGCACACCACGGTGTCGCTGACCAACCCCGGCGGCATCGGCACCGTCCACTCGATCCCCCGGCTCATGCAGGGCCAGGGCACGATCGTGGGCGTGGGCGCGATGGACTATCCCGCGCAGTTCCAGGGTGCCAGCCCCGCCACGCTCGCGGACCTCGCGGTCTCGAAGGTCATGACGCTGACCTCGACCTACGACCATCGCATCATCCAGGGCGCCGCCTCCGGCGAGTTCCTCAAGCGCATGGGCGACAAGCTCCTGGGCAAGGAGGGCTTCTACGACCGGGTGTTCGCGGCGCTGAGGATCCCGTACCAGCCGATCCGCTGGGTGCCGGACAACCCCTTCAAGGACTCCAAGTCCGAGCGCCTCGCGCGGGTCATGGACCTCATCCATGCCTTCCGCGTGCGCGGCCATCTCATGGCGGACACCGACCCGCTGCAGTACCGGGTGCGCAACCACCCCGATCTGGACGTCGAGACCCACGGGCTGACCCTGTGGGACCTCGATCGCACCTTCCCCACACGTGGTCTGGGCGGCAAGGACGAGATGCCGCTGCGCGACATCCTCGGGGTGCTGCGCGATGCCTACAGCCGCACCATCGGTGTGGAGTACATGCATATCTCCGATCCGGACGAACGCGCCTGGATCCAGGACCAGATGGAGACGCCGCGGCGTCCGTTCGACAAGGTCGAGCACACGCACATCATGGATCGGCTCAATGCCGCCGAGGCGTTCGAGACCTTCCTGCAGACCAAGTTCGTGGGCCAGAAGCGCTTCTCCCTCGAGGGCGGCGAGTCCGTCATCCCGATGCTCGACGCCGTCCTGCACGGCGCTGCGCACGACGGCGTCGACGAGGTCTGCATCGGGATGTCCCACCGCGGCCGTCTGAACGTCCTGTCCAACCTGGCCGGGAAGAGCTACGGCCAGATCTTCCAGGAGTTCGAGGGCAACTTCGGCCAGAACCCCGGCTCGGGGGACGTGAAGTACCACCTGGGCACGGAGGGCACCTACACCTCCCACGACGGCGAGACCACCAAGGTCTACCTCGCCGCGAACCCCTCGCATCTCGAGGCGGTCAACCCCGTCCTCGAGGGCATCGCCCGGGCGAAGCAGGACCGCCTCGAGCGGCCCGAGGAGTTCCCGGTGCTGCCGATCCTCGTGCACGGCGACGCGGCCTTCGCCGGCCAGGGAGTGGTCACCGAGACCCTGAACCTGTCCGAGCTGCGCGGGTACCGCACCGGCGGCACGGTGCACGTGGTCATCAACAACCAGATCGGCTTCACGACGCTGCCGGACTCCTCGCGCTCGTCGTTCTACTCGACGGACGTCGCGAAGTCGACCCAGCTGCCGATCTTCCATGTCAACGGCGATGACCCCGAGGCCTGCGTGCGAGTCGCGGAGATCGCCTTCAGCTACCGCCAGAAGTTCCATCGCGATGTCGTGATCGACATGGTCTGCTACCGCCGCCGCGGGCACAACGAGGGCGACGACCCCTCGATGACCCAGCCGCAGATGTACTCGCTGATCAACGACAAGCCCTCCACGCGCAAGCTGTACATGGAGGCGCTGATCGAGCGCGGCGACCTCACCGAGGACGAGGCCGAGGGCCTGGTCCGCAACTTCCAGGAGCACCTCGACGAGGCCTTCGCCGCGACCCGCGCCGGAGCCTCCGAGGTCGATCCGGACTCGAGCGTGCAGGGGCTGGAGCTGCCGGCCTCCCAGCGCACGGCGGCCGCCGAGGCCGGCGCCGTCGAGGGAGACGCCGTCGAGACCGCTGTGGGTGCCGAGGTGCTCTCGCACATCGGCCAGGCGTTCGGTGAGGTGCCGGACTCCTTCACGGTCCATCCCAAGCTGATGAACGTGCTCACGCGGCGCCAGCAGATGTCGACCGAGGGCAGGATCGACTGGGCCTATGGCGAGCTGCTCGCCTTCGGCTCGCTGCTCATGGAGGGCCGACGCGTGCGTCTGGCCGGTCAGGACTCCCGACGCGGCACCTTCGTGCAGCGCCACAGCGTCCTCATCGACCACGAGAAGGGCGACACCTGGACGCCCCTGTCGTACCTGTCCGACGACCAGGGACGCTTCAACGTCTACGACTCCTCGCTCTCGGAGTTCGCCGCGCTCGGCTTCGAGTACGGCTACTCGGTGGAGAACCCCGAGTCGCTCGTGCTCTGGGAGGCGCAGTTCGGAGACTTCGTCAACGGTGCGCAGACGATCATCGACGAGTTCATCTCGGCCTCGGAGCAGAAGTGGGGCCAGAACTCGAGCGTCGTGCTCCTGCTCCCCCACGGCTACGAGGGCCAGGGCCCGGACCACTCCTCCGCACGCATCGAGCGCTTCCTGCAGCTGTGCGCCGAGGACAACATGCGGGTCTCGGCCCCGTCGACCCCCGCGAGCTACTTCCATCTGCTGCGCCGACAGGCCAAGCTCGAGCCGAAGCGTCCGCTGATCGTCTTCACGCCGAAGTCGATGCTGCGCAACAAGGCGGCCGTCAGCTCCGTCGAGGACTTCACCACCGGTGGCTTCGAACCCGTGCTGGCCGACACCACCGTCGATCCCTCGGCGGTCAAGCGCGTCCTGCTCACCTCGGGGAAGGTGTACTGGGACCTCGTCGCCTGGCGGGAGAAGCAGGGGCTGACCGATACCGCGATCGTGCGCATCGAGCAGCTGTACCCGCTGCCCGCCGAGGAGATCCTCGAGGTGCTCGAGTCGTACCCCGACGCCGAGCTCACCTGGGTCCAGGAGGAGCCGCAGAACCAGGGCGCCTGGTCCTTCATGGCCGTGAACTTCGCGGTCGAGGTGGGCCGCACGCTGAAGGTCGTGGCGCGTGCCGCGTCGGCCTCCCCGGCGACCGGCTCCAACGCCACGCACAAGGCCGAGCAGTAAGATCTGCTCGTCCGTGCTTTCGAGTCCTGAGCGCCAGGTGGGGGTCGCGGGTTCGCCCGCGGCCCCCACCGTCGTTACAGTTGACGTTCCCGTCCCAGGCCCAGGAGGTCCCGGTGCAGACTGTGCCCACATCGTCCGCCACGGATCCGGATTCCCGGATCCGGATCATCGCACTCGGAGACGAGCTCCTCGCCGGTATCGGTGATGCTCGTGCCCTGGGCTGGCTCGGCCGTGCCGTCGCCAGCGAACAGGGGGCGCACAATCGCCTCGACGTGTTCACGTCGGCGCTGCCCGGTGAGTCCTCCGCCTCCCTCGCGGACCGCTGGGACGACGAGGTGCAGCGTCGGATGGATCAGGCCGCACAGTCCGACGGCAGCGTCGATCACCGCGTCGTGCTCGCCCTGGGGCGCGCGGACGTCGCGGCCGGGGTCTCCCTGGCCCGCTCCCGGCTCAACCTGGCCAAGGTGCTCGACGGGCTCGAGCGGCTGCGGATCCCGGCTTTCGTGGTCGGGCCGCCGCCCAGCCGCGACCCGGGGATCACGCAGGGCGTCCGAGAGCTGTCGGGAGCCTTCGAGGACGTCTGCTCACGCCGTCGCATCCCCTATGTCGACCTCGTCGGCGGGCTCGTCGGGCACGAGCAGTGGGAGACCGACGTCGCCCGATCCCCGGGGGATCACCCGGGACAGACCGGATACGGGCTCGTGGCCTGGCTGGTCCTGCACGGAGGCTTCGGCTCCTGGTTGGGGACCTCCTCCTGACCGAGTGACCTCCGCCTCAGCGAGGTCTGCCGGCCCGTTCCGCGAGCTGGCCGGGCCCCACCATGTGGCACAATCGTCGGGTTACCCGGGCGAGGAAGGAGAACGTGATGAGCAAGCGAGGACGTAAGCGCAAGTCTCGCCGTAAGAACGGCGCAAATCACGGCAAGCGCCCCAACTGCTGACCGTGATGCCGCTGCTGGCGGCATGACAGAGGGCCCCTCCCATCTCGGGAGGGGCCCTCTGTCATGCCCGGCCGTGCCCGGCTGCTCCGAGCTCGGCCCGAGGTCAGCTGCCCGGGATCTCCCCCTGGACGCTGGTGGAGGTGATGCGCACGCTGGTCGTCCCGTCGACCTCGGTGGTCCGCGTGACGGAGACGGTGCGGCACTGCACGGCGATCCGCTCCCGGAGGGAGGTCGGCGCACGGTCCTCGGTGCAGCTGCGGCGCACGAGCTCCTTGATGCGCCGCACGCGCTCCCATTCGTCGGCGCACTCGGGGCAGTCCTCCGTGTGCCGTGCCATCCGCTCGACGGTCTCGCGCGGGAGCTCACCGTCCAGGGCTTCGTCGAGCCGATAACGCGGGTCGCGGCGGCTCTCCGGTGTGGGGCCGTCCGCGGTGAGATCGGTGTCGCGTGCCGTCTTCTCGTCCTGGTTCATCGTTCCTCCTCCCGGTCCATCGATCGGGTGTCGTCCTGGTCGGTCCCGCTCGCGGCGGGGGCCGAGGGATCATCGCGCAGGTATCCGCTGCGGTAGGCATAGTCGGAGAGCATCTCGCGCAGCTGGCGACGGCCGCGGTGCAGCCGCGACATCACGGTGCCGATGGGGGTGCCCATGATCTCCGCGATCTCCTTGTAGGCGAAGCCTTCGACGTCCGCGTAGTAGACGGCCATGCGGTAGTCCTCCCGCAGCTCGCCCAGCGCGTCCTTGACCGCGGAGTCCGGCAGGTGGTCCAGCGCCTCGGTCTCCGCGGAGCGCAGACCGCTGCTGGTGTGCGAGCCGACCTCGGCGAGCTGCCAGTCCTCGACGGTGTCGCTCCAGGCCTCCTTGGGCCGGCGCTGCTTCTGCCGGTACGTCGAGATGTAGCCGTTGGTCATGATCCGGTACAGCCAGGCGCGCATGTTCGTGCCCGGGGTGAATCGGTCCCGGGCGCGGAAGGCCTTCATGAAGGTCTCCTGCACCAGGTCCTCTGCGTCGTGGGGATTGCGGGTCATCCGGAGTGCGCCGCCGTAGAGCGAGTCGAGGTGGGACAGGGCCTCGGACTCGAAATCGAACTCGGCGACACCGCCGGTGGCGTCGCCGTCGGGCGCGCCGTCCGGAAGGCCCGTGTCTGGGCTCGGGGCGGGATCTGTCTGGGTCATCGCCCTCCAACCTACGCCAGGTCGGCGGGGAGGAGCTTGCCTCAGCACCGCTGTCGTCATACGCGTTCCATCCCTCCGGTCCGCTGTCGTCTCGTTCCTGAGCCCCTGCCGGTCGGCTCCGGGAGCATGCTCTGGGGAGCCGGGCGCTCCGGTTCCACATGGTGCAACGCTTCAGGCATCACGAATGTTCCCTGGGCGGTAGTCTGGACGTCGGTGACCTCCCGGGCAGGACTTCCCTGCCCCGCCCGGCGTCACCGGAACTGCTTGCCCCCGTACAGAACGTGAGGACACCATGGCCCTGGTCCGACGCATCGCTCGCCCCCTGCTCGCCGCTCCCTTCATCGTCGAAGGTGTGCGCACCGTCATGCGCCCCGAGCGCGAGATCGACGTCTACCCCCAGGCGTTCGACGCGTTCGATTCGACGCTCGCCAAGACGTCGGCCCCGAACTTCCTGGACGCCCGCACCGTGGTGCGCGCCGCCGGAGCGGTCGCCGCAGGCGCTGGTGTCCTGTACGCGACGAACCGCTACCCGCGCGCCGCAGCCGCCGCCCTCCTGATGACCACGTCGGTCGGCTGGGCCGGTCGCAAGAAGGTCTGGGAGCTGCGCGGCGAGGAGCGCATGGAAGAGATCCAGTCGATCCTCACCGACGCCGGCCTGCTCGGCGGCGTGCTGCTGGCCGTGGTCGACCACGACGGGCGCCCGTCGCTCGGCTAACAGGTGAACCAGTTCGTCGAGCGCAGCCAGAAGAAGGCCGCCGCGAAGCAGCGTGAGCTCGAGAAGCAGTCGGAGCAGCTGGAGAAGAAGGCGAGGAGCGCGGTGGGAACCGCCCAGAAGCAGCTCGCCGCGCAGCGAGGCTGACGCCCGGTGGTCTCCGAGGTGCTGTGGACCGCTCCGGTCGCTGATCGCCCCGTCGACGCCCTGGTCCGGGTGCCGGGTTCGAAATCTCTGACCGCACGGTGGATGCTGCTGGCCGCCGCGGCGAACGAGCCGTCCGAGCTGCGTGGAGCCCTCGTCTCCCGCGACACCCGCTTGATGCGAGATGCCCTGGAGCGCCTCGGGGCGACCCTCGAGGTGCGGGACGACTCCCTGCTGGTGACCCCGCTCCCGCCGCCGTCGGAGCATCCGGAGCCACCGGTGGAGATCCACACGGGTCTGGCCGGCACCGTGATGCGCTTCGTCCCTATGCTCGCGGCCCTGCACCACGGGGACGTGCGGTTCACCGGTGACGAAGGAGCCCTGGCCCGCCCCATGGGACCGGTCATCGACGTGCTGCGCCGGCAGGGGGTCGAGGTCACCGAGCACGGCGAGCCCGGGCACCTCCCCCTCACCGTGCACGGCACGGGCCGCCTCCGCGGCGGGACCGTCGAGGTCGATGCGTCGGCCTCGAGCCAGTTCATCTCGAACGCCCTGCTGGTCGCGGCGCGCGCCGATGCCGATCTCGAGCTGGTGCACGTGGGCGAGAAGCTCCCCTCGCTCCCCCACATCGAGATGACGCTGGCGACCCTGCGTCAGGTCGGCATCGACGGCTCGCACAGCACGGACGACCAGGGGCGCCATCGGTGGCGCGTCAGCACCGGCGCGATCCGGCCCGTGCGCATCGTCGTCGAGCCCGATCTCTCCAATGCCGGGCCGTTCCTGGCTGCGGCGCTGGTCACCGGTGGCACCATCGCCGTGGACGACTGGCCGGAGACCACCACGCAGCCCGGCGATGCCTACCGCGACCTGCTCACCCGGATGGGTGCGGAGGTCTGGCGGGAGGACACGTCGATCTGCGTGAGCGGCACCGGTGCCCTCCACGGGATCGACGCCGACCTGTCCGCGGTCGGCGAGCTGACCCCCACCATCGCGGCTCTCGCCGCGCTGGCCGATTCGCCCTCCACCCTGCGCGGCGTGGGTCATCTGCGCGGTCATGAGACGGACCGGCTGAAGGCACTCGCCACGGAGCTCACCAAGCTCGGTGCCCGCACCCTCGAGCTCGAGGACGGCCTGGAGATCCATCCGGGCGAGCTGCGCGGCACGGTCTTCGAGACCTATGAGGACCACCGCATGGCCACCGCCGCCGCGATCATCGGGCTGCGCGTGCCCGAGCTGCGCGTGGTCAACATCGGGACCACCCAGAAGACCCTGCCGGACTTCGTGGGGATGTGGTTGTCGATGCTGCACACCGAGCCTCTCGCGGACGGCGACGCGTGAGCCGATCGGCCCGGGAGTACGACGAGTCCGACATCCGCGTCCGGCCCAACCGGCGCGGATCCCGTCCCCGCACGAAGGATCGTCCCAAGCACGAGGACGCGATCACGGCGCGCGTGGTGTCGGTGGACCGCGGCCGCTGGCGCACCGTGGTCGCCGCAGGGACTCCCGAGGAGCGCACCGTCACGGCGATGCGCGCCCGGGAGCTCGGCCGCTCCCCCGTCGTGCCCGGCGATCTGGTCGCGCTCGTCGGTGACACCTCGGGCCGCGACGGCTCCCTCGCCCGGATCGTGCGGATCCAGGAGCGCAGCTCCTTCCTGCGGCGCAGCGCCGACGACGACGACTCCACGGAGCGCCCCCTGGTCGCCAACGTGGACCTCATGGTCATGGTCACCGCGGTGGCCGAACCGGAACCCCGCGGCGGCATGATCGACCGCTGCCTCGTCGCCGCCTATGTGGCGGGGATCGATGCCCTGCTCGTGCTGACCAAGGCCGACCTGCGCTCCCCCGAGCAGTTCCTGCACACGTACGCACCGCTCGGGCTCGACCATGTGGTCACCCAGCGGGAGAGCTCCGGCGGGATCATCGGGCTCGAGCAGGTGCGCGAGCGGCTCGACGGTCGGGTCAGCGTGCTCATCGGGCACTCCGGCGTCGGGAAGTCCACCCTGATCAACGCCCTGGTCCCGGGGACGGACCGCGCCATCGGGGTGGTCAACGACGTCACCGGTCGGGGCCGGCACACCTCGTCCTCCGCGCTCGCGATGCAGCTCCCCGCCGCCGAGGGGTCGGAGAGGGTCGAGGACTCCGGCGGCTGGGTGATCGACACCCCCGGCGTGCGGTCCTTCGGCCTGGGCCACGTGGACCCCGACGAGCTGCTCGACGCCTTCGCCGATCTCGCCGCGCTCGCGGAGTCCTGCCCTCGTGGATGCACCCATCTCGGGGACGCCTCCGACTGCGCCCTCGACGCCTTGGTCGCCGAGGGGAGAGCGGGGAGCGCCGGCTCCGCCCGCCTGGTCTCGTACCGGAGATTGGCCGTCACCCTGCGGAAGAACGACCCCTGGGCTCTCTGAGCGCGCTGCGGAATCGGGCATGCTCTCTCCGAGGCGGCCTCCTGCGCACCCTGCACCGAGGCGGTTGTGGCCGTCCGGGCGGTTTCCATTCCGCGTCGCTGCCCCGTCGGAGCGATCCATCGCTCTAGGGTGGGCTCATGTCCAGCCGCTATGCCGATGATCTGCGCCTCGCCCATGTGCTCGCCGATGCCGTGGATCAGCTGACCATGTCCCGCTTCAAGGCGCAGGACCTCGAGGTCACCACCAAGCCGGATCTCACCGAGGTCACCGACGCCGACAAGGCCGCCGAGCAGCTCGTGCGCTCGCAGCTGTCCCGTTCCCGGTCCCGCGACCAGGTGATCGGTGAGGAGTTCGGGAGCACCGGGTCCGCCTCGCGGCAATGGGTGATCGACCCGATCGACGGCACCAGCAACTTCGTGCGCGGAGTGCCGGTATGGGCCACGCTCATCGGGCTCATCGAGGACGGCCGGCCCGTCGTCGGACTGGTCTCCGCGCCCTCGCTCTCCCGGCGCTGGTGGGGCGGGACGGATGCGGGCGCCTGGACCGGTTCGCGGATCAACAATGCCTCCCGCCTCCAGGTGTCCCAGGTCAGCCGGGTGGAGGAGGCTTCACTGTCGTACTCCTCCCTGCACGGCTGGGCGGATCATGATCGTCTCCCCCAGATGCTGAACCTCATGCAGCGTTTCTGGCGCACGCGGGCCTACGGCGACTTCTGGTCGTACATGCTGGTCGCCGAAGGAGCGGTCGACGCCGCCTGCGAGCCTGAGCTCGCCCTGCACGACATGGTGGCGCTGGCCCCGATCCTCACGGAGGCCGGCGGGCGCTTCTCGTCGCTCGAGGGCGAGGACGGCCCCTTCGGGGGCAGCGCTGTGGCCACCAACGGTCTGCTGCACGAGGAGCTCCTCACCGCGCTCGCCCCGCGCGAGCGCTGACCCGGCTCCCCGCCGATCCGTCTCCCTGTCTCTCCGCCTCTCCGTCTGTCCACGCCGCTGCCGGCCAGGTGCTGAGGCTGGTGCAGGTGCTGGTCGTGCGCCTCGGGCTCGGCGGGACGGACCTCCCAGACCACGGTCCGCGCGCATCGGTAGACTCGGGATGTCGTGACCTCGAACCGTGAAGGGACCCCCATCCACATGACCGTCAAGCGCGTCGCCCTGCTGACCGCAGGTGGCTATGCCCCCTGCCTGTCCTCCGCCGTCGGCGGCCTCATCGAGCGGTACACCGAGCTGGTGCCCGATGTCGAGATCATCGCCTACAAGCATGGCTACTGGGGCCTGCTCTCCGGCGAGAAGATCGTCATCGACGACGAGGTGCGCGCCGGCGCCCACGTGCTGCACAACTACGGCGGCTCCCCGATCGGGAACTCGCGTGTCAAGCTCACCAACACCGCGAACCTCGTCGAGCGCGGGCTGATCCAGGAGGGCGAGAACGCCCTCGAGGTCGCGGCGAACAAGCTCATGGCCGACGGCGTGGACGTCCTGCACACCATCGGCGGCGACGACACCAACACCACGGCCGCGGATCTCGCGAAGTACCTCCACGAGAACGGTCATGAGCTGCAGGTCGTGGGCCTGCCCAAGACCATCGACAACGACATCGTGCCGATCCGTCAGTCCCTCGGCGCGCGCACCGCCGCCGAGCAGACCAGCATCTTCGCGCAGAACATCATCGCCGAGCACGGCTCGAACCCGAAGATGCTGATCATCCACGAGATCATGGGCCGCGCCTGCGGCTATCTCACCGCGGAGGCCGCCGCATACTACCAGACCTGGCACTCCCAGCAGGAGTGGCTGCCCGGGATCGGCCACCGCGCCGAGCGCTGGGACGTCCACGCCGTGTTCCTCCCGGAGCTCGCCCTGGACATCGACGCAGAGGCCGAGCGCCTCAAGGCGGTCATGGACGACGCCGGCTGCGTGAACATCTTCCTGTCCGAGGGCGCCGGCATCCCGGAGATCATCGCCGAGATGCAGGCCCGCGGCGAGGAGCCGGAGAAGGATCCCTTCGGTCACGTGAAGATCGATCAGATCAACCCCGGTCAGTGGTTCGCGAAGCAGTTCGCCGAGAAGCTCGGCGCGGAGAAGGTCATGGTCCAGAAGTCGGGCTACTTCTCGCGCTCCGCGAAGGCCAACGCCGACGATCTGCGCCTGATCAAGTCCATGACCGACTACGCCGTGCAGGTCGCGCTCGAGGGCGGCTCCGGCCTCGTGGGCCACGACGAGGAGCGCGGCGATGTGCTGCGCGCCGTGGAGTTCGAGCGGGTCGCCGGGCACAAGGCGTTCGACGTCACCCAGCCCTGGTTCCAGGACGTCATGGAGCGCACCGGCCAGACCATCGTCCCGGTCCAGGCCGACTGAGCTCGCTGAGCTCACTGAGCCGACAACACCCCTGAGCCCGGAGTCCCCTCCCGTGAGCGCCGCCGATCCGAAGCACATCGCCCGGCGGCCTCGGGTGCGGACCTGGCGTCGCACTCTTCGCGCGCTCGCCCGTCCTGGGCGGGCGCGCGACGCATTGGACGACAGAGCAGCCGGCGGGGCCGACAAGCGTGCCGTGGGGGACGAGCGTGCACGGGCCGACGGACGTGCTGGAGCCGACGGACGTGCCGAGCTCGACGCACGACCCGGCCTCACGCAGATCAGCCCCGGGCCGGCCGGCACGGACTGGAGGCTCGACGACGGTCCGCTGTGGCCACCGCGCCCGCTCCGTCCGCAGCAGGGCCGTCTGGGCGACTGCTGGGTCCTTGCGTCGATGCTCGCGATCCACGAGACGGCGCCGGAGCGCCTCGGGGACCTGCTGTCAGCAGGTGCTGACGACACGGTGGAGGTGCGTCTGCCCGCCGTCCCCGCACCGATCCTGGTGGATCGCCGGATGCCCGTCGTCGACGGCGGGCGCTTCGTCTACGGCCGACGGGAGGGCGCGAATCCCGGCTGGGTCGGTGTGCTCGAGAAGGCTGTGGCCTCGCATGTGGCCGGTGGGTACGGCTCCCTGCAACGCGGGTTCGCCCGGTTCGGGCTCGAGCTGCTGCTGGGGATGCCGGTGCACTCGAGCCTGCGGATGCCCTCGGCGCACCGGATCGACGCGTGGCGGCAGGAGCATCGCGCGATCGCCGCGTCCACCCATCCGCTCAGCGGCCGCGTGATGACGCAGCATGGCCCGCTGCCGCCCAACCACGTCTTCGCGATCGTCGGAGCGGATCCTCACAGCGGACACGTGCATCTGCGCAATCCCACCCGCCCCGGACAGGTGCTGGTCCTCGACGCCCGCACGTTCCGCCGCGGCTTCCTGTCGATCGACGTGTCGCCGCCCCTGCGCTGAACCCTGCCGCTCGGCGACGTCCCCACGGCGCAGCGACGTTCAGGGCCCAGCGGCGCCCCCGACGTTCCGGCGGCACAGCGGCGTCCTGACGACACAGCGACGTTCCGACAGCTCAGCGGCGGCTCGGATCGACCTCGGCGAAGGTGCGCAGCCATTCGTCGGCGATCAGGCGGTGCCCGGCGATGGTGGGGTGCACGCCGTCGTCTGCGAGTCCCGCCGGGGTGTGCCCCACGGTCCATGCCGTCTCGAGCACCTTCTCGAGGTCCACCACGGAGTGCTGGAACTCGCGGGCGAGGTCGCGGATGATCGTGACCTTCGCGTGGAGGTCGTCGTGGATCTGGGCCATCTCGTCGCTGACATCGGCGACGAACGGGATCACCAGGAGCACGGGCGCGGCCGGACGCGTCGCGGAGAGCTGATCGAGGAGATACCGGTATCCGGCCTCGAAATCCTCCTCGGTGACGAGCTCACCGCGCGTGTACCGGTGCCAGGAATCGTTGACCCCGACGTAGATGGTCACGACCTGGGGGTCGTGCGCGAGGCAGTCGGAGCCGAATCGCTCCACGAGATCCTCCACCTTGTCGCCCCCGATCCCCCGGTTGATCACGCGGGCAGTGGGCTCATGGGCGGCGAAGTGCTCGGCCAGCAGCCTCACGTAGCCGTAGCCGAGGCCGTCGGGGTCCTCGGTGCGGGAGCAGTCGGTGATCGAATCCCCGATGAACAGCAGCGTCCGGGACTCAGGAAGGGATGGCGTCGTCGTCATGTCCAGATTCTGTCAGACCCTGCCCGAACCAACGTCGCAGCGACATGATGACCGGTCCTGGCACTGCACCGTCCGGACGACACTGCGCCGTCCAGGCATCACCTCGACTGCCACCCGTTGATCAGCAGGTGGAACACCGTCTCGACGACCGCTTCAGGAGCGGGAGCTCCTCGCACCAGCGTGGGGATCTCCAGGATGAACCGCGCGAGGGTCGAGCTCGCGAGATCGTCCGCTTCACGCCCGAGCTCTTCGGCGATGGCGACGCCCAGAGCGCCTGCATGACGCATCCACATCCGCTCGGAGTATTCGCGCAGGGCCGGCGTCTGCTCCACCAGCGCACTGAATGTCTCCAGTCTCGGGTCGGACGCCGTCCGCGCCCAGGCGGTCAGCGCGTGGATGCGCAGCGCTTCGATCACGTCCTGACCCGCAGGCCGCTGACGCACGGCGGCGACGAGGTCCTGTTCGACGTCCGCCTCGCGGTCGAAGACCAGCGCTTCCTTCCCCCGGAAGTGCGCGAAGAGCGTGGTGGTCGACACGTCGGCCCGCTCCGCGATGTCGCGGATGCTCACCTGGTCGTACCCGTCGCGGACGAACAGCTCCAGGGCGGCATCGGCAATGGCCTGCCTGGTGGCGGCCTTCTTGCGTTCGCGACGTCCGACAGGTGGTGACACTGACATACCGCGATCGTACCGCATACCTTGACCGAGTCCGAAACTGGACTCATTGCACTTTCGGGCTGATTCTGTTCTGCTGAGCCTCGGCCCTCGAAAGGAAGCCCCCATGAACTCCCCCACACCCCAGCAAGCACGAATCAGCATCATCGGCGCAGGGCCCGGAGGCCTCGTCGCCGCCCGGATCCTGCAACAGCACGGCATCGCGGTGACCGTGCACGACCGCGACCCGAATGCGAACCACCGCAACCAGGGCGGCTCGCTCGATCTTCACGACGACGACGGACAGGTCGCACTGCGCGAAGCAGGCCTCCTCGATGAGTTCTTCGAGCTCGCCCGGTTCGAGGGACAGGAGATGCGCCAGCTCGACGCCGAGGGCACACTGCTCGCCCACCATCTGCCCCAGGCGGACGAGACCGCGAGCCCCGAGATCGATCGCGGACTGCTCCGCGACCTCCTCATGACGTCGCTCGACCCCGGGACGATCCGATGGGCCGCACCCTCACATCGGTCGGAGGTTCGACAGGCGGCCCACGGACTCTCACGTTCGCCGACGGCACGACGAGCGAGGCTGACCTGGTGATCGGCGCGGATGGCGCCTCATCCCGAGTCCGAGCCGCCGTCTCCTCGGCCACACCGAGCTATACCGGGGTCAGCTTCCTCGAAGCCTGGTTCGAGGAGATGGAGACCATGCATCCTGAACTTGCCGAGCTGGTCGGGCACGGCAGCGCCCATGCGGCCGATGGAACGCGCGGCCTTTTCGCACAGCGGAACGGCGACGGCCACATGCGGGTCTACATCATGCAGCGCACATCCGCGGACTGGATAGCGTCGAATGCGCTGCGACCCGACGACACGAAGGGGATCCGAGCGCTCCTGCTGGCCGAGTACGGCGACTGGTCGCCACTTCTGCCGCGGTTGATCACGGACAATGACGGTCCGTATGTCGACCGGCCGCTCTTCGCCCTCCCGGTGCCGCACGCCTGGGAGCACTCCCCCTCCGTGACGCTCCTGGGCGACGCCGCACACCTCATGCCGCCCCTCGGCGTAGGGGTGAACCTCGCGATGCTCGATGCCGCGGAGCTCGCTCGCGCCCTCGTGGACTCCGCGTCGGTGGACGAGGCGGTACGCGCCTACGAGGAGAGGATGCTCCCGAGATCGGCCGAGATCGCCACGTTGCTCGAGGGCGGCGCCGACGGGATGCTGGCCGTCCCTGACCCTGCCGAGGTGGCCGGCTGGTCCGATGACGCTCGAGCCTCCTGACTGACGAGCGGCTTCGAAGCTGGCCCGAGCGAGCGCAGCCAGCCAGCCAGCCAGCCAGCCAGCCAGCCAGTGATGATGTCTCCGAACCCCACGCCCTAGACTGAGGATCGACCGATCGCGGGTCCGATGCCGATCGCGGCTCGCGACCGTCTCTCCCTTCCCGGATGACTCGTAGGGGTTCGATGATGCCTGCCCTCACTCTGCCCGCGCTCCCCTTCCCGCTCGACCCGTCGAACGTGCCATTCGAGGTCGTCGGCGAGGACGAGCTGCGGGCCACCTCCCAGGCCAGGACCGACATCTTCGCCCCGCCCTTCCCCGGCGCGGAGCCCACGCTCGATGCAGGGACGTTGTTCGGCACGGCGCCGGACGGAGACTTCCAGTTCAGCGCACGTATCACGGTCGACTTCCGTTCGACCTTCGATGCCGGGGTGCTGATGCTCTGGCACGACGAGCAGCACTGGGCGAAGCTGTGCTTCGAGTCCGCTCCGGACGGCAGCCCGACCGTGGTGTCCGTCGTCAACCGCACCGTCTCCGATGACGCGAACGCGCAGATCGTCACGGCCGAGCACGTGTGGATGAGGATCAGCCGGGTGGATGGCATCTTCCTGTTCCACAGCTCGTTCGACGGCCTGCGGTGGGACATGGTGCGCCTCTTCGCCCTGGAGTCCCCCGATCCTCTGCAGATCGGCTTCGAGGTGCAGTCGCCGACCGGCGAAGGCTGCGATGTCGTCTTCGACCAGATCTCCTTCACAGCAATACGGCTGGAGGGTCAGCGCGACGGCTCCTGAGAACTCGTAACACCAGGAATCGGGGCTCTGGAGCATCCCTGGTTCTCTGCCGCGGCCTCGTCGACCGCGGTGAACACGGCGTCGAGCCTCGGCGCCGCGCGGCAGGTGATCTGAGGGTGCGGCCGATGGAGCGAACGATGCCGGCACTGTCGGATGCACGAAGAACTAGGGCCCCTGGTCAGTGTTTCCACTGGCCAGGGGCCCTATCGCGTAGCGGGGGCAGGATTTGAACCTACGACCTCCGGGTTATGAGCCCGGCGAGCTACCGAACTGCTCCACCCCGCGTCGGTAACCATTACTTTACGGCGTTCGTCGCCGCGCGTCCAACCAGGGGAAACAGAATGTCAGAGTCATCACGGCGGCATCGGCCAGTGCACCTGCCTACAACAGGCGCACAGACCGAAGCTGCCGATCTGAACTCCGCGAACTCCGGGCCGAATGACGGACCATGGAAGCCGGACGGGCGTCGGCCTGGCCGACGAGGCCAGGCAGTGCGCGTTGCCTCGTGCCCCACTGCAGTCGATCTCCCCCCATGGACCGGCACTGGCCATCCAGCACTGGGCGCGCTTCCGGGGAATAGCAGAAGGCCCCTGATCAGTGTCTCCACTGGCCAGGGGCCTTCTCTTCGTAGCGGGGGCAGGATTTGAACCTACGACCTCCGGGTTATGAGCCCGGCGAGCTACCGAACTGCTCCACCCCGCGTCGGTAATCATCACTTTACGGGGATCGTGCACCGGCGTCCAACCAGACCCCTCCCGACGTGTGCCATGACACGTTCACAGCCCGTTCACCTGGGTGGACTCGCATGGACGGACGGCAGGACGCCCGGCACCCCGGTCGTGGACCAGGGGTGCCGGGCGTCCTGCGGATCGCTCAGGAACCTCAGTCGGTCAGCCTTCGCCACCGTCCGACCCAGCCGGCGTGCCGGCCCCACCGAGTTCCTCATTGGCCGCGACGGCCCGGTTCAGGGCATCGGCGAGCTGGTCCTGGGCCTTGCCGTAGGCGGCCCAGTCACCATCGGCCATCGCCTTCTCGGAGTCTGCCACCGCGGTGTCCATGTCCGTGAGGGCCTGGTCGAGCTGCTCCTGCGTGGTGCCGGCGTCCGCTGCAGGCTTCTCGCCGTCGGCTGGCTTCTTCCCGTCAGCAGGAGCATCGACCGCACCTTCACCGGTCTCGGTGTCGGCCGTCCCGGCGACCCCGTCGGGATCGGAGACCGAGGCGTCGCCGGCGGTCGCTCCGGAGTCGCCGCCGAAGACGAGGTCGAGCGCCTCGTCGAGCGTCGGGGCGAACCCGATCTTCTCGCCGAAGGAGACCAGCACCATCTGGAGCAGCGGGTACTGGGTGCCGCCGCCGGAGGCGGAGGACTGCAGGTAGACGGGCTGCACGTACAGCAGTCCGCCACCGACAGGCAGCGTGAGCAGGTTGCCGTTGATCACCTCGGAGTTACCGGACTTCAGCAGGTTCAGTGCCTGCGAGACGTTCGGCTCCGAGTTGAACGTGGCCTGCACCTGGCCGGGTCCGTTCACGGGGTTGGTGGCAGGCAGCACGAGCAGAGTCATGTTGCCGTAGGTGTCCGCCGGATTCCCCTTGTCCTTGCCGGTCTCCGAGTCGACGGCGAGGAAGCCTGTCAGCACGTTCTGCCCCTGGGCCGGGATGTAGCTCGAGGAGAGCGTGAAGCCGGGCTTCTCCATACCGGGGATCTGCATGGTGAGGTACATCGGAGGCTGCGCGGCCTGCGCCCCCGTGGTGCCGTCAGGATTGGTGGGCGCCGGCCTGGTGGGATCCGGAGGCGTCTCCCAGAAGTCCTGGGCACCGAAGAAGTCGTCGGCCTCGGTCACGTGGTACGTGCCCAGCAGCTCACGCTGCGCCTTGAAGTAGTCCGACGGGTAGCGCAGGTGGCTCATCAGCTCACCGCTGATATCGCTGGCCGGGTGGATCGCCTTGGGGAACACCTCGGACCACGCCTTGAGGATCGGGTCCTCCGTGTCCCAGGCGTACAGGGTCACCGAGCCGTCGAAGGCATTGACGGTGGCCTTGACCCCGTTGCGCATGTAGTTCGCGCTGTGCTCGCGATTCTGAGAGGTCTCTCCCGGGTCGGTCTGCGAATCGGAGATCGCCGTGTCGAGGTTGAGGGTGCGCGAATAGGGATAGGCATCGGTAGTGGTGTAGCCATCGATCACCCACACCAGCTCGTCGTCGACGACCGCCGGATACATCTGCGAGTCGAGCGAGAGGAAGGGAGCGACCTCACGGACACGCTGCTGCGGATCGCGGTCGTACAGGATCTGCGATTCCTCGTTGAGATAGCCGGAGATCACGACGTTGGGATCACGGAACTTGATCGAGTAGAGCAGCTGGTTGAAGAACCCGCCGACGGACGGGCCGCCATCACCCTGATAGGTGTTGTTGACCTGCTGGCCGCCCTCCTCGCCATCCGTGCCCGACTGGTAGTCGAATTCCTCGGGATCCGCCCCCTCGGGGGCACCGACGATGGAGTAGTCCGGGGAGTGCTTGCCGAAGTACACCCGCTCCTCGTACTCTCCGAACGCGCCCTTGCCCGGGACCCCGGACTGCAGGAAGCTCGGTTCGCCATCGGCGTTGCGCCGGTTCCCATAGGCGGCGGCCGCGCCATATCCGTGGGTGTAGATGATGTGCTGGTCGACCCAGGATCGAGTGTTGAGCTCGAACTTGTCCGGTCGCAGCTCGCGCACACCGATGACGGTGTCCTGGAGCTCCCCGTCCATCTCATAGCGGTCCACGCTGAGGACCTTGTCGAATCCCCAGTAACGACGGTTCGCTTCTCGCTGCTCGAAAGTGGGCGAGATGATGTTGGGATCCATCAGACGGATCTGCGTGGTGGTCGAGGCGTCCTCACGCAGCGCTCCGGACTCGGCATCGGTGGTGGCGGTGTACGGCACCTCGTCGACGTCATCGATGTTGAAGGCGGCGCGGGTCGCGTCGATGTTCCGCTGGATGTAGGGCTGCTCGAGCGTGCGCTCGTTGGGCTGGACCTTGAACTGCTGGATGGCCCAGGGGTACAGGCTGCCGACGGCGAGCGTGGACAGGATCATCAGGCCCGCACCGATCGCGGGGATCCTCCAGTCCGAGCGGAAGATCCACAGCACGAACAGCGCGGCAACCGCCACGGAGGCGATCGCGAGGATCGTCTGCGCCGGAAGGATGGCGTGGACGTCGGTGTAGGACGCCCCGTGGAAGCGATCGTTCTGGTTCACGAGCATGTCGTAGCGCTGGAACCAGTGGCCGGCGCCGAGCAGGAGCACGTAGATCGTGGCGAGCACACCGAGATGCCGGCGCGCGGATCGCGTGACCTCGAGGCCGTTCTCCTGGCCCCAGGCGACGCCGCCGTAGATGAAGTGGCCGATGAGCGCTCCGACGATCGCCACCAGCATCACGAACTGCCCGAAGGAGATGATCAGGTCGATCACCGGGAGGGTGAAGACGTAGAAGCCGACGTCGTTCCCGAAGATCGGATCGGTCTCCCCGAACTTCTGGGGATGCAGGAACAGCTGCACCGCCTGCCAGCTGCGGGAGGCGGCAAGACCGCCAAAGGCACCGATGATCAGGGGCGCTGCGATGGTCAGACCCTTCCGCAGCGGATCGACGGCGGCGCGGAACTGCTCGAGCGCTTCCTGCTCCCGGGTGACCGGCGGATAGATCGGGCGCTTGGCGTAGCCGATGCGCAGGCTGAAGAACAACGGCACGGCGAAGAGGATGAACCCGAGGACGAACAGGATGCCCTGCGTGAGCCAGCGGACGGTGAGCACATCGGTGAACTCGAGCTGATCCATCCAGAGGTACTTGGTCCAC
This sequence comes from Brachybacterium sp. AOP3-A1-3, assembly GCF_052378285.1. Classification (NCBI taxonomy): domain Bacteria; kingdom Bacillati; phylum Actinomycetota; class Actinomycetes; order Micrococcales; family Dermabacteraceae; genus Brachybacterium; species Brachybacterium sp. AOP3-A1-3. The sequence continues at coordinate 1,717 of NZ_JBQSXM010000002.1, read as the reverse complement.
ACCTCGGAAGCGACCACCAGCAGCACGACCAGTGCTGCGATGACGATCGCGGTGATCCCGAGTGGCGAGATCCTCCGGGTCGTGGACGTGCTCGAATCAGGGGCCGGACGCGGGCGCGGCCGGGGTGCATCGCCGAATGGGGCGGAGAAACTCACGGATAACCTCGGGTGCCTCGGTGTCGGAGCCCACGGGTCCCCTGCGCCAGCGCAGGAGGAGTGACCGGTCTCCGGGTACAGTGTGGTGCCGCCGCACACAGAGCGGTGACGCGTCCATTCTGTCAGGCGAACCTGTAAGGGACCTCTCGATCCGATGACGACTCCCGAAACGGACCCACTCGACGCTCCGACCGCGGCCCTCGCCGCAGCGGTGCTCGACATCTCCCGTCATATCGAGGGCACTCCCCTCCCCGCACCGCGCCTCTATGCGCTGGCCCGCAGCGCCGAGCTGATGGCCGCCTCCCCCGCTCTCGCCGGCCTGCTCGGCGTCGGCACGGACGGCACCGGCGCCCCGGATGATCTGCATCTGACACCGATCGACCTCGACGAGGACTCCTCGGACCAGAGCTCAGCGCCCGCCGCACAGGACCCCTTGGCCGCACTGCAGGTCGTGCAATGGCCGGATCTTGCGGCCGGCGGCGCGATCGCCTGCGAGCTCTCACCGTCCAGCTGGACGCTGCATGAGGACGACTCCCGGGCCACGATCCCCACGGACCGGCCTCTGCGCGTGGTCGTCGCCGCCCTGCCCGACGGAACGACCTGGTCCGCCGTGCATCGCGGCGACAAGAACGGCTACGTCCTCGGCGCCGCGCTGCTCCCGGATGTCACCGCCGCTCTGGTGCAGACGCTGCAACCTGCCGGCTGATCTCCGCTCAGGGAGCCTGCCGCCCGCTCAGGACGCGCCGGCCAGCACGGTGTCCTCCGCCGGGCTCCCTGTGAGCTCCTCGGTCACGTCGGCGTCGACGGTCCTTGCATCGAGCATCTCTCCCGTGTCGCGGTTGAGGTCGGGGACCTCGTCCGCCCGCATCGGTCGGGTGAAGGCCGTGGTCCCGAAGGTGAGGTCATGGCCGATCGCCTCGGCCTGCAGCGTCAGGGTGTGGCGCTGGGTGCCGTCCTCCGCCTGCCATTCCGAGCTGCCGAGCCGACCGGTGACCACCAGTGGCTGCCCCTTCTTCACGGACGCCAGCACGTTGCGAGCCAGAGCGCGGCGGGTGTAGACGCTGACGAATTCCGTCTTGCGGTCGATGAAGTCGCTCCTGGCGGAGTCGTAGTAGCGACCGGTGACGGCGATGCGCACGATGGTCGTGCTGGTGCCGTCCTCATGCTGACGGGAGCTGGGGTCTGCGGTCGCGTTCCCCATGAGGGTCGTCTGGATATCGCGCATGGTGATGTCCTTCCTGGAGTGCCGGGGACCTCCCGGCGTCGGCTCCGTGCCGATGGATCCAGAGTTGCCGTTCGCGCAGGCCTGTTCCAGAGGAGCGTCTGGATTGTGGACGACGGTGCACTGGGGAGGAACGGTCCCCGCTTCGCTGCCGAGGCATCGGCGACGGTGCGCATGCGGAACGGCCGGCCCCCACGGGAGGGACCGGCCGTTCGTGCAGCTGCGTGATCGAGCTGGCGCCGCGAGGCGCTGCGAGGCGCTGCTGCAGCTCAGTTCACTGCGTCACTTCACTGCGTCAGTTCACGCGGTCGGGATGACCAGGCCGGAGCCCGTCGCGCGA